>CAYOCT010000070.1:0-35881 GCA_964402555.1 uncultured Nitrospiraceae bacterium | reverse complement strand
AAGCGCCCGCGTTTCACAATTTCTTCACAAGCTCTGAGCGAAGCGAAGAATCTCCTGGCAGGCAAGGCCTCTATCGCAGGTGAGATTCTTCGCTTCGCTCAGAATGACAGGTGGTCGGGTTTCGATTTTCGAGGCAGCACGAGCAAGAGCAAGAGCAAGAAGACGCTGCAAAGCGTGGATCTTCACGAGATTGGGGAGCGGTGAGACGCGCACGGCGGTTTGATTGTGGCAGCGGGCGGGCCTATAATTCCCGCGTGTGTTGCGTTGCAGGAACTCCGGCGTAGCTGCCTCATCCAACCTCAGCCTTACCGCTACCGGGTTTCGCCGTGCGCACAAGACTCGACGTTGCGCCGGACGATCCGGTTCAGGGGCAGGGATAAGGAGTAGTAGTGCAATGTTTACGATCGTGAAGAAAGCGGAACTGGCGGACAAGGTCAAAGAAATGGTCGTCGAGGCGCCGTTGATCGCCGCCACGGCGAAGCCCGGCAACTTCGTGCTGGTCCGGGGCGACGAACAGGGCGAACGCATTCCGCTGACCATCGCGGACAGCGATGCGGACGCGGGCACGGTCACGCTGGTGCTTCAGGAAGTGGGCCTGGGCACGATCAAGCTCGGGGCCTTCAACGAAGGCGAGGCGTACCTGGACATCGTCGGCCCGCTGGGGATGAACCGCGACTTTCACGGTGGCGGCAAGAACATCTGTTGCGTCTCAGGCGGCCTCGGCGTGGCTCCGATGTACCCGCAGACCAAGGCGCATTACGAAGCGGGCAATCGGGTCATCTCGATCATCGGCGCGCGGAACACGTCGTTGTACTTCTGGCAGGACCGTATCGCGGCCGTCAGCCATGAAGTGCATTACATCACCGACGATGGTTCCTCCGGCCGCAAGGGTTTTGCGACGCAGATCCTCGAAGAACTGATCCAGAAGGGCGAGAAGTTCGACGAGGTCATCGCGATCGGCCCGGTGCCGCACATGAAGGCCGTGGTGCAGTGCTGCAAGAAACACGAACTGCCGGTCGTGGTCAGTCTGAATCCGATTATGGTGGACGGCACGGGCATGTGCGGCGGATGCCGCGTGACCGTCGGCGGCAAGACGAAGTACGCTTGCGTGGACGGCCCGGAATTCGACGGACACGAAGTGGATTTCGACGAGTTGATGGCGCGGCAAGGCGCGTATCGTTCGCTCGAACGGGCGGCCGTAGATGGCGGCCAGAGCAGCCGTGAAGACAGCCATGCGTGCCTATTGAACGAGGAGGCGCGCAAGCACGAGCAGAGACTCGTGACGGGCAGCGATTTCGAGGCGATGTCGGCCGACTTCGTGGCGCGGACCATGAAGAAGATGCTCAACCGCCGGACGTCGTTTAACGAAGTGAATGAGGGCTATTCCGAAGAGCGGGCCATGGCCGAGGCGAACCGGTGCCTCATTTGCGGCCGTCCCTCATGCATGAAGGGCTGTCCGGTCGAGGTCAACATTCCCGGATTCATCAAGGCGGTCCAGGAAGGCGATTTCGCGCACGCGGCGGTGGTCCTCAAAGACAAGAACAATCTCCCGGCGATTTGCGGCCGGGTCTGTCCGCAGGAGAACCAGTGCGAGAAGACCTGCGTTCTGGCCAAGCGCTCGACGCCGGTGACCGTGGGCCGGCTCGAACGGTTCGTTGCGGATTGGGAAGCCCAGCATGCGCCGGTGCAGCCGCAGGTCGCGCCGCCGAATCATCGGAAAGTCGCGGTCATCGGGTGCGGCCCCGGCGGCCTGACCTGCGCGGGCGACCTGGCGAAGATGGGATATGACGTGACGCTGTTCGAGGCGTTTCACGATACGGGCGGCGTGCTCCGGTACGGCATCCCTGAGTTCCGCCTTCCGAAACTGATCGTCGATCGCGAAGTGAATTACGTCAAGAGTCTCGGAGTCAAGATCGAACTCGACATGATCATGGGCAAGGTCCGGACCGTCGAGCAATTGATGGAATCGGGCTATGAAGCCGTATTCATCGCTGTGGGCGCGGGCGCGCCGATGTTCCTGGGCATCCCGGGCGAGAATCTGATTGGCGTCTTCTCGGCCAACGAATTCCTGACGCGCGTGAACCTGATGAAGGCCTACCGCGAGGACTACGATACGCCGGTGCTCGTGGGCGAAAACATTACGGTCATCGGCGCGGGCAACGTCGCGATGGACGCGGCGCGCGTGGCGGTCCGCCTGGGCGCGAAACGCGTAACCATCGTGTACCGCCGTTCGGCCGCCGAGATCCCGGCGCGCGCCGAAGAGGTCGAGAACGCCAAGGAAGAAGGCGTGATCTTCAAGTTGTTGACGAACCCGATCCGAATCGTCGGCGACGAGAAGAACCATGTGATCGGCATGGAATGCATGCGCATGGAATTGGGCGAGCCGGACGCATCCGGACGGCGGCGCCCGGTGGCGGTACCGGGATCGGAGTTCATCATCGATTGCGACATGGCGATTCCGGCGCTGGGCACGCAAGCGAACCCGATCTTGACGCACGGCACCAAAGGACTCGAACTGAACAAGTGGGGCAATATCGTGGCGGACCCGGAAACGGGCGCGACGAACCTGCCCGGAGTCTATGCTGGAGGGGATATCGTGACGGGCGCGGCGACTGTGATCGAAGCTATGGGCGCCGGCAAGAAAGCCGCCAAGGCCATTCACGCGTACTTAACGGCCAAGGGCCAGCAATCGGTCGCCTAGAGACACTACACGCACGGGAATCCGTGCGAGAATAGAGCGAGTGGATTACAGAAGGATGCCCGGCGGCGCTTCGAAGCCGCCGGGCACTCGTATAAATACTCAGGAACCCGACTTGGCCGAGAACGTCCCGACGTTGGCGGCGACATCGCCGACCAGAGTGTTGAGCTGGGCGATGATGCCCAGAATGGCCGAGATGTACTGCAATACGGTGGTGCCGCTGGCTGCGGACGCGGGCACTGACTTGGTCAACGTGCGAATGTGCATTGTTCTTTCCTTCCGATGTACGGTTTACCCCTGTTCATCCAATGGCCAAGCACTACACCGCTTAGCCTCACTCAGTATACCGTAGAAGACCCCTAAACGCAACACCTGCGGCGAAAGATGACACCTTCGAAGCGTTCCGGGTACACTGAGCGGGTGTGTCGTGGACATCACGAGATAAAGGAGGCGATGGTATGACAAAGCGCAAATGGGCGCTCGCTATCGGGCTTACGCTCGTGGTGTTGGTGGCCCTCGGGCTGTGGTGGAGAATGAGTGGGATTATCGTGCAGGTGAATGAGGCGGCGCTCAAGGCGCTGCCGCCGGTTCCCGCAGGAGGGCCGGTCGAATTCACGGCGATGACGTACAACATTCAGGCCCGCCCGTGGTTCGACGACTCGAAACACAAGTTCAAGTATATCTCGCCGTTGACCAACGCGTCGGATATCTGTGCGTTCCAGGAATGTTTCAAAGACCACGCGCGGCTGTGGGCAGCCGCGGAACATCCCGTCAAGGTGTATCACGCGACGCTCAAGCATCCCTTCAAGATCGTCGGGTCGGGCCTGTCCATCCTGGGTAAGTTCCCGCTGACGCGGACCGACGGGATTAACTTCCGCGACGCGGGCGACGAGCAGAACTGGCCAGCCTCAAAAGGGTCGTTAATGGCAAGCTTCGATCTCGGCGGAATGCCGCTCGACGTGTATACGACGCATATCGCCGCGGGCAAGAAACCGGCCTCGCTCCTAGCGCGAAAGACGCAGGTCGACGAACTGATCGCGTTCGTCCGCAGCCACTCGCCCGCGGACCGGTCGTTCATTCTCATGGCCGACTTCAACATGCGGCCCAGCCGCGGCCCTGAAGACAAGGCGGCGAACAAGGACAATCCAAAGATAACGATGTTTGACCATCTCGTGTCGGAACTCGGAGCACGAGACGCCTCGGACGAAATCAACGGGCCGACCGGAGAGGAGATTGACCGGGTGTTGTTCCGGCCGGGAACCGGCGTCACGATGACGCCGTTGTCTTGGAAGCGCGACACGCCCGAATACTACGATCCGGAAGGCGTGCCGCTCAGCGACCACAAACCGGTGTTCGTGCGGTTCCGGATGCAGAAGCAATAGCGCCGATCTGGGAAATAACTCCAGATCGCTGGAACCTGTATTTGGACAGGATAACAGGATTTGCAGGATGGCCCGTTTCGGCGTAAACCTTAACGAAGAGATTAATATCGAGGCGGGGAATTATGGCAAGCGAGAAGATTGGATGCTTGATGAGACAATAATATCGTCATCTTGTTTATCCTGTTATCCTGTCTGTTTAACAGTACGTAATCGCTCTCAGTCGATCCATTAAGAGGTCCTCTCATGGTTTCCCTAAGTGCCTTTGCTCTCACCGTCGCGATCTCCGCTTCGGCTCCGCGCTTTCAGGTGGCTACGTTTCGCGTCGACGTGACTGTCCCGCTCGGGCACGCATGCATGGGCGGCGGAATCGCGCCCGCCAAGGAGATCGTCGATCCGTTGTTTGTGCGCGGCGTGGCGCTGCTCGGTCCCGAGAAACCGCTCGTATTCGTCGCCGTGGATTGGTGTGAGATCCGCAACGACGCCTACGATCATTGGCGCGATGCGCTGGCCGAGGCCGCTGGAACGTCGCGCGAACGGGTGCTCCTGGCCAGCGTCCATCAGCACGACGCCCCGGTCATCGATTACGAAGCCCAACGGGTCTTAGATGCCGCGGGCTGTGAGAAATCGTTATGCGACGTCGCGTTCGCAAAGGACTGCGTCGCCCGCGTGGCCGAAGCACTGCGCGACGCATTGAAGTCGACCACACCTGTGACGCATTATGGGATCGGCATGGCGAAGGTCGAAGGTATCTGCTCGAACCGGCGCGTGGTGTTGCCGGACGGGACGGTTACGTACGGACGCGGCAGCGCGACGGCCGACCCCGCCCTCCGAGCGCAGCCCGAGGGCGTTATCGATCCATTTCTCAAGACGCTCAGTTTCTGGAACGGCGACACGCCCGTGGCCGCGATCAGCGCGTATTCGACGCACCCGATGAGTTACTACGGCAAAGGCGGCGTCTCCGCCGATTTCCCCGGCATGGCTCGCGCACGACGCCAAGCCGAGATGCCTGGCGTCTTCCAGGTCTACTTCACGGGATGCAGCGGCGACACCACCGCGGGCAAGTTCAACGACGGCAGCCGAGAGAACCGGCCCGTGCTCGCGGACAAGCTGTATCAAGGCATGGTGAAGGCCTGGGCCGCTACGGAGCGGTACCCGCTCGAACACGTGACGTTGCGTTGCGTCGAACTCCGGCTCGTGCCGAAAGAATCCGGCGGGTACGCCGAGGAAGACGCGAAGAAGACGGTGGCGGATGCGGGCGCGAAGACGTTTCAACGGAACCTCGCCGCCATGGACCTGAGCTGGCGCAAACGCGTGGCCGAAGGCCGCCCCATCGATGTGCCTGTCGTCGATTTCGGCAAAGCGAAGTTCCTCATTCTGCCCGGCGAATCGTTCGTCCAATACCAAGTTCTCGCCCAGGGGATGAGTCCCGATGCCACGGTGGTTACCGCAGGTTTCGGCGAATGCGCCCCCGGCTACATCCCCACCGCGCAGGCCTCGGTGGAAGGCTACAATCAGGAATCCTGGTGCTGGGTCGAACCGGGTGCCGAACCGCTCATCGCAGAAGCCCTCCGGCAAGCCCTCGGGCAATAGCTTGCCCTGCAGAGACCACTCTCCTATTCGCATCGGGGGGCGCTGCATATTTCCACTTGACATAGTGTCAAATCCTCACTATTATATGATCGATTATGACAGACTATCTAGCCCGCGAAATCGCGCCTCGCCTTGCTCAGGCGCTACGCCGAATCCCGGTAGTCGTGCTTTCCGGGTTGCGTCAAACGGGAAAAAGCACGCTGTTGCAGCACGAGCCATCGCTGGTGTCAGGCCGGACCTACCGCACGCTGGACGATTTTGCGACGTTGGCCGCCGCGCGCAGCAGCCCCGAGTCGTTGTTCAGCGAGGCTGCCACGCTCGACGAAGCGCAACGCTGTCCCGAGTTGCTAATGGCCATCAAACAATCCGTTGACGAGACACGGCATCCCGGACGATTCCTGCTTTCGGGTTCGGCAAACCTCGCCTTACTGGGCCACGTTTCGGAGACTCTGGCGGGCCGGGTTTCGTACTACACGCTACATCCCATGACGCGCCGGGAGATACGCGGCGAGACCGATGCCCCGCCCTATTTGATGCGGTTATTCCAGGATCGCGTGTTGCCGTCGCGCCCCGCCGAGCCTATCACGGACCAAGAGGTACTGGCCGGAGGATTGCCGCCGGCATGCCTGGGTCCCGCCGACGCAGCCTCCGAATGGTTTCGAGGCTATGTGCAAACCTACGTCGAGCGCGACGTCCGCCAACTCTCGCAGATAGCCGATCTCGTCGCCTTCCGAACGCTCGCGCAACTGGCGGCCTTGCGTACGGGACAGGTGCTTGTAACCAGCGCCTTGGCCCGCGACGCTAAACTGACGGTCGGGACGGCAGGACGGTATCTCAATCTGCTCGAAGCTTCCTTCCTTGTTCGGCGGCTGCCGCCATTTCTCAAGAACCGCGCGTCGCGACTCATCAAGTCGCCCAAACTCTACGTCACGGACAGCGGACTCGCGGCGTATCTTGCCGGAACCGCCTCCATCGAGCCCGGACAAGACGACTTGTTGCGCGGCGCTCTGTACGAGACCTACGTGGCGCAGAATATCTCGGGACTACTCGAGGCCCATCTACCGGACGCGCACCTCGCCTTCTGGAACGAACAAGGACGCCGCGAAGTGGACTTCGTCATCGAAGCCGCAAGAAAGGTGATCGCGATCGAGGTGAAGGCCGCGACCCGATGGGGGGAAAGCGATCTCGCTCCTTTGCGGGCTTTCCTCGACCGGACTCCAGCCTGCGTTGCGGCCATCCTTGCCTACAATGGCAAGACTGCGGCGCAGCTCGGCGAGCGGTTGTTCGCCATTCCTCTCGGTAATCTGCTGGCATGACCTGCGATGCGGCTTCAACCGGCGCTGCGGATCGAGTTGTAGTCTCGCAGCCCGTTGTGTTAGAGAGAACTCGCTCAAATCGCTTGCAAGACGAATGTCGAGGCCGCCGTGACCGAACGCGCTGACACGAAGAAACTCCCGCTCCACACACGCATCCTGATGGGACTGGCGTGCGGCGCGCTGTCGGGCGGCGCCTTGAACTGGTGGCTCGGCGAGGAATCGGCGCGGCTGCAATGGGTGACGAATCATCTCACCGAACCCCTTGGCCAGTTGTTCTTGCGGCTGCTGCTCATGCTGGTCGTGCCGTTGGTGTTCACATCGCTGACGCTGGGGGTCGCGGGCATCGGCGATATCCGGCGCGTGGGCCGCGTGGGCGTGAAATGCCTGATCTACACGGTCGTCATTTCGGCGATCTCGGTCGCGATCGGACTGGGGTTGTCCAACCTTGTCCATCCGGGCACACGCATCGACCCGAACGTAAGCCAGCGGCTGCAAGAACGGTACGGCAACGAAGCGCTGGCGAAAGTGTCGACCGCCAAGGCTTCGGGCGAAACCGCCGAAGCGCCCCTCATGATCGTGGTCAAGACCATCGTGCCGTCGAACATCATGCAATCGGTCGCCAAAGACCCTCCGGACATGCTGGGCCTCATGTTCTTCGCGCTCTTCTTCGGAATTACGCTGACCTTGATCGGCGAGCGGGCCGATCCGGTGATACGCGTGCTTGAAGGCATCTACGAGGCCGTCGCCAAAGGCATCGCCCTCGTGATGCACATCGCGCCCTACGCCGTCTGCGCGCTCCTGTTCACGATGACGGCTCGCTTCGGGTTTCCGATGCTTCTCAGCTTGGGCTGGTTTGTCGCGACCGTGCTGACGGGCCTGGCGATCCATTTGTTCGTGGTGTACTCGATCTCCGTCGCGACACTGTCGCGCATTCCCCCGCGCGAGTTCTTCCGCCGCGTGCGGACCGTGATGATCACCGCGTTTTCGACGTCGTCGTCCAACGCGACGTTGCCGACGGCGCTGCGTGAGTCCGAACGCCAGCTCGGCGTTCCGCGCGACATCAACTCATTTGTATTGACCGTCGGCGCCACCGCCAATCAGAACGGCACCGCGCTGTTCGAAGGCGTCACTGTGCTGTTCCTCGCGCAGGTAGCGGGCGTGCACCTCAGCCTCGGCCAGCAACTCATGGTCGTGTATATGGCCATTCTCGGCGGGATCGGAACCGCCGGTGTGCCCGCGGCGTCGCTGCCCTTCATCGTCGTCGTACTGGCGACCGTCGGCGTCAATCCCGCGCTGATCGCGCTCGTCATCGGCGTGGACCGAATTCTCGACATGTGCCGAACCGTCGTGAACGTCATCGGCGACTTGACCTGCGCCACCTACGTCGCCCGTTCCGAAGGCGCAACGCTACTTCCAGAGGTAGTGCCCGACGAAGAGTAACCACCGAGATCGGATCGAAGTGCTCCCCAGTTTCGTGAAGAGCCGTGCTCTGCGAGGCCTAGCGCCCGCGCTCGTGCTCGTAATCGTAATCTACCGAAGATCAAAAGGCTGTAGCCTTACCGGAACAGTCTTCTTCCGGGGGTGATGACCACTGCCAACACTCGGCCGCGACGAACTCGATTACGATTACGCGCACGAGCAAGAAAAGGCGGAACCACATAGAAACTGGGGAGTACTGAGACGAGATCGGATCGAAGTGGCATTGCGCAAAGCAAAGGTGTACGTTATACGGCCAACGGCGTTCCGCGTATAGTGTGTGTGCGCGGGCGCGACGCGAAAAGACAGGAGCGGCAACCTATGAACGCGCGCCTGCCGGGCCACTCCGGCGAGGACGCGCCCCGAGGCAGGAAGGATCGAGCACCATGGCGGAAAAGAGTGTCGGCACGCAATCGTTGGCAATGACAGTGGCGAAAGAATACAAGGGGCGCAAGTTTCGCGTGGCCTTTATCGGCTGCGGCGGGATCTGCCAGACGCATATGGCCGCGCTGCAGCAAATGCCTGACGTCGAAGTCGTGGCGGGCGTGGACATCCTCCCCGAACGCCTCAAGACCTTCGAGGAAAAGTGGGGCGTCACGAAGCTTTACAAAGACTGGAAGAAGATGCTCAAAGAAATCCAGCCCGACGGCGTGAGCATCTGCACCCCGAACGGCGTTCATGCCGCGCCCGCCATCGACGCGGCCAACGCAGGGTGCCATGTCCTCAGCGAAAAGCCCATGGCCATGAACCCCGGCGAATGCGAGAAGATGATCGCCGCCGCGAAGAAGGCCAAGAAGAAACTCGTCATCGGGTTCCAGTACCGCTACCATCCGCACACGCAGTTCCTCAAGCGCGCGCGCGACAACGGCGAGTTCGGCGACATCATGTTCGTGAAGTGCCAGGCGCTTCGCCGCCGCGGCATCCCGAACTGGGGCGTGTTCGGCCAGAAGAAACTGCAGGGCGGCGGGCCGATGATCGACATCGGCGTCCACGTCATCGAGATGGCCCACTACTTCATGGGTTCGCCCAAGCCCATAGCCGCTTCCGGCAACACGTGGACCTACATGGGCAACAAGCCGTCGGATGTCGTGTGCCCGTGGCCTAACTGGGACTACAAGACCTACACCGTCGAGGATCTCGCCATCGGCCAGATCCGTTTCGCCAACGGCGCGATCCTCCAGATCGAAGCCAGCTTTGTAGCCCATATCGAGAAAGACATCTGGAACTTCACGTTCATGGGCACCAAGGGCGGCGGCCAATGGGACCCGGCCTCGATCTTCTCCGATCGGAGCGGCACGATGGTCAATAGCACGCCCTATTTCGTCGGCGATCAGACCTCGTTCGACTCGCTCTTCTATACCAAGCTGCGCAACTGGATCGACGGCTGCATGAAGAACACGCCGCTCGAAGCCCCGGGCGAGGCCGGTCTCGCCGTGCAGAAGATGCTCGACGGCGTCTATCGTTCCGCCGCCGCGGGCAAGGAAGTGGTTATCAAGTAGGATCGAGTTGCCCTTGACGATGCCCCTGGAAGGCGCGCGCCTTCCGGGGGCATCTTATTTCTCAACTGAGAAGAGGCAACTCGGGGGGGTTGTGGACGAAGTGGACAGAGTGGACGCGGTGGACGTCGCCACGCAAACACGTCCACTTCGTCCACGGGATCAGTTCAGGACTCGCCATCCCCGAGGCCGCTCAGGCCGATCGCGGCGCGCCGGGCTTTGCGACGGCGGAGCGCGTCGCGAAAGTTCTGTGCGAGGTCCCATAGGAACCATGCGAGCCCCGCGGCCACAACCCCCGCGGCGATGGAAATCCCTAATCTCATGTCGAAGGCTATCACTGGAATTCCTTCTGATCGTAACCGTGCGGCACCAGCGGCGGGACGGTTTGCCGCGTGGACTTCGGCAAAGCCCGGACTTGGCCGCGCAGGTCTTTGATCTCCGTACGCAACGTGGCGATCTCCTTCAATAGCGAGTCGTTGGTATCGCGCAATTCCTTGACACTCTTCGTAAGTTCGTCGCTGTCGCGGAGGATCTCGCGTTTCACCTTATCCGCCTCGCGTGCGCGTTTCGGACGATCGGTCTTCTCGCGAAGGCTGTCTATCTCGTCATCCAGCGACGTCTCGGTCCCGGCGTCGACGAGCCGGAGATCGTCGAACCAGACGGTACCGCCTCCTTTAATCACGCACCGGACGACGACATAGTCCGTATCCTTGGGCACTTGGGTCTTGAGCGCGACGGGCGTCCAATCCTTCGTGCCCGTGACCGGATGCTCGTCGCTCGTCGTGGCGACGCTCAGCACGCGCCACGGCTCACGCTGCCAGCATTGCAGCCACAGCGCGGCGCCGCCCGCCTGCTCGGTCTTGATGACGCCCCCGAGAATCAGCGTCTTGCCCGCGAGCGCCTGGGTAAGGTTCTGGCTCCAATTGTTGGCGGGGTCCGTGGCATACGTACCGGGATTGTGCAAGCGAACGGATTGATCCCCGTCGCAACAGACCTTGGCGTCTACCGACGCCTCCGCCCCGGCCTGAGGCTCGACGAAGGATTTCCATGCTACCGGCGCGTCCCCGTCCATGGCCTCGAAACTCGGGTTCGTCAGGAGATTGTCCGGCGCGGCCACGGCGGCCGCGGCTGCAAGAATTGCGCAGTACCAAACCATGCGCGCAGTGTATCAACGCCGCCGCGCGGCGTCAATGCCTTACGCGAACGGGTCGATACAATCGATCGTTTGCTCGCGTCCGGGACCGACGCTGATCGCGGCAAAGGGCACGCCGACGATCGCTTCGATACGGCGGAAGTACGCGCGCGCGTTCTCGGGTAAGGCGTCCCACGACGTGCACGTCGAGATGTCTTCGTCCCAGCCCGGGATTTCCTCGAAGATGGGCTTCACGCGTTCGAGCGTGCCGATCTGCGAAGGAAACTCGCGCGTCACGACGCCGTCGATCTCGTATGCCGTGCAGACCCGGATGGTCTCGACGCCGCCGAGCACGTCGGGTTTCGTCAACACGAAATGCGTCGTTCCGTTTACCGCCACCGCGCGGCGCAACTGGACACAATCGAGCCAGCCGCAACGACGCGGCCGGCCGGTCGTCGCGCCGTATTCATGGCCGCGTTCGCGGAGGCGTTCGCCCATGGCGTCGAGCAGTTCGGTCGGGAACGGCCCTTCGCCGACGCGCGTCGTATACGCCTTCACGATGCCGATAATGCCCTTGATGCTCGACGTACCGACGCCGCCGCCCGTGCACGCGCCTGCGGCGATCGTGTTCGAACTGGTCACGTAGGGGAACGTGCCGTGATCGATGTCCAGCATGGTGCCCTGCGCGCCTTCGCACACGACGCGCTTGCCCGCCGCCACGGCCTCGTGGACCATCGCGACGGTGTCGGCCACGAAGGGGCGCAGCCGCTCGGCGTATCCCAGGTATTCTTTGCAGACCGCATCGAAATCGATCGGCGCTTCGTCGAACAGACGCTGGAGGATCCGGTTCTTGTATTCGAGGACGGCTTGCAGCTTCGCGCGGAACACGCTCTCGTCGAGAAGATCGCCCATGCGGATGCCGAAGCGGTCGGCCTTGTCGGCGTACGCCGGTCCGATACCGCGGCCGGTCGTTCCGATGCGGTTCTTGCCCCGGAACTGCTCCTGCATCTTGTCGAGCGTACGGTGGTACGGCATGATCAGATGCGCCGTTTCCGCGATAAACAGCCGGCCCGCCACGTTGTGTCCCGCGGCGGCCAGCGTGTCGAGTTCTTCGATGACCACGGCCGGGTCGATCACCGTGCCGTTGCCAATTACGCAGACCTTGTCGCCGTGCAGAATGCCGCTCGGGATCAGATGCAATACCGTCTGCTTACCCTTGACGACGACGGTATGGCCGGCGTTGTTGCCGCCCTGGTGCCGTACGACCATGTCCGCATTCCGCGTCAGGTAGTCGACGACCTTGCCCTTGCCTTCATCGCCCCACTGCATTCCGACCACAACATACGTAGGCATAATCGTGTTCCGTTCGTTTCCGTTCCGCCCGATACGCTAGGGCGGCGAGTCACACTCTAAAACTCTTAGACCGTTCTTTCTTGCTCTTGCTCTTGCTCTTGCTCGTATTCGATTACGATTACGCGCACGAGCACGAACTAATGCAATTTAAGGCGTTAACCCCGCAACCCAAGAACTAGGGCTGGATTGAGGGATTGATTCCCGCGCGCCGCAGTGCGGCTTCCTGCAACTGCTGCGACCGCACGACAAACCCCTGCTGCAATTCCGAGAGCGTCTGCGTCAGCAGGCCTTGTTCCTCGGGCGTCAGATTCCCCTTGGTCTTTTCCCGGAGAATCATGAGCGTGTCAATGATGTACTTGGCCTGGTCCAGATCGACCATGACCTCTTTCGCGTCGCGCGGCGCCATCACGCCGAGCGCCATCATGCCTTGCATCGTCAGGCCGGACACCAAGCCCGAAAACGAGGCCGCTTCCGGCGCTTCCGCCGCTTCCGCTTCCGGTTCCTCCGGCGCATTCGCGGCTTCTTCCTTCTCACGCTGGACGCGGGTCTTCCAATCTTCGTCGATGATGATCTTCGAGTTGTCGTCTGACATGGGTGTTTCTCCAGAATGTCGTTCCTCGCGGAACCGTGCCGCGAAGCCAGAAAGAACCGGCCCCCTCACGAGGGCCGGTCCTGATGATTCGGTCGATTAAGCCGCCGGGCGCGCAGCCACGCGCCAAGACATGCCGCCAGTGCATCGAGGCCGGGTAAACCCCGCCGCGCCGCTACTTGTTCTTGTGGCGATTAGCGCGACGTTTCTTTTTGCGCTTATGCTTGGCGATCTTCGCGCGCCGGACTTTGCGTCCACCAGCCATCCGCACTCCTCCTTGTTTCTATCCCACGATCATGAGAACGGTTTAGACGTCCGCGAGCCAGTGCCCGTCAGGCATCGTGTAATCCACCAATTCGTCTTCCGAAAAATACAGCGCAATTTCGCGTTGCGCGGTTTCCACCGAATCCGACGCGTGCACGAGATTCTTCTGGGTGTTCACGCCCCAGTCGCCTCGAATCGTGCCCACGTCCGCCTTGCGGCAATCCGTTGCGCCGTTGATCTTGCGCACGGCCTCGACCGCGTTCGGGCCTTCCCACACCATCTGAATCGTCGGGCCCGACGTTATAAACTCGAGAAGGCCCGGGAAGAACGGTTTGCCGACATGCTCGGCATAGTGCTTTTCCGCGAGTTCCTTCGTCATCGCCTGCATCTTCAACGCGGCCAGCCGCAAGCCCTTGGATTCGTAACGCCGGATGATCGCGCCGCACAAGCGGCGCCCCACTCCGTCGGGCTTGATCATGACAAACGTTCGTTCGGCCACGTAACCTCACTTCTTCGCATTTGTTGGGATGACACACCCCTGACGGCGAAGCGGCATGCGCGCACACTTCCCGCCAGCAGAAGCGGCAAGAAGTATAGCAAATGAACACGACGCGGTGCAAACGCGTTGCGCCATAAGGATGGCGACTCACGCATGGGCTTGGCGAATCGGCGGGCGAACGCCCGATTTCGACGGGTCTTACCGGCCAAGCAAGCGGCACGAAGCGTCATTGCTTCCGTTTCAAGACATAAACAATGTCGCTCGCCCGTTTATCTTCGGAGCCCTGATCGCCACCACCGTCCTGTCCGTCTCGGCCAATGCTATATACGAGGAGGTCTGACGCTTCCGGTTTGAACCGGATTGGCTTGCCATCGAACGGGTCGATCAGAACTTCGGGGAGATAAGCAGGCACGAGCTCTTCCAGGCGCTCGGGATAGTGTCCTTCGACAATTCGGTAGCGCTCAAGAGCCAGCGCCACCTTAGTCATCCGGCGGTAGGCCACGTAACGCGCTTCGGCTTCAACCGTTCCAGTAATGACTTGGAGCATCATCCGTGAATTGGGGATCACCCACCGGGGCACTCTCTCCAGTTCCGCGGTGGCGTCCATGGCACGTAAGCATTCGGGGAAAGGTCTGCGAGAACCCTCGACGATCCTGGACGTCGTCGCCATGTAGATCGCCAAATCCACGCTCGGGATTCCGGCTACCTGCTCCAATGCGGACTTAGCGAACGCGAAGCCATCTTGTGCCGCCTCCTTCAGGCCAGGTCTCGTTGCATAGACATCTACAGTTAAATCAGGACGAAAGATCGGTCCAGCCGTCATGCAATAGCATTCACAAGCGATCGACTGTACCGTCCCGTCGTTGTCCATAAGCGTACTGACAGATTGGTCAAGCGAGACTAGATCGATCGATGTGAAATCGACACGGTTTACGGCTTCCAGGATGGCGCTCAGGGCTATGCCCTCGCATCCCATACGTATCAACTGCGGGCAGATCAGCGGCTCCTGTTGCAGGGCGCGCACAAAAGCGAGAGCATCGAGAAGCGAATCGGCAGCCGCGCTGGCTTCGCCTTCGACGCTATGGAATATCGCGGCGAGCTTGAGAAGGCGGGCGGCTTCTCGTTGTTCGGAGAAGTATCCCATGTCTCCCGAGAGCACGAACGAATTCGGATCGTCGATAAACCGGCTCTGCGGCCGCGCCGCGGCCTGATGCAACAGGTCGAGAGCGCTGCGGTTGGCTTCCAGATAGGCCCGCGTGGATTCTTTCATCGCTTCGGGCCAGGGCTGGCCGGGGTCCGGATACTCGACATCGCCTACTATGGGAACGTCACGCTTTTCGACCGTATGCGAGAATGCGGCGAACGCCTGCTTGTAGATCGTCGCGGCGTTTTCGTCGTCGGGCACGTCCGGATAGAGTTCCTTCAGCCCCTCGGGCGTCACTGGAACGCCCGCCGCCACGAGCATGGCGCGCGCCTGGACGACGTAGCGGTGCAATGCGTACCGATACCCCCCGTACAAAAGCGCCAGAATTGACACGGCAAGAATCAGGGGTCTCTTGCCTCGCCATCTCTTCATTGGATATTGCTCATGGGAATGCTGTTCCCCGCCACGAGTTTACGGGCTGGTCCGAAGGCCCGCCGTGGCGCATCGAACCTTGTAGAGTCCGGCGCGTGCGGTCACGTACAGCGTCTTCGCGTCGTCGTCGCCAAACGCGCAGTTCGCAGGCTGTTCGGGGAACGCGATGCATTCCACGAGCGTGCCATTCGGAAGGTACACGCGCATGCCGTCCTTCGCCGCGACCCACAGCCGCCCCTCGCGGTCCACCTTCATGCCGTCCGGCGTGTCGAGGTCTTTGCAGAACAGGCGCGCGTTGCTGAGGCGTCCGTCTTCGCCCACGTCGAACGCCTCGACGAACATGTCCACCGAGTCGCCGATGTACAACGTCTTCTCGTCGGGCGAGAACGCCATGCCATTCGGACTCCTGAAATAGACCGACAACAAGCGCAGTTCGCCTCCGGGCTTGATGCAGTACACGCCGTTGAACGGCAACTCCGCCGGACGTCCTTCGAGACCGTACGGCGGATCGCTGAAGAAGATCGTGCCGTCGGATCGGACCGCCACGTCGTTGGGGCTATTCAACCGCTGCCCGAGATACCGGTCCGCGAGCACGGTTATAGCGCCGTCCTTCTCGGTCCGCGTCACGCGGCGGTTCAAATGCTCGCACGCGATGAGGCGCCCTTCGCGGTCGACGGCGAGGCCGTTCGACTTGCCGCTCGGTTTGCGGAACACGGACTTGTCCGCCTTGAAGATCGTGTCGGTGGGGATGTCGCTGAAGACCAGTCCCGTGCCCGGCAGCCACACGGGCCCTTCCGAGAACGCGAACCCCGTCGCCACGGTCTCGACGGGTCCCATTACGAGCGACGCTCCCGCGCCGCACAACACCACGCTTAATATCGACAAGGCCGTCATGGATTCTCGCGCTCCTTGGTTTGTACGAAGCGAGTAAACCACCAAATTGCCCTGCCGCGCAACGTTCTGATACCCTCCGTTCGTGTGAAGAACAGCGGGATGCCTCGCACGAGAAGCTGTCTCGCGTGTCATTCTGAGCGTAGCGAAGAATCTCCTTTCGGTCAACACGTCGTCCTAGAGTGAGATTCTTCGCTACGCTCAGAATGACACGGAATGCGTGACTGGTTCTTAGGCGTCCGTGGCCCGCCTGTTCTTTCGCACGCGTTCAGCGTAAAGGCAGGAAGGAGACTCCGGTGCCATCCCCTAAAGACCACGAAGCGTGGCGCGTGTCGTTGCACGGCGGCCACAGCAGCGACTTCTGCGATCACGCGACGAGTCCGTTGCATGACATGCTCGAAGCGGCGGTCGCATTCGGCTACCGCACATTCGGCCTTGCCGAGCACGCGCCGCGTTACACTCCGCATTACCTCTACGCCGAGGAAGTCGCGATGGGCTGGGACGTCGCCAAGATCCAGCGCGATTTCGAACGGTACGCGCAGGCGGCGTCCGATCTCACCGAAGCGTTTGCAGGCCGTCTCGAAATCCTCCGCGGGTTCGAAGCCGAGGTCGTCCCGTCGGACACCTACGTCGAGAAGATGCTCGGCCTGCGCCGGCAGTTCGCGTTCGACTTCATGGTCGGGTCGGTCCATTGGATCGACGATGAGATCTTCGATTACGGCCAGGAGGCCTTCAATCGCGTCGTGGCGAACAACGGCGGTCTCGAACGGTTCGCGCTCCGCTACTACGACACCGTCGCAACGATGGTCCGCGCGTTGAAGCCGGACGTGGTCGGCCATCTCGATATCTTGCGCAAATACGTCCGCCCGGAAGAAGTCGCGACGCCGCCCATCTGCCGCGCCGCCGAACGCGCGTTGCAGGCGATCAGCGACGTGGGTTCGATTCTCGACGTGAACACGTCGGGATTCCGCCGTGGCCTGGAAAGGCCGTTTCCGGACGGATGGCTCCTCGAACTCGCCTTCAAGGACTACGGCATCGGCGTATGTTTCGGCGACGACAGCCATAGCGTCGAACAAGTCGGCGCGGGCGTTCCGGAGGCGCGCGACTATTTGCTGCGGCGCGGCATCGGGCAGATCACGGTGCTGACGCGCGACGCGGGCGCGGTGGTTCGCAAAGCCGTCGCGCTGGAATAACGCATGTTCGCTCCCTTCATTCGTCCCGACACACCCGTGCTGATCTTCTGGCTCTTCGTAGGTTTCGGCATCCTGATTCAGGGCGTCAGCAAGTCGGGTTTCGCGGGCGGCGCGGGCATTCTCTCCGTGCCGTTGATGATCCTCGTCATGCCCTCGGACAAGGTCGTGGCCACGATGCTGCCGCTGCTCATCCTCTGCGACCTGAACGCGATCTACTTCTATTGGCACGACAAGATCTGGCGGACGGTTTTGGAAATCTACGTTCCGGCGATCATAGGGATTGTGATTGGCGCGGCAGTTTGGTGGTGGCTTGGACGCGAAGGGATCCATGTCCACGAAGCGTTCATCAAACGGTTCATCGGCGCGGTCGCCATTCTCTTCGCCATCTACGTCTTCGGCAAAGAAACGGCCATGGCATGGGCCGAACGCCTGCAATTTGGGCCGCGGGCGGCGTGGCCCATGGGCATCGTTGCGGGGTTCTGTTCAACGATCGCACACGCGGCCGGCCCCGTCGTCGGTTTGTATATGTTCGCCCAGGGACTCGGCAAGACGCTCTTCGTCGGCTGCATGGCGTGGACCTTCACGCTGATCAACCTGACCAAGCTTCCGTTCTACGTGGCCGTCGGACTGGTTAAGACGGACGTGCTCCTGTTCGATCTCTGCCTCGTGGCGCTCGTCCCCGCGGGATCGTATCTCGGCAAATGGATGCACGGGCGCGTGTCCGAACGCCTGTTCAACCGCATCATCCTCGTGCTGACCCTGATCGCCGGCGTGCAATCGCTTTTCAACATCGATGTCGTGCAGGTCACGTACCGCGCCCTGTTCCACGTGGGCCAGTAGGCAGGCCGCCCCGCACGCCGCTCACAAACTCGCCCCGTCCTGCCGTTTCAATACGACCGTGAATGTACTGCCTTCGCCGGCCGTGCTGGCAACCGTCGCGCTGCCCCCGTAGGCCTGCGCAAGCTTCTTGACGATGGACAGTCCGAGGCCGCTGCCGAGGATGTCGCGAGTCTGATTGTTCTTGATGCGCACAAAATCGCTGAACAGTCGCGCGCATTCCTCTTCGGTCATGCCAATGCCGGTGTCGGACACGGCGATGGTGACGCCGTCTTCGCCCGGCGTGATCGCGACATCGACCTTGCCGTGATCGCGGTTGTACTTGACCGCGTTCGAGACGAGGTTGTTGAAGACGATCTCCATTTCGCTGCGGTCGGCCAAGAAGGGGATGGGGCCTTCGGCGTTGAGGGCTATCGTGATGCCGCGCGCCTGCGCGTCGGGCAGCACGGTGTCGATCGACGTGCGCGCCGTGTCGCACAAATCGACCTCGGCGAATTCGCGCTTCTTCTGGCCGGACTCGATTCGCGTCAGGTCAAGCAGGTCGACGATCATCTTGCGCATAAACGTCGTCCGCACGAGGCAGCGCTCAATGATCTGGTCGTAGACTGCCGGATCGTCGCCCGCGGACCGGTCTTGCATGACATGCAGGTATCCCTCGACAGCGCCGAGCGGGGCCTTGAGTTCGTGCGCGAGCACGCTGATGAACTGGAAGCGGACCTGGCGCTTTTCCTGTGCGAGACGCCGCGCCTGGCGCGCCACGATGACATGCTCGGCGGCCTTGCGCACGGCGTTGCGGAGTTCGGCCGGCGTGAAAGGTTTCGCGAGGAAATCGTACGCGCCCTGGCGCGTGGCGCGCACCGCCGTCTCGATCGAGGCGTAGGCCGTGATCATGATCGTAAGCATGTCGATCTTGCGCGCGGCCACATGGTCGAGCACGTCGAGCCCGCTGATCCCCGGCAGTTTGTGATCGAGCAGCAGGATGTGCGGCGGCTCGGCGTCGATCATCTCGACCGCCTGCTCGCCGGTCTCCGCCTGATCGACGTCGAAGTTCACCGTGTCGCTGATGTCCTGGACCTCGAACGCGAAGTCCCGCAACGCCCGGCTGACGCTAATCCGCATGCCGGGTTCGTCGTCGCAGACGAGCACGCGCAAAGTGTCGGCGTTCATGACTGTTCCAGCAACCGCTCGACCTCACGCTTGAGTTGATCGAAGCGGATCGGTTTGGCCAGGAACGCGTCCGCCTTGATCCACGAGCGCTCCTCGGACGTGGCGGCGTCGAATTCGAGCCCGGTCTCGCGCGTGACGGCCGTGGCCAGAATGATCGGGACGTTGGGATGCGTCTTCTTGATGTGGTAGCAGAGCGTGAACCCCGCGTCCATTTCCTCCATCATCAGGTCCACGATTGCAAGGTCCGGCGCCTCGCGTTCCAACAGACTTACCGCGGCGGCCTCGCTGTCCGCCTCAATCACCTTATAGCCCGCCGCCTCGAGCTGCACCCGCTGCTGGAACCGGTAATCGGCGTCGTCATCCACCACCAAAATCGACTTCTGCGTGCTCATGCCATTCCCCTCGGTTCGGTACCAAGTCCCGGAACGCGGGACTCGATACCCACTTCATTCTTCCGCTTTCTTGGGCAGCGTCACGATAAAGGTCGTCGTGGTCGGGCCCGCGGTGGGGTCCGCGTTCGACTTCACGCGGATATCGCCCCGGTGCATCTTGACTATTCCATAGGTCACGGCCAATCCAAGGCCGGTGCCCTTGCCAATTTCTTTCGTCGTGAAGAACGGCTCGAAAATCTTTGCCAGGTTTTCTTTCGGAATCCCCGTGCCGGTGTCCGTGACGCCGATCTCGAACCGCGCCTTGCCCGTATCCGCCGCGCGAATCACCAGCGCCCCGCCCGAAGGCATCGCCGCGCACGCGTTGCTGATTAGGTTTGTTAGGACCTGGATGATCTGGTCGTGGTCGACCTCGACCGTCGGGTTCTCCATTGTGTTTTCGACCTGCACGTCGACGTTGTCCGGAATCGCCGATGCGCGCAGGCTATGCTCGATCAATTGGCGCACGTCGGTGGGTTCGTGCAGAACCTTGTTCTGCCGCGCGAAATGCAGCAGGCCCGCGACGATCTTCTTGCAGCGATCCGCCTGCTCGGTAATCATGGTCAGGTCGTCGCTCAGCTTTGACTTCGTCTCGACCTCGTCGAGCAGCAGGTGCGCGTACATCAGCACCACGCCGAGCGGGTTGTTCAGTTCGTGCGCGATGCCCGCGGCAAGCTGCCCCATGCTCGCGAGCTTCTCGGATTGAAGCAGCGCCTCCTGCGTTTTCGCGAGTTGCTGGTTCGACACCGCGAGGCTCTTGACCGTCTTGCCGAGTTCGTCGATCGTGTACGGCAGGCACATCTTGTTTTCGGCGAGGCCGTTGAGGATCGCGATGGCGTGCTCGCGGCACGTGTCATACCCGCACGCGCCGCAGTTCAACTCGTCCTGCGGTTCCACCTTGCCCATGTCGCGCAGGATCTTCTTCAGTTCGCCTTCGGACGGCGCCGGGAGTCGCTGGTCGTGCCCGGTGTACTTGCGTGAAAGATCCAGGTCCGCGAAGGAGTCCATCGCGCGCTGCCACGCGTCGGCATCGCGCGCCGCGAGCGTTTGCCGCACGTATTGGCTGACGCGGCTGCGCCGGTTGAACAACGGCGCTTCGCTCACGATCCCCGGGCCCATGATGCACCCGTGGCACGCGAGGACTTCGAGCAGTTGCGCATCGAGCGCGCCGGACTTGAACTCTTCGAGCGCCTCGACAAAGCTTTCGCGCCCATCCGCTGACACGACCCGGCCTTCGACCAAGTTCTCGTCGACGTGCGCGGCCTGCAACATGCCCGACGAAAGCGGAAAGACCGCGCCGAGGTTCGCATGCGGCGGATCGAAGTCGCTCGGTTCCACCGACGCCGGCGTGATGGCTTTGGCCTGGAAGATGCGCTGCAAGTCGTGGAACGTCGAGACGGCATGCACCTCGTTCGGCAGGTTCTCATCGAGCGCTTCGCACTTCTTGGCGATGCACGGGCCGATGAAGACCACTTTCGTGTCGGGACCGTGAACCCGGTGCAGCGCGCGCGCCAACGCGATCATGGGGGAAACGATGGGCGCGAGCGAATCGACAAGTTCGGGATGGTACCGCTCGACAAACCCCACGATGGACGGGCACGTCGTCGCGATGTACCGCTGGCCGTTCGTCGTGCGCACCAATTCGTGATAGCGGTGCGCGACGAGGTCCGCGCCGAACGCGACTTCATGCACGTAGTCGAATCCAAGCATGCGGATCATCCCCACTAGCGTCCGATGATCGAGATCCGGAAACGCTGCGGGGAAGCTCGGGGCAAGACAGGCCGCCACCTCGGCTTCGCCCGCAAGCAGCGCCAGCACCTCTTCGACCGTGTTCACGACTTTCTTCGCCTGCTGGCTGCACACGCGCACGCAGTTTCCGCAGCCGATACACCGCAGAGGCATGACCTCCGCCTGGCCATCGGCGATGCGGATGGCCTTCGCGGGACATTCGCGCACGCACGTATAGCACACGCGGCACCGCTCTTTGATCGTCGTGATGAACGCTTTGTCGATCGTCTGGCGCATGGGGCCAACGGCTCCGAATTAGACCGCCGCTTCGCGCGGCGCGTAATGAGTATGCAGCAAATGGTGGCTCTTTTCACCGAGCGGCTCGCCGAGGAATTCCTCGTACAGCCGCTTCACGGACGGGTTGCTGTGCGACGTGCGCATGCGCTCGGTCCGGTCGATTGCGTAGAGGGCGTTCAACCGCGCGCGCACCGCGTCGAGGTTCGTGCCGTAAGGCTGGCCGCCGCCCGCGATGCATCCGCCGGGACACGTCATCACTTCGATGAAGTGCAGGTTCCGCCGCCCCTCGCGAACGTCGTCGAGGATCTTCGACGCGTTGTGCAGTCCGCTCACCACGGCCACGCCCAGTTCGAGATCGCCGATCGTGACGCGCGCTTCCTTCACGCCGTCGAGGCCGCGGACGGGCTGGACCTTAAGTTCTTCGAGTTCCTTCCCAGTGATCAGGAAGTGCGCCGAACGGATGGCGGCCTCCATCACGCCGCCGGTCGCCCCGAACAACTTGCCGGCCGTGCTGCGTTCGCCGAAGGGCGTGTCCGCCGCGTCAGGCGCTAGGTTGTTCAGGTCGATGCCCCGCATACGTATGAGGCGGGCGAGTTCGCGCGTGGTCAGCACGGCGTCGACGTCGGCGACGCCGTCGTGGATCATCTCGGCGCGGCCCACCTCGAACTTCTTGGCGGTGCACGGCATCACGGAGACACTGAAGATCTTCTTCGGATCGAGGCCTGCCCGTGCCGCGAAGAACGACTTGATCAGCGCGCCCATCATCTGTTGCGGGCTCTTGCAGCTCGACAAGTTTCCGATGAAATCCGGATGCTCTTGCTCGACGAACTTGATCCACCCCGGCGAACAACTGGTCAGCATGGGCAGCTTGCCGCCCTGGGTGACGCGCTGGACGAGTTCCGAGCCTTCTTCCATGATCGTGAGGTCGGCCGTGAACGACGTGTCGAACACGTGCTTGAACCCGAGCTTGCGGAACGCGGTCACCATGATCCCGGCCACGTCCGCGCCGGGTTTGAGGCCGAATTCTTCGCCCAGCGTGACCGACACGGCCGGGGCGTGCTGGACGACGACGGTCATCTCGGGATTGCTCAGCGCGTCGATCACTTCCTTGAGGTGGTTCTGCTCGCGGAGCGCGCCCGTCGGGCAGACCATGATGCACTGGCCGCAGTTGATGCAGTTCGACACGTTGAGGCCGTAGTTGAACGTCGTGCCGATGTGCGTCCGGCTGCCACGGTCGATGAAATCGATCGCGGACACGCCCTGGACCTCTTCGCACACGCGCACGCAACGTCCGCATAGAATGCACTTGGCGGGGTCGCGCACGACCGACGGGCTCGACAGGTCTTCGTAGTAGACGCTCTTGCGGCCGACATAATGGCGCTGGTTCACGCCCAGTTCCTCCGCGAGCGACTGCAGGCTGCACGAACCGTTCCGCACGCAGTACAGGCAATCGTCGGGATGGCTCGCGAGCAGCAATTCGATAATCGTCTTGCGCGCGCGGATGGCGCGGGGCGAATGGGTTTGGATCTTCATGCCGTCGGCGACCGGCGTCGCACAACTCGGCAGGAGGTTCCGCTGGCCTTCGACCTCGACGACGCACAAGCGGCACGCGCCGCTGGGGAATAGTTCTTCCATGTGACACAGGGTCGGGACGGTCACGCCCGCGCGTTTGAGCGTATCGAGCACCATCTCGCCGGGTTTCGCCTCGACCGGTTTTCCATTGACTTCAATCGTAGCCATAACGTCTTCGTACTCCTTCCTGGCGCGCCCGCGTCAATCCATCGTGACCACGGCCTTGCCGCGGCTCCATGTGTCGAATACTTCCGGCGCGAACACGCCGCGCGCGCCGCCTTCGCCCTTGCCCTTGCGGGTGCCGGGCGGATCGGGTTTCCGCACTTCGATCGCGTCGAACGAGCAGGCGTCGGCACACGCGCCGCAGCCGATACACGCTTCCACGACGATAAAGTGCACGTTCTTGGGCCAGCCGACAATCGCGTCCGCGGGGCATTTCTTCGCGCACTTGGTGCAGCCGATGCACTTCTCAGGGTCGATGGCGAACTTGCGCAGTTCGGTGCAGACGCCCGCGGGACAGCGCCGTTCGTAGATGTGGGCCTCGTACTCGTCGCGGAACCAGCGAAGCGTGCTGAGCACCGGGTTCGGCGCTGTTTGGCCAAGGCCGCACAGGCTCGTGTCTTTGATCACTTCGGCCAGGCGATTGAGGTACATGACGCCCATGAAACGGTCGAGCGCCGCAGTGCCCTCTTCGGAACGGCGGCCGCGCGTGATGCGTTCGAGGATCTCGAGCATCCGCAGCGTGCCTTCGCGGCAGGGGATGCATTTGCCGCAGCTCTCGCGCTGGATGAAATCCATGAAGAACTTTGCCACGTCGACCATGCACGTGTTCTCGTCCATCACGACCAGCCCGCCGGACCCCATCATCGCGCCGACCGTCTTGAGCGTCTCGTAGTCGATCTCGATGTCGAGGTGTTGCGTCGGGATGCAGCCGCCGCTCGGCCCGCCGATCTGCACCGCTTTGTAGGCCTTGCCGTTCGCGATGCCGCCGCCGACGTCGAAGATGACCTTCCGGAGCGTCGTGCCCATCGCGACCTCGACAAGACCGGTGCGCGCCACCTTGCCGGACAGCGCGAACACCTTGGTGCCTTTGCTGGTCAAGGTGCCGAGCGACGCGTACCACTCGGCGCCGTTGCGCACGATCACCGGGATGTTGGCAAGGGTCTCGACATTGTTGATGACCGTGGGCTTGCCGAACAGTCCGCGAACCGCAGGAAACGGCGGACGCGGACGCGGCATGCCGCGCTTGCCCTCGATGCTGTGGATGAGCGCGGTTTCCTCGCCGCACACGAACGCGCCGGCGCCCATCTTGATGTACACGTCGAGGTTGAACCCGCTGTCGAGGATGTTGTGGCCAAGCAGGCCGTACTGTTTGGCCTGCGAAATCGCGTGTTTGAGATGCTTGATCGCGAGGGGATATTCGGCGCGGATGTAAATGTACGCCTTGGTCGCGCCGATGGCGTACGCCGCGATGGCCAGGCCCTCGAGCACCTTGTGCGGGCAGCCTTCGATGACCGCGCGATCCATGAACGCGCCGGGATCGCCTTCGTCCGCATTGCAGACGAGGTACTTCTGTTCGCTCTCGGTCTTGAGCGCGAACTGCCACTTCTTACCCGTCGGGAACCCGCCGCCCCCGCGTCCCCGCAGTCCGCTCGCCTCGACCATCGCGCAGAGGTCCTGCGGCGTCATCGAACGCAGCGCCTTCGCGAACGCCTTGTAACCGTCGCGCGCGAGGTACTCGTCCATCTGAAGCGGGTCGACGATGCCGCATTCCGCCAGCACCCATCGCGTCTGCGGCGCGAAGAAGGGATGTTCGTCCAGGAAGGGAACGCCGTCCCAAGGCTGCAACGCCTTTTCGCGGATCTGGCCAAGCAGGCGTTCGCTGGGTACCGTGCCCGCGAGCACCTTGTCCACGATGCCCGGCACGTCATGGGGCGTTACGCGCCCGAACGACACGCGGGTCTTGCCCGGGACTTGGATATCGACCATCGGCTCCTCGGCGCACAGGCCGATGCACCCCACGTTGACCACGTCGGCCTCGATGTGTTTGGCTTCGAGATGCTCGACGATCGCCATCCGCGTCTTCTCGGCGCCCGCGGCCAGCCCGCATGTGCCCGCGCCGATGTAGATAACCGGGCGCGTGACCACAAGCCGGAGCAACTCCGCGATCCGGGTCTCGCGCGTCTTTACGGCCTCGCCGTGCTCATGACACGCCGGGCCTTCGGTCAGGCACGCGACGAGATCCGGACAGGGCCGGTCCGCGCCGTGCCAGCACTGGTCGCAACACTTGTCCTCAATTAACGTGGTCATGCTGCACTTCTCCTTCCCGGTACGTATCGAGGATCTCGCGCACCTTCTTCGGCGTCAGTCCCGCGTAGAACACACCGTTGATACTCATCACCGGGGCAAGCCCGCACGCCCCGATGCACGCGACTACTTCCAGGCTGAACATGCCGTCGCGCGAGGTGTGCCCCGCCTCGAGTTTCAACTCGCGCGTAAGGACCTCGAGCACCGTCGCCGAGCCTTTTACGTGGCAGGCCGTGCCGCGGCAAATCTGAATGTGGTACTTCCCGCGCGGCTCGAACCGAAACTGGTTATAGAACGTGGCCACGCCGTAAATCTTGCTCGTAGGGAGGCCAAGGTGCTTGCTGATCGCCTTGATCGCCTCCCGCGAAATGTATCCCTGCTCCTCCTGCACGTCTTGAAGCAGCGGGATCAACGCTTCCCGCCCGGCGTCCGGATACTTCTCCAGAATCGCCGCTACGTCCCCTGGTGTTGCCGTCCCTGTCGTCATACGTTCCCATCCTTCTCCTGCGCCCAATGCCGGGCAAAAAACGCGACCTTCTCGAACGACATGATCATGTCGATGTCTTCCACATACACGTTCGCCGGAACCCACAGCCGGATCGGCGCAAAGTTGACGAGCCCATACACCCCCGCCTGGCACAACTTCTCGGCCACGCTCTGCGCTTCGTCGCCCGGGACCGTCACAATCCCGATCGGAATGTTCTTCGCGCGCACCGTCTCGACGAGTTCCTCGATCGGATAGCACGGACACCCGTGGATCATCCGCCCGTACACGGCCGGGTCTTTGTCGAACGCCGCCTCGACCGTAAGCTTCGGGCGGCGTCCCGCAAAATAGGCGAGGATCGCGCGGCCCAGATTGCCCACGCCGACCAGCGCCATCCGCTGGCCTTCGGCCGCGTCCAGGTACGCCCCGATGCTCCGGGTCAACTCCTGGATGTCGTAGCCCTTGGTCGGACTCCCCGTGTAGCCGACCGCCATAATGTCGCGCCGGACCTGTGCGGCCGTGCCGCCTACCATCGCCGCAAGTTTGTGGGAGAAGATGAACTGCTCCCCTTCGGCCAGGAGGTCATGCAGGATTCGGCGATACAAGCTGAGACGCCCGATGGTCTTTCCCGAGACGCCGAACATGCGTTCGATTTCGGTAGCAATCTTTGCCATGTGAATTCCTTAACGCTGTGACTTGTTTCACAGGAACTATATCACGAATCGATGCCCATGTCAAGAACTTTCTTCATAACCCAATTAAACACTAGAGACTACTCCTCTAAACCCCAAGATGAACCCAAAGAAGGCACCCACGCGGTATGGTCTTATTCGTCCTATCGTAGACAAGAGAGACTATTGCCTTTAGCTTAACCTGCAAGGCAAGGCCGCTATCGACAATGGCGGCCTGAGGTAGGTTGGCTATCTCAAACGAGCGGGAAAGAGGTCGAAGTCTTCCGGGTTGTGAAGCATGCGATCGAGGCATTCCGGCAACGCGCGGATATCCGGCACATGCACGCCCGGCCAGTCGCCGTATTGTCCCAGTGGATCGAGATGGACCACGGCCAGTCCCGCTCCATTGGCGCCGACCACGTCGACCTGGTACGTGTCGCCCACGTAGATCGCGTCTGCGGCCGCGAGTCCAAGCTCTTTCAACGCGTGATCGAAAAGCCTGCGGTCGGGTTTCTCGACGCCGACGATAGCGCTATCGAAGACAGCCTCAAGGTATGGCGTGATGCCGCAGACCTCAAGTTGATCGCGGACGCGGCCGTCGGAGTTCGAGATGACCGACATGCGGACGCCCATGCGCTGCAGCACCGCAAGCGTCTCGGCGACCCACGACTTCGTGTACGTCCAGAGGCTGATCGTCTCGTGGCGTTCCAACAACGTCTCGACGGCGCGTTCCGCCGATTCGTGCGGCACCCCCGCGTCCGTCATCATGTCGCGAAAGAACGTGCGCATCGATATCGCGGTAGGCAAGGCGGCATCGCGGACCTGCGTGTCGAACCAATGTAGGAAACGAAAATGCGCTTCATAGAGGCGTTCCGGGTCGACCGGGCCGCCTTCCGCGGCGGCGGTGCGCGCGATCAGATCCTGATCCGGAAACACCAGCGTGCCTCCGGCATCCAGCAACAGATAGGGGTACTTCATCGAACAAACTCCTTAGGGTGATGCGAGAAGTCGCGAACGATAGCAGCATAGGGGGCATCATGCAAGTCGAGCGTGGGCGCTTGGTGTAGTTTGTTTTGCCCAGGCGTTCTAACTAGAATCCATGGAAGAGCGATGGGAATGGCCTTGCAGTAGTGAAGGAGGATTGAGCCATGCACGAGAAGAGCGTTGGACTTCTGAATCAAGCGATCGCGGACGAATTGGGCGCGGTGCACCAGTACATGTACTTTCACTTCCGGTGCGACGACATGGGGCTCGACCTGCTGGCCGGCCTGTTCAAGCGGACGGCCATCGAGGAGATGCTCCATATCGAGCGGCTGGCGGAGCGCACGCTGTTCCTCAAGGGCGAAGTGGAATTGAAGGCCACGGAAGAGGTCAAGAAGATCCACGGCGTGAAAGAAATGCTCATCGCCGCGTGTGGCATGGAAGAGAGCACCGTTGTGATGTACAACCGGTTCGCCAACGAATGTTCGGCCCACGCCGATTCGGTATCCAAGAAGCTCTTCGAAGAACTGATCGTGGACGAAGAGCGCCACTACGATCAGTTCGACACCGAGCTCGGCAATCTTGAACAATACGGCGCGAGCTACCTTGCCCTGCAATCGATCGAACGCAGCAAGACCATCGCCGCTGGGCCTCCCCCAGGATCTCCCGCCGCCTAGCTACCTTTCCGATGCATCGGCGTTTCGTCTCGTGATCGTGATCGTGATCGTAGTCGTGATCGTAATCGTAATCGAACGACGATCGTCAGAAGCGGCAGCGCCATCAGTACAGCCGCTCGGCGCTAGAACGGCAACGAGCTGACTTCGCCACGCTGCAGGATCTCGACGATCTGGCTTCCGGCCCACCGCGTCGTGTACTCGATACCGTCGACCGTTTCCTTTTCCTCGCGGCACGGGATGTCGAACGCGAGCCGGGCCTGGTCGCCCGCGTTCAAGGGGCCGAGTTCGAGATACCCGGATCGCGCGTTTGTATCGCGGCGCGTTCCGTTGACCTCGGCGCGAACGCCCGTTGGGGCGAGCCAGCCGGGGAGCGCCATGCGGAACATCGCGATGGGTTGCTTCGTTTCGATGCGGATGCCTCCCTCGAAGGGCAGGCCGCTGCGGATCGACACACCGCCGCCATCCCAGTCGAATAACAACCTTAGGGTACACACACCTTCGTGGAGATCGGCACGGCGGCGGTAGCATTCGCTGAGCGCGTGCACCGCGCCCGACGTGATATCCAGCGTGCTGAGCGGCCAGTCGCCTTTGCGCATCCGGTCGTTCGGAAGTTGCATCGCGTAACCGCCGACGGTGCGTTCGAGCACGTTGCGTTCCGAGTCGTCCGCGGGCGGTTCCTTGTCCTTCAGATACCCGCGCAGTTCCGATTCGAGATGCTGCGTCGGCAACAACATGCTGCGGAGATAACGCTCCGCCATCTCGAAGTACTTCGGGAACCCCGCGTCGCCCAAGATCAGCGCCGTCCGGATCACATCGCCGGTCTGGTTGATCTCGCCGCGCGAGATCTCGTCGGCGGGATGGTCAGGAAAGACTTCGTCGCCCCAGCCCCACGAACTGAAGTACTCCGGGACGCCGGTGTCCATGATGCGGCAACACGCGTCGAGCATCGCGTGGTCGCCGGTCCGGACCGCGTACGCCGCGATGCCGCTCAGCGACGACGTGATCGAATGGACGTGCCCGGACGATTGCGGCATTGGCGCGAAGCGCCCCTCGGGCGCAAACATCTCGTCAAGCCCGCGCCGCGCGTAGAGTCCCGCGAGTCTCATCGCGAGCGGGTCCTTGGTACAGTCGAAATACGCCAGCAGCGGATCGACCATGCGCGTCGCGTTCGGCACGGCGACGCCGGGGCAGCGGTCCTTCATGCCAAGCTCCGCCATTCGTTCGACTGACCATCGTCCGTCGGCGTCCGTGACCTTATCGAGCGTTTCCAGCATCGCGTGCGCCGTCTCGCGCGCCCACGCCGAATCGCGTCCCGCCGCGAGCGCCCACAATCCGTACAGCCCCTCGCGCATGTTGTGGAACTCGATGAGGCGCGCGCCGCCTTTTTCGGGATCGAAATACGAATTCAGGTGGTCGGGATTGTCGAACGAACTGCGGCAATACCGTTCGAGAATGGCAAGGCCGTCGGCGGGGAACGGCACGCCGGCCGCCATTTCGCCCATCATGCACGCCAGCAGACAGCGGCCCACGACGTGCGGGATGCCGATGTTAACCGAATGGAACATCTTGCCCGTGCCGTCCGCCATACGGTTCGCATAGAAGAACGGCTCGTCGTCGCGGTCACGATCGAACAAGCTGTTCATGTGGCGCACGCCAAGCGCAATCGCCTCGCGCATATCCGTGCGAACCGACGCCCGGCCCGGCACGTCGCGGTCCTCGACCATGCGCTCGACACTCGGCCACGTCCGAGTTACGCGCGGCGCTTTCATGCGGTTCCTCATGCGTTCCTCCCGGATGCGCGCGGCCTCCTCGGCCGCCATGCGCTCGGCCGCGACGCGTTCGTCTTCCGAAACCCGCAACGACGCTTCGAGCGTTTCCCGTTCCGTGTCGTCGAGCGCCCGGCTGTAAAGCACGACCTGCGCGATCTCGCCATGGAAATACGCGCGTTCCATGCCCGCGTAGTATCGCGCGCCGATCCGCAACGTGTCCATGATCGTCGTCGCGGCTGTAGCTGGTCTCGTGCCTTCCGCGCGCCCGTCAATATAGAGACGGACCTCTTCCCGAGCGCGGACGACCGTAATCACATGCATCCCGCCGCACGCGTACGCGCTGTTCATCTGGTCCTTTTGCCCGCCGATGCGCCCCACGCCCTCGATGCTGATCTGATCGAACGCCATCGAAGCCTGATACAAATCCACTGTGAACCCCGGGTCGTAATCGTGCCCGTCCTTCGAGCATGCCGAACACAATCCCCCGCCCTTGGCCGGACTGAACGGCGCAGCCACGACGACGAGCGTCCACATCTCCGCGCGCTGCCCAAACGCCGGAATCGTCAGAACATCGTCCACCCCGTCAAACCGCACCGCGGGCCGCAACACCATCCCCTCATGTCCAACCCACCGAGGCCGCTGCGTCCCCGCGCCTGCCGCTACGCATTCGCCACCCGGCGCCTTGCTCCGCCAAGAATTGACCACCCCGCCATCAAGGCTCAACGAGGGCGCATCCCCGGCATCCAGCCAAAGAACCAATCCCTCCGTGGGCGGCCCAGGATTCATCCCTAGCGCCAAGGCAACAACCGCAACCGAAACAGCTCGCATCTCTGCAGATATCCTTTCGCCAAAATGTGATATGCAAAAGACACTCTTCGCGATCAGTCGAGCCCGTGTCAAGAAGTTCTACCGAAAAGAGTATCTCTGTGAAGAGTGAAATCCCTCTTTTGAGAGGCTCCGCATGTTCGACGAGGTGGATTACGATCGCGACCCCGAGCTGTGTATCGAGGCACGATCGGGAAAGCCTGCTGAAATCTTGAATGCCACTTTCCCATGCGAAATAGCGCCTATATATAATGGCAGTTTTCTCGTTTCTGGTGTCTTTAGATTTCAGTTCGATGAATTTGAAATTCACTACGCTCCGTAGGCTATACTGCGGGCAGTTGGTTCACTCCTGAGGGCCTCGACGCTCGTCGCGGTAGGCAGGTCAGTGACGGGCGCGGATGAGGCCCTGCCCGTAAGCAAAGGGTCTCGTATGGAGAGTTAACAATGTCTAGCGGTACGGTAAAATGGTTTAGTGACGAGAAGGGTTACGGGTTCATTACGCCGGATGGCGGGGGCGAGGACTTGTTCGTCCACCACTCGAACATCCAAATGTCGGGGTTCAAGACGCTCAAGGACGGACAGAAAGTCTCGTTCGATCCGGGCCAGGGACGCAAGGGGATGGAGGCTACCAACGTCAGCCCGCTCTAATCGTTTCGTATTTCATACGCCAAGAAACAAGCCCCGATTCCGTATCGGGGCTTCTTCATTTCTCTCTGTACTACCGTCTGTCATCTTCCATCAACTTCTCGATGAAATGGTGTGCACGTATTCTAGCCACAAGCACTAATATCGGACTGCGGGCTAGTACAAGCTTCATCCTTCAGCCCTCATCCTTTATCCTTTTGCCGTTTACCATTTATCGTCAAGACTTTAGACTCTCATCTTCTTCCATCCTGTTGGTTGCGGCTCTACCGCGCTGTGCTCTCCGTGGCTCCGTGTGAGTTTACCTGCTCTAGGATAAGGGCACAAAGCCGCGAGGGATCTTGCCGACCTGCTGCGAAGCCGTCTTGCTCACTGAGCAAGTTTATCGAGTACTGTCTTCGAAGCGCGCTTCCGGCGTTCCCTTCGACCTTCCGAAGAACCAGCGCCAGTAGACATTAATCCCGGGTCCCGAGAAATCTTCGCCATACTTGAAGAAATGGAGATACTGTCCCGCGACGGAGAACGAGGTGTTGGCGGTGATCGGCACGTTGACGCCTACCGAGATCGCCGAACTCAACGCGCGCCATTCTTTCTTGTCTTCTATCCGGACCAAGTCGGGAACCGACCCAAGTCCGGCATCGACCTTTGTTTTGGCGGTCAGGAAATTCCAGTTGAGCGCGCCGCCCACGAAAGGCCGCGCTTGCGCCAGCCGGTCAATCAGCGAGGCGTACCGGCGGCGTTCGGGAGTCCCCCAAGGATAGAGGGCCAGCCCCGTGCCCATATAGAAATTCGTCCGCTGGAATCGGACGTCGTAGACGAATGGCATCGCGAGGATGCTCGGGCTCCGGCCCTGCGACGCAACCGTGCCCACGCTATACCCCATCTGCGCAAATGCATTCCATCGCGGCGAGAGTCTCCGGCCTATTCCGAGATACGGCGTCCAGATGCCCATATCGTCCCGCAGGTCCGAAAACGTCTTGGCGGGCGTGTGCCCGGGCGAGACCAGCGTGAACGGCGCTTCGATCTCGGCCTCGATCTGGCGGCTCGCGTCGCGCAGATGCGGGTAGCTGTTGACACCCCCGACGGTAAGGAACCATGCCGAATCTTCTTCGGCGAACGCGGCGCCGGCCATCGCGATCAGAACCGGCGCGACGCGCCACACAGTCCCCAAACATCCGTGCCGTTTCCCCGAACACTTCATGGCCTGCGTACTCCTCCAGGCGATATCGTTACCGGCACGGTGCAGAAACGCCCGGGAAACGCGATAGGTCGCGTTCCCCGGGCCTTAAGACAGGATCAAAATGGATTACAGTACGACGGAAAGTACGCCCAGCGTGTTAGCCACTACCTTATTGCATGGATTGCTTCCGCGTTCTTCATAGCGGACAAACTCGACGTGGCCGTCCATGTACAGGATGTTGCCGCCGCCAGGAACGTGGTTGAACGCTTCGACGTTCGTCGCGAACAGATCGAACATCACGATCAGCGTGCTCTGCGCCTGCGCGCTGGCCGCCGGATTGTTGATATCGGTGATCAGGAAGCGCTCGACGCCTTCGCGCAGCCGGTAAATCGTGCTGCCTCCGCCATTGCCGATCGGGGCCGTCACCGGAATGTCCGAATCCGCGATCGAGGCAATCTGGGCTGCGTCATGACCGATGATGGCCGCCGCGAGGCCGCGCTGAAGGAGCAACGTCTGGAGCGCGTTGACAAGCTGCGGGATGCCGCCCGCGCTCAGGTCCGCCGGAAGCCGCGTGACGTCCGCCGATGAGAACTGCGTCATCAGCGCCGTCAACGTGTCCAGCGACGCGCCCGGCTCGACATAACCAAGCTGGTCAAAGATCCACCCGGCATAGCCATAGCTGCTGTCGACCGCGCTTGCACACTTGTCCTGCGGGTAGACGTAACCCAGGCACGGATTCGCATCGGGACCCACGATGTTCGCCTGATGCGTGCCGAGGTCCGGGTCCGACGGGCAGAACAGGATGTTCGGGTCCGTCAAGTACTCGGGATAGATCGCGAAGAGGCTGGGTCCGAAATCGAAGACCGGGATCGGCTCGCCTTTGAAATCCGCGCGAGGATACATCCCTACCTGGATCGTGGGGAACTTGCCGCCCTTCGCTTCGTTTCCATACATCTTGAATATCAGTCCCCACTGCTTCAGATTGTTCTGGCAACTGGCCCGGCGCGCGGACTCGCGGGCTCGCGCGAGCGCCGGAAGCAGAATTGCGGCCAGGATGCCAATAATGGCGATTACAACGAGCAGTTCGATCAGTGTGAAACCCTTTGTGCGCATAGTACAACTCCTTTTCATCCAATGCCAATCTGGCGCCTCTTGGTATTACCAATATAGCGCCAATCCGATATTTTGTCAAGACAATTCGTCTTCTGGTATTACCAATAGAATTTCCATTGAAAATCTATGCGTAAATCGCCATAATATGCCATCCTGTTCCGGCAAGAGGGTGTCCATGAGTCCGACCTCACGTCCAGAGAATGGCGCGCCGACCCTCGCAAAACGTATCGCCGACAGCCTTGCCCGGCGTGTCGTCGAAGGCGCGTACCCAGTGGGTTGCCGCCTGCCTACCGAACGCGAACTGGCCATCGAATTCGGCGCGAATCGGAACGCCGTGCGCGAGGCCATCAAACGCCTCGAGGCCATGGGCGTTCTCGAATCGCGGCGCGGCGCGGGCACCTACGTGGCTGGCGTTGGATTCCAGGCGGGCGTGCAGTTCATGGACTCGCTCATCACGCACGAAGACGGCACCGTGAACCTGCAGGCCTTGCGCGAGGTTCTCGAATTCCGCGTGAACATGGCGCGGTTGATCGTGCGCGCGGCAGCGGCCCGCAGGACGGACGAGCAGCTCGAAGAAATTCGCGTGCTCAGCGTTGAACGCAGGAGCCACCGCGGCAACCCGGCGCGGGTTGAGGCGATTATGCTGCGCCTGTTCAAAGCCATCGCCGAGGCTAGCCACAACCGCGCCTACATCTTCCTCCACAATACCGCATCGCAGGCCTACGTCCGGCTGTGGAGCACCGTCGACCTCCCGCGGCTCGGCGCCGACCAACTCGACATCGCGCTCGACCGCCTGATCGCGGCCATCGGCGACCGCGACCCCGTCGGCGCCGAACTCGTCCTCGCCCGTTTCATGGAGCGCCTCCAACTCCAGCTCTTCGGCGAAGTCGACCCAGTCCTCTCTTCCCCGTTCTCGACCTGCGCCCCGCATCAGCCCTGACGCCTCGTTCTTGGAATGAACGAGGGCGCACTCCAGGATACAACCCAGCCGTTGCGCGCTTGTCGGAAAATGACAGGCTCTATTTGTCCACGATGACTCGGATGTCCAGCGTGTTGTCAATCGCTATGGGCTGGCTTTTGTTAATGTCGCCGAAGTAGAGCTGGCCTTTGCACCGGACACTCTTCGCATCGAGCCCCGCGCGGAGATCCTTCTTGAGACTGGGTTTCAGGATAGTATCCATGGCGCTTGCACTCGGCGTCTTGTTCTCGCCAGCCGTCCTCTCGCCAATGTACCCGACTTCTGCGCCATGCGTGAACGTAACAGGCAACGGCTTCGATTGCGAGAGCTTGGCCTCGGCCCCGCCCTCGTTCACGGCGTAGAGCGTGAAGACAACGTGCGCGTCGTCCGGATTCGCGGCCGGATCGCCGGGCCGCTGAATCTTGAGCAGCGCGATGCTGTCCTTCTCGAACCCGAGGTTGGTAACCGCCCCTGGGGCGCTCGACGAGGCGTCGGCATAGCTGACGCGCAAGTCGGGTTTCGCCGAGTCGTCCCAGGCGAATCCTGTCTTGCCCGGCTCCGAGGGCTTGGTCTCGGCCGAAGCGAAGACGGGCACGCGAATGGGCTGCGACACGCCGTAGGGAGTGGCCACCTGGACGTTGATATCCTTTGCGCCCTCGGGGACTTTGAGACCTCCGGCCACGGAGACTTCGAGCACTTCCCGGCTCAGAATAGTGGTCTTGGCTTCGACGTTGTTGACGATGGCTTTGGTGTTCAGGGTATTGAAATGCCGGCCTGTCAGGAAGAAGGT
>CAYOCT010000069.1:0-36080 GCA_964402555.1 uncultured Nitrospiraceae bacterium | reverse complement strand
CGTAGTCAAGAGGCAAAGCGCCCGCGTTTCACAGTTTCTTCACAAGCTCTGAGCGCTGCGAAGAATCTCATGCGAGTGGAAGCGCGTTTCTGGAGCGAGATTCTTCGCTGCGCTCAGAATGACAGGAAAGGAGGATTCCGATACGGAGGGCCGGATTGCCTTCTTTCGCGATCCCGAGGCCGCACTATCGATATCCGCGCGCCTCGCGTTCGCCTTGCGTCTTGAGGATGCCGTGCACGGGAGCGATGCGGATGCCGCCATCGACGTCGGTGCGCCACACGTTCACGCCGGCATCGAGGTAGCGCTCGAGCACCGTTGGGTCAACCGGTTCGCGGCCTCTCTCCCCGCCCGTCGACACAATGCATTCCTCTGGGTTGACTGCCTGAACGAAAGCGCCCGTACTCGAGGTCTGCGATCCGTGGTGCGGGACCTTGAGAATCGCCGCGCGGCAGTCGCTACGGCTCAAAATGCTCTCCGTCTCCTGCTCGATGTCTCCGGGCAGCAGGATCGTCGTTCCCTCCCATGCCACGCGCAGCACGAGCGACGTGTTGTTAACGGATTCCGCCGCGGACATGGACTCGGGCGGCGACAGGACCTGGACCGCGAGGCCACGACGTTCGAGACGATCTCCCGCAAAGAGACGCCGCACGGGCACGCCGCGTTCCGCGCATAGGTCGAGAAAGTCCTTTTCCAGCGGCTCGTCGCGGGGCACACCGCCCATCAGCACTTCGCCTACGGAGAACGAACGCACCACGTCGAACAGGCCGCCGAGATGGTCGCGGTCCGGATGCGACATGGCCACCCAATCGAGCCGCGTGACATGATTGGCTCGCAAGAACGGCGACACAAAGCGATGGCCCACATCGAGCAATGCGCTGCGATCGCCGCCGTCCACAAGCAGCGTCGCGCCTTGCGGCGAGCGAATGAACGTCGCGTCGCCATGGCCGACATCGAGGAAGACCGCTTCCGGCGCCGGCCACAGCGGCCGCCACAACCCGGCCGCGGCAATCATCGCCGCGCATGCCGCCGCAAACCACACGCGGCGGCGGTTTCCATGGGCAATCCCGATCACGCACAGCGCGGCGATTAGCCAGCACACGAGCGCCGGCCGCGTCGGCGCGGAGAGGACCACGTGCGAGAACGACGGTCTCGCGGTGGCCGCCACGGTCCATTGGATGAGGCCCACGACGGGCGCCAGGGCGTGGCCGAAGAGCAGCGCCACATGCGAGGAAACGGGAAGCGCGACCGAGGCCAGGAGGCACAGCCACAAGACGGCCGTGCCCAAGGGCACGATGACGAGATTGGCCAGCGGCGCCAGGAACGGAAGCACATGAAAACACCCGACGGCAAGCGGCGTCGGCAGCACTTGCACGGCAATCGAAGTCGCGAGCGTGCCCCGCACGCCGAACGCCAGGAACTCGGCCAAGCGAACGATCTCGCCATGCGGCGCGGGCGCGTCTTTTCGCAGGGCAGGTGGACGGTAGGGCGCAAAGCGCACGCGGTACAACCGGACCGCACGTTCACGGAGGTCCGCGCCGGCAATGCCCATGCCGCGGATGATGGGTTCGGTCAGAATCAAGATCGAAGCGACGCTCAGGAACGACAACTGGAATCCCGCGTCGAACAGCATGTCGGGCCGCCACGGGAGCAGCAGCAACGCGGAAACACTCAGGGAGGTCGGCGCGTCGCGCTCGCGGTCGAAAAGATCCGCGAACAGATAGACGATAATCATGATGGCCGATCGTAACGCTGCGGGACGCATCCCCGAAATCAAGGCGAATACGATGATGACGCCAATCGTGATCCAGGCGTTCCGGCGCCGGTTGTGCGACACGATCCCCAGCACGAACGCGGCGGTCACGTAAACCATGGCCATGTGCACGCCGGAAACCGACAGAATGTGCGCCGTGCCCGACGCGACGAACGCTTCGTATTGCTCTTGAGACACGGACGTGCGATAGCCGAGCAGTACCGTGTACACGAACGGCAGCGCGGAAGGCGGCACGACGGCGCGGAGGCGTTCGGTCTCGGCAAGCCGCAGCCGCGACGCCCAATAGCGAATCGAGATCGGCTGCCCGGGCGCGACGCGATGCAACGCGGCGGGGCCTCGCGCTTTCATCGCGCTGTGAATGCCTTGCGCCCGCGCGTAATCCTCGTAACTGTCGACGCCCGGATTGACGTGGGCGATCGCGGTTGTGAGACGCCCCGTGACGCGCACCCGTTCGGACGCGTGGACCTGGCCGTTGGGCAACGTCCATCGCACGACCACGCTGCCGCGCAACCGCTCGATCTCGCTGGGCAATTCGACGCGCTCGACGTCCAGCACGAACTGGAGGTTCGACGGGTCGGATGCCTCGAGATCGGCCAGCCGCACTGTGCCCTCCAGGGTCCACTCGCGCACTTCGGGATGCGCCTCGATGCAGCGGCTCACGGCGTCGCCCGAGCGGTCCACGTGGCGCGCATGCCACACCATGGCGCCCGCGGCTAGCGCGCACAGCATGACGCTCGCGATACGCATCGCGATGCGCCCGGACGAAAAGACCGTCATGAGAACGCCCGCAGCGCACAAGGCGGCGGGAAGCGCGGCGCCGGGAAGCAGGCCTTCGGCCGCGCCGTATATCCCCGCGGCCATTGCGGCGGCAACCCATACCAGGGGACGGTTCACCCGCGTTCCTCCGTGCCTGCTGTGCTCGATGCGTGGATCAGACCCATGCGCATAGTACACCTTTGCCGCCTCGCCCGAAAACATCGGCGCGCCGCCTGCCTAACCGGATCGTTCACATTATGTCTTGAGGAGGCGAGGCTAACCGTCGATCAGAGACACGCTTCTTGTCTCAGTACTGTGCGTTAACTCCACAACGTCCTGTCTCGTGTCATTGCGAGCGAAGCGAAGCAATCCCCTGATCTTCTGCGCACGACAGGCCGGGGGATTGCTTCGTCGGGCTGACGCCCTCCTCGCAATGACACCACGAGCGTATGGATACTGCGCGCTAAAGTCTTCCGTGCGCGCGCCGATACATAAAGTGTAAGGCCGAGACAAGGAGGTCGAGGTCAAGAACGACACGGATGTCAGCCAGTTGAAGTAAGACTGAGAATCGTTGGGGTGTCCATCCCTACACCAATGCGGCCAACGTTTCGTCCCCCAGTCTTCCCTCCATGAGTGCGCCATAACGGCTGTTGTGGCGCTTCTTCTTTTTGCGCTTGCCTGGTTAACAACGAGGGCAAAGCCCGATCTTTTCCTGGACCGCGCCGCGCATGCTACACTACACTGGAGTCGATCGGGACGACGCGAAAGGGCTACGGAGCATGATGCACACGCGATGGCTGGTTCGTTTCTCAATGGCGCCGCTGTTGGCCGCGGTCGTGTTAACCGCGGGATGCGGCTACCTCGGGGACAGGAACCTCATCAAGATCGCGAAGATCAAAGATCGCTACATCACGCGGGGCGACCTCGCGAAAGTGATCTACGATTCGCAGGACGAAGACCCCGTCATCATCAATAACAAGGGAGACGAACTCCGCGTCCTCAACGCATACATCGACGAGCAAATCAAAACGCCGCTGGCCGAAGAGGTCGAGCAGGAACTCGAGAGCCAGCAAAAGACGCTCGTTTCGCGCGACATCGCAAAACAGCAGTACTTTAAGGAACACGCCGAAGACGAGTTCGAATCGATATACAATGCAAAGAACCCCGAGCTATTGGGCATGACGCAGGCCGAACTGGATACCCGCAAGCAGCAGATCGACCTGGGGATTGACCGGGTACTCGAGAAACTCAAGGGCGATGCGGCTGTGGCGTACCGGGCGGTGCAGGCGTTCAAGGACGGCTCCCTCAAGATCACCGACGAGGAATATCAACGGGAATTCAACCTCCGCAAAGAAGAGTTGAATAGGCTGGAATGGATGCGGTTCCGTGCGTTCCGCTTCCCGGCCGACGTTCCGAACTCGGAGACCGAAGCCGCCAACGTGAGGAAGCGCTTGGACGCGGGCGAGATGTTCGAGACGGTATTCGACGAATATGCGAAGAAGAACCCGGCATGGGTCATCGAATCCGAGATCGAGAACAACCCCAACCTCGCGCGCTTCGAAGGATTCTGGTTGAACGCTTCGGGCGCGAAAGAGGGCGACATCATCGGCCCGGTGTACCTGCCGGAATATCAGATGATGGCCGAAGACGCCCAAGGACGCCGGGACGTGCGTAACATGCCCGCGGCGTATCTCGTCCTGAAAGTCCTGGAGCACCGGGACCCCACGCCGCTGACCCTCGATGAGGCCAAGCCGTCGCTGGCGCCCTCGATTCTGATCTCGAAGATGATGCAGAAACTTCGCGACGACAACGGGGTCGAGGTCTACGAGAAGAACCTTCCCGATCCCGCTATGTTCTCGGATCGACAAAAGAGATCCCTGGCGTAACCTGAACCGGAATCCAAATCGCAGGAACCGGAGTCAGAAGGAACGTACATCGGACTTCGGTTCTGTCCTATTGGAGAGGAGATCACGATGAAAACGTTAGCATATGCGAGCTTGGCAGTAATGATCCTGGGCGCGTTCTCCCAGCAGGCCGAGGCGAAATTCCAAGCGGGCGTGGCGGTGCGCAACGTCACGCCGGACCCGCTGCTTCCGGTGTCGGGCGGCGCAGGCGGCGCTGAGCCCGCCACCAAGAAGATGGGCGAACTCACCGTGCGCGCGCTCGTCCTTGAAAAGGACCAGACGCGCGTGGCGATCGTCGGCGCGGACTTCCTCGGATTTCCCGGGGTCCTTTGCGACCGTGTTCGCGCCCAGGTCAAGGGCATTCCGCCCGAAAACATCATCATCGGTTCGACGCACGCGCACAGCGCGCCCGACATGTACGGGTTCCTGAATGAGAAGGGCGAATGCAAAGCCGACCTCAAGTACATCGATTCCGTCTGCGTGAAGATGGCCGAGGCGATCAACGAGGCCGTCGCCAATCTGAAACCCGCCGCGGTCAAGATCGCGACCGACAAGGCCAAGGGCAAGATTGCCTACAACTACTACGCGCCGGAACTCTACGACCACCGCATGAACGTCTTGCAAGTACTCGCAACGGGCGGCGACAAACCGAAGCCCATGGCGACGCTCGTTAACTACGCCACGCATCCTGAGATTATCGGCGACGGCCAGGGCATTCTCTCGCCGGATCTCTGCGGCCCGCTGTATGATCGCATCGCCGAGAAGGGCGGCGGCACGGGCCTCTTCATGAACAGCGCCCAGGGCGGCATGGTCACCGCGGACTGCCGCGGGCCGAACGGCGATGTCCAGACGTGGGACGAGTGCATCCGTATCGGCGATCTGATGGCCGACGAAGCGTTGCGCATTGTCGAAAACGCCCCGGTTCAGGAAGACCCGGATCTGTTCTGCGGCGCGACGACGATCGAGTTCCCGCTCGACTCGCCGCTATTGCGCGCCGTGCTCGAAAACTCGCCCCTGGGATTCAAGCTCGCCGCCGACGGCAAGGTCCGGACACAAGTCAACGTCGTCAACCTGGGCAACGCGCAGATGCTGACCATCCCCGGCGAAGCGCTGCCCAACATCGGGTTCTACCTGAAACGCCACATGTACGGCCAGAGCAATTTCCTGTTCGGCCTGACCAACGACGCCTTCGGGTACATGCTCACCAAGGTCGATTGGAACAGTTTCGACCGCTACAACTACATCAGCAAGACCTGCCTGGGCGAGATGACCGCCGAGATCTACATGGACCAGGCGCTCAAGTTCGTCGACAGTTGCCCGCGGCCTAAAGCGCTGAATTAACTGCCTGCCTCGAAATCGTCCGTTGTATTCGACGCCGTTTCGATGCGCCGCGCGGGGCGCGTATAATGGCGCGGCGCATCGGGCGCGAGGAGCATGGCGATGGCCAAGTATGTGAAGGTCAGCACCATCGGGGCGGAGCCGTTGCGGTTCCCGACGGGCAAGAAACTGGAAGGCCAGGAAGCCGTCGACCGCATGATCGCGCATTGGAGCGCGCTGGTCGCGCAGGTGCTTCCGGATCGGCCGGATCTGATCGTGGTTCCCGAAGCGTGCGACCGCTACGCCGAGAACTCGCCCGAGGAACAGCGCGCCTATTATGCCGTGCGCAAGGATCAGGTCCGCGACTTCTTCATGCGCGTCGCGCGCGACAATCATTGCTACGTCGCCTACAGCGCGATTCGCGACCTGCCCGACGGCTCGCGGCGGAACTCGACGCAGCTTATCGATCGCATGGGCAACCTCGCGGGGGTGTACAACAAGAACCACGTCGTGATTGAAGAAACGACGCAGGACAAGATCCTCTGCGGGAAGGACGCGCCGATCTTCGAGTGCGATTTCGGCCGCGTCGCCTGCGCGATCTGTTTCGATCTGAATTTCGACGAGTTGCGCCTGAAATACAAAGCCGCGCGTCCCGACCTCATCGTGTTCTCGTCGATGTACCACGGCGGGCTGATGCAGCGGTACTGGGCGTACTCGTGCCGCGCGCATTTCGTATCGGCCATCGCGGGCGAACAAAGCGGCATCCTGTCGCCCGTCGGAGAACCGATCGTAACGTCGACGAATTACTTCCACTACGCCACGGCGTCGATCAACCTCGATTGCTGCGTCGCGCACCTCGACTACAACTGGCAGGGTCTGCGCGACATGAAAGAACGTTACGGGCCCAAGGTGAAGATCGTGGACCCTGGCTATCTCGCGCCGGTCCTCATCAGCAGCGAGACCGACGAATTTACCGCGCGGGATCTCATCCGCGAATTCAAGATCGAACTGCTCGACGATTACATGGCCCGCGCCCTAGCGCATCACCACAACCCCGCCAACATCGAGCCGTAAGCCAGCGAGTTCCCAGGTCCTTCTAAAGCTGTTCCCATTGATGACCACCGAAGGACAGAACATGTGTCATTGCGAGCGCAGCGAAGCAATCCCCCTATCATCCTAACTCGCGGTAAATGACTGGGGGATTGCTTCGCTGCGCTCGCAATGACACGTCAGGAAAAACGGGGACTGACACGCGTTTGGGCAGTTCGAAACGCGTGTCTGTACCCGCTTTGCCGTCCCCGTTTTCCGGACCACTGAGCACACGGAATGAAATGCCGTTGCGACGAAGCGTTACGCTAGCGAGGGCTGGCGGCGCCGCTGAACGGGCGCCAGCGTTTGACGGGGCCTTTGTAAGTTTCGTCCTCGGCGCTGACGACCCCGTCGCCGTTGCGGTCGAGGTAGTGGAACGCTGACTGCAACATGTGCGGATTGGCGGCGAGCGCCTCTTCATAGGTGACCTTGCCGTCGCCATCCGCGTCGGCCTTCATAACTTTCTCGCGCAACGCCTTGTTCGGACTTTCGCCCCGGGCCTCGCGCGCCTTCTTGTTCATCGCCTCGTCGGTCCACTCGATCCGCGGCTTCATTGTGGCGAACCCTTCGACGCGCCGGCCTGTCGCCTTCCCGACCACCTTGCCATCCGCGTCGAGCACATCCGCCTGGAAACCCATCACGGCGTCGCGATAGGTATTGGTAAACTCGACGTTCTTCACGTGCGCGTCGCACGCTTTAACACGCGGATCGTCGTTCAGCATCTTGGCGACCTGGAGCGCTTCCGGATCGCTGCACCCTGCCAGCACTGCGCCCAGCAGGAGGAGCGCTCCTATCCATAGACCGCGCATGCCTGGCCCTCCTTTCAGCCGCCGTTGCGGCCCCGGTCGAGCAGCGTGCCCAGGAAGTACGCCAGCCCATGCGACACGGGCGCGTCGCCGGGGTAGCGCTGGAATTGGACGTGGCCGTCCATGTAGAGCACGTTGCAGCCGCCCGGAATGTGGTTGAAATACTCCACGGTCGTCGAAAGCGTGTCGAACATGACGAAGAGCTGGCTCTGCGCCATCGCCGACGCAGAGGGATTGTTGATGTCGGTAATCGTGAACCGCTCGATGCCGTCGCGCAACCGGTACACCGTGTTCCCGTTTCCATTGCCGACGCTCTGCCCGTAGAACGTGCTCAGTTCGCGGTCCTCGTCGACGAGCCGGAAACTGAGTTGTTCGAGCGTGCCCGTGACGCCGATTTCCGGCGCGAGCTCGAGCGCGCGTTTCGCGACGCTCTCAAGCGCGCCGATGAACTGGCACGGCCCCGAGGCTTCAGGGTTGTCCACAACGATGTGCTCGTTCAACTGCGGCAGGTACTCGACGATCTCGCCGATCGTGACTTGCAGATCCTTGTCCGAACACTTGTCGAGCACATACCCGAGGTAGACGTAACTCACCCCGATCAGTTCCGGGTGCTCGGCGAGCGCCGTCGCGCCCGTATCCGGGTCGCGTGCCGCCAACTTCTCCACCGTGTCCTTCGCGTCCGACGGACACACCGCAATCGCCGGGTCTGTCATGTACTCGGGATAAATCGTGTGGACCATCGGCCCGGCGGCGAGTTCCGCGTGGCGGATCGAAGTGACCTCGAACTCGAACGGAGGGAACTTCCCGCCCGCCGCCTCGCCCGAGTACATCTTGTAGATAAGTCCGAACTGCTTGAGGTTATTCTGGCAACTCGCGCGCCGTGCCGCTTCGCGGGCGCGCGCCAGCGCCGGCAACAGGATTGCCGCCAGGATCGCGATGATCGCGATCACCACCAGCAACTCGATCAGGGTAAAACCGCGCTCACGCATAGCCCGGCCCTCCACAACGTGTTCCTCGCAACCACCCGAATGACTCCGAGCGAGAATCTCTCGCTTTCATCGTTTTTCAGACCCTTTGCGGGGAAGACGGGTTTCAATGACGAGCGAGGGCAATTCGGAAGGACAGTCCGGGCGGGGTTTTCGTTGCGCAAAGTGGACAGCGTGGACACGAAATGGACTTAGTGGACATCACTCAATGAGTGAACGTGAAATTCGTTCACTTCGTCCATATCGTCCACCGCGTCCATTGAATGTCTCAGGTCGAAAAAGGCATCTCAGCCCCGCGCGAACACAATGACACCTGTGAGCGCGGCGAGAGCAAGAGTCACGAGCGAGATGCCCATGCCAATTGCATAGGGCGCGGGGCGGTAGGCGAAGACGATGTCGTGGGCGCCGGGGGGCGTTGCGATGCCGCGGTAAAGGGCGTTGGCGCGCAGGATCGGGCAGGGCGATCCGTCGAGCGTCGCGCGCCATCCGGGGGCGAACGTATCCGCGAGCACGACGATGCCCGGCTGGGGCGCATCGACGTGGATGGCCACGTGCTCGGCGTCCGGTTCGTCGAGCGTGCAGGTGACGCCGGGAGGAGGTTCGGGAGGCGCGTCGATGGCGCTACGCGGGCCGGGGACCACGACGGCCACATGCGCGTAACCTTCGCTGTCGCGATCGACGATGCACTCGCGCGACCCATCAAAAGCCGGCTGCCCAACAAGATCGATGGCGGCCACCACGCCCTCGGCCATGCGCCACGACGGTACCCACGAAACGCGCGGCCGCGCGGATTCGTTAAGGAACACGTGGGCGGCGTCTTCGGTAGCTACTTCGCGCAAGGCAGGCCCGTCGTTCCGCCACGTTCCGGACGCCATTGGGCTGTTCGGTCCAGCAAGAACGGCGCGCGCGGCCATGGCATTGAGGAGGCGGGGCATCGCCGCTTCGGGCGCCACGTCGAGCGCGGTCGACGCGGGCTCCTCGGGCGGGGCCTCTCGCGAGAGCCTGCGCCACCACAATGCCTCGTCGCGCGTGACGGGCGGGACGCATGCGGCATCTTGGAGCGCGGGCACGAGCAAGGCCACGCGTCTTGGCAAGGCGAAATCGAGCGGCTGCGTCGAAACCAGCACGCGCGCGCCCAGGGCCTGTTCCTCGGCCTCGGCCACGGACCGCGCGTAGCCTTGATAGCATTGCGGCGCGTCTTCGAACGGATGGTGGTACAGGTGCACGCTCGCGGCGGCGAGGTCGGCGAACAACACGCCGGCGAGGGCAATCCCGCACAGCGCGGATACGATGCGGACACGAAACACGACGACAGGCGCCAGAAGCACCACAAGCACTACGATGCGGCCGCGAGGTTCGGCGGTCGAAACGAAGAACAGCGCTAGCGCGCACGCGAATACCAGCAACGCCGGCTGCCACACGCTGGGTTTTCGCGCGTCAGGCTCGCGCGCGAACAGGCGGTCGAGTCCCATCGTAGCCAGCGCGGCCACGCAGAACAGTCCGGGAAACAGGAAGACGGCGTATGGGAACGAGGAGGCGACCGCGCTCGCCCCGCCGACCGACACCAGCAGCAGCGCCGCCCCGCCGATGCCGAACACGAGGATCTCGCGCCAGCCTTTGCGGCGGAACAGCAGGGCCGGGATCGGAAGCAACGCCAGCGCCCCGAGGTATCCCGCCCGTGGCAGCGCGCCGGGCTTGGGGACGAACAGTTGCGCGAGCAATTCCTCGAACGAAGCGGGCATGAAGGCGGGAACGTACTTGAGAGCGAGCGCGTCCCACGGCCGGTCGAGCGACAGCATCCACGCCACCGTCGGGACCCATTGCACCGCCGAGATTCCGAGCGCGACCGCGAGCGCGAACGCCAGCCCCTCAATTCGGCGCCGCACGTTGAACGGGGCCTCGGGATCGGGAAGGACCGCCGTGGCCAGCGCGTAGGGAACCGCCAGGCACGCAACGCCGAACGCAACCGCGGGCGCGCCGGAAAGCAGCAGCAGCGCAGCGCCAATCCCGACCGCCATCGCGTTCGGAAGCCCGCCACGCCGTGCGAACTCGCGCAGGCTCCAGAATACGAGCGGCGTCCACGCGAGCGCTGCGGCGAGCGGCGGCCTCGAGATCGCCGCGGCGGACGCCCCGCAGAACGCGTACGCTACCCCGCCGATCAGCGAAGGGACATACCCCGCGCCGGTCGCCCGCGCGAACAGCGCAAAGAAGAACCCCATCAGCGCCAGACACAGGAACGCGTGCACGGCCATGGCCTGCCGCGTCGGCAACAGGACGAACACCAGGTTCAGCGGCTGGAAAAGTGCCGTGTCAAGACGCGGTTGAAACGGCGTGCCGCACCCCTGTCTCGCGTTCCAGAGCGGCACTTCGCCAGCGCGGATGCGGCTGAACCCGTAGTGAAATTCCGGGTAGACATCCTGATAGAGATCCGCGTTTTCGTGGGCCGCTGCGACGGACCCGGGATGCATCTGCGTCTGGTGCCAGAACACGGGCGCGCACAGGATGAACACGACGGCCAAGCCGAACAGGCGAAGCGGGGCGTAGCGCCCGGCAGGCCGCCACGCAAGTTCTGACGCGAGTTCTTCCACAGCCGCAAAGATTCCTGCTACGTTGACGAAAGCGATCTAATCACGAATCACTGGACAGGATTACAGGATGACTCGATACCGAAACCACGCTTGGAACCGCGCCTGTTTCTCCTTGGACATCGCACCACTGCGTTCGACGAAAGCTTGTTGCGTAGGGTCTCTATCGCAACGAAGTTATCCTATTAATCCTGTTATCCTGTCTAACCAGAATGACAGGGCCTCCCAAATCGCGGGTCTCAAGTCACGATTCGGAGCGCTTTACGCGAGCATCTCACTCACGGCCACAGGCCGCCGTTCCCGCGCGGCGCGCACGATGGCATACGTGGCCGCGAGGCTGTTCAAATTGCGCCGTCCGCTCGTCTCCGGCTCTTCACCCGAATCGAGCGTGCGCCCGAACGCTTCAAGCAAGTACGCCTGATGCTGCTTCGGGAACTTGATCAGCGGCACGTTCTTCCGCTTGCCCGGTTCCGTCGAGAGATACAGCCGGTCGCGTTCCACGATCAACACGCCGCGGCTGCCTTCGATGCGCCAATCGGCGTTCCAGTTCGTTTCCCAACCCGTAGCCACCCAGCTTCCGTAGTAATTCACCGGCAACCCGCTGTCGAGTTCGAGCTGCGCCATGATCGTCGCGTCGCCCTTGTTCCAGTTCCATGGCGCATTGACGCTCGTCGCGGAGACGGTACGGATATCGCTGCCGAACAGGCAGCGCATCATGTCGACATGATGGATGGACATATCGAGCACGAGCGGATAGGCCATCTCTTCGCGATAGCCGCCGAAATGCGGCCCTTTGTGAAAGTTCACGCCCACGTAACCCACCTCGCCGAGCTTGCCTTGTTCGATGAACCGTTTGATGGTCTGGACGATCGGCTGATACCGGTAGTTCTGCGCGACCATGTACGTGCGCCCGCATCGTTTCGCGCACGCAACAATTGCCTTCGCATTGCGGAGGCTGTCCGCGAGCGGCTTCTCCGACATCACGTCCAGTCCGCATTTGAACGCGGCCTCGCACACGCCGCGCCGGAACTGTTGCGGCGTGACATCCAGCAGCGCGTCCGCCTCGATCTTCGCCAGCGCGTCCTCGACGCGCGCGAAACACCGCGATTTCGATAGGCCGTGCCGCGCCGCGGCGGCCGCCAGATTCTTCCTGTTTGTGTCGACATACGCGGCGGCCTCCCACCGATCCGATTCCGCGATCCGGTCGGTCCACCCCAATCCCATGCCGCCTACGCCTACTTGGATTATCCGTCGCATGCTGCGCCCTCCCGCGATGTTGCGATTGAAAGGGTATCGTAGCACCGCTTCCCGAGCGCTTTCCATTCCGATGCTCAGCCTCACAGTCGTGATCGTGGTCGTGATCGTAGTCGTAATCGCGATCGATCTTTCAACTGGTTCCCAAGCTGTGCTTGGGAACCCGCTTGGACGTGAAGCTCCGCTTCACGGGCCACGAAGCACAGCTTCGTGCTCAATAGCGTTCCCAAGCGAAGCTTGGGAACGAGATGACGAGATGATTGGGCGCGGAGACAGTGCGCATGATCGCGAGTAGGGTAATTCGATTACGATTACGATCACGATCACGACCACGATCACGAGAGCAGGGGAGAGTGGTTGCCTGCGAGCGGCGTGATAGACATCGAGGGCATGGAATGTGTAGGCTCTGCGGAACGAGCGAGGGAGTATGTCGCGCAAACGCCAATTGATGATGCTGTTCGGCGCCGTGGGTTGCATGGCGTGCGCCACCGGCATCCACGATTCCATCTTCAACAACTTCCTGTCGGACACATTCCATCTTTCCGCGCAGGCGCGCGGGTTTCTCGAATTGCCGCGCGAGACGCCGGGCTTTCTCGTAGTTCTGACGGCGGGGCTTCTGGCCGCGCTGACGGTCACGCGCATGGGCATGGTCGCGGCGGCGGTGTTCGCCCTAGGCATGTTGGGAATGGGGCTCTTCGGGTCGCAGTACGGCGCCATGGTCGCGATGATGTGCATCGGCAGCACGGGCATGCACCTGTTGCAGCCCGTGGTCGGGTCGCTGGCGATCGGCCTGAGCGACGAGACGAAACGCGGCCGCCGCATGGGCCAGCTCGGCGCCGTCGACACAATGAGCGCGGTCGTGGGCACGGGCTTCGTCTGGCTCTTCTTCGACCAGGCCGCGCCGCAATACCGGACCGGGTTCCTGTGCGCCGCGTGCCTCGGATTCCTGGCCGCCGCGATCTACGGCATGCTGCATGTGCCGCATCTGCACGGCAAGCGCCAGCGCATGGTGTTTCGCAAGAAGTACAGTTTGTACTACGTCCTCGAACTGTTCGCCGGCGCAAGGAAGCAGATCTTTATCACCTTCGGCCCGTGGGTATTGATCCAAGTCTACCATCAGCCGGCGCGGTCGATTGCGGGACTGCTCATGATCGCCGCGATGATCGGCGTCTTCTTCAAACCCGTCGCGGGCATGCTCGTCGACCGGTTCGGCGAACGCGCCATCATGATCGTCGACAATACGGTGCTGATCGCGGTCTGCATGGGGTATGGCTACGCCTTGCGTATCACCGGCGATCCGGAGACGGCGCGGACACTCGCGTGCGCGTGTTACATCGCGGACAATCTCCTCTTCGCGCTCGGGTCGGCGCGCGCCGTATACCTCTCACGCATCGCTAGTACGCCGCAAGATGTCTCGTCGACGCTGGCCATGGGCGTCTCGATCAACCACGTCGTCTCGATGACGATCCCACTCGGCGCGGGCGCGCTGTGGATTGGCTTCGGCTACGAACGCGTCTTCCTCAGCGCGGCAGTGCTCGCCTTCATTACCGCCGCCATCGCCACCCGCGTCCCGTCGAAGCGCTCCTGGATCGAAGCACGCCAGACATAGAACGCGGGACGCCGCTCGCGCAACGTCCCGCGCACCCATCCAATCGTGAAGCGAGAACCTACTTGATCGATTCGACCTGGAGGAACTTCATCCCAGGACGGCGGCCTTCGCGCACGGACCCCGTAACTTCAGCATTCTTCCCATCGAACTTCTCGATCTCGGCAACCTTGTCTCTCGGGCCCAGGTGCAGGGACTTGCCCTTGAGATCGTCCATCGCTTTGCCGTCTGCGCCTTTCGCCTCGGCAACCGTAATGCTGTACATCTTGACCTGTTTCCCCTTGCGGTCGACCATCTTCGATTCGACCTTGCCGGTCACGGTCGCTTTCACCCCTGGTTGCTTATCGCCTGCCGGGGCTTTGGCTGCCGGGGCCTTGGCCGCAGGGGCAGCTGCCTTACTCGGCGCCGGGGCCGCCGCGTCCGCCGCATACGCAACTCCCGCGAGGGCAAACACCGCCACAATCGATAACGCGATCAACTTCTTCATGGACGTTCCCTTTCGTGTTTCCGGCTGCCGCTCATCGGCGCCCGGTTTGTTTTCGTCGTATTCTACAACCCTGAAGCCGGTTCGTGGTTCCATGAAATACGCGATTTGAGATGAAAAGGTTGACAAGGCGAAAAACGCTTTCTGCGCGAGAACACCACGATAATGACCTATAGCGACTGTATGTAAATAAACAACTTGACATTATTTAATATTCATGTTATATTATTTAATAGAAGATAACAAATATTGAGGACTGGCCCATGCCTAAGATGATTCCGGTATCGTGCCCGAGTTGCGGCAAGGTGCTGAAGGTCAAACGTTTGGAGTGCAGCGTGTGCGGCACGGTCGTCGAAGGAGACTTCGACCTCTCGCCGCTGGCAAGGCTTTCTCCGGAGGAGCATCTGTTCGTTGCGGTCTTCATCAAGTGCAGTGGAAGCCTGAAGGACGTAGCCCGGCACTATAGCGTTTCCTATCCGACGGTGCGAAACCGCCTGGATGCGCTTATCGACAAGGTGGCCCTGGCGTCCAACAACGGATCGGCTGACGACGAACTGAAGGAATTCTCCGTATGACCGACTCGCTGGAACCCAAGGGCAAGGACCTTGTCCTGACATGGTTGTTCAATCCGTTTCACTTCGTGGCGGGCGGCAAGGCGCTGGCGATCGGGCTGGCGGGAATTGTCGCGGCGTCGCTGGTGGGATCGGTGAGCAACTCGCATTTCGACGGCGTCCTCGATTTCCACACTGGAGCGCCGGCGCCATTGTGGCTGTTTCTGCTTGAAGGCATCGTGGACTGGCTTGCGATGGCGGTGCCGCTGCTCGTCGCGGGCCTGCTGTTGTCGAAGAGCCGCGTGCGCATCGTGGACGTACTGGGCACGCAGGCCCTCGCGCGTTTCCCGATGATCCTCACGGCGGAAGCGGGGCTGCTCTCGTTCTATCCGGGATTCAGCCGCCAGGTCATCCGGCTGATGCATGGCAACCTGGAGGTCGTGCCTTTGGACTTGGCGGTCTTCGCGTTCTTTGGACTGATAACGATTGTCGTGATCGTGTGGACGATCGCGCTGATGTATCGCGCGTTCGCCGTAGCGTGCAACCTCCACGGGGCGAAAGCCGCCGTGCCGTTTGTCCTCGCCATCCTTGTCGCGGAAACGTGCTCGAAGGTGGCGATTGTGGGACTGGTCAAACTGATCGATGGGTGAGTCGCGCAACGAAGGGGTAGTGTCATGAACAACACGGTAAAAGCGCTGCTGGTTGTACTCCTCACGGCATTTGTTGTGCTGCCGGTCACCATGAAAGTCCTGGCAGCCAAGGGCGCTGTCGAAGCGCCGAACATCGAGGCGCAGGCGCGCGAACAAGCGCCGCGGGGCGATGGCGTCGAGAACCGTCCCGCCCAATGGAATCGGGCCTTCGAGAACGATCCTGACGCTGTCGGAACCTGGGTGAGCGTCGACTTTGTCCGCGCGATGGACAATTTCAAGCCGGGCGTCCAGTCGTGGACTGGAGATCTCTATCTGAAAGGCTTGACCTTCATGGCCGACGGCGGTACGTCGGGTCCGTGGAACTGGACCAAGGGGTATCTGTGGCATCCGGGCGACCGCGCCGAAGGCAAGTACACCATCAAGACGATCGATGGCACAAAGTATCTCTTCATGGAATGGATCAGCGGCGATGTCCTGATCCGCCACGAGAAGCCCCGGTATTACGTCATGAAGTTTCAAGGGTGAGGACCACGGCGTATGCAGTTCGTAGATCGCCCGAAACCAACCACGAGTTACCTGGCTCTTGTGTTCGCGCTGGCCATAGCGCCGGGAGCTGGAATGTACTCGCTCCTGTTCATCCAGGACGCCACACTCGCCGTGATTGTCGCGGTGTCATTGCTTCCAATGGTCCTGCTCGGGATCGAAATGGTGCACGCGGCCTTTACGACCGAGTACCGCATAACGGACGGCGAAGTCGAACTGCGTAGCGGGTGGATCATGCACCGTCGCTTTCCAGCCTCTGACATCGTGAAAGTCGACCGGGTCGGGTTCATTTCGCGCGTGCTGGGCTGGGCGCCGGGCGTATATGGATACTGCAACCGGTTCAAGAATGGCCTCGTGCTGTACTCCGACAAACGCGCGTTCTTCGTCAGCCCCACCGATCTCGACGCGTTCAGCGCGGCGCTCGACGCATGCGGGCCGCCTCGCGACGCAGAGGCGAAGCCGCCCGAACTCGGCCGCGCGTCGAAACGCTTCATGGCCGCAATCTTCGTGCTCAACGGCCTTCTGGTCGCGGCGCTGGCCGTGCCGATGATCCTAGGCATCGTGCCGCCAAACCAGGCCTATGGACTTCGCACGGAACGGACCTTGTCCAGTCCGGAAGTGTGGTATCCCGCCAATCGGATCGGCGGGATTTACATGCTCGTGTCGGCGATGGCTATCGTCGCAGGAAGCCTGCTGCTGTTGCGCTACGGACGCCGCTTGCGACCCAACGTCTTCGTTCTCGTCGAAGTTGCAATGACGATACTCTGCCTATTGGGAAGCGTGGCCCTGACTCTGTGGCACGTGGGATAGCGAAAGTATTGGCACTAATGGATATGTGTCTATAATAGATAACATAGAATTCGTGTCATTGCGAGCGTAGCGAAGCAATCTCCCCATGCAATCCCACGCGACGCCGAATGAGATTGCTTCGCTACGCTCCTAAGAAACAAGCGTCGACTTCATGGAGTGCGGCGGCTCGACGCCGCCTTTAGAAGGCGCGGCTTGACGCGCCGGGTCACGCGCGTCAAGCCGCGCTTATCCAAGGCGGCGTCGAGCCGCCGCACTCCAAAGAGCGCATCACGCACCTCCGGCGAAACCAAACGTATGTTTCTTCTGAGGGCAGCCCGGCGAAGCCGGGTCGTTGGCTCGCAATGACACGAATTCCGGGAATGAGAAGTGCAAATGGCGATCCCGTATCCTGGAGAAGCGGCTCAGACCGCCACGCGCAAGGTGCGCGCGAAGCGCCGGAAGAAACCGGGGACGGGTTCTTTCGGCGCCACATAAACTTCGTGCAGCATGTTCGCCGCGAGTTCCTTGATGCTATTGCTCGCAGGACACGTGGGATACAGGATCGTAAACGGATACGACAGCAGCGCGGCGTCGCGCACGTGGCGATCGCGCTGGAGGTATCCCGCGTACTCGAGTCGCATGCCGAGGTGCGTGCTGGCGGTCGACGCCAGGTTGTTCAGCGTGCGCAAGGCTTGGGCCTGATCGTCGGCCATATTCACAAGGATGTGAATCGAGGCCCGCGGGTTCAGCGCGTGGACCGATTTGATCATGGCATAGCCGTCCACCAGTGCGGACGGTTCGGGCGTGGTCACAAGCAAGACCTGATCCGCCGCCACGGCAAACGCGACCGACGCGGGGCCAATCCCGGCCATCGTATCGATGAGCACATACTCGAACCGATCCTGGAGTTCATCCATCGCGCGGCGGATATTCTGCTGGCCTTCGCGCGTCAACTGCGCGAGGTGGCCGATGCCCGACACGCCGGGCACGACCTTGATGCCGCTCGGCCCCACCGTGAGAATCTCGGAAACGGAGCGCGTGCCTTCGATGACGGCCTGGAGGGTCTGACTGGATTTCATCCCCGTGATAACTTCGACATTCGCAAGCCCGATGTCCGCGTCGAGCACGACGACTTGCCGGCGCCGTTCCGAAAGCGCCACAGCAAGGTTCACACAAACGTTGGTCTTGCCGGTGCCGCCCTTGCCGCTGCTGACAGTAATAACGGCGCCGCGCGACCGGGACCGGGGAGCTAGTCTGTATATCCGGGAATCTGAATCAGTCATGTCGTTCCTCCCTACGTGCCTACGCCCACAAAAGCGCAATTCGCGCGCGGTGAGAGCCAGGGAATCACCACTCCATATAGTGTATCGCGCGCCACTACCACCAAATACCTGTCCACTAAATGCGAAAAATACCATGTATCGGCATGGAAGTCAAGAAATTATTTGCGAGAATGGGACTTACTTCGGGAAGCCTGGGGAGACCAGACATTTCGGAATACTAGAGCCTCGCGCGCCAGGCGTCGTACTCGCGCCGGACGTCGTCGGGGCTTACGAACGGCTTGATGAGAACGCGAGCGCGATAGCCGTAGGCCGTACCGGGTTGCGGGTCGCGGATGACGAACTGCCAGTCCCAAGCGGGGCTGTGCGGGTCCGGAAGGCGATTGGCATCGGGAATGAAGTTCCACAGCGCGAAGCGTATGGATTCTGTCTGATCGAACATCACGATGTACGCCATCGTGTCGTCCCTTGTCTCCAGATCGTTGTCGCCGTCGATGAGTCCGTAGTAGAAGGGAAGCGTAAACTTCTTAGTGGGATGTTCGATCAGGTTGAGCGTCTGGGCGCCTTCCTCGTAAGGCAGATCGGGCACGCCCGCGCACGCGACCGTGCCGGTCTCAAAACCTTTGTCGAGGTCATCACCGAACGTGGTCCATCCGTCCGGACCGACGAAATGGATGCGGCGCTCGCGAGTGCGATTCATGTAGCTCGCCCACATCATCGCGCAATAGCCGAGCGGAAACATCGGCGCGCGGGGCGTGGTCTCGAACACGATATCGATGGCGTTGGGCTCGGCGAGCGTGTAGGTCAACGTCGCGTCCATGCGCCACGCCGTGCTGTCCGCATCCCAGCGCAATGACGCTCTGCGCGACGCGTGGCGCGCGAGGATGCAGGGGTCTTTACGCGGCGTGAACATGCAGCGGTCTTTGTCCGCGGCAACACCGTTGAAGATGTGCTCGAAATTGAGGCCCACCAACTCGGGCCGGAAGATCGGGGCCTTGGGATAGGCGGTGTAATACAAAGGATGGAACCCGGCCCCCTGGCCTTTGGCATTCGCGACGTTATCCGCAACGATTCCCTTCAACACGCCGGCGCGGAGCGCCACCGTATGGCCGGATACCTTCGACTCCACTATGCGATCTCCAACACCCGCGCATCCCGCGCACGCCATGGAAACGGCAACGAGCGCGAAGTACGTGCGTCGCAACCCGAACGTGTCTCGAATGACAATAGTCTTCATAGTCTGTGAAGCGGGGCGCGTGCAATAGCGGGAAACGAGTCCCAAGGCCGTATCATGCCACAGCCTGCGCGCCGCGGCAATCGCTTCAACGCGCAGTTTGACACCTTGGCTGGGCGGCGATACACTGGGCCGGTATCAGCGTTGCGCGCCTCGCGCGCTATTGGGAGTGGACCACGTGGCATTGCCTTTGAGCGATACGTTGACCTTGCCGGTGCTTCTCGCATGGTTGCGCGCGAAGCTGCTCAAGATGATCGTAGGCGGAATCGTGTGCGCCGTGATCGCGATTCCGTTGTTCATGACGATGCCCGACACCTATAACTCGTCGGCCACGGTAATGGTCATGCCTCCAGCGTTTAAGGAAACAGGCAAGACGGCGATTTCGCACGAACCCGAGGTCCAGCCCGACAGCATCTCGGACATGATGTCAAAGACGTTCCCCATTGAGGTCTATAAAGAACTCGCGTTGTCTTCGCCGGTGTTGGACAAGGTGATCCGGACGGTGCCTCTGAAAGACACGAGTATCCGCAGCCTGCGCGACTCGCTCGAGGTGGGCCTGGTTCAAGTGGGAAGCCGCGCGTTGCAGACGCCCAATCCGTATGGCCAGGTGATGATGTTCAATGCCAAGGCGGAGACGCCGGAGAAGGCCGCCAAGGTTGCCCAGACATGGGCGGAGACGTTTAAGGACACTGTGGACTCGGCCACTTCCAAGCGGATCGAGGACACATTCGGCCTGCTCGATACGCTCCACACGGACACCAAGACGAATCTGGAGCAAGCGGACCGCGCACTGGCGGACCACAAGAAGCAGTGGAATCTCAAGCTCATGAAAGCGGAGATGAAGGCCAAAGGGAAACAGCTCACGAGGTTCGATCGCGATCTGAAGCAAGCGGAGGTCGATCTGGCGTCGAAGGAATCGAAGCTGAAGACCATCGAGGAAGAGCTCGCCAAAGAACCCCAGAAAGAGGTGTACTTCCGCGCTCCATCGGACGACGCCTACTGGAACGCCGAGATTCAGGGCGCCGGGGCAAAGATGCAACCGGACAAGGGTCTGCGTACCGAAGAACCCAACAAGAGTTACCTCACTATCCGCAAAGCCGAAGTAAAGGAAAAGGCCAAAGTCGAGGGATTGAAGTCGGAGCGCGACACGCTGACGGCCAAGATCGACGGGCTTAGAAGCGAGATTCAAGCCTTGTCGGAAGTCTACGCCGACAAGTCTGCCGAACGCGATGCGCTCGAACGGGAATCGGACAGTCTGGGCGTCAGCTACGAAACCGTGCGCGCGCAATTCGAAAAGGCGCGGATGGCGGAGCGCACCATGTCGAGCGACATCGTCATCGCGGGCAATGCCGTCGCGCCCTATCGTCCGGTAGGCCCCGGCAAGTTGCAGGTGGCGTTGAGCGCCGGATTGGTCGGCATGATTCTGATGGCCGGCTTCCTCTTGTTTAAGGAACTGAGCGAGGCCGTGCCGCCATCGCGCCGGGGCCGTCTCCTTGAGTAAACCCAACGGACGCCGGACGCGGCGAGCAAGGCTCGTGACGCCCGAACTGTAAGGACGAGTACCATGAACATTGCTGCAAACCGCCCGGGCGCTGGCAGATGGGCGGCACAGGTATGGCTTGGAGTGGCATTCTGCGCGCTGAGTTGCGTCGCGTCGGCGGAGGACGCCAAACCAGCGCCGAATCCCGGGACCGATTTCGTCACGTTCTACCAGCAGCAGCAGCAGTATTGGAAGAGCAACGACCAAACCGCCCAGGCCGACGAAGAATTCGCGCGTAAGTGGCAGGCCCTGACGGAAGGGATGAAACCCCAGAACCTGGCGAGCGGCATCGACGCGCTTGCGGTCGACACCAAAGCCACCGGCGATAAGGAATACACCTTCTCGTTCCTCTTTCACGTGACCGAAGCGCTTGCGCCGAACTATCATTTCAATGTCTACGGGACGGTGTGTCCGTACAACGCGCACTACCTGGACGAAAAGCAGCGCGAGAATCTGTTCGTCCAGTGGAACTGCTACCTGAAAGACGAGCCCTCGTCGCAATGGAAGCCGGGCGAGTATCGGATGGTGCAGCTCAAAGTCGAGACGGAACTGATCCCCTACAGCCTTCGGCTGGACCTCGTGACGCGCGGCGATCAACTCGAATTCCTGAAGACGCTGGGGCAGGCCAACCTGGGCTGGCAGTGGGCTACGCGGGACGAAAAGGCGTTCATCGCGCGGATCGAAAGTTGTCCCGACTTCGCCTCGCTGCACGCGCTCGCCCCGGCCGGCCCTGCAATCACGGCCGGCATCGCGCAAGCCCTCGACGCCAAATGGAAGGCGCTCACCGAGGGTCTGAAACCGCAGACGATGACCGACGGGCTGGACTACCTCGACATTATCACGAAAGCCACGGGCAAGAACGAGTACACCTTTTCGTTCCTGCTTCAAGCGACGGCCGATCTGAAAACAGATTACCACCTGTCAGTCACGGGCAAAGTCGATCCGAGTTTCCGCCAATACATCAAACCGGCCACCCCGGAGGCCTCCTACGTGAGCTGGGCGATCCCGCTGTACACCGACCCGTCGTCGCGATGGAAACCCGGCGAATACCACGTGGCCCAACTCAGGGTGGACACGAAGATCATCCCGTACAACCTGAGCGTCCTCCTGCAAACGCGCGATGCGCAGGGCAAGTGGACCGGGAACCCCGGTAACAAGATCGATATCGGATGGCAGGCCGATGTTTCGCAGTAGGCCGGCCTGGAATGCCGCGATGCCGATAGCAAGAAGGGGCCTGCCGGGGTGAATCCGAGGGAACGATGCGGCAATCCCAACTAGTCCTATCCAATGCCGCAGTCATGTGGACGGCGCGCGTGCTGCTGCTCGTTCCTCAAGTCGTTCTTGTGCCGTACCTCATCCGGACGATAGGCGACGAAGGCTACGGCGTGTATGCCTTGATCTGGTCGCTGATGGCGTCGGTCGATCTTGTCCAGAACTCCCTGCAATCGGGCGTCGTCAAGTATAGCGCGGCCTTTCTTGCCACCCACGATACCGAAGCCGTCAACAGAGTGGTTAGTTCCAGCTTTGTCTATTCGACCCTTCTCGGGATCGCGGCCTGCGCGTGCAGTTGCCTGGGCGCGGCATTCTACACAGACCCTACCGGCAAGGTGGCTTCAGCGCTCGTCGTCGTTGGCCTGACAATCCTGTTTACCATACCGCTCACGCCCTTCGTCGCCGTCATCCAGTCGCGGCAGCGCTACTACGTGGGCGCCATGGCCGATACCGTGTCGAAATACGCGGGTCTGCTCGCGGTCTTTGCATGGTTTCGCTTGGTGACGCCGTCCGTCGAAGCGCCGATCGTCATCATGGCCGTTATGCTGTTTCTCTCGCGGCTTTCCCAAGTGCCGGTAGCCTATCGCTTGGTCCCTGGTCTAAGGAATCGGCCCCGATTGTTTTCGTGGCAGAGCTTCCGCCTGATCACCTCGTTCGGTCTCGGCGTCATCCTGCTCGCGTTTTGCCTGGTCATCAATTCCGCGGGCGTCCGATGGATGATGGGGACCATGGTCTCGCCCGCGTTTGTCGCCCATCTGGCCATTATCCTGATGCCCGTCGTGCTACTGACCCAGATCGTCGAGGCGGTCACCATTACGGTGATGCCCGCGACCAGCGCCTACGAAGCCTCGGGGAACCAGGCCCTGCTGCGCGAACTCCTGGCGCGCGGCACGCGCTACACGACGATCATTGTCATGGCGGGCCTTCTCACCGCCGGACTGCTCATGAAGATAGTGCTGGGTCTCTGGGTAGGCCCGGACTATATCTTCCTCGCGCCGTACGCCATGACGCTTCTGGCCAGCGTGTCCTTCATGCTCAGCACGTCGACGGCGCATCACATGCTCAAAGGCTTGGGCAAAGTCTGGAGCGTGTTCCTCATCTACGCCATCGGGTTGGCATTCGTTCCGATCGCTTCAATGCTTGCGATCTACGCGTTCTCCCGGGATCCCTATCTGGCCACGGCCGCCGGTCTCGCGCTCGGACACGTCGTGTGCGGGATACTGCAACTGCGCGCCGGGTCGCACGTGGTCCGCATTCCCGTGCGGGAACTTCTCAGACGCGGATATCTACAACCGCTTGCCGCGGGCGCGGCGATCGGCTTGCTGGCCTTCGGCGCGGTATTTCTGATCCACATCGATTCCATTCCAGGGCGCATGGGCATCGCCGCCGCGGCCGAAGGGGCGCTTGCGACCGTAATCTACGCGCTCGTGGCTACCCCGGCGGAGAGGCTTCAATTCAAAGAGACGCTCGTCCTGGTATGGCGGAAGGCCGTCCGTGCATAACGGGGCCTTCGATCCATACCGGACCGCTTGCATGCGTGGATCGGCGCGTGTATTCTGGCCGCACGGCAAGGGAACGGCGCAATGACTAGTTCGTACGTAGAGCGCTTTTATCCCGAATCGCGCTTCGGCGGATTCACCCGGATCGACGGCACGATCGCCTTCTTCACGCGTGTCAACGCGTTGCTGCAGCCTGGCTATACGATCGTCGACGCCGGCTGCGGACGCGGAGAATACGCGCGGGATAGCAACGACTATCGAAGGAACCTGCGCATCCTGCGCGGCAAAGTGGCCAGGGTGATAGGCATCGATGTCGGAGATGCGGGCAGAGATAACCCTTGCATTGACGAGTTTCGGCTGATCGAGGGCACGCGCTGGCCGCTCGACGACGGATGCGCCGATCTCATTGTAACCGATTCCGTGGTCGAACATGTGCCCGACCCGGACGCCTTCCTGGAAGAATGCAGGCGCGTGCTGAAGCCGGGCGGCGTTGTGTGCATTCGGACGCCCAACCGGCGCAGTTACTTTGGATTGGCGTCGCGGCTCGTGCCGAACCGCCTGCATGGCAAGGTGTTGGGCCGAGTCCAGGACGCGGAGAAGGATTCGTTTCCGACGCTCTATCGCTGTAACACGCGCGGCGCGTTGCAGCGCGCACTCGAGCGACACGGATTCGAGGGATGCGTGTACGGCTGGGAAGCCGAGCCAGCCTATCTCTCGTTCAGCCGCGCCGCGTATTGGATGGGAACCGTCCATGCCAAGGTGGCGCCGCAAAGCGTTCAGCCGCTCCTGTTTGGGTTCGCGCGAAAAGCTACATAATCGCCGCCCGTAAGTGGACGGCTTTAACCGAGGAACATCCCATGGATGACAAACGAATAAGCGATGCGCTTCAACAGGTGATGCGGGAGTTTCCGTTTCCCGGATACGTTTCACCGGAAAAGAAGTCGTATACGGAGATCGCGCGTACCGCGCTCCGGCATCTGAAACCGGGCGCGCGTATCCTGGATTTCGGCTCGGGGCCGTGCGATAAGACTGCCGTATTGCGGTATCTCGGGTTCGAGTGTTCGGCGTACGACGATTTGAACGACGTGTGGCACCAGATCCCGGGCAATCGCGAGAAAATTATGGCGTTCGTGGCGCAATGCGGCATCGATCTGAGGCGCGCCGCCGATGGCCCGTTTCCCTTCGATCCGGAGTCCTTCGATATGGTCATGCTGCACGACGTGCTTGAACACGTGCACGACTCTCCGCGCAGCCTGCTCAACGATCTACTCAGCCTCGCCAAGCCGGACGGACTGCTCTTCATCACGGTCCCGAGCGCCGTCAATATCCGCAAACGGATCAACGTGCTCTTCGGAAGAACGAACCTGCCTCGATTCGATACCTACTATTGGCATCCTGACCCGTGGCGCGGGCACATCCGCGAGTACGTCAAGGACGACCTGCGGAAACTCGCGGAGTATCTGAATCTGGATGTCCTGGAACTGCGGACGTGCGACCACATGCTGCGCGTCATGCCCAAGGCGTATCGTCCGGCCTACCTTTTCGTGACTAAGTTCTTCCCGGGCTGGAAAGATTCCTGGCTGCTCGTGGCGCGCAAACGCGCGGAATGGGTCTCGCGGAAGGAGCTTCCGAAAGAAGAGCTTCAACGCATTCTGGGCAAGATTACCAGCTACGACTACGAGGCCGGAGGCTGACGTGGAGGGTACGCAAGACAGCCCGGCCTCGAAGGCCGGGACAGGACTCGGCCGCGGCAACGCCGTAAACGTCTACCTTGTGTTCTCGTCGGCAGTCTTTGCGTGCCTGTGCTATACGCATCAGGACCTCGTATTAAACCCCCGGCTCGTAATTGCCGCCAGCATCCTGTTCTCACTCATTGGCGCTGTGTCGCTTGCCTTCAATAAAGTCCGATGCCTCCAAGATCGGAATTGGATCTCGTTCGAGGTCCTGTACTATGCCGTCTTCTGGATCATGCATTTTGGCATCGCGGTCCTGTGGCTGGTCGAGGGCGGCATGCCCGAGATCAGTTCCTTCGCGCGCCACGGATACTACCTCTACCCGAATCTTCCGCGCGTGGCATTACTCGCCGCATGCGGCGGGCTATCGTTTACGCTGGCGTTCCTGTTGTTCGCGGGAATGCGCGAACGCCATATTCCGCCCAACAATCGTGGGCTATGGTACGTGCCCTGGAAGAAAGCACCCACCGGCAAAGGCGGATTCGTTCTTCCGCCGGACGGCGCCGCGTTTTCCGTACCGGCTCAAATGCGGATACTCCGCCTCGTCCAGCTTGCGTCGGTGCTCGTCTCGTTCGTCGCGCTTGCAGCGATGGTGGCGACCGCGGGCGCCGACTTCTTCAGTTCCCCGTATAGCACCGCGGTCGTCAGCTATCCCGCGCGCCTTGCAAAACTCGTGTTCTTCCCGTTCTTCACGGTGGGTTTTGCCACGTGGCTGCTGTGCGGATTCATGGCCAGGCTCAACGTGACCTGGGCCCTCTATGGCGTGTACTACGCGGGCGTCCTGCTCTTCTACATCGTACTGGGCCAGCGCTCTCCGGTCGCCACAGTCGGCGCGATCGCCCTCGTGCTCGTAGGGGTAATCCGGTACAACGTTCGTTGGTGGCAGCTTGTGCTGGCGCTGGTGATGGCATCCGCCGTGCTATTGTTTGTCGGGGAAGCGAGGACGTCGGAAGAACGGTCCTTGAGTTCGTTCGTCAAGAAGGGAGTCGAAGCCCACCACGAACAAGAAAGCCGCTGGTGGTTCCTCGGAGGGATGAAGCACTACAGCGAGACGGTCTTTCCAACTCTGGTTATGTCGGTCGAGGTTGTTCCCAAGGAAACGCCGTATTTCAATGGCTACTTCACGTTTCGCGGATTGCTGGGGGTGGTCCCGTTCTACACGACGGTGTTCCCGTTCTTGAGCCGCGAAGAACGCTATTCGACCAGTTCCGAGTATATGACTTGGCTCTATTTCGGCAACAGCGCGGTGCGCACGGGCATGGGCACGACCGTCATTGTCGAATCCTATCTCGACTTCGGCCTTCCCGGGGTGATGGCCACCATGTTTCTCGTCGGCGCTTTGGGCGCGTTCTCGTACCGGCGTATTCGCAGCCGCTCGGTGGCCGTCGAAGACCTTGTCCTCTACGCCATATTGACATCGAACCTGGTGATGGGCGCGCGCTTCGGGTTTGCGACAACCCTGGCGCGAGGCGTGATATGGCCCCTGTGCGCCTATTACTTGTTGAAGGCGCTGGCCCGAATGGTGCTCGCTTCGCCATCGCCTGGCGTTGATGAGAAACCCGCCGCCGCCACGGAAGGAGCGCGCTCGTGATCGGATCGAGGCTTTCCTCTCGCGAGGCGTCGCGCTTATGAAAGTGGCGCATGTGCTGACGTCGCTGTCCGCCGGAGGAGCGGAAGGCTTTGTCACCTACCTCAGCGTGAATATGGCCGCGCTGGGCGCCGACGTGCGGGTCGTTCCGCTGGCCGGCGCGCGGCGCGAGCGCGGACAGGTATTGCTGTCGCAACTCGAGGCGGCCGGCATCGTGGTAGACGGCACCGAACCACGCCCTCCCGCCTCGGCGGCCAACCTGCTGCGGCTGGCTCGATTGATCCGGACGTGGAAACCGGACATTGTGCACGCGCATCTGTATTCGTGCGACGTGGCGTGCGCCTGGTCTAGGATGCTCTCCCTGCCCGGAGCGACTGCCTTCGCACGGACGCTCCACAGTACCGACATTTGCGGCTATCGATCCCCGATCGTTGTCAAAACGCTGAGCAGGTTCTTCCACCTGACCGTCGCGTGTTCGGAACCGGTCGCGCGCGCATACGTCGAATTCGCCGGCGAACGCGTGAGACCGCGTCTCGTCACGATTCCGAACGGCGTCCGGACGCTCGACGCGATCCCGAACGCCGAAACGAAGCGCCGCGCGCGCGAGGCCCTGGGCATTCCCGAGGGGGCGTTCATGGTGGCGCACATCGGACGGATGGTAGGCAGCACGGTGGGCAGCAGTTTTGCCGACGAACCCAAGGCCCAGGACGTGTTGATCAAGGCGTTCGCCGAGGCGTTCCGCGGCGACCCGTTGGCGGCGCTCGTCCTTGTGGGCGACGGTCAGTTGCGCCCGGACGCCGAACGCATGGCCTCGGATCTCGGCATCGCCGCGCAAACGCGGTTTCTCGGCGAGCAGCCCGAGCCGTGGCCCGCGCTCACTGCGGCGGATTTGTTCTGTTTTCCGTCGCGTTTCGAGGGACTGCCGCTTGTCTTGATTGAGGCGGCATCGTGCGGATTGCCGGTCGTAGCGAGCGACATCCCGGAAATACGTTCGTTGTGTCTCGACGACGCGTGGCGGCTCAACCCCGTCGACGATGTCGCGCGGTTCGCCGAGGCGATGCGGGCCGCGCGCGCCGACATCGCGAACCTTTCACGGCATGCGCGCGAGATGGCGGGACCGTACAGGGACAAGTACTCGATGCGGGCCTGCGCGGCAAGATACCTGGAAGCGTACGAGGCCGTGCGCAGGCATTCGTAAGCACGCGAATGCGCCGGTGCGATTCGCGGAGCGGCATCGGATACAATACGGGCACGTACACGAGGGAGACGCGTTTATGCATGTGATGGTTACCGGAGCGGCCGGGTTCATTGGATATCATGTCAGCAAATGGCTGCTCGATCGGGGCGATACGGTCGTGGGCGTCGACAACATGAACGACTACTACGAGGTCTCGTTGAAAGAAGCGCGCCTCGCCGGCCTGGCCGATCACCCGAAGTTCACATTTCACAAGATCGATCTCGCGGACCGCGAGAAGACCGCGGCGTTGTTCGCGTCGGAGAAGCCGGAGCGCGTGGTCCATCTCGCGGCGCAGGCCGGCGTACGCTACTCGATCGACCATCCTCACACGTATGTCGACTCGAATCTCGTGGGGTTTATGAACATCCTCGAAGGATGCCGCCATCATCCGGTCGAACACCTGGTCTATGCGTCGTCGAGTTCGGTCTATGGCAGCAACAAGAACCTGCCGTTCTCCGTGGCGCAGAGCGTGGATCACCCGGTCAGCCTCTACGCCGCGACGAAGAAATGCAATGAGTTGATGGCGCACACGTACAGCCATCTCTACGGTATCCCGACAACCGGCCTTCGCTTCTTCACGGTCTACGGGCCGTGGGGCCGGCCCGACATGGCGATCTTCCTCTTCACGAGGGCGATGGTCGAGGGACGTCCCATCGCCGTGTACAACCACGGCAAAATGCGGCGGGACTTCACGTACATTGACGATATCGTCACGGGCGTGATCCGGACGCTCGATACGGTCGCGCAGCCCGACCCGAATTTCGCGCCGGAGAATCCCGCGCCCGAGACGAGCCACGCGCCGTATCGGATCTACAACATCGGGAACCACCGGTCGGTCGAATTGAACTACTTCATCGAGTTGCTCGAAAAGGGCCTCGGCGTGAAGGCGGTCAAGAACATGCTGCCGATGCAGCCGGGGGACGTCGAGGAAACGTGCGCGGATGTCGAGGCGCTCACGCGCGACGTGGGCTTCCGGCCGGACACGCCGATCGAGATCGGCATCGAGCGGTTCCTGGACTGGTATTGCGCGTACTACGGCGTGGAACGGAAGGCGGCCCGGCCGGCATGATCCCCCGGCGGCCGCGAGGCGATTGACCATGAAGATACTCGTGCTGGCCCATGCGCTCCGCGTCGGCGGAGGCCGGGTCACGTGCATGAACCTGCTCGACGCCCTCACGCGCATCGACGCCGAGCACGCCTACTTCTTCATCGTCCCCGACCTGCCGGATTACCGCGCCCTGAATCTGGAAGCGCGCGGCCACAAAGTCCGGTATTTCCTGCGGCGTCTGAGCCATCTCGGCCGCTGGTATTTTGACGCGTTCACACTCAAACGGCTGTGCCGCGAATTCGCGCCAGACGTCGTCTGGGGCATGGGCAATCTCGGACTGATCGAACCGCCGTGTCCGCAGGCCGTCTCGATCCAGAATCCGTACCTCTTCTACGACGTCGAGAATACGGGGCGGTTGTCGTTGGTGGACCGGCTGAAAGTGTTCTTCCTCAAGCGCCATTTCCGCCGCCAGCTCCCGCGGACCGGACTCGTGTTTTGCCAGACGGCCACGATGCAGGAACGGCTCCGCACACGCTACGGTTATCAGGGACGATCCATCGTGTCGTCGAAAGTCGTGTCGGCGTTTTCCTCGGCCAAGCGCGCGGAGGGCGCGCTGCCCGCGCCGCTTGAAGGCGCGCGCAATGCCTTCAAGCTGATTTACCTCGCGCGGTACTATCCGCACAAGGGTATGGAAACGCTGGCCGACATGATGGACCGGTATCGCGACGAACTGTCCGATGTTGCCATTGTGCTTACCATCGCGGAGGAACAGCACGTAAACGCGGCGCGCTTGCTCGATTCGATCCGCGAACGCCATCTCGAAGACCGCGTCGTCAACGTGGGTCCGCTCAACCAAGATCAGCTCGCGGAGTACTACAGCGCGTGCGATGGCCTCGTGATGCCGACGCGCCTCGAATCGTTCAGCGGGACGTATCTCGAATCGATGCATTTCGGCGTTCCGATTCTCACAAGCGATCTCGATTTCGCGCGCGAGGTCTGCGGCGATGCCGCGATCTATTTCGACCCTTGGAACATCGAGAGTATCAAAGACGCGATTCTGCGATTGAAGCGGGACCCGGAATTGCGGAAGGACTTGATTGCGAAAGGCCGCGCCCGGTTGTCCGAAACCTTCGGACGAACCTGGGAGGATATCGCGCGGGAAACCAAGAAGGGGCTCGAGTCCCTGGTGTAACGCGCCACTAGTGGAAATCATGCGATGCGCATCCTGATCGTGAATCGGCATTACGGCAGCGACCACGTCCCCACGGGCCGCATGCTCGCCGATGCCGCGTCGGCGCTTCACGATCGGGGCCACGAGGTGACGGTCCTGACGGCGCGGAGTTCGTATACCGAGACCGCGGATGAAGCCGCCGCGCCGGGCGCCGCGAAGGTCGTCTACACGCTGACCTTTGGCGAAAAACACCGCCTGGTCAGTTGGGTCCTATTTCTCGTTCAGGCGTGGGCGCGCATTCCCTTCATGCGATGGGACCGTTGCCTCCTGTTGACCGACCCGCCGTTCCTCGCGGCGATTACGATCCTGCTGCGTCCGTGGCCGCGGCGTCTCGCGAACGTGTATTGGTGGACGATGGACCTCTATCCCGAGATCCTCGTCGGCAGCGGACGCCTCGCCGAATCGAGTCTGCTGAACCGCATCCTGCGGCGCATCAATGCCGCGGTGATCCGGCGCGTGGGCGGCGTGGTCTTGCTAGGGCCGTGCCAGGTGGAACGCATGCGGCGCTACGGCTCGTGGGAAGACGGGCGCGCGATCCTCGTCCCGCCGTGGGACCTGCGCCCGATCGTCCGCGTCGACCGAAACGCGAACCGCTTCATCGAGAAGTACAAGCTGAAAACGAAGAAGGTGGCGTTGTACGCGGGCAATCTCGGCGAAGGCCATACATTCGCGCCGTTAGTCGAGGCGGCGCGCGCGTTGACGGATGCGGGGCGCGAGGACTGGGCACTTGTGTTCGTGATCCGCGGCGCAAAGAAAGCGCCGCTCGTCGAGGCCGCGCGCGATCTCCATTGCGTCACGGTCCTGGACTACCAGCCCGTCGAATGGACCTCCGATTTGTTATGGTCCGCGGACGTGCATCTCATTACCATGAATGAAGGCTCGAAGGGACTCGTCGTGCCGAGCAAGTTGTACGGCGTGTTGCGGACCGATGCCCCCGTTCTCTTCATCGGCCCGGAGGACGCCGACACGGCGCTCGAGATCGAACGGTATCGCGCGGGCGAGGCGATCGCCGGATCGAGCACGGGCGGCGAGGTCGTGGCCGCGCTCGACCGCCTTCACGCCAATGCGCTCGCGGGCAACACGCCGCATGTTCCGCCCGACACGGCCGGCCCCGCGCGCATCGCCGAGTTCGTCGCGCCATGACCGCTCAAGTCGAATCCACACCTCCTCGCGGCAACGCGGCCCAGTGGGCGCTATGTCTTATCGCGCTGTGCATTGTGCCGCTGAGCGGCGTCCGGCGCGAAGTCTTCAACGTCACGTTGAACATTCCCGAGGTGCTCATCCTCGCGCTGGCCTTGAAAGAAGGCATCGTCTTTCTAATCAGGCGCGAACGATTCGCGCGCGCGATGCCCGTATTCGCGGTGGCAGGGTTCGCGGCTGCTGCGGCCGCCGGTATCGCCACCGGCGCGATTTACCACAATGGCGCGGGCCGCGTTCTGCAAGACTTCCGCCAGTTCTTCGAGTTCGTCGCGCTCTTCTGGCTCGTTACGCAACGCGTGACGGAGCGCAAACAGGCCGCGCGCATCGCGCTGTGTTTCGTGTTGGGTGCGTCGTTCGGCGCGGCGCACGCGATCGTCCAGCATTATCTCGCTACGGGCGGACTCGCCGCGGAGGACCAGCTTCGCATCGGTTCGTTCTATCACGTCAACACCTTCGGCGCGCTGATGGTGCTCGCGGTCGCGACGGCATGCGGGATCGGCGTGGCGTCAAGACGCCGCCCCATGCAGGCGCTGATGCTCGCGTGCGTCCTGCTGTGCCTGTTCGCCGCCGTATACTCGAAGTCGCGCGGGGCGTGGCTGAGCATGGCCGTCGCGCTGGCGCTTATCGCCCTGGCGTTCCGCCTCTCGTGGAAGACGCTCGCCGTTGCCGCTGCCGTAACGCTGGTCTTCGCGGCGATTATGGGGCCGTCGATCGCCCGCCGCATCGTGACGCTGAGCGACCCGGACGCCGACGAATCGCTGATGGGACGCGCGCGTTTCTACACCGCCGCCACCGAGATCTTCCGGACGCATCCGCTGTTCGGCCTTGGCTGGGGCTGCTATTACGACGTAAACACGATCGTCCGCAACCGTCACTTCGTGCCCGTGGAACGCAAACCGGGCGTGGCCGACGCGACCGTGCACAGCCTCTATCTCCAGTTGCTCGTCAAGACCGGCCTCGTGGGGCTGCTCGCGTTTCTCGCGATCCTCGTCGCGTGGTTCGAACGTCTTTGGAGCGCACGCCGCGCGCCGCCGCGAGGCAATCCCGACTTCGCCCTGTTCGCGGGTATTTCCGCGGGACTCGTAGGCTGTCTGTTTCAGAACGCCGTGGAGAACTTCTTTCACCACCCCGTGATCGCGATGTCGTTCTGGTTGCTGCTCGGCCTGTCCTTCGTAACAGCGCAACGCACCGCCGCGCCCGAGCGCAAGTACGGCGTGCCGCTTGCCGTTGTCGCGGGAGTAGGGGCGCTGTTCCTCGTGTTCGTGTACGCGTGCCTGCGGATTGAGACCTACGACGCCACGACGTCCTCGTATCGGAACAACATCGCCGACGCGAAGGCGCAGGGCGATTTCGGAAAGGCGCTGAGCATCGCGCGCAACGCCACCGTGCTCAACCGCCGCGACCCGATGGCCTTCACGACCTGCGCGAGGTTGGTGCTCGAATTCGGCGAGACCATGACCGCCATGGAGTGTCTCGATAAGGCGGTCCGTCTCGATCGAGGTATGACGCCTCCGTATCCGGACACGCGGAAACCGTATTTCTTTGCGCCCGCGCGCCTGACGATGGGCGAGCTATGGCTGCGCGAGGCCGATTCGCGCGACGCCGTCCTCGAGTTCGATCGCGCGCGAGGCTACGCGGACCTTCGTAGCGACGAGTACGCGGAGTTCCGCGAGCCGTTGTATTGCGCGTACGCGAGGCAAGGACTCTGGGCGCGCGCCTTGGAGTTCGGCGAACCCACGGACACCGAACTCGATGCGCTTGACGCTGAACCGCTCGAACGTCTCGGACGCGTGTGTGAAGGGAAAGAGGACTGGCCGCTGGCAAGCCGCGTTGCGAAGCGCCTGCTCAACAGCGCGTACGCGAGTTATCTGGAAGGCCGCGTAGCGTTCGCCGCAGGGCGTTTCGAAGAAAGCGAGACTTGCCTGCAACAGTCCGGGCCAGAGGGCCAGGCACTGTTCCTCCTCGGCGAAGCCCTCGAGCAGTTGGGCCGGCACGCGCAAGCGGTCGAAGCGTGGTTTCGCGTACCGTCCGGCAGCCCCCACGCGCCCTTCGCACTGGCCAAGGCGTGGGCATGCATCGCGCAGCTTTCCGAGGCCGAACGTAGCGCGCTCGGCGTAACGCCCGAAACCATGCTCGCGCGGATCGACGGCGAGATAGCCGCGCTCCCGCGCATCCAGCCGCCTGTCGCACGCGACGCGTCGCAACGTTGGACGCCGGTCGCTTTCAAACAGGATGACACCTATTTCAAGAGTGGCGGACGCTTTCCTCTGCTGGTTGCATGGGAAGACGCTCAAGCCCCCGCGACTTCCGAACCGCTGGTAGTGCACGACGGCGAACCGATGACACTGCGCCGGGGCAACATCGTCCTTCAACTCGCATGGGCGGAGAACCTCCTGCATTGGGACGGTATCGAACACGCGCCGGAAAACGCGGGCGAGTTCCCAGGCTGGGTCGATACCGCGCGCGAATGGTTCAGCCTGCGTAACAAGCCCGCGGCGCATCGTGCGACTGACGACATCGGAAACGCGTATCTCAGCATCGACCAACTCACGTGGTTCCAAAGCGTTCCCGTGCCCGCGCATGCCGGCGCGGGATACCTGCTCGCGGGCCGGATCAAGACGGAACAAGGCAACGGAAGCCTGACCTGGCAAGCCTTGAGCGTCGACGAACGAGTGCCCTTCGAGCGCACCGTGGCGAAGCAAGGAAGTCCCAGCGAATGGACAGCGCTGGCGGACTACGCCGTTGCGCAGCCCGCGTGGGAAACGATGCGCGTCCAACTCGACATCGTGCCGCACACCGGTAGCGTCGAATTCGACGATGTCATGCTGGTGGAAATCGGTCAGCCCAGGTCCGACTGACAAGGTGCTGTCAGGGAAAGAATCCGAGCGCCACGCGTAAGCTGAAGGCGCCAAGGAACAGTTCGAAGATGCTGAGCGTTCTGAGGATGCTCATCCGTACCTCGAACCCGTTGCAGAATATGGACAAGAGCACCGGTTTGCCACGAAGCGAATTGGCTCCGTCAAGCAGGAATAGCGCGGCATGCACAACGGGTAACGCCATGGACACCGGGTATGAGTCGATCAATATCATCAGAGCGATGGCGATAGGCACGCCAAGGGCGGACAGCCCTTCGAGAATCACAAGCGGATCCCTCCGCCTTCGCGCCGTCAAGATGCGTTCCAGCGCCCTCTGACCTTGCGCCTCAGCAACCCGCTCGTTCAGTTCCTGCCATAGACCGTTCATATCCGAAAGTTTGCTCACCCAGACCCTGCGCCCGTCACGTTGCGTTATGGCAAGTGCCCTGATCCCACCTGAATCGTCTCGCCTGAATCGAAGTCCGGATATGTCGTCGAGAGCGATGGCGTGTTCCCACCAATTCGTCTTGAACCGCACCTCGTCTTCGTCCACGGTTACCTCGTCGTATAAGCTAGTCACGACGCGCTTGGAAGCCCTGTGTGCTCCAGTATAGGTTGCCGTGATGACAAAGAGGATACCGGACACATACTGCAGCCATGACGGTGTCCCGTCCAATAGATGAAAGACGATGGTTGCCCAATAGGCAAACGCAAGCGCCAAGACAGCCGCTTCCCAGCGCCCAAACGAACGCTCAGGGCACTCGGGTTCTCGGGCTATCGTGGCAAAAGATCGAACGCGCGCCGCTGACATTGCGCCCTCCTTCTAGTCGACTGAATCAGTATACCACGGGACGGCAAGAAAGCAAGGGAGGGGACCACGTGCCTGCGCTCACGCCGATCGGTCGGATCGGTCGGATCGGTCCGATCAGTCCGATCAGTCCGATCAGTCTGATCAGTCTGATCGCATGTCCGATGGAATACCCCATGGCGCGTTCGGCGAGGGATTAAGAAGTGGTGCCCGGGGCGGGACTTGAACCCGCAAACCCTGTTACGAGTACTAGGTCCTTAGCCTAGCGTGTATGCCAATTTCACCACCCGGGCACTCGTGTCGACTCCCTTTATTATAAGCGATATCCATGCACACTCGCAACACGCCGTCGCAAAGTTTACTCGGCGCGCACCGTATGGTACACTTGGACTGCCAGCACCGTATTAAGGTGGTTCCTCGCAAGAATCTGTGCACTGAGTAGTTGGACAAGCATGTGCTAACGC
>CAYOCT010000068.1:13143-36181 GCA_964402555.1 uncultured Nitrospiraceae bacterium | reverse complement strand
GGGAGGGGCCTTCCTAGATGAGGTTGGCGAGGGGCTCCGCGAGGCGGCGGCGGCAGCGGCGGCAGCGGCGGCGGCGGTGGCGCGGGAGCTTGGTGGGATGGCGTTCTAGGCGTAGGCGCCTATCGCAACAGTGGCGGCGGCGGCGGCGGGCGCACGGCAGGCGGCGCCGGCCAGAACCAGGGCGGCACCACGTGGCCCATTTCTCCTGCGGGTGGCGGCAGCGGCGCCAACGGCGGCACCGGCGGCACCGGAGGCACCGGGGGCGTCGGCGGCGCTGGAGCGGCCGGGACCTCAGGCGGAGCCGGCGGCGGTTCGTTCATTTTGGCGTCTCGCGGACTGCTTCGTTTCGCCGGCACTCCGACGCTGGATGTGTCGGCCGCGGCGCCGGGCAGCGGCGCATCGGGAAGCTCGGGTACGGCCCAGTCGCTGGCGCCAACCAGCGGCTCGGCGGGCCTGTCGGGCGCGAGCGGCGGCTCAGGCGTAACTCTGTCTTCGGGCAATGGTGGCAACGGTGGCGCGGGCGGCGCGGGCGGCAACGGCGGTACGCCGGGGCCGGGTGGGCCTGGCGGTGGCGGCGCTTTGGGTGGCAATGGATTGCCGGGCATGGTCAAACTGCACGGTTCGGTGATCTTGGCTTCGCAGGCGCGGGTGCGCGGAAACAATATGCCTGGATTCCTGCCCGATCAGAACGGCGCCTACACGATGATTTCGAACATGAACTTCGGCTCGGGACACACGAACGCCCCCGTGTCGCTGACAAGCAGTCTGGTTGCGGGCTATACGACGCATGACGAATTGCTCAAAGGCAGCAACGCGTATACGGGCGTGAAATCGCCGATGCTTCCGAATCTGGTTGGCGGGCCGGCAACCTATGGATGGTGCCTGCCCAATTACTGGAACAGCGGCGTCGAATCGCCCGCGTTCAGCACAGACAACAATCTCGAGTATCGCGTGTTCCGGAATGCTTACGGAACGTCCGTATTCGAAGGGTTCGACCAACTCGTCATTCGCAACACGAACACCTCGGGCGCTCCGGCGACGGGCGTCTCGATCCAGGTGGGCACCGTGCCGGACGCGTTGATCGACGGCGTGGGCGGCACGGCGGGCGAGTTGGCGGCGGGCCAAACTTGGACGACGACCATTCCCGCGGGCGTCACGGTAGTCGTGCCGGGAGCGTCCGGCACGGATGGCCAGGGCAACGGTCCCGTGGCGGCGTTTACGGCGACTCCCACGAGCGGCGGACGGCCTCTGGTGGTGCAGTTCGGAGACCAGTCGTCCCCGGGCTCGTACCCGATCACGAACTGGAATTGGGACTTCGGCGACGGCGCCACGAGCACGCTCCAGAACCCGGCGCATGCCTATACGGTGACGGGCGCGTACACGGTGAAACTATCCGTCACTACCCAGATCGGCGGAAGCCTCCGCATGCAAACCAACTATATCACCATCACTGACCCGGTACCGCCGTCCGCGGATTTCGCCGCCGGTCCTGTTGCCGGAACGCGAGACCTTGCGGTGCAGTTCGGCGATCTTTCTGTGCCCGGAAGCGCCCCCATTCAAAGCTGGGCGTGGAACTTCGGCGATGGCGGAACAAGCACGACCAAGAGTCCGAGCCACACGTACACGGCGGCAGGCGCGTTCGCCGTGTCGCTTACGGTAACGAGCAGCGTCGGCTCGGACACGGAAACGAAGACAGGCTATGTCACGGTCAGCGATCCGGGCGGGCCGGTTGCGTCCTTCACCGCGAACCCGGTATCGGGCTTCGCACCGCTGGACGTGCAGTTTGTCGACCAATCGGCGGAAGGCTCGTCGCCCATCACGGCGTGGTCGTGGAATTTCGGCGACACCGGGACGAGCACGGATCCCTCTCCGATGCACACCTACGCAACTCCGGGCGCCTACAACGTCACCTTGACCGTCACGACGGCGGCAGGATCGAACACGCTTACGAAACCGAGTTACATCGGCGTGGGCGCGCCGGGCGGTCCGACGGCGGACTTCACGGGCAGCCCGCTTGCCGGTACTGCGCCCCTCGCCGTTCAGTTCGCGGATGTGTCCATGGCGGGCAGCGAACCGATTACGACATGGTCGTGGACCTTCGGCGACGGCGGTGTGAGCAATGTCCAGGCGCCGACGCACACGTACATGACTTCGGGCGCTTTCGAGGTTTCGCTGACCGTTACCACGGCGGCGGGCGGCCACACGACGAGCAGGCCGGGCTATGTGGTCGTCGGCGCGGCGACGGGACCGACGGCGGCATTTGCTGCAAGCGCGACCGCGGGCCTGACGCCGTACAATGTCCAGTTCGTCGATCAATCGACCCCTGGAACATCCCCCATCACGGCGTGGGCGTGGAACTTCGGCGACGGGTTCACAAGCGCCTTGCCGTCGCCATCGCACGTGTACACGACGCCGGGGACGTACACGGTATCGCTCAACGTGACGACCGCCGTGGGCACGGATCCGGAAGTCAAGTCGGGATACGTTGTCGTCTCGGCGCCGACGTTGCCGATGGCGGATTTCACGGCCAACCCGTTGACGGGCAGCGTGCCGCTGCGCATCCAGTTCGCGAGCAAGTCGTCCGGAGGCAGCGGCGCGATCGCAAGCTGGAGTTGGAACTTCGGCGACGGCACGCCCGTGAGCACGGAGCAAGCCCCGTTGCACACGTACGCCACGCCAGGTTTCTACGACGTGGAATTGACGATCACGACCGGCTATGGGTCCGACGCGGAACACAAGAGTCTGTACGTGAACGCGACGGGCGCGGTGGTGATGCCGGAAGCGGCCTTCGAAGGCGCGCCGACCGTCGGACCGGTCCCGCTCACGGTCCAGTTTACGGATCACTCCGTGCCGGGCAGCGCCAATATCACAGCGTGGGCGTGGGATTTCGGCGACGGCCAGTCCAGCACGCTGGCGAATCCGTCACACACCTACGACTCCGCTGGATCGTATCCGGTAACGCTCAGAGTGACGACGTCGGCAGGCAACGATACGACGACGGTCGCCAACTACATCGTTGTTGAAGATGGGAGCACGGGAGTTCCCGTTGCCGGTGCGGCAGGCCTGATGGCGCTTGCGGTCGCGCTGGGCGCGGCGGGAGTGGCCAAGGCGTCGCGCAGGCGCACGAAGTAACGGCACATCCAGTTCAAGGCGGGCCGCGGCACACACTGCGGTCCGCCTTCGCACTTCTACCTGTCATTTGCCGACGACATTTCAAAGAGACGGTGTGCAAGTTCACTAGCCGTAAGCTCAGAATTGGATTGCGGACGAGTACACGCTTCATCCTTCATCCTTTTGCCGTTTATCATTTATCATTAATCGTTTAGACTTTCGTCTCCTTCCATCGCTTTGGCCGCGGCTCTGCCGCGCCATGTCTGCCTCGCGTATAGGGCGTTTTTCCCCACTGGCGTCCCTTGTGTACACTACGGCGCGTGGACTGTAGAACCGTCTGAAATGCACGGTGCTAAATGGGAGATCGTGGTGGAACGTGTCCGATGGCTCGTCGCGGCGGCGGTGCTTGCGCTGGGGTGTGCGCAGGCGGCGCCGGTCACGATCTATTACTGGGGCGGCGAATGGGACACGCTTGCGCTCGAAGTGATTCAGGATTTCGAGTCGCGCCACGACGGCAACGACGGCAAGCCCGCTATTCGCGTCATCATGGGCCAGACGGCGACGCTTAACCATGTCGACGACCCGCAACGGCTGCTCACGGCGATCGCCGGGGGCGATCCGCCCGACGTGGTCTGGTTCAATCGCTATGCCGTCGGCGGAATGGCGTCGCGCGGCGCGTTCGTGTCGCTGCAACCGTTTCTCGACCGCGACCTCAAGGAACGCCCCGACGATCCCCTGACGCTGCGTCCCGAGTATTTCTTTCCGTCGTGCTGGGCCGATGTCACGTATGAGAGCGAGGTGTACGCGATTCCGGCCGACACGGACAACCGGGCGATGTACTACAACAAGGACATCTTCGACAAGCATGCGGACAAGCTGATCGCGATTGGTTGCGTAGACCCGGACGGTCCCACGCGCCCAGGTCCGCCGCGCGACTGGGACCAACTCAAGCGGTGCGCCGAGGTCCTGACGGAACGCGACGACCACGGCAAGCTGCAACGCGTCGGATTCATTCCGAACTTCGGCAACTCGTGGCTTTATCTGTATAGCTGGCTCAACGGCGGCCGGTTTCTGAGCGAAGACGGGCGGACGTGCACGCTGGGCGCGCGCGAGAACGTCGAGGCCTTGGTCTACATGACCGAGGTCTACGATCTCATGGGCGGAGCCGAAGAGGTCAGCGCGTTTCAGACCTCGCTGCAAGGCGGCGATCTTGATCCGTTCCTGTCAGGAAAGATCGCCATGCGAATCGATGGCGACGGATTCCTCAACACCATCGCCAATCAACGCCGCGACCTGCGGTTTGGCGTCGTCCTGACGCCGGCCCCCAAAGGCAAGAAGTCCCTCGGTTGGTCGGCGGGATGGTCGTGGATCATCCCGCGCGGCGCGCGGCATCCGGAGGAAGGTTGGGAGTTCATCAAGCAACTTGCGTCGCGCCGCGCCTACGAAATCCGCGCCGACGCCCAGCGCCAGGCCGCGCGCGCCGGGGGCAACATCTTTATCCCATGGTTCAGCACGCGCAAGGACATCACGGAGTGGGCGCTGGACCATTACCTGTACAGCGACCCCACGATCGATACCAAGTTCAAAGACGCGATGCGCGTCTTCTTCGGAGGCATGGCCTTCTCCGAGCATCTCCCGATCACGCCCGTCGGGGAACTGTTGTGGACCGCGCAGGTGCGGGCCTTGGACGGCGGCATCTACAAGCGTTACGACACGGCCAATATCGAGCGCAACGCCCAGATCGCGCTGGACACGAACGCGGCTATCGTGCAGAAGGAACTGGACCGCATCTACCATCCCAAGCCTTACCCCACGCTAAGCTGGACGCCGGTCCTGTGGAGTTACGCGGCGCTTGTGCTTCTGGCGGGAGCGGCCATGTATGTGCACTTTGCGCGCAAGAGCCACGCCCACGGCTTCTTCCGGCGCGAGTCCTATGCCGGATATTTCTTCGCAACCCCGTGGTTTCTTGGGTTCATTATCTTTGGCGGCGGGCCGTTCTTCTTCTCAATGCTCATGAGCCTCTGCCAATACGATATTCTCTCCGCGCCCAAGTTCGTCGGCATCGAGAACTACAAGGCCATGTTCACGGACGACCCGCTGTTCTACAAGTCGCTCGCGAACACCGTGTTCATGGCACTGGGCATTCCCCTCGGGATGGCCGTAAGCCTGGGCATCGCGGTGTTGCTCAACTACGAGATCAAGGGGATGGCGGTCTACCGGACCTTCTTCTATCTGCCCGCGATCATGCCCGCGGTCGCGGCCTCGATCCTTTGGGTATGGATCTTCAATCCACACGAGGGGATTCTCAACGCGCTGCTCGGCAAGGTGGGCATCGCCGGGCCGGCATGGCTTCAGAACCAGCACTGGTCCAAACCGGCGCTTATCCTGATGGGACTTTGGGGCGCGGGCGGTGGGATGATCGTGTGGCTCGCGGGACTCAAAGGGATTCCGCAACACCTCTACGAAGCGGCCGAGATCGACGGCGCGGGCCGCATGCGCAAGTTTGTCAACGTCACCTTGCCGATGCTCAGCCCCTACATCCTGTTCAATCTCGTCATGGGTCTGATCGGCACGTTCCAGATCTTTACGCAGGCCTATATCATGACTCAGGGCGGCCCCGTCGACTCGACCCTCTTCTACGCCTACCTCCTATTCAACAACGCGTTCCGTTACATGAAAATGGGGTATGCCTCGGCGCTTGCCTGGGTGCTGTTCGCCATCGTCTTGGTCCTGACGCTCATCCAACTGCGCCTGTCCAAGACCTGGGTGCACTACGAATCGGACACGTAAGCTCTACCGCCACCGCGCGCGCGTGCTGCGAACGCTATTTGTAACGCGCGAGCTCAGACTCGAGCAGCCGTTTGAAGGCCTCGTAGTCTTCCTGCGACAAGACTTCCGGCGCCTTGTAGTACTTGGTGTCCCCGGCACGCGAGCACGGTTTGATCGGATAGCCCTTTTCCGTGATGTAGCGCTTGAAGAACTCTTGCGCATTGCGCGACTTCCGAACCAGCATGTTCGTCGTGTACTGCGCCTCGCAGGCCCCCTCGAGATCGCCGCTCTCGTACCGCGTCTGGATCGCGTTCAGGATCTGCGGGTTGACCGTCGCGCCCTGGCCGATCACGGCGCGCGACCCGGATACCAGGCCCGCAAGAAACGCCGTCTCCGCGCCGCTGATGAACGCGAAATCTTTTCCTTGCAGCGCGTAAGTGATGTCGAAAATGTAGTACGCGTCGTTCGTCGAGGCTTTCATGCCCATGATGTTGTCCATGTCGGCGACGGTGCACGCAAGCTCCGGCGACAAGATATAGTTCTCGTCCGTGCCCGGCGACTGATAGATGAACACGGGGATCTTCACCGCCGCGGAAATGGTCTCGAAGTAGCGCACGATAACATCCGCGATGCTCTCGCCGTTCTTCGGCGCGATGGCTTCGGGGATCGTATGGACCACGCCGTCCGCTCCCACGCTTTCCGCGTACTTGCTCAGCTCGACGCCCTGCCGCACGTAGACCTCCGGATCGGGCCGCTTCTCGCGGTTCCGATCCCACTCGCCCGCGCACCCCACCAGCACCGGCACCTTGCCCGCGTGCAGTTCGCACGCGGTCTTCGCGATCTGCTTCACATCGTTGTAGCTGAACGTAAACATCTGGCCCATGCCGCAACGCACGAAGAACGCGCTGACCCCGCCCGCGTCGGCAAGGTACCGGAGAATCGAGCGCTGGCCTTCGTCATCGAGCCGGCCATCCTCGTGAAACGCGGTGAATACGGGCGCAATGGAACCACGGACGAATTGCGGAATCATTTACGTTCTCCTGTCTATCTCGCTTTGCGATAATCGTAACCCTTGCCGGTCTTCTTCGCGGGCGCCTTCTTTTTCGGCTTGCGCTTTTGCATCGGCCGGTAACGCCACATCAGAAAGAACACCAGCGCCAACAACCCAACCTCGAAGAATATCAGCCACTCCGGGTTGTACTCCTTACGGTTCCAGAACTCCAGTAGCGGCGTCGTCCAGCCCGGATTGTAATCCGCGTCGAGCAAGTCACGCGCCCGCTTCATCGTCGACTGGTCCTTGAACCATGCCGCGATGATCGCGACCACGTGGACGAGGCAGTGCATGATCGCCGCGTAGATGGCCAGTTCGACAGCGTACAGAATCGCGGGAAACGTTTGTCTTCGGAAAATGACGATCAGCGGCAGCAAGCATATTGCCGCAAGCGCATACCAGCGATAGTACTCCTCGAAGTGGTCAACGATTGGTTCCATAGGCCGTCCTCGTCCTCTGAAAGGCCACTAGGCGAAGTCTACCACAGACGCCCGGAGTTTGCACGACGCGAGAGTCGTCGCGAGGACCAATCTCCCCAAGATTCCGTGTCATTGCGAGCCAACGACCCGGCTTCGCCGGGCTGCCCTCAGAAGAAACACGCGTTTGGTTTCACCGGAGGTGCGTAATGCGCTCTTTGGAGTGCGGCGATTCTTCGCCGCTTTGGCTGGAGCTGCAAGTCAGTCCCCTGGGCCTAAGCCAAAGCGGTGAAGAATCGCCGCACTCCAAAGAGTCGGCACTCCGTTTCGTGGATTCCGAAAGTAAGCTCAATGCTTGTTTCTTAGGAGCGCAGCGAAGCAATCCCCCAGACCGCTAGACACAACTCCAAAACGCGATTGGTTCGTCAGGCTGAACTTCTTCTTGCAGAGGCGCCTCTAATGGCGAACGAAACAAGCAGCCGTCACACTACGCGGACGGCGGCGCGGTCTCGGCGGCGGGCTTGGCCTTGGCAGGACGCTTCGCGCGGCTCTTCTTCTTCGCCTTGCTCTTGGGGGCGGCGGCCTTCTTGCCCGAGGTGCGCTGTTCGCGCTTGACGCGCTCGAAGTACCCGCGCAACAAGTCGTAGCTCTTGTCGACCGTCTTCTGAAACTCGGCGCGTCCGTCGGCCAGCGTGCGGCTCCATTCCTTGACGATGTCCTTCCCCTCGTCGGGAAGCCAGTCCGCGTCGTCCATCTGACCCTTGACCGCTTTGTCCGCGCTTTCCTGCACGCGCGTGACGATCTTGAACGCCTTGTCGACCGCCGAGCGCTGCATCTTGATCGCGGAGACAGCCAGATCCGCACCGCGGATCTTGGCCTTGCGGGTCGACCCGCCCGTGCGCTTGGTGAGTTCCTTGCGCAAGCTGTCCGCGAGCGATTGCACCGTATCGGCGATATGCAGCCGCGTGCCCGAAGCCTTGCCGGACGCTTTCTTGCCCTTCTCTTTTGTTGACGCCATAACGGTCATCCTCCCAGTTGTCATGTCCACACCTAAGACACCCGGCCCACACACCTACAGCATGGACCTTTCGCGCGGCGTGGTCAAGCGCAATTCAACGATTCCCTTGTACCGTTCCGCGGTTCCAACTACATTATACCGCAGGCAGCCGCGAGGGTTCCGCGCGAAAGGAGGCCGTATGAAGATCGGGTTCAACATGCTGTTGTGGACGCCGTTCGTGGACGAGGAGCACTTCGCGCTGTTCGACGTTCTGAAAGGCGCCGGCTACGACGGCATCGAGATCCCGCTGTTCAACGGCGATGCCGCGCACTATGCACGCGTGGGACGCGCGTTGCGCGAGCGAGGCCTCGCATGCACCGCGGTTACGGTGATTCCGGACCAAGCGCACAATCCCATCTCGCCCGTAGCCACCGATCGCGAAGGCGCCGTGGCCTACCTGCGCTGGGCCGTCGAATGCTGCGCGGCCATGGGCGCGGAGGTCCTGTGCGGGCCGTACTACCAGCCGCTAGGTGTGTTCAGCGGATGCGGCCCGACGGAAGTGGAGAAGGACCGCGCCGCGGAAGTCCATCGCACGGTCGCGGGCATCGCGCAGGACGCCGGCGTGCTGCTCGCCATCGAGCCGCTCAACCGGTTCGAATGCTATTTCCTGAACACGCTGCACGACGCGGTCGAACACGTGCGCCGCGTCGATCACCCGAACTTCAAAGCCATGTACGACACCTTCCACGGTAACATCGAAGAGAAAGACCCTGTCGGCTGCATCCGCGAACATGCGGGATCGCTCCGGCACTTTCACGTTTCCGCGAGCGACCGCGGCACGCCGGGGCGCGACCACGTGCCGTGGGACGCGACGTTCCGCGCGTTGCGCGAAAGCGGCTACGACGGGTGGCTTACCATCGAAGCGTTCGGGCGCGCCATGCCGGACCTCGCGGCAACGACCTGCGTCTGGCGCGATCTCTCGAAGAGCCCCGAAGAAGTGTACGAAGTGGGGTTCCGCCTCATCGCGGAAGGATGCAAGGCTACGGTCTGAACGACGCGTACATCGCGGGCATGGCTTCCTGCAGGGCGCGCTGATTCTCTTCTGGGTCGGCGCGATGGTAGATCCACAGGCGGCCCGGTTCCTTCGTTAGCGTGAAATCGAACTGGCCGCCGTCGTCCACATCCACCGTGCACGGCAGAAGTTCGCTCGACACCACATGGTCGTCTGCGGCAATGTTGGCCCCCGGGACGATGCGGTAATGTCCGTCCGCGCGGCGCACGAGTTTGCGGTTTGCGGCCTCCATCCATACGGCCGTCTCCCAGACGTTGTGCGGCGCGCCCGCGATGCGGTCGATGACGCCTTCGGCGAGATCATCCTCGATGGCAGCGAGGAAATCGACGCGCACGGTCCGCTCGAACGCGAACGCGAGGTAGCGCTGCAACGCAGGCGTGACCTCGCGGATCATCCCCAGGTTGGGCAGGCGCCAGTAACAGTTGTAGGGCCCGAGATCGACCGGGCTCTTCTCGGTCGCGCACGGGTAAATCGCGACGGGCAGCGTCGAGCGCAGCACCCGCACGAACGCGTGCGGGTCGAGCCGGACGTTCCATTCGAGGTAGCCGCGCGGCGCGCCGCCCGCGCAGAGATGGACCATGCGGACCTTCGATTCGAGCAGCTTCTGCTCGCGGTTGTAGGCGACCGCGACGGGCCGCGCCGATCCGAAGCTGAGCACGTCGACCGGCTCGGGACTCTCGCGCAACGCGCGAAGCAACAGCGCGACGCCGGTCTGCTGGAAGGGCGGCGCGTCGGTCATCGGGTCGTCCGGACTTCGCATCGGTTCGTACGGCCCCGGCGCGCAGGGCACGTCGCGTCCGAAGATTGCGTTGAGCTGCGTCACGGGAATGAGCCCGGGATCGCGATGGCCCGCGGGGTCGTCGTAACCGTGGTCCGACTCGTTAATGTAGGGCCGCCGATAGCGTCCCGTAACATCGAGGATCGCCGCGCGCAGATCGATCTCCGGCAGCGCGTAGGCCGTAATCAAATCGACGTTGTCGCCGGGGTCCTGCGGCGGGTGATACAAATCCGTGATGTCGATCACGGGCCGCCGAAACGCCGCAGGCTTCGCGTGGTTTTCCGCGCGTGCCTGTGCGCCGCTCAGCGCCGCGACGGCGCACGCGGCCGATCCTTTCAACAACGAGCGGCGCGACAACGAACCGAATCCGGAATCGGAACTCATGATACACTCCCAGGGTTGCCTTGCCGCGCAGTGTACCAACGCGTGTGCCGCGAGACAACGCACGTCCGGCGATAGTAAGATAGACGCAGTCCACGGCGGGGACCAGCGCATGGAATCTTCCGAACCAGCGGTTCAACCTGCGGCAAAACCCAAACGCGGTTTCTCTTTGCGTAAACTGATCCGCGACGCCGTTCTCGTTTATCTCGCCGCCATCGCCATCCTGTTTTCGATTCAACGTTACATTCTCTTTCCCACCTCGCACGCCATCACGCGCCTTCCTTGTGACAAACCGTATGCGCTGAAGTACGACGATCTATACCTCGATGTCGGCACCGAGAAGACGAACGCCTGGTACGTCTACGCGGACCGCCCGCGCGGGACAATCCTGTTTTCGCGCGGCAACGGCGGCACGCTCTCGATGTGGCTGGACTTCGCCTTCATGCTGCGCCAGCGCGGATTCGACGTGCTGGTCTACGACTACGGGGGCTACGGACGCAGCACGGGCAAGCCTTCGGAGACACGCTGCTATGCCGACGCGCGCGCCATGTGGGAGTATCTGGTCAAGACGCGCGGCATCGCGCCGAACCGGATCGCGCTGCTGGGCCATTCGCTCGGCGGCGGCGTGACGGCGCAGCTTGCGAGCGAAGTCACACCGGGCGCGGTCATCCTGGAAAGCACCTTCTTCTCGCTGCCGCAGGTCTGCCAGGAGAAGATCTGGTGGATGCCCGTGAAACCGCTCGTGTGGTACCGGTTCAACAGCGGCGCGAAGCTCAAGAGCATCCACGCGCCGATCCTCATCGTGCACAGCCCCGACGATACGCTGATACCGTTTCATCACGGCAAAGACCTGTTCGCCGCCGCGAACGGACCCAAGCAATTCCTCCAGATTCGCGGTGATCACAACGAAGGACCGTTCGTGTCGGGCGCGCTCTACACGGACGGTATCGCGACATTCCTCTATCCGCTGTTTCCAGAGGAGGCCAAGCCATGACTCGAAGGCGTTTTCTCGGCGTGGCGGCATTGGGCACGGGAGCGTCGCTCATGCCATCCGTGAAAGCTGCCGGTGCGCCGGAAGCGACGTTCGCGACGCGCGGCGTTGTCATCCTGCCGGAGGATGCGGCCACGTGGCCGTGGGTCAAGAACGCGAAGAAGGCGGGGCTGACCACGATCGCCATGCACACGAGTCCCGCGAAGGCCGCAGAGTTTGCGCAATCGAACGCGGGCAAGGCGTTTTTCGTTGAATGCGGAGCGCAGGGCCTCGCCGTCGAGTGCGAAGCGCACGCTATCAACGAACTGCTTCCGCGATCGCTGTTCGCGAAAGATCCGTCGATGTTCCGCATGAACGACGCGGGCCAGCGCGTAAACGACACGAATGGTTGCGCGAGTTCAAAGGAAGCCGTGGCCATCATCCGCGAGAACGCCGTGAAGGCGGCCAAGGCGTTCCCTTCGACGACGCACCGCTACTTCTTCTGGATCGACGACGGCCAGCCGATGTGCCGATGCCCGCAGTGCAAAGGACTCTCCGACAGCGATCAGGCGCTTATGGTCGAGAATGCAATGCTCGGCGCGCTGAGACAATTCGACCCGAAGGCCACGCTGGCGCACCTCTGCTACGCCAACACCCTGAAACCGCCGGTACGCGTCAAACCCGAGCCGGGGATCTTTCTCGAGTTCGCGCCCATCCAGCGCCGCTACGACCGTCCGCTCAGTTGCCGCGACGTGCCTGTCCATGCGGAGTTGCTCGACGCGCTCGACGCCAACCTCGCCGTGTTCGGAACGGAAGGCGCACAAGCGCTCGAATACTGGCTCGACGTCTCGCGGTTCTCAGGATGGAAACGCGACACGCTCACGAAGATCCCGTGGAACGAAGAAGTCTTCTTGGACGACCTGCGATGCTACGCGCAACACGGTATCCGGCACATCACCACCTTCGCGGTTTGGCTCGACGGCGCTTACGTGGCCCGTTTCGGCGAACCGCCCCTAGAGCAATATGGGCGCGGCCTAGAAACCGGCGCACGCCCTGGTCCACTCCGTCCACCTCGTCCACTGAGTCCACAACCATCCAAGGACGCGCTTCCATGATCCCACGAATCACCATCGCAATCATTCTCGCAGTAGGCGCGGCGCACGCTACGACACCCGGCTATCCGTTCTTCGCGTTCTGCATGGACACCCACGACAGCGCGCATCGGTCGCTGCAGGAGCAGGCCGCGTTGCTCAAAGAACTCGGGTACGAAGGCGCAGGGCATCTCTGGCTGGACAATCTCCAGGAGCGGATCGCGACACTGGACGCGGCTGGGCTGAAACTGTTTCAGGTCTACGTGCGCGCCAACGTCGCGCCGGGCACGCAGCCTTACGACCCTCGCCTCGGGGACTCGCTTCGCTTACTGAAAGGCCGCGACACCATGATCGCGTTACTGATGTCCGGGATGCCGCCGTCCGATCGCGAGGCGGATGCGCGAGCCGTTGAGATTGTGCGCGACATCGCGGATCAGGCGAAAGCCGTTGGCGTGCGTGTTGCCCTGTATCCGCATGCGGGCGACTGGCTCGAACGGGTCGAGGACGCCCTGCGCATTGTCGAGCGCGCGGACCGGCCCAACGTGGGCGTGATGTTCAACCTCTGCCATTGGCTCAAAGTCGACGACGAGACGAATCTCAAGCCGCTGCTTCAGAAAGCCGCGCCGCACCTGTTCGCGGTCAGCATTCACGGCGCCGACACCGCGGCGGAGATCCACGCGGGAAAGGGCAACTGGATTCAGCTGTTGGGCAGCGGCTCGTTCGACATGGCGGGGTTTCTCAAGACGCTACGCGAATCGGGCTATCGCGGCCCGATCGGCCTTCAATGCTACGGGATTCCCGGAGACGCGCGCGATCATCTGACGCGATCGATGGCCGCGTGGCGAGCGCTTGCCCCGGCCCTAACGCCATAATCGCGCGCCTGCGGAGTGCGATTAACGCCACCACTTGAGCTGGAGCGGCTCCGCGGTGGTTGGCACGAAATCGACGGCGAACTTGAACGGTCCGGGGATCTTCGACACCTTCACGAGCAGTGTGTTGCGCCCTTGCCGGATCGTGCAATCGGTCTCGGTCCACTCGAATTGATCATGCGGGACTTGCCGCGTGCTCTCGTGGACGAGTCTTCCGTTGAGCCAGACCTTCATGGCGTCTTGCATGCCGACGCGCATCGAGGCGAAGTGGCGTTTCTCGCTGCCGAACTCGGCGTAGGCGTAGCCGGTGCCGTTGTCGAACCGCGGGTAGTACTCGTACACGGGCGTGAACGCTTCCTGCAGGTCGACAATATGCTCCTGTTCCGAGCGCGAATACCAAGGCGTCCAGGACACCGCGGCGTACCATCCCGGATAGGTGGCTTCGAGGTTGATCTCGGTTTCGGGCGGATACGCGGTTTCGTGGCCCTTGCCGCCCCAGTTCGGAAACGCTCCGACGACCATCCACTTGCGGACGGTCTCGTTGCGCTCGCGCCGCAGCCATTCGACGGCTTTCTGATCGAGCGGCGCGATGTGATCGGACGGCACCGAACGCCGTGAGAAATGCTTGAGCAGGTTGACGAACAGGCGCTCCGCGACCGGGTCTTTCCCGATCTTCTCGATCACGCGCATGTGCGTGAACACGATGCGGCCGCTGCCGTACTTCTTCACGAGGATGTCGCTGCCCCACCACGCGGTCTCGCCGATCATGTAGTTGCCCGCCGCGATCGGATTCGTGTCGAAGGTCCCGCAGATGTCCTCGTCGCTGCTTTCGAGAAACGTCTTCGGCGCTACAGTGTTGCGGTAAGGCTGGCGCATCAGGCAGCGCGCGGGAAGCCCGTCGAACACCGGATGGAGTTTCGCGTAGTGATACATGCCGAGGAACGCGCCCACGCCGTCCTTGCTGGTCGCGCGGATTGCGGGGTCGATACGGTCCGCGAGATCGTTCCAATCCGAGGGCGGCGCGAAGAACAGCGCGACGGCGCCGTCCTTGACTTGCGCGAGCACCTGAGCGAGTTCGTTGTCGGGATACGCGCGGATCGTATTGGCGATTGGAGGGATGACGTGAATCGGCGCCTGGATCGAACCGGCCTTCGCGAGCGCGATGCACTTGCGCGTCCACGTCTGCTGCGGGTCGAGGATATCCACCTCGATGTTGCACGGCGCGGCCGGCTCGAACACATGCAATTCGAGGGTGTTCTCGCCGAGACACTTCATGCCCTGCATAAGCCGGACCACAAACTTATGCGTCCCCGTCGAGCCCGATGCGCCGATCGTGCCCTCCCAGATCTCTTTGCCTGCGCGCGGGATCTTGACGGCGCGCTTTTTCTTCCACAACACCTGATTCGTCGGACCGACCACCTGGAGCGAAAGATCCGCCGTGCCTTCGATGCGCTCCTCGTTCACGAGAAACACCGTGACCGGGATTTCCTCGCGCGGGATCAAGTTTGTCCGCGGGGTTACTATCAGCGGCCGCATGGGCTTGTGCACGTCTTGGAATGCCGCGAATGCGGGCTTCGGACGCCGCCAGCGATCCAGGACGCCCGCGCAAAACTCGTGGCCCGCGTCGCATAACTGCGTGTAGCAATAGCCCGCAAGCTTCGCGTTCAACCGGCACGCGTCGGCGTGGTGCCGGATCGCGTCGCACTGCAACTCGCGCGTCGCCGCGCAGAACCCGTCGAAGCTGCCGAACACCCGGTCGAGGTCGCGTTCCGCAAAGCCCTGTTGCGCGGCCTCGAGCATCTTTTCGAGGAACCGCGCGTCCTTGCACTGGGTGCGTTGCTCGCCATACTGCGCGAGCACGTCCGCGAGATCTTCCATGCCGCCGAACCCGAACTCGGAGAGCAGATACAGCATGCCGGGATCGCCGCTGTGCGTGTAATACAACTGAATGTCCCGGTCGACCGGCGCGCGCTGGTAGATGTGGAGGTCGTCATAGGCTTCGAGTTCGTCGTGATACGGCCGCATCATGCGCGCAGGTTCGCGCGTGGCATTGACGCCGCCGGAGTCGTCGATGACAACCCGGCTCGGGTCGAGCGAACGCGCGAGGCGGCACAGGTCTTCCTTGATCGTCTGCGCGCCGCCGCCCGTGACGTAGCCCGCGTTGCCGGACTCGTTCAGCATACCCCAAATCACGACCGACGGATGATTGCGGTCGCGCAGGATCATCTCGCGGACTTCCCGTTCGCACCGTTCGCGCATCCACGGCGACTGCTTGATCCAGCCGATCGGAGGCTCTTCATACAGCAACAGGCCGATCTCGTCGGCGAGTTCGAGCGTGATGCGCGGCGCAGTCTTGATATGCAGCCGCAGCAGGTTGAAGCCGGCCTGCTTGGCCAGTTCGAGCTCGCGCCGCGCGAGCGCTTCGGTCTCGGGCGCCGCCAGCGACCGCGCGTAATCGGGCTGATGCAGCGCGCCCTTGAGGAAGATCGGATGATTGTTCAGGTAGAACCGGTTGTCTTTCACCGTGAACTCGCGCATGCCGAACCGCGTGCGCACGACATCCGTGGCCACGCCGTCCACGACGAGTTCCGCGCGCAAGGTGTACAGTTTCGGCGTCTCGGGCGACCACAGGTCAAAGCTGGGCATGTCGACCAGCAACTTGCCCGGCGGCCCCTCCGCGCCGAAATCTGTGCCGTCAATACTCAAGCGCACGACGCCCGGTTGCGAAGTCTCGATGGTCACGCCGATGCGTTTGCGCCGGATGTCCGGCTCGACGAACACGTCGTGGATGTGCGCGGGATGCCGGCCCACGAGCGACACGCCGCCCCATAGGCCCGCAAACGACCAGTACCCGTGTTCCTTCGACGAGGGGATTTCTTTCGGCAGGAAATTGCCGAACCCTTCAGGGCCGTGCGGATCGACTACGAGCACTACGACACGGTTCGCGCCTGTGCGGACCGAGTCCGTGACGTCAAGCGCGAACGGCGTGTACCCGCCTTCGTGGCAGCCCACGCGCTTGCCATTTACCCAGACCTCGGCGAAGTAATCGACGGCTTCGAACCGCAGTTCGATCGCGCGCCCCGTCCATTCCGGACCGAGATCGAACTCGCGAGAATACCAGCCCGGGCCGTCGTAATCGGGAACCCACAGATCCCATACGCTGGGAACGGTGACGTCGATGGAGGAAGGAAAGTCGGCTTGATCGAACCACGACTGCGCGCGGCCTGCGTCCTCGGGATCCAGCGCCAGCCGCCACGATCCGTTGAGGTCCAGGTTCAACTGTGTCGTATCGCTCATACTCGCTTTCTGAGGAACAAGAACCACATAGGTTCAGATTGGAAAGCTGGATACTACCGATGATCCCCCGATACTTTCAAGTCGCACGTGATGGACGGCGCGGACTCATTCGCACTGGCCACAGGCGTATAAGGGTGGGTGCAGCGAAGCGAAACCCACCGATTCGCTATTTTCGGTGGGTTTCGCTTCGCTGCACCCACCCTACCCGTCTGGCCACAGAACGCTATCTAAAACGAGAACGGGCCGGCCCGTTCGTAACGTGGCCAGCCCGTCCGTCCATCGCGCCTATGCGGCCGTGAAACAGTGCGGCGCCGCGAATACGCGTCGCGAATGTTCGCGTTCCGCGCGTATTTCGTCCAGCGCTTTTTCCAGACATACGGGGCAATACGAAAAGCTTACCTCGTCGGCCTTCACGATGGCCGGAATCGTCCATGAAGTTCCGGTCCTGACCTTCTTGCATCGGCAACACTGAATCGTCATAGTAAGGACCTCCTTGTCCTCGTTAGTGTCAAGGAAATTATCGGCTGACATACCGAGAACTTTAATGGAAAAAGAGTTATAAACAATGAAGCCATACCCACATATCAAAGAAATACCGCAGACCGAACCCCAATGGTTCGACGCGCTGGTACGTCTGGCCCGATATCTGCGCAGTCCCGAGGGGTGCCCGTGGGACCGCAAACAGACGGCAAGGAGTTTTGCGGAGTATGCGCGCGAAGAAGCGGGGGAATACATCGAAGCCTTCGACGGGGACAATGCCCACATCGAAGAAGAATGGGGCGACACGCTGTTCACGCTGCTCGCGTCGGCGGCCGCAGCCGAAAGCGAGGGGCGTTTCTCGATAGGCCAGGCCCTAGAACGCGCCCACGCGAAGATGATCCGCCGTCACGGCCATATCTTCGGCGAATTCACGGCGGAGACGCCCGAGGATGCCTCGGAAGTATGGAACCAAATCAAGGCCCAGGAGAAGGCGGAAAAAGAACGGCAGGCCAAAGGCCTGCCGTAACGATGCGTTGGATACTGGGGGTTACTTCGCCGAAGCGACAGGGCCGCCGTCGGCCCCCGCGAACGCCTGATCCAACTTATGAATCAGCGCCAGCGATTCGTGGTGCACGATGGTCGCCACTTCCGGCCCGCCGGAATTCTCTTCACCATACTGTGACTTGCCGTACACGAACGGCGGCTTGACGTCCCACTGGCTCTTCGGGACCATGTAGCCGATTTCGTCGTTCGCGAGGCCGATGACGAGATTCATCTTGCCTTTCATTTCTTTGCGCAATGGCGGCACTTCCTGCGGATCGACCGGGAAGTCCTGGCCCGCCTTGGCCTCGACACCGCCCTCGGCGACTTCGGGATACAACTCGCCGGGCACGGTCAGCATTTCGACGTCGCCGACGCGCACGACATCGACTTCGGATCGTGCGCCGATGCCGCCGTTGGTCCAGAACACGCCGGGATGGATCAGGCCCAGCAGGATGGCGTACTTGAAGATGGGATTGCCCATGGGCATATAGATCGTCTTCGCGGCGACAGCCACGCGCGGATTGACGCACTTCTGCACCGTCGGGCCGAGCAGCGCCTTGTTCGTCACGATCGCCAGGTTGTCGCCCAGCGCCTGCGCTTTTTCGAACGAATCCTCTTTGAACTTGTCGACGCCGTTGCGGCTCGGTACCGTCGTGTGCAACTGCGTCATCAGCCCGCCGACCATGCCCTGGAAATACAGGCACATGCCGCCGAGGCCCTGCACGCCGCTCGGTTCGGGCACGCCCCGCTCGACGCCGTCGCGCCAGTAGCCGCTAAAGTCCGACGTCAGCAGCGGATTGCTGCCCCCGAGCGTCTCCGGGTGATTGCCCCACGAGACCATCGTCGCGATCGTGTCCTGCGTGCCGGGCTTCGTGAAGCGCATGCAACAGACCGTTTTGTCGATGACGATGGGCTTGCGCGAATCGTCGACGAAGCCTTCCGGGTTGATCTCGACCGGGATGTAATACATGTCCGCGGGCTGAAGGTTCTTCACGGCCTCCTCGACCGCCTCTTTGCACGCGACTTTGATGCGTTCCATGTTCGCTTGATCGAAGTTCCCCGGCAACGGGATCGGCCCGCTCCAATTGCCCATTGTGTCGGGGGTTTCATGATTGTGCAGGCTCGAGAACACGACGTGGTCGATCTTCAGACTCGGGTCGATTCGATTGCGGATGTCGATGAACTTCTCGTGGAAGATACCGATGGCGTCGAGCGTGACCATCGCCACCGTGACGCCGTTGTTGCGAAACGCGATGGCCCGCGCCCACAACGGATCGTGCACGCCTTTCGCCGGCCGGTTGCTGCCGAAGCCCGCGATCCACACCGGGTCGAATTTCCCGTTATGGTTGCGGTCGACATACGTGTCTTTGCCCGCCAACGGCTTGATATGGCTGGCAAGCCCCGTGCTCGGCCGGTATTTGTTGTCGTTATCCACGTCGTTGTAAATATCGTAAAGCTCCAGGTCCGGCGTGATGTCGCGTTTCGCCACGCCCACCTCGAGAACGCCCGGCTTCTGGCCTTCGCCTGCCTTGACGAAATCGACTTTGTACGACCGGTACGGCCCGATCATGCGGTAGCCGATAAACGCCGCCAGCAACACGATGAGCGTAAGAATCCCGGCAAGAATCCCGGTGACAATCTTGTGGCGGCCAAAAAACGAATCCTCTGAAAACATGCTGCGACTCCTTTGTTAGTTAGCGCGAGTATAGCATTTGGAGCGGCGCGGAGAAAAAGGCATGGCGCAGCCCGGGGCGCGCTCGCGTGGACCTTAGACTCGACAAGCCGGCGCGAGGTTTTCAGTGCCAGCTCGAGACCAGCCGCATTAGGATATTTGCGTTGCGAGCGCGACAACAACGCAGTTGCAGTCGAAAGATGTATGGTCGATAGCGAAAACGATTACGATTACGATCACGACCACGATCACGAGTGGGAGGGGGGAGGATCAGTCCTCGATGAGCGCGCGGACGTGCGCGACGCACGACTCGCCCAGCGCCTGCAAGTGATAGCCGCCCTCGATCGTGGACACCACCTTGCCGCCCGCAAGGCCCTTGACGCGCCGCGTCATCTCGGCAAAGGTCTCGGTTTCGAGGCGCTGTCCTCCGAGCGGGTCGAGATGATGCGTATCGAAGCCCGCCGAGATCAGCAAGAATTGCGGGTCGAATTCTTTGATCGCCGGGACTACGCGGGTGTCGATGGCGTGCAGCCACTCGTCCGGCCCCTGGCCCGCGGGCATCTGGATGTTGATGATGTTGTTGTGGGTGCCGCGTTCGAACGGCCATCCGGTGCCCGGAAAATGCGGATGCTGATGGATGCTTGCGAACAGGACCTTCGGGTCGTCGTAGAACGCCTGCTGCGTGCCGTTGCCGTGATGCACGTCCCAGTCGAAAATCGCGATGCGTTTCAGTCCCGCCACAGTCTCGAGCCAGCGTACGGCAACCGCGATGTTGTTGAACAGGCAGAACCCCATCGCCCGGTCCGCTTCCGCATGATGTCCCGGCGGCCGTACCGCGCAGAACGCGTTGTCGACCGTCCCATCGAGCACGGCCTTGCAGGCCGAGATGGTCCCGCCTGCGGCGAGCAACGCCGCGCGCCACGACGCCCGGACCATCGGCGTGTCAGGGTCAGGATACTCCGCATCGAGCGCGCACGTCTGCTGGACGACGCGCACGTGTTCCGCCGTATGAACACGCAAAAGGTCCTCTTCAGTGGCCGGCACGATGTCGATGGGTATTAGGTCCAATCCGGCGGCATCCAAGGCTTCCTTGATCGCGGACAATCGCTCGGGCCGTTCCGGGTGGCCCGTCCCCGTGTCGTGCAGTATCATTTCCTCGGAATAAACCAGCCCCGTGCGCGCCATGTACTTCATACTCCTTGAACGTTAATGCTCCCGCGTTCACATCAGTATGTCATCCGGTCGCGGGCGCGTCAATTCGCCGCACTCCATACACATTTGCCCCCGGCCGCCCAACGTGCTATCGTCATGCGGGGCCATGTATTCGGGGCCACGAACCCATTGGATCGCTATGAGATATCTCCATGAAGAGCGGCAGGTCCTCCTGCTGTATTTCTTTACGGACCTCGCGCTGTACTGGCTGGCGCTGACCTTGTCGACGCTGTCGCGCATGGACGTCATCACGCAAATCGACTTTGTCGAGATCCAGCGCGACCGGTTGGTGTGCGTGGGCGTATTCGCCGCGGCGGCGGTCATGACCGGGCTGTACCGCCCGCAGCGCGTCAGCGACCGGTTCGACGCGGTGTACTACGGCCTGATCGCATTGTTCGCGGCGGGGATCGCGCAATTCGTCCTCACGGCGCTGCTCCCGGCGAACCTTCGCGAAATCACGCGGCGCGAACTCATTCTCGCACTCGGTGTCGCGGCGGTCTTTCTCACGATCTGGCATTACTTCGCCGCAAGCGTCGTGAGCAGGTTCCGTTCGCTGCACCGTTTCTTCTATGTCGTGGGCAATCCCGAACACGGCGAACATATCGCCCGCGAGATCACGGAGCAGCGTACCGCCGTGCCCACGGAAGCGCGGTACATCGCGTTCGAGGACTTCGAGGAACGCATGCTGCGCCGCCGCGAAGAGCAAGGCCCGGCGTTCGTGCCGGAGGGCGATGCTATCGTCACGCTCGAAGCGCACGATCACGGCCGGCTCGACGATATGCTGCTCTTCTGCCGCGAGCATTGCCGCCGTACGTTCCTGTATCCGAGCGTTCACGATGTCCTGCTGTTTCAACATCACCGCCTGCTGGCGATCGCGGGCATCCCGCTGATCGAGGTGGCCAGCAGCCAGTTCTCGTCGCCGTACCTGTATCTCAAGCGCTGCATGGATGTGGCGGCCGCGGTCGGAGGGCTGCTTGCGGCCTCGCCGATCTGCCTCGTGACCGCGCTCGCGATCAAACTCACGTCGCGCGGCCCGATCATCTATTCGCAAGAACGCCTCGGCCGGAACGGCAAGCCGTTCCGCATCCATAAATTCCGGTCGATGGTCGCCCATATCGAGTTGAAAGACGAGACCGGCCACGTCTTGGCGCAAGAAAACGACCCGCGCATCACGCCCGTGGGCCGGTTCATCCGCAAACACCGGATCGACGAGATCCCGCAACTGTGGAACGTCCTCAAAGGCGACATGAGCCTCATTGGCCCGCGTCCCGCGTGGACCGAATTCTACGACGCAAACCGTCCCAAACTGCCGCTGATCGACCAGCGGCTCGCCGTGCGTCCCGGCCTCACGTGTCTGTCGCACGTGCTCGGCGGCTACGACTCCAAGGCCGAAGACCGGCTCCATTACGACCTGATTTACATCAGCACGCTTTCGCTGATGTCGGATTTGCGCATCATGGTTGGCACGATTCGCATCGTCCTCAGCGGCAAAGGAGCCCAATAGATGAACCCCGCGCCCTTTGCCAACACGCGCCGCGCAATCGGCCTATGGGCGGGGATACTCGTCGCGTTCGGCATCGCGATTGCCGGGTTCAACGCGGCGTTCGTGCGCTATGCGCGCGACATCCGCGAGAACGATTACCGCGGGTACCTCGCCGAGGCCGAAAAACGGATGGCTCAATTCGACCTGCCCGCCGCGCAGAAGCTGGTGGACGAGGCCAAGCGCCGCGCGCCCAGGGCGCCGCAGCCCGACGCGCTGGCCGGCCACATCCAATACCAGCTTAAGCATTGGGACCGGGCCATCTTCGAATACAAGAACGCGATCGCCAAGGGCACGCAGGACGAAGGCGTATTCCTCAACACCGTCTGGTCGCTGATCGAAATGAAAGAGTATGACGAAGCGGCAACCATCGGCGTGCGCGCTTTGAAAGAAGGTGTTGCCTCTCCTGCCTTGCCGCGTTATATCGCCGAGGCGTGTTTCCGTTCGAACAAGATGGCCGAAGCGATCCCGTACTTCGAGCGCGCCCTCGAAGGCTATCCCAACGACCTCTATTTGCTCGATCATCTGAGGCAGGCCTATCGCGCGACGCATCAGGCCGACAAGGCGGAAGCCATTCGCGCGCGGATCGCCGACCTCGAAGCCTCGCTCAACAGCGCACCCAAGGCCGCGCCTTGATGCGCCCCGCTCTCCGTGTCATTGCGAGCGCAGCGAAGCAATCCCCCGGCCTTCGTGTTATTGCGAACGTAGTGAAGCAATCCCCCGGCCTTCGTGTCATTGCGAACGTAGTGAAGCAATCCCCCGGCCTTCGTGTCATTGCGAACGTAGTGA
>CAYOCT010000068.1:0-13043 GCA_964402555.1 uncultured Nitrospiraceae bacterium | reverse complement strand
AGCAATCCCCCCGGCCTTTCGGGCCAGAACCAGGAGAGATTGCTTCACTACGTTCGCAATGACAGAGTGTCCGTTTGGCAGGCAGTGGATGAGTTGTCATTGAGACAGAGTGTTGCCCCGGGAAAGGAAACGGTTGCATGACGAGCGACGCTAGCCAAGCCGAATACGTGATCTGTCCCGTGTCGGACAAGCCGATGCCGCAAGGACTCGACTGCGCCGAGATCCGCCATTTCCATTCGCGGAGCAGCGGCCATCATCCCAAAGCGACAGCCTCCGTCGGTTACAATGCCTCGTCCTTACACGTCTTCTTTCGCGTGGACGACCGCTACGTCGTGTGCCGCCACACGGAATACCAGTCGCCCGTCTGCACCGATTCGTGCGTCGAGTTCTTCGTGCAGCCCAAAGCGGACAAGGGCTACTTCAACTTTGAAGTCAATTGCGGCGGGTGCCTGCTGCTGGGCTACATCGAGGACCCCGAGCGCACGCCCGACGGCTTTAAGAAGTGCACGCGAGTGCCATGGGAAGAAGCCCGCGCGATTCGTATCCAGCATTCGATGCCGGAGACGGTCCTGCCCGAACGCGAAGACCCTGTGGTGTGGACAATCCAATACGCCATCCCATTTGCGCTATTCGAACGGTACGTCGGCACGCTCGGACCGGTCGCCGGACAGACTTGGCGCGGCAACTTCTACAAGTGTGCCGACGCCTCCTCGCACCCGCATTGGGCCGCCTGGGCGCCCATCGGCGACGAATTGAACTTCCATCAACCGCGTTATTTCGGGACGCTCCGTTTCGGCGCCTGATTTTGAGCGAGATGCAAAGGCTTCGGCACGGATCTGCGGAGTAGCATTTATTGCAGCGGTTGTCCTATGCTTCAGACGTCGCACGCGTGGCCGGTCTTTTGGGAAGCTTGCCTCGTGGAGCGACAAACAGTGTAGTGAGGCAATATTCATTCTATTGGCAGGGCGTTTACAGGGAGGACTACCATGAAGAAGCACGGCTTTACCTTAATTGAGCTGCTCGTTGTGATCGCTATCATCGGCATTCTTGCGGCTATCTTACTGCCTGCATTGGCCCGGGCGCGCGAGGCGGCGCGTCGCTCGAGCTGCCAGAACAACCTCAAACAAATGGGCTTGGTGTTCAACATGTACGCCAACGAATCCAAAGGCCAGAAGTTCCCGCCGATCAAACTGCTCGAATGCAACGGGGACAACGCGGACTCGGCGACGTTCGAAGGGGAAGTAGTCTACCCCGAATACTTGTCGGACACGAACGTGCTGGTGTGCCCGAGCGATTCGGACGCGGAAAAAGTGCGCGCGGCGTTTCACGAGAACGGCGATTTGAACGGCGCGATCATCCCGTGCCTCCTGGCTCGCGGCAGCTACTACTACGCCGGCTTTGCCTTGTACCCCCCGTCGCTGCTGAATCCCGGCGTAACGCTGCCTGATCCCAGCACGCTGGCAGGCGCGGACATTCCGTCAACGCTTCTCCTGTACACCCGGGCTGAGGTCGTAACGGCGTTGCTTGATGCGTTCGACCTGGCCACAAGCAAAATAAAGTTGGACCACAAGGATGCCGATATCGGCCCGCTCTATCGGTTGCGCCAAGGCATCGAGCGGTTCTTCATTACCGATATCAACAATCCCGCGGCGACCGCGGTGGCGGCGAGCCACCTTGCCATCATGTGGGACGAGATTGCGGTAGGCGGGAATGCCTCGACCTTCAACCACGTGCCGGGCGGCGGCAACGTTCTGTACATGGACGGCCACGTCGAGTTCTTGCGTTGGACGAGCGTCTTCCCGGCCGACACGCTCGGGCTGCTCTTGTCGTACATCTTCTAGTGTACTGAATCATAACTAATACAGATTAAGCATAGTTCCTGAGCTGAGCGAAAAACAGGGACTAGCGAAAAACAGGGACTGACTCGCTTTTCGGCAGTTTGAAAAGCGTGTCTGTCCCTGCTTTTCGCGGCATGTCGCGCAGAGACCACGACATCAGGAGGACATCGATCATGAAGACGCGCGGGTATGCGCGACGGACAGCGGCATGGTTGTTGGTCACCGCGGCGTGTTTGCCCGCGGCGGTTCACGCGCAGACGCCGGATCGTCTCGCATGGTGGCGCGAGGCCCGCTTCGGGATGTTCATCCATTGGGGTCCGGTTAGCCTCAAGGGCACGGAGATCGGCTGGTCGCGCGGCGGCGAACGCCGCGGAACCGGCGGCGCTCCGGGCCCTATCCCGGTCGACGTGTATGACAATCTTTACAAGGAATTCAATCCGACTGAGTTCAATGCGAAGGAATGGGTCGAAATCGCGAAGAAGGCCGGCATGAAGTACCTGGTCTTCACGACGCGCCACCACGACGGGTTCTCGATGTTCGACACGGCGTTGTCGGACTACAAGATCACGAACTCGCCCTTCAAGCGCGACGTTGTGGCCGAACTCGCGCAGGCCTGCCACGAGGCCGGCATGCCGCTCGGGTTCTATTACTCGCCGCCGGATTGGCATAACCCGGACTACCGCACGGAAAACCACGCGCGCTATCTCGAATATCTGCACGGCCAGGTGCGCGAGTTATGCACGAAGTACGGCAAGGTGTCCATCTTCTGGTTTGACGGACTCGGTGGCACGGCCAAAGACTGGGATGCGAAAAAGCTGATTGCGATGATCCGCGAACTCCAGCCTGGAATTATCATCAACAACCGCGCGGGCCTGCCCGAAGATCACGACACGCCCGAACAGCAGATCGGCCATTTCCAGAACACGCGTCCGTGGGAGACGTGCATGACCATCGGCGATCAATGGGCCTGGAAACCCGACGACCGGATCAAGTCGTTCGAGCAATGCATCCAAACGCTGATCCGGTGCGCGGGCGGCGACGGGAACCTGCTCTTCAATGTCGGCCCGATGCCGAACGGCCAGATCGAGAACCGACAGGTCTCGCGCCTGATGGAAATGGGCGCATGGCTCCAGCGCTACGGCGAAACCATCTACGGCACGCGCGGCGGCCCGATCCTGCCGGGCGCGTGGGGCGCAAGCACTTGCCGCGGCAATACGGTCTACGTTCATGTGCTCGATTGGAAAGCCACGGGAGGGCGGCTCCAGCTTCCGTCGCTTCCCGCCAAAGTAGTGAAGTGTTCGCTGCTCACCGGCGGGACGGCGTCATTCAAACAGACATCTAAAGGCATCGACGTCCGTGTCCCGGATACGGCGCGCCAGACGCCGGATACCATCGTCGCGCTCGAGTTAGATTCGCCCGCACCGGCGATCAAGCCCGTTGCGATGCATTCGAAACACGATATGCCGTATACGTCTGTCAAGGCGTCGAACGTTCATCAAAAAGACCCGTCCTACGGCGCCGAATGTGCGCTCGACGGCAATCCCTCGACGCGCTGGGCCACCGACGGCGGCACGCATGCCGCGTGGCTCGAGGTGACATTCGCCAAGCCACAGACGGTAGGCAAGGTGCTCATCGAAGAGGCCTGCGGGAAGCGGGTGCAGGACTTCGCTTTGCAGTACAAACATGGGGACACGTGGAAGACGGCCCTCGAAGGGACCGCCATCGGCGAGAAATACCACGCGGAATTCAAACCTGTCCGAGCCAAAGAGTTCTGCCTTGACATCCGCAAGGCGTCCGAAGGACCGACGATCTGGGAGTTCAAGCTTCTGCGCGCAAAGAAGCGGTAGAAGAGAACGGAAGAACTACGGTTATAGCGTGTCGTTAGCGGTTGGGTTTCGGAATCAACCGATTGACAGAACGATTGTCGACAGAACAATTTTGAAACAGGACGATTAAGAACAGGACGATTTGAGAAGCTCCAAAATCGCTTTTGGCACATCGCCTCTGAAATCTATCCCGGGACCTCAATCGTGCAAGCTCAATTTGTTTAGCCCGCTCCAGCACTCTCGCTCACGAAGGTTCAGAGATGCATTCAAGTCGATCCTCGGGACAGGATAACGGGATTGACAGGATGGCTCGGCATGACCTCAGGAATCGTCCTGTCGTTCAATTGTCCTGTCGCATAATCGTTCTGTCTGCAATCGTTCTGTCAGTTCCGAAGAGAAGACAAGCCGACTTGAGACACCAAAATCCGCACATAATGATACATTACCATAGATTAGGGCATACCGCTAAATCTATTTGACTCTATTCTATGCGTGAGCTTCTTGACGGAAGGAAAGACCCGTAGGGTGGGTGCAGTGAAACGAAACCCACCGGGAATAAAAGTGAATCGGTGGGTTCCGCTTCGCTGCACCCACCCTACGCCTGAAGAGAAGACAAGACGACTGTAAACAGGACGATTCCCCCGGTTCAGGACTTGTCTCGCTAATGCATGCGTTCTTCCGCGATCAGAGCGCGCGTCCCGCCAGGATCGGCGTGTTTGCGAAGCGACAGTTCCGCGAGCGCGCCCAAGCCAAACGACAGGCCTCCGCCCATCAGCATGCCTACGCTGAAGACGCTCAATGCGAGTGCCTTGAAAGGCCGCCCGCACAGGCCCCACAATGCCACCGCGCCTACGCCGCTAGCCGCCGATAGCGCGAGCGCGGTGAACCCGGTCTTGAGAAACAGGTATCCCGGATTGGCGCCGTGGCGCGTGAGGAACCACGCGGTGCACACGTCGATCGCGCCGCGCGTGAACCGTTCGATGCCGTATTTCGATACGCCGTGGCGGCGCGGATGATGCTCGACGGCGATCTCTCCCACGCGATAGCCGAGGTTCGCCGCGAACACCGGAATTAATCGGTGCATGCCGCCATACATTGGAATGGCATGTGCCACGTCGTTACGCATTGCCTTGAAACCGCAGTTTATGTCATGCAGCGCCAAGTGAAACACGCGAGAGACGACGGCGTTGTACACGCGCGAGGGCATGGTCTTGTGCCACGGGTCGTGGCGGCGTTCCTTCCAACCGCACACGAGGTCGGCGCCCTCCTCGAGCGCGCGCAGAAAGTTCGGGATCTCTTTCGGGTCGTCTTGCAGATCGGCGTCCATGGTGATGACGTAGCCGTCCTCGACACGAGCAAACCCCGCTGCCAGCGCCGCGGACTTGCCGAAGTTTCGGCGGAAACGGATAACGTCAACGGTTTCGTATCGCTCGTGCAACGCGCATAGCGCCTCGAACGAACCGTCCGTGCTGCCATCGTCAATGCAGACAATGCGATGTGCGCGCGGTCCCATTGCATCGGTGATGCCTGCGATCAACGGGGCAAGGGTTTCGCTTTCGTTGAACAGGGGAATAACTACGGTGACATCCATGCGTGAATCAACTTCCCGTGGACGGCGTGGTTTCGGATTCCGTCCCCACGGCCTTCGCCCGGTTATGGAGGACTTCCAGGACTGCGGCGAACCGGTCCGCGTTGCTCGGGTCGGCCTCGACCAGCGCCTCGTGCGCCCACAACAACAGCCTGCCCAGTTCCTCGCCGGCCGGGCCAGCGCCTTCGACGGGCTGCATGGTCTCGGGCAGAGGGATCGGTTCGTGCCGGAAATGCACGAGGACGCCCGTCAACCCGAGCGCGCTCATTTCCTTGAGCAGCGGACGCGGCAGATGCTGAATCTCGAACCGGCACCGCGGATCGCGATCGAAGCTCGTGACGATATTGTGCAACACGCCAAGGAACGTGCTGTCGAGATGCGTGCACTGCGCCAGGTCGAGCACAATGGACTTCTCGCCCGCGTTGCGCGCCGCGTCGCACAGGTCCAGCACCTGCTGGCTCTCGCGCCAGGAACCCGTCCCGCACAACGAAATGAACGTCCGCTGGTCGTGTTGCGCCGTGAGCACCTTCGCGCTGCGGGCCGCGTTCGCGGCCGCCTTCGGGGGCTTTTCCTCGGGCTTGGGAAACGGACTGCGCTGCGGCTCGGCGCCCAGAACGATAAGCGTCGCGTCGTCGGTGGCCGGACATCCCGCGGTGAACGCGCGCAACTCGCCCGCGACGCTGTCGAGCATGGCGTCGGCATGGGGTTCGCTCGAGGCGATCGCTTTGAGCAGGCGTTCCTCGCCGAAAAACTCGCCATTCGGACTGCGCGCGTCCGTCACGCCGTCGGTGAAGGACACGAGCATGTCGCCCAGTAGGAACGCGAAATCGCCTTCGGTGTACGCCACGTTCGCATTCACGCCCAGCACCGGCGCCGGCCGATGCAGCCGCTCGACGGAACCCCTGGCGCGCTTGAGCAATAACGGCGGATGCCCCGCGCTCGAGTAACGCGCGGCCATGGTCGTTACGTTCAGGATGATATAGACCATCGACACGAACACGCCCTGTCCGAACGCTTCGGTGATGAGCGTACGATTAAGCGCGTTCAGGACCTCGCCCGGTTCGCGCACGGCGCCTCTCTCGCCGCGCACGATGCCCTGTACGGCGTGCTTGAGAAAGACCGTCAGCATCGCCGAACTCACTCCGTGGCCCGACGCGTCCGCGATGTAGAGACCCATCTGGTGATCGTCCAGCGGAAAGAGGTCGTAGAGGTCCCCGCCGACCTTCGCCATGGGCTGGTACATCGCGGCGAACGATACGGTGTCCGCAAACGGCAGCGTTTCCGGCAAGAGGCTCCGCTGAATGCGCATCGCACGGTTCAGATCCACCTGGATCGCGACCGCCTGCGACTGCAAAATGCTGTGCGCGAGCGACAATTGGCCAAGCCGGTTCTCGAGTTCGGCGTTCTTGTCGTGCAGTTCCTTGACCAGCGCGTCGTTGCGCGCTTGCAGGCGGCTGTGCTCGACCGCGCGCCACACATGTTGCACCAGCACGTCCGATTCGGCGAACGGCTTCGATAGAAAATCGAATGCGCCCTGCTGTACCGCCTTGCTTGCATCCCCGATCTGGGTCGTCGCGGAGACGACGATCGCCACGACGTTCGGGGTATGTTCGCGCAGCCACGCGAGTACGGCAAAGCCGTCCACTTTGGGCATCAGGAGATCTACGATGGCGACGTCGAATGTCTCGCGCGACAGCAGCGCGATAGCTTTTTCCCCGTCCTCCGCCGCCTGCACCTCGAACCCCGCGCGCGAAAGAACGCGCTGCAACATGGTCCGCACGATGGCTTCATCATCTACGACGAGGATTCTCGCATGCATGGGGCCAAGTGTACTACAGCGTCGAGCGTTGGGTCTATAGGGCAAGGCGCGCGGTTCCACATACCCCCAGCTCTGCGAGAAGCCATGTCTTCTCGTGCTTGAAGGTCGTGCTCGTGCTGCCTCGAAAATCGAAACCCGACCCCCTGTCATTCTGAGCGAAGCGAAGAATCTCGCCTGCGATAGAAGCCTCGCCTGCCAGGAGATTCTTCGCTTCGCTCAGAATGACAGGGGGGTCCAGCGTTCCTCCATGCATCGGAGTCACACACGACGCGCTGCATTTTCACCCTCCCGAGTGAAGACGCGCTTCATGACGACTCGTAATCGTAATCGTGGGCAGATTGACGGGCCACGCCTTAAGCAGAAGACTCGCTTTCCCGAGGAGCATTGGGCACTGCGAACGCATGGCTGCAATGCATTCGATTACGAATACGATTACGAGCGCACACACGAAAGAACGGCGTAACGTAGAAACTGGGGATCATTGCGTCCGTGCGCGGGCTTCGACCGTCAGTGCATTTCCTGGCCGCCGGTGACGTTGATGGCCTGGCCTGTCATATAGCTCGAATCTTCGGAGGCCAGGAAGACCACGACGTTGGTCACGTCGCGATATTGGCAGCCGCGTTTCATGGGCACTTGATCGATGTACTTCTGCCGGACCTGTTCCTCGGTAATGCCTTGGTTGGCGGCATACTGCTTGAACAGGCTGTTGACCCACAACGGCGAATCGAGCAGGTTGCCCGGGCATATCGCATTGACTCGCACGCCGCGTTCGGCGAATTCGAGCGCGAGACTTTGCGTCACGCCGATGCCGCCGAATTTCGACGCGGCGTAGGCGCTGTTGCGGAAGCTGCCTTTCTTGCCCGACTTCGAGTTGATCTGAACGATGCTGCCGCCTTTGCCGTCCGCGAGCATCACGCGCGCGGCCTCGCGGGCGCACGTAAAGTAGCCGACGAGATTCACGTCGATAACGCGGCGCCACTTGTCGATATCGAAATCGACCGCATCGCCCGACACCAGGATGCCCGCGTTCGAGACCATAATATCGACACGGCCCAGCGCGCGGACCGCGTCGTCCATGGCGTGGCGCACTTCGGCGGGATTGGTGATGTCCACGTCTTGCCCGAGCACGGTGCGCGGGAACTTCGCAGCGACGTCCGCGGCGGTCTTATTGATCTGTTCTTCGTTGATGTCCCACGCCATTACGTCGCAGCCTTCTTCGGCGAGGCGTTCGACAATAGCAGCGCCCAATCCCTGCGCCGCTCCAGTCACAACGGCTTTCTTTCCATCCAAACGTCCCATCACACGTGCATCTCCAACAGCGCGTCTTCCGCTTCCTTGCTCCACGACCCCTGCGGTCCGAGCTTGTCTTTGAGTTGCGGCAGGTGCTTCGGAATCTCTTCGAGGCTCATCAACGGCAGTTCCGGGATTTGCGTATAGATAACGGTCTTGCCGGGGAAGCGCGCGCCCTTGACGCCCTCAAGCCCGACGCGCCCGGCGTTAAGCCCGCCAATAGCCGCCACGCTCATGTTCGTGTTGAGTTGTTTGGCCTCGACCATGTGAAGGACTTTGCGCAAGTCTTCGATCCGCGATCCGCTCGAACCGAGGATCTTGATCCCGCGGCACAGATCGGCCAATTCGATGTCGGCCATCGAGCCGATGCCAAGGCCGGCGAACACGTTCAGCAGCGCGTGGTCCGCGGCAAAGGCCATTGCGCCTTTGACCAGCGCCGCCACGGGCGCGAGCACGACCACGTCGTCGTAGCCGTTTGGCGCAAGCGACTTCACCTTGGCATCCATCGCCGCGGGCGACTCGAACTCGGAAGGAGCAAAGGTTAGCAACTCGCGGCTGTTCTTCTTCGCGAGATCGTTGAAGCGTTCCTGGATGTGGTCGAGGCGCGCGCGATCGAGATCGGTCACGACGACACGCTTCGGGCCGTTGGCGACTTCGAGAGCCCGCTGCACGTGCATCTGGCCCATCGGCCCGCCCGCGCCGATGAACAGCGCGCATCCGCCCGGACGCAGATCGTTCCGCCGATGGATCGCGGCGAGTTCTTCCATCGTCGCGCCGCCGCCGTAGAATCGCAGGTTGTCATAATGGATGCGCCCGATGTCCAGCGAGACCGGTCCGGTTTCTTCGGGGGCGCCCATGAGATACATCTTGCCGTTCTTGCGCAGGCGCGGCGCGAGCGCGTTGACGATCGCCGGCGTCGCCGCCCACACGACGATATCGTCGAACTTCTCGTCGGCCAGTCCTTCGAGCGAGCGCGGGACGACCATGGCCAGCGGATTCGCGTTGGTCCAGTTCGCGGCGTCGTCGTCGGTCACGATTAGGAGTTCGCCCTCGCCCGGCATCACGCGGTCGTCGAGGCAATACGACATCTCGACGCACGCCCACGGTTCCGCGAGCGCGGCTTCGCTGTAGCCGGTTTCCGGTTTGACGGGCAGCAAGTAACACCCCTCGTCGCCCGCGAGCGCGCGCCCGTCGAGATACGTGTACTGCTGCATGCCGCCCGGAATGAGATAGCCGAACGCGTATCCCAAGCCCTGATAATAGATGTCCGCCTGGACGATGTAACGCTGCCCCGGCTGGAACATGTCTTTCCATTTCTCGCCGACTTTCATCACGGTTACCGCGCACTCGTGCCCGAGGACCGTCGGATCCTCGGCAAGATTGCGCCCGCGCAACCGGGGATGCGCGCTGCCTTGCGTAATGATCTTGATGTCCGACAGGCACAGGCCAAGCGCGTCGACACGCAATAGGACCTCGTCCTCGTTCGGCTCGCGTAACGGCACGGTGACAGGCTTCCCGTCCTTGCCAAGATTCTCGAACCCTGCCCCGAACACCTGCCACGCCTGATACGTGGCGGGCAAAGGGCCTTGCGCCTTGCGATACGATTCCAATGTGGACACGGCGAACACCTCATCTGAAAGTCTGAAGGATAAACGATAAAGGATAAACGAATATGCGTGCGATGTTGCGGTGCTTCAAGCGCCGACTCGTAGCCATGCTCATTTATCAATTATCATTTAGGCTTAAGATTTCTCTATGACTTGCCTTTTCCGATAGCTTTTTCGCGGTACTTCTCGTCGGGCCTTGTAAATATGCGGTCTACGTCCTGCGGCGGCATGAACCTGGGGCCGCCGAGCGCGTAGGAACCGGCCATAATCTGCGAAATCTTCTCGCACATGTCGGTGATGTTCGTCACGTCGCGCGGCGATGCGCCCAGCGCGATGAGGCCATGGCCCTGCATCATGACCGCGCGCGGCAACACGCCTTCCTCGTCTACGTAACGATCGATCTGCGTGCGAATTTCGCGCGCGAGCACGAGCCCCGGATCGACGTACGGGACATACACGGACTTGTGGCCCATCACCACGATGTGGTCCGGGCAGATGCGGCCCGCGGCCGCCTGTTCGGCCGCCACGCTACACAGAAGCATATTGGTATAGGTCGGATGGGTGTGCCCGATGAAATGAAACTCGGGGTAACGCATCAGGACCGCGTGGAAGATGGTCTCGACCGACGGACGCCGCGTCTCGTTCGGATCGACCAGGGCTTCTTTCAAGACGCGCGTAACATCGGCGTCGCCCGCCGAAGGGTCGTCGAGGATCGCCAAAACCTTGGACTTCGAGACCGCGACGAACCCGTTCGCGTCGATCGTGCCGAGGGCGAACCCCGACGCCTTGATGTAGAACGTGTCCTCGTCAATGCGCGCCGAGGTGTTGCCCTCGCCCAGGATAGCGTAGGTCCGGCCCGGGTCGCCGAGGTAGCGAGACAATTCGACTAACTGCTGTAGGATGGTGTCGTTCATGATTCCCTTCACTTCCCGCATATTGTGGCGAATAGTATAGCAAGCGATCCGAAAGCCTCGCAAGAACGCCGCTTCGCGCCCGCATCGATCATCGCTTGCAGCGATACGCGGGCTTCCAACCGAGCTGCTCGGCGGCGTGCGCCGTGTCCACGAACGCGCCGAATCCTTCGCAGGCTTCCAGTTTCGCGCGGTCCACGGGCACGCTTGGCCAATGCCGCGCGGCGAGTTCGAGGCTTGGGGTCGTGCTGCGTTGATCGGCGGCGTGAAGAAGGAAGCGGTCGATGCCGCCGGGAGGATGATAGTCGAGCGCGCGGACGATGCCGTCGATCAAATCCGACACGCCGATGTAATCGCAGAGATACGGATACTCCGGGGCAGGCCCGGCGGCACACCGAGGTTCATTCTCCGAGCCGATGATATACGGCGGGCGAATAATCACGGCCGGTTTGCGGTTGCGCCGGACATAGTGTTCGCACCAATACTCGGCTTGGACTTTCGAGCAGGCGTAGTAGTCGCTGGCCAGCGAAGGGTGCCGCTCGTCGATGGGTAGGTAGTGGGGGAGATGGTCGTAGGGGGCTTCGGAAAGCCCGTGCCACATCACCGAGGAGATGTACACGAACTGCTCGACCTCCTTGTGGCGGCTTGCTTCTTCAAGAAGCACGAAGGTGCCGGTGACGTTCACATTGAGCAGTTCGTGGTAGGGCTTGCGCGATCCGGGTATTGCCGCGCAGTGGACTACGGCGTCCACGCCATCCATGGCCTCTGTCACAGTACCGGGATCCGTAATCGAGCCGGTATATACCGGCCCAATCGCAAGCTGCGTTTCCTCGGCGGGCGGGAGAAGATCGAATTGCACGACGCGATAGGAACGGCTTAACGCAAGCGCCAGCGGGCCGCCCAACCGCCCGCTTGAACCCGTTACAAGGATCGTGCGCTGTGCCATGGCCGCTATGCCCGGAAGAGGCTGTGTCCGATCCCGATGGCCTCGCGGCACGCTTCGACCGTTCCAAGCGCGACCGGCGTGACCTTCTGGGCGTTGGCGCGCAGGAAGTCCATGACAAATTCGTCGTTATTGTCCGGCGCGTTGTAACGCTCGATGATCGGCGCATTGAATGCCGAGACGTGTTCGGCCAGCGTGGTCTTGAGCTTCGCGTAGAACTTCTCGCCGCGGCGGTACTTGCCCAGGAAGTCGAGATAGACGTCCTCCGGCGCGAGCAGGCTCAGCAGCCGGTACAACACGCCCAGGCTCGGCGGCATCTTCGGAATGACCACGTCGGGATCGTTGCTGTCCGTATCAAGCGGGAGCGGGTCCGTTGTTGTCTGCACGCCCTTGATCTTGCGCAACACCGTCTCGGGATCGTCGAGGAGGTCGAGCGTGTTGTGTTCGCTCTTGCCCATCTTCGCGGACCCGTCGAGGCCCGGTAGCCGCAGCGCCTCGCGCGACACCGGCGCTGGGACCTTGAGCGTCTCGCCGAACCGGTAGTTGAACTTCTGCGCGATGTCCATCGCCATCTCGACGTGCTGGCGCTGATCGTCGCCGACCGGCACTTTGTCCGCGCGCACGATGAGGATGTCCGCCGCCATCAGCACCGGATACCCGAGCAGCCCATACGACAAAGGATTCCCCTCGGCCCCCGGCGTCTCTTCGAGCTTGGCGATCTTGTCCTTGTACGTCGTGCCGCGTTCGAGGTGGCCGATGTTCGTGATCATCCCCAACAACAACGTCAGTTCCGCCGTGCAGGGCAAATCGCTCTGGCGGTAGATGGTCGACTTCGCGGGGTCGAGGCCGCACGCCACGTAGGTCCGCAGCATTTCGAGCGTCTGCCGGAAGAAGTCCTCGCGCTCGCTGATCGTCGTCAAGGCGTGATAGTCGGCGATGAAGTAATAGCAGCAATGCCCCTCGCCCTGGAGGCGGATGAAATGCTGGATCGCGCCGAAATAGTTGCCGTAATGAAGCCGTCCCGTCGGGCGGATGCCCGAGAGAATAATCTCCTGTTTGGGAGCCATGAGTCGTTCCCTCCTTGCCTGCGAGGCGGTGCTATCGATCCGCCGGGCTATGCATACGAGGCGAGAGGGTACCGGAAACAGGGCCTGGGTTTCCACCCCGCGAATCGCGCCATCTAAAATCTTACCGGAGGTAGTATCGTCTTGCCATTTGTGT
>CAYOCT010000067.1:0-36712 GCA_964402555.1 uncultured Nitrospiraceae bacterium | reverse complement strand
CCGACCAAAGCCACCACCCAGGCCGCCACCGCCGCCGCCGCTGCCGCCGCCGCCACCGCCACCGCCATTACCCGCGGCCAGCGTCAGCGAATTCGCCAGCGCAACGGTGTCGGTATAACTCGCTGCGGTTCCCTTGGAACCGTTGACGCCCGCAACGCCGCTTGGCGCGTTAGTCGTGCCGCTGCCCCCGATGCCGCTAGAGCCGTTTCCGCCTGGGCTGCCCGTCGTTCCGCCAGGCGCTCCGCCCACTCCCAGCGTAAGCTGAGCCCCGCCGGGCGTCCCGCCGCTGCTCCCGGCTCCACCGGTGCCCGAAGCCGTGCCCCCGGCGCCGCCCGCAGCCAGAGAACCATAACTGCCGAACCCAAGAGGGCCTGCGCCGCCCAGGCCACCTACTCCGCCCGTTCCGCCGGTAACGCCATTCGCGCCACCCGCCGAGGAGCCTAGGCCTGGGCCGCCGTTCCCACCCGTCCCGGAACCGCCGCTGGCTTTGGTGCCGCCGGCCCCGCCGAGGCCGCCGGCCCCGCCGCTGCCCCCGTTACCTCCCTTTCCGCCCGCGCCGCCGGTTCCGCCTAAACCGCCCGCGCCGCCGAGAGCGCCGCCCCACTTGCCACTCGAGCCGGAAAGACCGGCGGATGCGTCGATGGCGGCACTCCAGTACATGTCCTCGCTGGCCACGATCGCGCAGGGCCTATCGCCGGTGGTCTGGATTACCTGGACAGTCGAAGCAACATCGACCGTGCGAAACCGAAATACGGCGACACCTGAGTCGTTATCGCCGTAGACGTCCGTATTGACTCCGCCTGTGGTAACGCGGAACCGAAGCGTCGTGGTGTTGATCGAAATCGTAGATGTGCCCGATACGATCAAGTCGCCCAGATGACCGTCACTGTCGTAGATGTTGGCGCTTGCCGTGCCGGACACGACAAGCAGGGCGGCTCCCAGGCCAAGACTGATCGCCAAGAAACATGCCCGAATGCCACGCTGGGTACGAATCCTTCGCATAACACACCCCTCCTAGGTAATCAAAAGAAAACACTACTTCGCCAACGTTGAATAAGATTGCCTGCCTCTTGCACTGCGAAGCGCTACCGGTGCACTGCCCCATCCCGGCGCGAAACATTTGCCATTAGAATCGCCACGCCACCCCTACTGTACACTAGATTCTCGAAATGTACAAGGACCTATACGTAAGATTTCGCATTTCAGGGATATAGGGGTGGAGCAAGTCTCTTCTTGGACCATTCGCCGCCAGCAAGAAACGATACACCGCTACCGCGCTTTTCCCATACGCGAGACTGCGAGTCTCCCATCTCCATAGCAAGTATACCATGAAAATGGATTTTTGGTGGAAAGGCGGATGGTTGTGGCCAATCCAGGTGGGTGGCGCGTTGCTAGAGGTCGCGGATGAGAGTTGCGCTGTAGGCGAAAAGCAACTGGGCAGCGTAATACAAAGGAAGGCCGCATACGCTGTTGAGGAATCCTGGGGCAACGAAGCGATCACGCGCAACGAAGAGATCGGAAACCCAAAACAGGATCGCCGCCAGGAAGGTCACATACTGATCGTGTTCCCAGGAGGCGCCTCCCGCGAAGGTTACCATTAAGGAGATAACAGCCATGTATGCGCCTACGGGCAGGCGCATCTTGCCGGCAACCTTGGGCATGAGCCAGCGCGCCACGACAACCAAGACGGGCACTAACGCTATCGCGACCGCGATGGAAACCCAGAGACGTATGCCCGCTACTGCAAACGCGGCCACGTAGGCGACATGCGCCAGGAGAAAGCAAACCAAGCCGGCTTGAAACGTATGTTCGCCGCGGGAAAGAAGAAGTAGATCGCCGCACCAGGAAAGGACTAGCCCAAGGAAGATAATGCGCCCATACCACGTGTCCATAGCATCACACGAGATGGCGGCCAGCACGAACCCCGTTGATGCGACCGACTTGAACACTGTCCGGCGCAGCAGCGATCCGCCTCGCTCGAAGACGAGCAGAAGCGCGAGCGAGACGGCTGTCAAGGCTACCCAGAGTTGAATCTCGTCCATCTACAACATCCTCTAGGGGCTAACGGAAACGTTCACATTGATTCTACCACGTTCCCCGCAAGGGTAAATTCTACGCAATAAGCGCATCTCGTGCAACCAAGCAGCCGCAAGGCGTGTGAAAACTGTGGTATCATGAGGAAACATTGGTAAAATCAGGGATCAGATCATGAATCATGTGATAGTCATAGGAGGTGGCGCGTCCGGCATGGTGGCGGCGGTTGAGGCCGCCAGGCAGGGCGCCCGCGTTACCGTTCTCGAACGTATGCAGCGTGTCGGCCGCAAATTGCTGGCGACTGGCAACGGGCGATGCAATCTCTCGAACCGGCGCATCGAGACGGCACGGTATCACGGGGCGTGTCCGGAATTCGTCGAAGGTATCTTCAAACAGTTCGATCTCGATGCGACGCTCCGATTCTTCGATGCGCTGGGAGTGCCTGTCGAAGAAGAGGAGGATGGGAAGCTCTACCCCATGAGCCGACAGGCATCGAGCGTGCTCGACGTGCTTCGGCACGAGATGCATCGCCTCGGGGTCGAGGAAGTCTGCGACGCTATCGTCCATGCGATCGAGCCGTACAAAGGAGGTGTCCGCTGCGTCACGGGCGACGGCCGCATTTTCGAGGGACGCGCGGCGATCGTGTGCGCGGGCGGCAAGTCCTCGCCGAATCTCGGCTCCAATGGAGGCGGCTATCGTATTGCGCAGGCCTTGGGCCATTCCGTAAAGGAGCCGTTTCCCGCGCTGGTGCAAGTGCGTCTCGACGCGCCGTACCTTAACCGAATCGCAGGCGTTGGCCTCGAAGGCAAGGTGGAGGCATGGGTCGGCGGCAAACTCGACCGTACCGATACGGGCGAGTTGCTGTTTGCGCAGTACGGTATTTCGGGCACGGCCATCCTGCAACTCAGCCGAGCGATTTCGGAAGCTGCGTTGCATCATCGCGAGGTCTGCCTTCACATCGACCTGTTTCCTCGAAGGACGCACGGCGATCTCATCGAAACGATCCGCGGCCGTATCGACGCCGCTCGTGACAAGACGATCGAGTTTAGTTTTGTGGGGTTCCTTCACAAACGGCTCATTCCCGTGCTGCTCCGAGAAGCGGGTATCGAACGGTTGCAGGACCCTTGCGGGACGCTCACCCACGAAGAGATTACGCGCATCTCGTCGGCCCTGAAATGCTGGACCTTGAACTGTACGGGCACGCAGTCGTGGATGCATTCCCAAGTTACCGCGGGCGGTGTCGACACGCGCGAGATCGATCCCCGTACGCTCGAATCGAAACGCGCGCCCGGCGTCTATTTCGCGGGCGAAGTGCTCGATGTCGACGGGGATTCGGGCGGGTTCAATCTGCAGTGGGCGTGGTCGTCGGGCGCGATAGCGGGACGTTGCGCGGGCGCGCTACCTTGAACGAATGGTGACGACGCCTGAGATACCGTCGACTTCGGCGATCGTTCCCGGGGCCACGATCGAAGCGAACGGCGCGATGGGGTGCGCCACGCACGGCATGCCCCGGCCGTACCACACCTCCGAGAGGACCGGCCCCGAAGCAAGCAGCGGATCGAATTCCTCAACCACCATGGCCGCCGGACCAAGACCCAGCCGCACGAGGTCCAGCAACACCAATCCCGTGTGCGTCGAGCCGATGCAAGCGGGAAGGAACAGGATTCTGCCTCGAATATCCTCGCCAAACCAGGGATGATGCCGATCGCTGAAGGTCGAGCGCCCCCACGGAAACAGGTTCTTCGGCTGGGTAAACGCGGCGGTGAAGTTCACGGGGCGATCCGTGATCAATGCCGGGCCCACGGCTTTGCCTTCTAAGATTGGCGTGCCCTGAAACGTATGCATTTAGAGCGCTCCCGCCGCGCGTAACGCGTCGTCCACGTTGCCGTAATCCGTACCCGCGAGGTAATAGTAGAGCTTGCCCGAAGGCGTCAGCACGCGGGCATTCCCTATACGCAGGCTCAATCCCGCCAAGGGACAATGCGCGTAGAGTTCGACGCCGGCCTCGCGCAACTGGCCATACAACGGCAACGCCTGCAATTCCGCAAACGCCGACGGCACGATGTGAAACAGCGTGCGCCGTTTGACCTTCTTGCCCACGAACCGCCCCCCGATGGCGCACACCTCGTCGAGCGTCATCTGCGGGCAGCCGAACACGACCATGTCCGCCGTGTCCTGCTTGGTCCGTTCGCGGCGCAATTCGTCGATATCGCGCTGTGTGATGACGATCTCCTGCTCGGGGTCGCGGTCGAACACGGCGTCGAGCGTGGGCGCTTCAGGCGTTACCCCGGCCACATGGAACAGCCCGATGCCTCCGGCAGCGGCCATGGCGGCGCCCATGTTCTTGAGTTCGTCCAGACTGAATGGGTAATGCGTGATCACGGGGACTTTGTTGACCACGCGGCGTCCCACCAGAAAGCCGATCGCGCAGGCGTCCATCGTGTCCACGTCGAGCTTCACGAGAACGTTGCCTTTGCGCGGCGCATCGAAAAGCAGGCCAAACTCGGGCGTCCATCCGGTCACCGCCATGCAGACATCGATCATGATCGAGTGACGGTTCGTGCGCGCGCCGATGGCGGAATTGGCATAGATGACCGCGGACGATTCGGCCCAGCCCAGGATGTCGCCGAACCGTGGCACATTGGCGTCGCGATAACACACGCACGAGAAACTGAGCGTCACGCCGAGCCGCTCGAGCTGGCGCTCGTGATGCTTCTGCTTGCGAAACACGAACAGGCGATTGGGCAGCGAGTAATCGTATCCGGGATGCGGATTGATCGTGGTAGGCACGCGCACGCGCACGCCCGCCTCGACGAGACGGTCGAGCAACTCGTAGTAACCGCTGTAGGCGGAGATCGCGAAACTGCCCGCGAAATGCGAACTCACGATCGGGACAAGGCGCTCCGCCCCGAAGGCCCGTCCGTATCGCACGAGGGTTTCGGTCGCAAGCTGAAGCTCCGGCCCGGCCTCGCCCCGCCGGTAGGCCCGTTGTTCTTCGGTCAAGTCCATGCGCTTCTCCTCGATGGGCGCGTGACGCTTGTCATCATAACGTTGAACCGCCGATGTTTGCGAAAAAGTTGAAACCTGGACCGATACCCTCGCGTCAAAGGCACGGTTGTACGACAGCCTTGGAAGGGGTTATCGCCGATGTTCTCGAAGTACACTCCCGTGTTCGCCGCCGTGCTGGCCTGCGCCTGGCCGGCCTGCATTTCCTTCTACGCGATGCACTCGCTGAATCCGCCACGCGCTTTGCCGAAAGACGCTCCGGCGGATCAGTTCTCGGCGTACCGGGCCATCGAGCACGATTTCGCCTCCTCGAAACAAACGCATCCGGCCGGATCGAAGAACAACGACAACGTGGCCAATTACATCTTGAAGCAGTTGCAGGACATGGGTCTCGAAGCCGAGTCCATGTCGTTCCCTTCCGTGGACGGAAGCCGCGTTCAATTGCATCAGGCCATCATCGGGAGAATACCCGGCACGGATAGCACCGGCGGTGTCGGGTTCGCGGCGCATCACGATTCGGTCCCGTACGGACCCGGCGCCACCGACGACATGGGCGGCTGCATCGCGATGCTCGAAGCGGCGCGCGCGTTCATGCACCTGCCCAGGATGCGCAACGACTTGGTCTTCGTCTTTACCGATGCCGAAGAGATCGGCGGGTACGGCTCGCACGGCTTCTGCGATCATCCGCTCGCGAAGACGATGGGGTTGATGAACAACCTCGACGTGCGCGGCACCAAAGGCCCCGCAATGGTCTACGAGACCTCTCCGAACAACGGCGCACTGATCGCCGAATTGCGCAAGGCCAAGGCCGAAGGCGTCCTGGCGATTTCGAGTTCGCTGATGTATGCGGTCTACAAGGCATCGCCGTTCGGCAGCGATTTTACGCAGTTCCGCAACGCGGGCATGCACGGCTATAACATCGCGTACATCGACAAGTTCTCGTGGTATCACACCGCGAACGATTCGCCCGATCACGTGACTCCGGACAGCATTCAGCATTTTGGGGCGTATGTGATGGGGATCGGCAAGCATTTCGGGAACGTCGATTTCGCGAAGATGAACCTGGCCACTCCCGACGAGATTTACTTCAACACGGCCGGTTTCAACATAGTTCAGTACCCGATGGCCTGGAACACGCCGCTGGCGTACGGCGCCATCGCCGCGCTGCTGATCGCCATCGTGGCGGGATTGGTCTTGAAGCGCATGACGATCGGCGGCTATCTGCTTTCGTTGATCCTATTTCCCGTGGCTGCGCTTGTCGTCTGCGCCGTGGTGCTGGGCATGCTCGTAGCCGTGTTCGGTTACGAGAACGTGGTCCATGTCTACACCGTCAAGCTGACCTACATCCCCGAACCGCGCGCGTTCTACGACGGCAATCTCTTCTGCTGGTCGTTCGCGCTAATGACGGCGGCGATCACGCTGCTGATCTACGGGACCGCGGGCCGCTGGATACGAACCACGTCTCTCTACGCGGCGGGGCTGACGTGGATGTGCCCCGTGCTGGTGGCCGCGCTCGGACCATTTGCCGGCGGCAGTTACTTGTTTACATGGCCGATCCTCTTCGGCGCGGCGGGACTCTGCTTGCTGTATTTCGGAGACCGCGAGGAGGGACCGGGGACCGCCTTGCTACTAGGGGCGCTGTTGTTCGCGACACCGGCGCTGTTCTTGTTGATCCCGTCGTGGCAGGCGCTGATGTGGATGATCAGCATTCTCGGCGCGCCGCTCTTGGCGTTGCTGGTCATGCTAATCCTGGTCAACGCGATGCCGGCCATGGTCCTCGTGGGGCGCGTGCGCGGAAGCTGGACCGTAAGCGCCGTGGCAGCGCTCGTCGCGTTGCTCATGATGGCGGGCGGTATCGTGGTCGCTTCGCGGCCAAGCAAGGAGCGGCCCCGCATGGACTCGGTGGCGTACGCCGCGAACCTCGACACGCGCGAAGCGTGGTGGATGAGCGAGGACGTCAAGGTGGACGAGTGGGCGAAGCAGTTCTTCCCCGAAGAAGAACGCGCCGCCATCGAAGACCTCGCGCCCGGCAAGTCCGGCGACCACTATCTGCGCGCGACAGCGCCGTTCGATACGAATCTACATGGCCTCAGGGCCGACGTGGCCAAGGACGAAACCGTCGACGGCAAGCGCCGCGTGACGTTGAAGCTCATGACCGGCGACGATCCGTTCGAGGTCCGGCTTCAACAGACGCAAGGGCCGCTGATTACCGGAGCCAGCATCGATGGGCAGGCCCTGGCGGTCCGAGAGAAGACGTTCGCAATACACTTCCAGATGTTCCCGCGCAAGGGGTACGAACTCGTGCTCGAAACGACACCCGGCGAACCGCTAACGTTCGAAGCGCGCTCGACGCAGTATGGATGGCCCGAGGTCCCGGGTGTTACGCCGCGCCCCGAGTACATCGTTCCCGAACCGAACACGCTTCGCAACGGCATCTCTCTGCGCGGCGAGCACATGTACGTGAGGAACACCCTCCAAGTTCCCGCGTCATCGTAGCGGTGGTCCACTCAGTCCACCTCGTCCACTTGGTCCACTCGTTTCGGTAGTCTCGCCACGGACAATCGCGCGATTTGCATTTTGCAGGATATTTGGTTAAAATACCAAGTAGGAAAGCAATGGAGACCACCGTGAACACCAAGACCCAAGCGCTGTTCGATGCTCGCGCCGAAATCGTCAAGGCGCTTGCCCACCCGACGCGCCTGTACATCGTCAACGAATTGTCGAAGGGTGAACGGTGCGTATGCGAGTTGCGCGACGGTGTCGGCGCTGATCTGTCCACGGTCTCGAAGCACTTATCGGTGCTCAAGAACGCTGGGATCGTGGATGACGAAAAGCGCGGCCTCCAAGTCTTCTATCGCCTCTGCTGCCCGTGCATTCTTAACTTTTTCGGCTGCGTCGAGAGTGTGCTTCAAGAGAATGCTCGACGCCAGCGCGCCCTGGTCAACGAATAGGTCCCAAACCAAGAGACGAAAGATTGAGTATATGCCATGATCACTAATTGGTTAATCAGCCAATCAACCAAGAGTGTTCCAGGAGTCGATAGCGCACGGGAGACTCGCTTGTCCATGAGACACTTTGCGGCCGCCATCGCAGGCGTAGTGGCATGGTGGCTTGTTTACACCCGGCTTGCGGAGTTCGCGGACTGGTTCACGTTTCGTCTGCTCGCGCTCTCCGAGACGTCGCGGCTCGGGTCGACGGTAGCCTTCTTCGTGTATGAAGCGCCGAAAGTGATCATGTTGTTGTGCCTCGTGGTGTTCGGGGTGGGCATCGTTCGCTCGTTCTTTACGCCCGAACGAACCCGCGCCATGCTGGCGGGACAGCGCGAGACCGTCGGGAATGTCATGGCCGCGCTCCTGGGTATCGTAACGCCGTTCTGTTCGTGCTCCGCCGTCCCCCTGTTTATCGGCTTCGTCACCACAGGCGTGCCGCTCGGGGTCACGTTCTCGTTTCTTATCGCCGCGCCAATGGTCAACGAAGTCGCGCTGGTCATGCTGTTCGGATTATTCGGATGGAAGGTCGCGGCGCTGTACCTCGGCACGGGACTGGGCATCGCGATGGTGGCCGGGTGGGTGATCGGGCGGCTGCGGCTGGAACGGTACATCGAGGAATGGGTCGCCTCGGTACAGGTAGGAGACGCCGCCGAGAGTGAAGCGGTTTCGTGGCCGCAACGGATTCGGTTTGGCGTGGACGCCGTTCGCGACATCGCCGGCAAGGTCTGGCCGTACGTGCTCGCGGGAATTGCCGTGGGCGCGGCGGTCCACGGCTACGTGCCGCAAGACTTCATGGCGTCGATTATGGGCAAGAGCGCATGGTGGTCCGTACCGGTGGCGGTGGTGCTGGGTATCCCGATGTACTCGAACGCCGCGGGCATCATTCCTATCGTGCATGCCCTGATCGAAAAGGGCGCGGCGCTGGGCACGGTACTGGCCTTCATGATGGCCGTGATCGCGCTGTCGCTGCCCGAGATGGTGATTCTGCGCAAGGTCCTCAAGCCGCAACTCATCGCCGTCTTTATCGGCGTGGTCGGCACGGGGATCCTGGCGATCGGTTACTTGTTCAACTTCTTGTTATGATGACAACGTGAGGCGTACAGACATGAAAACTCTTCAAGTGCTTGGCACCGGGTGTCCCAAATGCAAGAAACTGGCCGAACAGACCGAGGCGGCCGCCCAAGACCTCGGCATTGAGTACACCTTGTCGAAGGTAACGGACCTCGCCTCCATCATGGCGTTCGGCGTCATGACGACGCCGGCGCTCGCGGTGGACGGCGTGGTCAAAGTTTCGGGCCGCGTGCCAACCGCAGACGAGATCAAAGGCATGATCGCGTAGAAGGGAGCCGTCCATGATCAAGGGAGCCCGCGTTGGAATCGTCGTGATCTTGTTCGCCGCCGTCGCGATGGCCATCGTGATGCGGCAAATGACGCCTTCCGCAAAACAGCCACCCGCCGTCCCGGCGCCCGAGGTTTCATCGGCGCCGGCCGAGGTGCAAAAAGCGGCCGTCACAGCAAGCCCGTCTTTACCGCGCCTGGTGGACCTCGGCGCAGGGAAATGCATTCCGTGCAAAATGATGGCGCCGATCATCGAGGACCTCAAGAAGACGTACGAGGGCAAGCTCGACGTGGTCTTCATCGACGTGTGGGAACACCAGGAAGAGGCCGACAAGTACAACGTGAAGATCATTCCGGTCCAGATCTTCTTTGACGCCGCCGGCAAGGAACTGTTCCGCCATGAAGGCTTCTTTTCAAAGGAGGATATTCTCGCCAAGTGGAAGGAACTGGGTGTCGACCTTTCCGGAGTGCCGCCTTCTCCCGCGGCGGAGCCCGCCTTCAGCCGGCTTGAGCCTGCCGCCCCCGATACGCGCGCCAAGGAAAGCGTCTGTTACATGTGCGACAGGGACATCGATCCGAAGACCCGCACCGTGTTGAAAACGGACAAGGGAGAGGTCGCGTTCTGTTCGCCGCACTGTTTCTTCATAATGCTTTCGAGCATGCCCGAGAATAAGCCTGCCGTTGAAAGCGTCTTCGTCACCGATTGGTCCACGGGAGCGCCAATTCCCGCCGCGTCCGCTAAATACGTCTACGGTGCGGACGCTACGAATCGCCCAACGGTCAAGGCATTCGCCGACGCCGCGGTGGCCACTACCGAACAGCAGGCCGCGGGCGGGAATGTTTTCGAATGGGCAACCTTGCAGGACAAAGAGCTTGCTTCGCGTTGCGGATTCTGCGACCGGGCTGTATACCCCGAGGACGCGTGTGCCGTAAAGGTCGAAGGGGGATTGTCAACGTGGGGCTGCTGCACGATGTGTGCCCTTGGCGTTACGGCACGTCTGCAGAAAGACATTGAAGTGACGGCGAAGGATCCATTTTCCGGAGACAGGATAGTCGTCAAGACGGCGGCGGGACATGTGGCCTCGCTTGAACCGCAATCCGCCGTAGCCTGGGCAGGAACCCGGAAGGATGCCGAAGGTAAACTGGTGTCGACCGGTTGTTTCAAACAGGCGTTCTTCGTCAACGAAGACAACCTGAAGAAATGGGTCGAAGCACATCCTGTGGCGACAGGCCGGATGATCCCAATTGAGCAAGCGCTCGCCGAAAAGATGAAGTTAACACCGCAGCAGATCGGCAAAGCCTGCAAGATTGGTGAATGCGTACCGAAATAGACGTAACGGACTCGATACTGGATCCGCCATGCAGCAGCTTTTCACATCATTGACCCATGCAGTCGACGGAGCGCCTTCCGTTGCCATAGCGGCCGCCGTTATGTGGGGCGTTCTGAGCATCATTCTAAGTCCCTGCCACCTGGCCAGCATTCCCTTGATTGTGGGCTTCATCGACAACCAGGGGCGCATCTCCACCAAACGCGCCTTCGTGATTTCGTTACTCTTCGCTTCCGGCATCCTCGTGACCATCGGCGTGATCGGCGCAATCACGGCGGCGGCCGGGCGCATGATGGGAGACGTGGGCCGCTATGGCAATTACTTCGTGGCCGTAATCTTCTTCGTGGTTGGCCTACACCTTCTGGATGTGATTCCCATGCCGTGGTCGGGACCCGGCCAGGTAGGCATGAAACGCAAGGGCCTTCTTGCAGCCCTGATCTTGGGGCTGGTCTTCGGCGTGGCTCTAGGACCGTGTACGTTCGCTTACATGGCCCCCATGCTCGGCGTCGCCTTCAAGCTGGCCGCGACCAATGCGCTCTACGGGGCGCTATTGCTTCTGGCCTACGGCGTTGGCCATTGCGCCGTCATCGTAGCCGCGGGGACATCGACCGGACTGGTGCAGCGGTTTCTTGACTGGAACGAGACCTCGCGCGGGACGATCGTTGTAAAACGAATCTGCGGCGCTTTGGTGTTGCTCGGCGGCCTTTGGATGGTATACAGCGCGCCCTAGCCCAATGGCGGGCGCAACGCAACAAGAGGAAACGGTGACATGGCAAGACCCATGCGCGTGCTGTTTCTTTGCACCGGCAATTCCTGTCGAAGCCAGATGGCGGAAGGCTGGGCGCGCCACCTCGTCAGCGATCACATCGAGGCGTACTCGGCGGGCATCGAGACGCACGGACTCAACCGCGTGGCCGTGCGCGTCATGGCCGAGGCCGGCGTGGACATCGAACAGTACCGGTCGAAGCGCATCGACGCCGTCAAGAACATCGGGTTCGATTTCGTGATCACCGTGTGCGATCAGGCCTCCGAATCGTGTCCCACGCTTCCCGGCAAAACGCAGGTGTTGCACTTTGGATTTCAGGATCCGCCGCTTCTCGCGCAACGCGCGCGAAGCGAGGAGGAAGCCCTCGACCACTACCGCCGCGTGCGTGACGAAATCCGCGCGTTCGTGGCGGCCCTTCCCGATCAGCTCAAGACCATCATGGGCGCCGTGTCTCGAACGATCGCGGCGCCAGAGGAGACGAACATGACGCAATCCAGTTCACCCAAAGATCCGGATGCAGTTCGGCAGGCGGTGCGCGAAGGCTACGGCGCGATCGCGCGTAATCAAGGTTCCTGTTGTGCGCAGAAGGCCTCCTGCTGCGGGACGGCTCAACCCGACGCGATCGCCTCGCAGGTGGGCTACGCGAAGGAAGACCTTGCGGCCTTGCCCGAAGGCGCGAACATGGGATTATCCTGCGGCAATCCGACGGCTATCGCCGCGCTCCAACCGGGCGAGGTCGTGCTGGACCTGGGAAGCGGAGGCGGGTTCGACGCGTTCATCGCGGGACCGCGCGTCGGAGCGACGGGCCGCGTCATCGGGGTCGACATGACGCCCGATATGATCGCGGCCGCACGCCGCAACATGGCCGCCTACCGCGAACGCTCGGGACTCGACAACGTCGAGTTCCGCCTCGGTGAGATCGAACATCTGCCCGTTCCCGACGCCTCCGTCGACGTCATCATCTCGAACTGCGTCATCAACCTGTCGCCCGACAAGCCGCAGGTGTGGCGCGACATGTTCCGCGTGTTGAAGCCCGGCGGGCGCGTGGCCGTGTCCGACATGGCCCTCGTGCGCCCGCTTCCCGAAGAAGTCCTCTCTATGGTCGAGTCGCTCGTTGGGTGCGTGGCGGGCGCGGCGACTATCGAAGAAACAGAGCGTATGGCAAAGGCGGCGGGCTTCGCCGAAATCGAACTCGTCTCAAAGCCGGAGAACGTCGACGCGATGGCCCAGTGGAGCGACCCAATCTTCAAGCAAGTGATCGAGATGGTCCCCGCGGGCATGAAGCCAAGCGACTTTGTGACGAGCCTGAGTGTGATGGCTAAGAAACCGTAGGACAATCGGCAAGCGGAGGGGAATGCTGCATGCTTCAGGGAGTAACGCGACGTCTCTCGTTTCTGGATCGCTATCTGACCGTATGGATCTTCCTGGCCATGGCCGTCGGCGTGGCGCTCGGACGCCTGGTTCCCGGGGTAGAATCGTTTATCAACCGATTCCAAACCGGAACGACCAATATCCCGATCGCGTTGGGATTGATCCTCATGATGTACCCGCCGCTCGCCAAGGTGCGGTACGAAGAACTGGGAGACGCATTCCGGAACACGAAGCTGCTGGGTCTTTCGCTTGTGCAGAACTGGATCATCGGTCCGATCTTGATGTTCGCGCTTGCCCTCCTTTTCCTGCGCGACAAACCCGAATACATGACGGGGCTCATCATGATCGGTCTGGCGCGGTGTATCGCGATGGTCATCGTCTGGAACGACCTTGCCCAAGGCGACACCGAGTACTGCGCGGGCCTTGTCGCGCTCAACAGCGTCTTTCAAGTCCTCTTCTACAGCGTCTACGCGTGGTTCTTCATCACGGTGCTCCCGCCGTTATTCGGACTGCAGGGCAGCGTGGTCGACATTCACGTCGGCCAGATTGCGCGTAGCGTGTTCATCTATCTTGGGATTCCGTTCCTTGCGGGCATGTTCACTCGCCTCATTCTTGTCCGCGCAAAAGGAAAGGAGTGGTATCACCGCGCGTTCATCCCCAAGATCAGCCCAATCACGCTCATCGCGTTGCTCTTCACGATTGTGGTGATGTTCAGTCTGAAGGGACGGCTCATCGTTGAAATACCGTTCGACGTGGCACGAATCGCGATCCCCCTGTTGATCTATTTCGTGGCCATGTTTCTCATCAGTTTCTACATGGGCAAGAAGGCCGGCGCCAATTACGCCCAGTCAGCCACGCTGTCCTTCACCGCCGCGAGCAACAACTTCGAACTCGCGATTGCGGTAGCTGTCGCCGTATTCGGCATTAACTCAGGCGCCGCGTTCGCCGCGGTCATCGGGCCGTTGGTGGAGGTCCCCGCGCTGATTGCTCTCGTTAACGTCGCGCTGTACTTCCGGCGGAAGGCATGGGGCATCGTGTCCTAGGCGGGCCTATGCCCGTTGCCGGAATCGGGCATAGATTCCGCCGAAGGCGCCGTTGCTCATGATGAGGACGATGTCGCCCCTCTCGCCTCGCGCGATTACGTCTTCCACGATCTCGTCGATCGTGTCGGCGTAGCGGGCACGCACGCCACAAGCGGTCAGTGCTTCCGTCAGTGCATTGCGATCGAGGCGGCGTTCGGGGTCGATGTGGTCCGCTCGGTGGATGGGGCCGAGCCACACTTCGTCGGCCTTCGAGAAGGCTTCGAGCAGTTCGCCTTGAAAACGATTGGTTACGGTCGTGTTCGAACGCGGCTCGAACAGCACGCGCAACCGGCGCTTGGGATACCGGCCGCGCGCGGCGGCAATGGTTTCGCGGATTGCCGTGGGATGATGCGCGAAGTCGTCGATGAAGGTCATGCCGTTCGTTTCAAGGAAGATCTCCATGCGGCGTTTGACGCCGCGGAACCGTGGCATTGCTTCGGCGAGTGCATCGGGCGATGCGCCGAGCAGACCCGCCACGGCGGCGGCGGCGAGTGTGTTGAGCACGTTGTGCGTCCCGGCAAGAGCGACCTCGAATTCCGTCCAGCGCGCGCCCTCACGGTAGATGGCCAGCCATGTCGCGCGCGTGCCGTCGCTCCGGTCTTCGTAGCGGCACACGCCGCGCCAGTCCGCATTCTCGGCAAGCCCGTAGGTAGCTACGTTCGAGAAGGCGTGCGGCGCGAGGGCCACCGCGCCGGGATGATCCGCGCAGGCCAAGAGCCATCCGTCTTTCGGGATCTGGCGCAGCATACGTTGGAACGCGGTTTCGATTTCGGCGAGGTCCTTGTAGATGTCGCCATGATCGAATTCCACCGAGGTAACGACGGCGATCTCGGGCAGGTAGTGGAAGAACTTGGCGCGTTTGTCGAAGAACGCCGTGTCGTATTCGTCGCCCTCGATCACGAACGGCGCACCTTCGAGACCAAGCCGCGCCGAGTGCTCGAAGTCCAGCGGCTGGCCGCCGATCAGGAATCCGGGGCGCAACCCTGTCGCATCCAGCGCGAACGCGGTCAAGGCGGTGGTCGTTGTCTTTCCGTGCGTGCCACAGACCGCCACGGGACGCCGCGTGCGCAGCACGACGTCCTTGAGCCATTCCGCGAGACTGACGTAGTGCATCCGCCGTTCGAGCGCCGCCTCGACTTCGGGGTTGCCGCGGCTCAGCGCGTTGCCAAGCACGACGAGGTCCGGCGACCAGTCGAGATTCGACGCGGCGTACCCGGAGTAGACCGGCACGCCCAGCGCGGCGACCATCTCCGAGGTAGGCGGATAGAGCGGGTTGTCGCTGCCGCGCACGTCCCAGCCGGCCTCGATGGCGAGCCGAGCCCCTGCCACCATCGCCGTCCCGCCGATGCCCGAGAAATGCACTCGCGGCGTGCGGTCCGTCGCTTTCAGAATTGGCATTGCGTTCACCCCGTGTGTGCCTGCGTGCGCGCATTGGAACACAAACGATCGAAAGAAAACAAAAGCGGTGTGACCTGCGGCGCGCGTCGTTTCTGGTATACTATCTGGGAAGCCAAAGGAATCGAACTCCATGCTGCGCACCTTTACACTCGAATATTGGGTCGACGACGGCTGGTACGTGGGCAAGCTCAAGGAAGTGCCTGGTGTGTTCAGTCAGGGCGAGACGTTGAGCGAACTCGAGGAGAATATCGAGGACGCGTATCGCTTGATGACCGAGGAGGACTCTATACCCTCGGGACGTGATATACACGTCAAAGAACTGGTGCTTGAGGCGTGAAGCGCCACGAGTTCATTCGTGAGCTGACGCGTGCGGGCTGTCATCTTGCCGGCCACGGAGCAAGACACGATATTTACGTCAACGCGGCAAATGGCAAGAAGGCGCCCGTACCTCGCCACACCGAACTCAAGAACACGCTGTGTGCGCTCATCCGCAAACAGCTGGACATCGGCGGCGGCGATTAGTTCAGAAGACAATCACATCGATGCGTTTCTTGTTCGCGCCGCCTGGGTGAAAGAGCACCATGTCTTTGGCCTTGTTGCCGTTGAGATCGCAGGGGTGGGCAATGCCGAAACTGGGGATTTCGAGCGAGACCCAGGGACGTGACGAGACTAGCCGCTCAGGGCTGCTTGTGAAGATATCCATCTTGTTTGCCCCCGCGCCGAATGCCACATCCATACGCCCATCGCCGCTGAAATCGCCTAGCGTATACGCGACGCGCTCGCGTCCGTCGGGCGCGTCTAGCAGGAAGTCCTCCTCGAACGTGGGCTTCGAGGCAAACTTGCCGTCTTGGAACAGATAGACCTCGGCGCGCGCGGAGAGTTTGCCGCGCACGAAGAAGTTGACGATGTTGCGGACGCCGAAAGGAATGCTCAGAAAGAGCATGTCCTTCTTGCCGTCGCCATCGACATCGACCAGAGCGGGACTGGCGATAGTGCCTTTTGCCGAGAACGTCGCCGTAGGCGCATCGGGATACGCGAAAGGCCCCGACGCCAGATAGACCTGGGTCATCGCCCTTAGATTGACCGTGCCTTTCATTTGTGTCACGACGAGATCGGGCAAGCCGTCGGCGTTGATGTCGTCCATCTTCGTGCTGGCTTCCCATTTCTCTTCGAGGTTGAGCGGAATCTTGAAACGTGCGTTCTGCGACCAGGAAGCGCCATGCGCAAAATCCGCGTATTCGTCGCTGAGAAACGCGAGGCACTTGGCCGGCTCGCCTGCGAGGGTAAACGCGTGGCACGACGGCAGGCGGTGGAAGATGTAGACGCTATCCCTGCTCTGGATTTCGCTCACCATATCGCACGGGACTCTGGCGAGCAGTTTCTCCGGCGTGCGGATCTCGTAACCCATGGGCACGGGGATCAGCCATTCGTCCTTGCCGTCGCCGTCGACGTCCTGAGCGGCGTGTTCAAGAAAGGCCGGTTCCTTCGTGCCGCTCGGGAGCAACGATACGAATCGCGGCGAGTCCGCTGCGGCAAAGGCGCCGTTCTCGAAGCGATAGACGGTGGCTCCTTCGGCGTTGACGGCGACAAGCTCCTTGGGCGGCGCACCGTCCGCTTCCGCAATGAACAGGGCGCCTATCGAGGGGTCCAGATCGAGCCGGAAGGTTGGCTTCGCCGTGTAGGCGCCCGCGGCGTCGGCGACGAAACACGCGACGAACTTGGCCGGGGGCGAACTCTTTTCGTCGCAACACAAGGCTAGGATCTCGGCTTTGCCGTCGCCCGTGAGATCCTGCTCCGCAACGTCCCACACGCTCGTACCGGTATCTAGAACGAAAGCCTGATATTCGGGTGAAGAGAGAATCAGGAATGCACTAACGAACAGGGATAGCATGCGCATCGCTCCTTGACGAACTCAGCTTAGCTCCTCTTTCAAGGGAAAACGAAACCGGCGCGGTATGGGGTGACATCTGGGGTCGTGACGCGCCGACTCAACTGTCCTGCGCTGGAGGTTCCTCATCCGGCACAGCCTCGTCCTCCTCCGAGAGTACAGGCGAGGTCTCGAAGCGTTTCGTGGGGCGGCCGAAGAACGCCAGCCACACAAGCAGGGCGATCGACGCGGCCAGGACAATCCGCACATAGGGGTGGACGGCCGTGTGTTCGGCGTGCAGCAAGGCCGTGCGTAATGGATCCGGCCCCGGCGGGCCTTGCGACAATCGCCAGCCTCGCAGTTTCACCGTTTCGTCGGGGTCGATCGAAAAGGGACGCTCAATGCCCGAAGCGCTGAGATCGTAGCGCACGCGCGGCGGGTCGGCCTTCCGATCGAACACAACGAATACGCCGCCGACGCGGACGGACTCGCCTTGGCGCAGGCGCAACTCGCGCCCGCCTCCTTGAAGCACGGCCTCGTAGAGTGTGGAGTCTTCAAGCGGAACGACTGCGGCCCGAGGCATCGCTTGTTCGAGGCGGAAACGACCGGGCGTCTCCGGGATGCTCCAGGTTTGCCCCGCTTCCAGCGCCGTTTCGCCGTCAAGTTTGCCGTGGCGATACGCGGCGCAACACGCGCGCCCCGGCGCGTACGCGCCGACGAGGATAACGGTATCGGCAAGCGCGTAGTCCTCGAAGCGGACCTGCGCGTCCGAATCGCGTTCGTTCGCCGCAATCCAAACGCTTTCTTTCTTTCCTTCGCGAATGATCTGAACTTCGATGGCGGGATGCGGGCCGTCAGACGACTCATGGCGATCGTCGCGGCGGACCAGCGCGACTTCCGCCCCATCCGAGGTGGTCGTTCCCGTACCTGGGTCGAACGACTCGAACCAGTTCACGGCATCTCCATCGACGACGCCCCAACGGGCGGGCGCGGCGCGGTCCAGGCCCGACGCGACCGCATCGCGCGCTTCGGATTCAGACGCATGCCAGGACATCCGCAACGCCACGCCGGGACCGAGAACGCGCCACGTTTCGGCAGCGAGGAACACGTTCTCCGTCCACGCTTCTCCGTCGAGGGTGACCGAAACCGAGGCCAATGGGACGCCGTGGCTGTCGTCGATCAACCCCGTCCACTTTCGGATCTCGCGTAGCGTAAAGAGCTGTCCGTCGATTTCGATCGGTTGCCCCACCGCGACTGGACGCGGCGTAGACGTTCCATCTTGCGAAACGATCTTCAGCGTGTCGGCCGGTTCGGACTGGGAAAGGACTTTGATCTGTTTGAGCCGCAGAACGAACGGCAGGCGGGCCGCGTCGTAGCGCTGCGCCGGATCGAGTAGCCCCGCGGAGGTCCCCTTGTCCTCGAAATCGATATCGCCGGGCGCGGCCGCTTGGCTGACCAGATCCGAATCGAGCTTCACACGCAACCGTTTCAGAATCTCGGGGGGCTCGACGGACTTGCGGACGACGATCCGCTCGGCGCGTCCGACGGCGATGCACATCTCGCCCGAGAACGCCGCAACCATGGTGTAGCCTTCGACGGCAAGCGCGCCGGCCAAGGCTACGATACCCGCCACCACCAAGAGCCAATATAGGAGTTTCAGCAGCATTCGTCACGTGTCACACGGCGGATTGCGGAACTCGCCAGCCGTTACGCTATGAGCATAGCAAAGACCTCGAACGGGAACCAACGTATCCTAGCGGGCAGCCGTTGAGGCCGATCCCAACTAGCAATTTTCCCTTGGACTGCCCATAATGGCGCCTCACTACAGGCTTTGCGGCCGCGAAGGAGGTCCAAGACATGGATAGCCGAGTCGTGATCGTTACGGGGGGCGCCCGGGGCATTGGGTTTGGGATTGCCTCATGTTTTGCGGAGAAAGGGGAGGCACTCGTCATTGCGGACATGGATGAGGCGAGCGCGCGCAAGGCCGCGTCGGACCTCGAAGCAATGGGCGCCGCGAAGTCGATGGGCATCGCATGCGATGTCAGCGACCGCGCGCAGGTCGCGCGCATGATCGATGGCGTCGTGTCCGAGTATGGCCGGCTCGATGTGCTCGTGAATAACGCGGGCATCTGTCCGTTCGTGGATGTCATGGAGATGACGCCGGAGATGTATCTCCGCACCATCGACGTTAATCTAAACGGCGCGTTCCACTGCACACAGCTTGCCGCGCGCACGATGATGGCAAACGGCCGCGGCGGCCGCGTCCTGTTTGTCACGTCGCTTGCGGAGAACGTGACCGGACCGGCGCAGGTGGATTACGGCGCATCGAAGGGCGGGTTGCGGATGTTGATGGTGGGGTTCGCGACGCGCCTCGGCCCGCACGGGATCACCTGCAACGCCATCGCCCCGGGCATGATCCTCACCGACATGACGCGCCACCATTGGGAGCAGCCCGGCCCCGCCGAGTTCATCAAGACGCGCGTGCCCACGGGACGCATAGGCACGCCGGAGGATATCGGACGCGCGGCGGTCTTCCTCGCCTCGGACGAGGCCGCATATATCAACGGGGTGACGTTGCGCGTGGACGGCGGACACCAAGCCGTGTGCGTGTAGACAAGGACCCGCAGACCGTCCGAGGAATCTCAGGATAAGGTCACATGCCAGTAAGAGCACTGAATTCAAGACGCAGTTGGGTTAACGACCTGGCCTTGCCCACGCTGTTGTTTGCGGCGCTGGGCGGAATGACGTGGGCCGTGCGCGGCTGTTCAGGATACGGAGCGGCGAACGGATGCCTGTTCGCGGGCGTCACGTGGGGCGCGGCATGGTGGTTCCTCGCGCGCGACCCCGACGGGCCGCAGTCACGGCGTTACGCATCGGGATGGATCGTACTGGCGCTCGCGTTCGGTATCGGCATGTCGGGCGCTCGGGGCTGGATGCAATGGTCGAGCTTCTTCGACAGCCAGCTTCAGATCGACGCGCCCAACGGCAAGTTCGTGCCCATCGATCGCGTGTACGGGTTCGTGTGGCTGTTCATCGCGGGCGTGCCGTGGGCCGGGATCGGCGCGTGCATGCTGGCGTGGTGTGGCTCGCGGTATCGGGCGGGGTGGGGAACGTGGGCCGGGCGCATCGCGTTTGCCGTGGCGGGCATCATCATCGCGCGCACGCTGTTCCGAAGCCTTCCCGATGTCTTCCTTCCGCTGTACAAGACCCTCCAAGCGCAATATCTCGACGCGATGACGCACCCAAAGACGACGGCGTTTCCGAATCTGCGCCGCCTGTACGGCGACAACCTGCTGGCCATCACCCATCTCGGACTTTACCTCGGGCTTCTTGCGTATGAAATTGTGCGCAGGGATTGGAAGAACGTCGTGCTGATAGTGACGGTGGGGTTCGTGAACGGATGCGGCTGGGCGTTGTGCCAGAATTGGAAATGGGCGCCGCACGTGTGGCCCGGCTATCACTTCAACTGGTGGCGGTGTTGGGAATCGTCGGGCGGGATCAGCATCGGCATCGCGTACGGACTCGCCTATTTCCTGGTCAATCGCCGGGATTCCGAGGCGGATCGCGCGGAACGGTTCGCGCGTGCGCGGCCGAACCTCGAACGATTCGGTTTGTATCTGGGCTTGTGGCTTGGACTCGGCCTCTCGATTCGCAACGGACTCAAGGGCTGGGCCAACATTTATCTCGGCAACGAAGACTATTGGAGCGGCGTTCTCTGGCGCGTGATCGGCCCGCTCATGCTTGTGGCGCTCGCGGCGCTCGTGATCTGGGTGTACACGCTGCGGCTGCCGAGAGGATACCGAGGCGACGTGTTCCCGAACGCGTACAAGGCTATTTGGCTCGTCCTTATCGTCCAGAACGTCCTCGCGCAACTCGTGACCGGACCGCACACCAGTTGGGACGAATGCGTTTTCGGAATCTACTACCTTCTCCTCTTCTTCGTCTCGGCCGTCATCGTGCATCACGTCCATTGCGTTAAGAAGCTGTCTTGCATCGAGGCAGTTCCATGACCGACCCGTTATTCGCAATTCAGATGTGGGCCGCAGGTTTCGCTGCGGCCTACGGCGACGTGTGGCATCCCGGTTTCGCCGATCCGACGCTCACGGGTAAGGCCACCACCATCATGTACTTCGTGGCCGCCGCGCTGTGTTTCAGAGCGTTCGCGCGCTCGCCGAAGCCAGGCGAAGACCCGCGGTACTGGCCCTCGTTCTGGCTGGCGATGGGCATTCTCCTCGTCCTGCTGGGAAGCAACAAACAGTTGGACGTACAGACGTGGTTCACCGTCGAAGGAAGGTCGATGGCGAAAGCCCAGGGGTGGTATTACCAGCGGCGAGGCGTGCAGTGGCTCATCATTGCCTCCGTCGTTCTTGTCGCTGCGTGTTCCTTCGCGGTAGCAATGCGGTTCATGAAGGACCGCCCGGCTGCCTGCAAGGCCGCGGCGGCCGGATGTGCGTTTCTACTTTGCTTCCTCGCGGTCCGCGCCGTGTCGATCCATTATGTCGACCTCTTCATCATGGCGCGCTTTGAAGGCCTGAAGATCAACGGACTCATCGAGAACGGGGGCATTCTGGCCGTGGCCGCGCCATCGCTCTGGGCCAGTCCCAGGCCATTGCGGAGCTAAAGGCGGCGCGCGGACATCAGCGCGGCCGCAACATCCCATGCAGTCCAGGCCGCGGCTATCGCGATCGCGCAAGCGCCACCCAGCGCAAGGATCTCGATCAAAGACCCCACGAAAGCCGTCGGCGCGTGCACGACAGCCAAGAGCGCCAGCACCGTCATGGATACCGAGACGAGGTACGCGCGGGGGGAAGATTCGCCTTGGAAGCAGGCGAAGCGGTGGCGCGCGTTATTCCATACAAAATACGCCACGCCAACGATGAAGAGCTGGCCCGACAACATCCGTACCAGCGCGGGATGCGGGACCAAGTGTAAACCCAGAACCACCATTTGAAGCACAAACGCCGCGTGCAGCAGCGCCAGCGATCGCGACGGCTTGAACGTCATCCACGGAACCACGAAGACCATCAGGGCCGCGCCGGTGTAGACGCCCGTGCAACGCTGGCACAACGCGAGCGATACGCCACCCGGATCCCACGATCGCGCCGGGTCCTGCTGGCATAGCCACGCGAACACCCACTCCGCGATCGTATGGATCATGGCGCTTTCGGGGCAGCCGGCGCCGCAAACTCGGGCGGGAGAATCAAAGAGACCGGCCGCTCCTCGCCGGACACGTCGACGATACACAAACCGACCAAGTCGTCAGAATCTGAGTGTTCCGTTCTCACTACCGAAGCGGCAAGGTGCTCTCCGTCCGGCGACAGCGAGAGTTGGAAGGGTTCCAAGGCCCCATACGTTTGGTGTTCATTGACCTTGATGATGCGGACCGCTCCGTCGGCGATGCGCACCTCAGCGATACCCGTGTATTCCAGGTTATCCTTGTTGACCGAAGCTGTCGGGATCCATAGGGCGCTGCCGTCGGCCTTCCATGCCGCGCCTCCCGCGGAATCGTCGTCCCACTTCGCCGAGTCCGGAAGCGGGATTTCCTTCACAAGGACGCCCTTCCCGTCATAGGCCGCCAGGATCGACGAGTCGGTTCTCCTTTGAAGACAGGCGAATCGCAGGGCCTCGCCGGGCGCGGCAAGTATAGGATAGACTTCGACATCGGGAATCGGAGGGACCGTGAACAATGGCTTCTCGCGCAGTCCGAACCACGTGCCGATCTTGCCGAAGACCACGCCGCCATCGGCGCCGCGCGCCGCGTAGAACAAGCGCGTTTCGTCCCCGAACACCGCTTGGGCTTGTTTCAGTACCCGCAGTTCCTTGTTCTTGAGGTCCATGCGGCAGCACCCGTCATCGTTGGGCAGCCAGAGCCAGCGTCCCCGCTGTAGAATGATCGGGCTCACGGATTGCGAAAGCCCGCCATGGCTGCCCTCCGGCGGATGCGAGGGCCGCAATTTCATGTTCTTCTCGTCGTACTCGACGTTCTTTATGGTCTTGGATTTCAGGTCGTACGTCGACAATTGAAAACGACCATCGTCGTCGCCTTTGCTGAGGATCGAGAGGCACACGATCTCCCCGCCGCGCCTTGGCCAGAATACCTCGTACGGCGCGAACCCTTTCTCGTCACCGGTTTGGACGCATTCCAGAATCGTCTCGCTCTGTTTCGTCGCGATATCGTAGACGGCCACGGCATAGCGTCCCTGATCGTCGTTATGCCGCGCCAGGATATACGCCACCTTGGCGCCGTCGGGACTCCACGCCGGCTTGCAACTCATCGCATATACCCCCACTGCCGCCAGCGCCACCAGCGCCATCCATCGAGCTTGTACACGCGCGTTCATGACCCCACTCCCTTCGGCCTCGTAGCCCACGCCTGTCCCGCAACTGACTGTACCCCCATACACGATAGGATGCAAGGGGGGGCATAGACCCTCCAAGAGAGTCGTGATCGTGATCGTAGTCGTGATCGTAATCGAAAGGTCGTAGTCGATTACGATTACGAATCGTCATGAAGTGTGGCTTCACTCGGGAGGATAGAAATGCGGCGCATCTCAAGCGGCGAACCGATACATCAAGCGACACTGAACCTCCTGTCATTCTGAGCGAAGCGAAGAATCTCCTGGCAGGCGAGGCCTCTATCGCAGGCGAGATTCTTCGCTTCGCTCAGAGCTTGTGAAGAAACTACGAAACGCGGGCGCTTTGCCTCATGACTACGTATTGCCTGTCATCCTGAGCGCAGCGAAGGATCTCATAAGCATCAGAGGCCTATGCACATAGCGAGATCCTTCGCTGCGCTCAGGATGACAGGAAGGGCGGAGCCGACAAAGAAGATCGCGGGACCTTGTCGTTTCTTCACAAGCTCTCAGAATGACAGGGGGTCGGGTTCCGATTTTCGAGGTAACACGATTACGACTACGACCACGATCACGATCACGATTACGACTACGACCACGATCACGATGACGACTACGATCACGATCACGATCACGATCACGACCACGATCACGATTGGGATGGAAGCTGTCCTCCTGCCTTCGCCCCAGAGCGTTCCAGAACATGAAGATGTACACGGGACCCGGCTTGGGATAATAATCTCGATCATGAGCGCGCTGTTGACCACGGTAATTGTCATGTGCGGCGCCGTCAACGTATGGACGGAGACGACGCTGGTGCGGGTCTTTCCGGATAGCCTGCCCGGGCGGGGCGCTGCGCAGGAAGCGCGCCTGCATGCGGCGCAGGGCGAACGCGAATCGTTTCAGCTCTGCATTCACGCCGACAAGAAAGGCATGGAGTCCGTCACGGTCGAGACCGAGCCGCTGGACAAGCATATCGGAGCGCCCGAGGTGCGGCGTGTGGGATATCTACGCACGGGCGCGGTTCCTGTTCCGGGAAGTCCCGTGATGTGGCCGGACCCGTTGCTCGAGTTCGCGCCGTTCGCATTGCAGCCCGGGGAAACCGCGGCGCTGTGGATTACGTACGACATCCCGCCGGACGTGAAGCCCGGCATGCATCAGGGCAAGGTCACGGTCGTCTGCGGCAAAAAGAGGCGCTATCCCGTCCCCGTATCGCTCCTCGTCTGCGACTTCGCGCTGCCCGACAAGCCGTCGTTGCGCTCGGCGTTCACGCTGGACCGGCGATCGATCTGCGCCGTATACGGCATCGGCGACACGAACCTCGACGAATGGAAACCCATCTACGACGCGCTGGCGCGCGAACGAATCGCCTATCGCGTTTGGGACGGCGGGCCGCTGGTTCGCGTCGCGAAGGACGGACGCGCCGACACGGCCCCCTTCAAGGAACATCTTCAGTACGCGGTCGAATCGGCGCACATGAACGCGATCGATATCGGCGCGGGACAGAATGGCATCGCGCTCTTCCCCGAACCGCCACCGAACGAGATCCAGGACTCGCTGCAATATTACCTTTTCGATCTCGGAGACTGGCTGGATGATCTCGGATGGCTGGACCGGGCGTATATCGAAGTCATGGCCTTGCCCGAGCGCTCGCAATGGCAGCGTGCGCGCGACGCTTATTTTCGAGTGAAACGCAACGACAAGCGGTTCAAACGTCTGCTCGTCGGCGCGGGCGATCCGTATTTCGAGCGTTACACGGATCTGTGGGCGGCGTCGTTGCGCCAGTTCGATCCGTATGTCGACGGGCTGCTGCGCCACGGATTATCGCTGAGTTTCAAACAGCCGCATCCCGTATCGCGCGTCAAAGCGAGTTCTTCGGGCGGCTTGCCTGGCAGCCTGAACGACCTCACGCAACCCGCGGACGCGAGCGATGGGTGCTTCTTCACGTATTGGCTCTCGGGCGGCATCCCCAAGACCTCCTCGCCCGAGTGGCTCCAGATCGACCTGAAAGAGCCCGTCACAACGGACATGTTCAAGATCGTCTGGCGGCGTGGGTTCGAGGCCGATGATATCGACGTGTACACCTCGCTCCAAGGCGGGCCCTCGATCGGCGCGAACGTCCAATGGCGGCCCTTTCCCCCCGCATCGCCGTTCGACCAAAGCTGGGCGCAGGCGACGCTGAAATCGGAGACGGCGTTCGATTCGATCTACTTGGAGTTTCGCACGACGTTCGCCAAAGGCCCCGTTGGCGTTACCGAGGTCATGATCGGCGACACAGCGAAGCTCGAACCGCAAGAGCATATCGAGCCGCTTGAATGCTGGCTGGCCACAGACCCGATGTGCTTTCCGTCGCTCGCGGTCGAAGCGCTTCCGGTCGAGGCGCGGATGGCGCCGTGGGTATGCTGGGGACAACAATCAGCCGGGTTCGTGCACCGGGGCTTGTGTCATTGGCCGCTCGAATGGAAGAAGACGGCCCAAGAACAGCCTCTCGTCTGGGACCTCGCGCCGCCGGAACCGCCCAAGGATCTGCCCAAAGGCGCGCGCCAATCGAAGCGGAACGACAATGCGCCGCCGGCCATGCTGGAGCGGCACGGCGACGACTTCCTGTTCTATCCGGGTCGAACGACGCTGATGCCGTCGATCCGCTCTGAACTGCTGCGCGACGGCCTCGAAGATTACGAATGCATGGCAGCCATCGACAAGGCGCTGCGCGAGCAAGGGTTCAAGAACGCCGATATAGCGCGCCTTTGCGCCCCGCAGTTGTATCCGCCCGCGCCGCCTTTGGAACAGTTGAACGCGTGGACGCGCATGGTTACGGTAGGACACGTCAGGATGGTGTGGGCTCTCGACGAGATCAAGAAGAAATAGATACAGAACTGGGCGAGAAACAGGGACTGAAACGCTTTTCGGTAGTTTGAAGAGCGTGTCTGTCATCGCTTTTAGCGGCTTCATCACCCAAAGACAAGGCGTCACAAGCATGACTTATTACACCAAACAGATCGGCCACGATTGCGATCGTAAGACCGTCATGGCAGGAGGACTGGCCCGGATTGTCTATACTGTCTCTTGACGAGAAGAGGCTAACACTCGATCAGAGAAGTTCTTCTCTCTCAGGTCTTGGCGTGCGCTCAACATCATTCTGTTTCGTGTCATTGCGAGGAGCGGCTTCAGCCCGACGAAGCAATGACACCGAGGGATTGTGAACAATGCAGGCTAGCGTGAGAACGAATGCGGCGATTGGGACTGCGTTATTGCTACTTTGTTGTTCGGGATGGGCCGCGGAAATGGAACCGGTGGTTCTCAAGGTCGTTAGCTACAACATTCATCACGGCGAAGGGCGTGACGGTATCGTCGACTTGGACCGCATCGCCGCAGTCATTCGCGATACGAACGCGGATGTCGTTTGTCTTCAGGAGATGGATCGCAATCTGCCGCGCACGCAGCATCTCGATTTTCCCAAGCTCTTGTCGGAGAAGCTGGGCATGGCCGTCGTGTTCGAGCCGAATTATCGGTTCGACGGGGGCGAATACGGTAACGCGACGTTCACGCGCCTCGATATGGTCTCTCACGAAAACTACTGTCTTCCGACACCCCTGGGCATCGAGCCGAGGGGATGTCTGCGCACGACGGTGCGTGCCGACGGAGTGGCAATCGACATACTTAACACGCACCTGGGCCTGAAACCCGCCGAACGCAAGGAGCAGGCGTCCGCAATCCTGAACCTGCTGCGCGACGTACCGACGGTACTCGCAGGCGACTTGAACGAAACCCGTGACAAACCTGCCGTCCGCACGTTGCTCGCTCGTTTGAGGGACACGGCAGGGGCGGCAACGCCGGCCAAGATAGATTTCGTGCTGGTATCGTCGTCGATCGATACCGTATCATCGCGCCTCGTGACGACGCCGATAACGGCGATTGCTTCTGATCATCTGCCTTTCGTGGCGGAGATCTCGGTGAAGAGACCAAGCGACGTAGCGGCGCGCGAAGGCATCTATGACAACGACGACCCGCGGGTAACGGAAGCGGTCGGAGAGGGGAAATGACGATGGCGAAGAAGAAGCTGAAAGTCGGACTAATCGGCGCGGGCGGCATTGCCAACGGCTGCCATCTCAACAACTGGCAGGAACTGGAAGGCGAAGGCCGGATCGAACTCGTGGGCGTGTGCGACATCGTCCGGGACCGGGCCGAATCCGCCAAGGCGAAATTCGGCGCCAAGAAGATGTACCTGGACTACGATGCCATGCTCAAAGACGACGAGTACGACATCGTCGACGTCTGCACGCAGAACCGGGTGCACTGTCCGGCGACGGTCGCCGCGCTGAAGGCGGGCGCGCACGTGATCGTCGAGAAGCCGATGGCGATGAACGCGCGCGAATGCGAGGCGATGATCAAGGCAGCCAAGGAGAACAAGCGAAAGCTGATGGTCGCCCAGCACATGCGGTTCGAGGCGTCGTCCGAAAAGCTCAAAGCGGTGATCGAGCGCGGCGATCTCGGCCGGATCTACACGGCCAACGCGAAGTGCCTGCGCCGCCGTGGCATCCCCGGATGGGGCAAGTTCCATATCAAGAAAGAGTCGCTGGGCGGGCCGCTGATTGACATCGGCGTGCACGTGATGGATCTCTGCGTGTGGCTGATGGGGTGTCCGAAACCGGTCGCGGCCTCGGGCAAGGTCTACCGTATGTTCGGCGATAGGCCCGAACTGTGCAACGCCGATTGGGGGATGCCCTATCCGCCGAAGGAATTCGACGTCGAAGACTATGCCGTGGGGTTCGTCCGGTTCGAGAAGGACATCACGATGGTCATCGAATGTTCCTGGGCCGCGAACATCCCCGCGGAGGTTGGCGCGGTCAGCATTCTCGGCGACAAAGCCGGCGTCTCGACGGAACCGCTGGGCGTGTACGGCGACGCCCACGGCGCACTCACGAGCACGAAGTTCGACTGGCTGCCGCCGCAAGAAGGCCACCGGATGGAGATCCGGCATTTCACGGAATGCATCGAGAAGAACCTCCCGGTCCGCGTGCAGCCCGTCGAATCCCTGCGCATCCAGAAGATCATCGACGCGATCTACGAGTCATCGAAGAAGAACAAGGAAATCGCGATCAGGGCGTAGCGTTCGCCACACGTGATCGTGGTCGTAATCGGAGAAATCGACTTCGATTACGACTACGATCACGATCACGCTCGCAAGGGCGCTGTTGGCGCTTAGCCGGAAAACATGTTATAAATCCGTCAGAAGTTCGGTGTCTTGTCTCATATGGCTACCGGGAGGCGCGGCAATGGGTGGTAGTGACAAGTACGAGCAGTACGCCAAGCGGGTTCGTATCTTCAAGGGATTGCAGCCGGAAGAGGTGTCGGACATCCTGCATCAAGGCAAGACCGTCCAATTCCAGCAAGGACAGACGGTTTTCCATGAAGGCATGTTGGGGAGCAATCTCTTCGTTATCCTGAGCGGGCAGATTGGGATCTACAGCAAAGGCCGGCTGATCGCGCGATGCCAGGTGGGCGACGCGTTCGGAGAAATGGCCGTGCTTAATCGCAAGCCCCGGTGCGCGACCGCGGCGGCGTTGAGCAACGCGACCTTGTTCACACTCGACGAAGAGCAGATCAACAAGCTGCTCAAGAAACACATCGCGGTGCGGCTGCTCCTGAACATCATTCACGTCCTGAGCGAGCGGCTCGAAGCGGCCGACGATTGGATTTCGGAACATCGCGGATCGCTACCGGCCGAGTAGCCGTAGCGCAGCGACTCGTGATTCCTGGCTGCAAACGCATTTTCGTGCTCTTGCTCTTGCTCTTGCTCGTAATCGTAATCGTAATCGGACGAACCGCTTGCGCGTTCGGCAATGACAACACTTACGCAACAACTCCAAACGATGGCCGGGGTGAACGTGGATCGTGCTTCTTCCTGTGCTTCTTCCCGACCTTCGATTACGATTACGATCAGGAGCAAGAGCAAGCAGTTTGAGATCTATGGCGATTCATAGCATAGCGCGCAGAAAAGGACAACCGCCCTCGATGGTTTGGCGCGTAGGGAGCGCAATCATCGAGGGCGGTTGTATCTCTGGGCGATGGGGGCGTTGGGTTCCCATCGCGCTAACCTAGCAGACACGGGCCAACTTACTACTCCGATTCCACGGCAGGTTTCACTGCGGGGGGAGCAGTGTGAAAAGGTGGGCAGGAGATGGCATTGTTTGGGAGGCTGGTGGCGCCGGAGTAGTAAGCTCACCCGTGTCTACACGATTCAATTGTACGTTGCCGACAACGCCCATTCGCAGTTGTACAGCACAAATCCAGCTACCATGGCCACTGGGGTCAGGGTCTTGAACGTCACGCGATAGCCACAGAACAATCTCAAGTACCACATGTGCCATCGCGAGGAGGTTCTTAAGGCCGCTTTCATCTCATCCTCGTTCCGCTTCTTCCGCTGCTTCCGCTTCATCACTTACGCATGAGATAGAGCAACTGGCGTGCCATCGTCGTAACTACTGTGAATCCGTTGAAAACGGCCTTGAGCAAGGCGATTTCATGCGATTAGGAGGGTGGACGAAAGAACAAAATTGTCGCAAAGTGACACGGTTGGCGCATTATTGTACAGCGAATACGCTAAGAGGTCAGTTGGAGGGCACGGCGGCGTCCGCCGGGCAGGCTTCGGCTTCGCGCAGCCGCTGGATGCCTTCGCGGATGTGGTCGTTCACGGCGGCTTCGGCGGCGCGGCGCGCGCCGTCGATGGCGTTGGCGATGCCGCGCGACGATGAAGCGCCATGGCAGATGATGACGTTTCCGTTCACGCCGAGCAGCGGCGCGCCGATGTATTCGTTGGGGTCGATAATCTTCTTGAGGCGTTTGAACGCGCCCATGCTGAGCAGCGCGCCGAGGCGGCTCAACAGCGTGGATTTGAGCTGGGCCTTCACGAGGGAGGTCATGAGCGATCCGACGGCCTCGCTCGTCTTGAGCACGAGGTTGCCCACGAATCCGTCGCACACGACGACGTCGGCCACGCCGGTGTACAGGCCGCGCGGTTCGACGTTGCCGATGAAATGAATGTGGTCGACCGCGCTGAGGCTCGCGTGAACGGCCTTGGCGATCTCATTCCCCTTGACCTGTTCCTCGCCGATATTGAGCAATCCGACGCGCGGCGTTTCGACGCCGAACACGCGCTGGCTGTAGACCATCCCCATTTCGGCGAACTCGCAGAGGTGGCGCGCGGTGCAGTCGACGTTCGCCCCGAGGTCGAGCACGAGGACGGGATGGCCTGCCGTCGTAGGCAGGGCCTCGCAGATGGCCGACCGGGCTGCGCCGCGGATGGGGCCGAGGACGGTGCGGGCGGCAACCATGACCGCGCCGGTGTTGCCCGCGCTGACTACCCCGTCGGCCTGGCCGTCTTTGACCAGGCGCAGGGCCACCAGCATCGATGCGTCTTTCTTCTGGCGGACGGCCTTCACGGGCGAGTCCTCCATCGTGATGGCTTCCGAGGCATGGACCACGGTTACCCGATGGGGCTTGCGGTAGGATGCGAGCGTGGGATTGAGTTCGCGTTCGTCGCCGACCAACAGAATCTCGATCCCGCTGGACATGCTGGCCACAACCGCGCCGTGCACTTCCACGTACGGGGATCGATCCGACCCCATGGCGTCGACGGCTATCCGCATCGTGATTTCGGCTTTCAGGTTCCGGCCCGGAATGCGCCAAGGCCCGGCTTGCCGCAAACGGAAGCCGGACCCGACAATCCAAAGCCCGCGAACCGGAGACTAGTCGTTCTCAGTCCCGAGGACGAGACGGTCTTTGTAATGGCCGCACTTGGGGCATACGCGGTGCGGGACAATCTTCTCGCCGCAGCTCGCGCATTCGGTCAACGCCGGGGGGGTCAACGCATGATGGGAACGCCGCATGTCGCGCTTGGCCTTCCCGGTCCTTCGTTTCGGTACGGGCACGGTGTTACTCCTTCGATCGCTTGGGCCGCAGTTCGGGGAGCACGTCCGCCAGACCGGCCAAGCCCTTGTTTTCCATCACATCCGTATCGCGGCACGCGCACGCGCCACGGTTCCAATTCGTCCCGCAATGCGGGCATAACCCTCTGCAATCGTCCTGGCAAAGGTACTTCGACGGCGTCGCCAGCACGATCTCTTCCCATACCGCGCGACCCAGGTTGATGTCCGTGCCTGAAAACGTGAGCGTATCGCTCTCGTTGTCCTCGCCGTCGGACTGCGCTGCCGGCGCTTCCCGGTAACTCCAGACCACCGGCACATTCAACTCGCGGCGCGCCGCCTCGAGGCAACGGTCGCACGTATGCTCGAACGTCCCGGAAATCCGGCCCAGGAAAAGAAATTCCTCGCCGGCCTCCGTCAGCGTGCCCTGTACCGCAACCGCAGACAGCGGCACCTCTTCGGCATCGGCTGGCTGCAATGTCGCGGTGGGAACCACCGTATCGATCGTAACGCCCTCGGCGGTTATAGACGCCAACGGCACAATAAGCGTGTTCACGGTCTGTCATCCGCCGCGTAAGCTACGCGCCCAGTAGGGTAACAAATTATCTCACAATGAGTCAAATAGCCCCCGGATTTCGCTCTATGCGATGCCTTGGCTGTTCTGTCAGATCCCTTTCCGTATTCTCAAAATGTGTGAGGAATCAGGAAGCGCATTCTTTCACTCTTGACCCTGCGTGTCATTCTGAGCAACGCGAAGAATCTCTTGGACTCGGAGGCTTCCACTTGGTGGAAGATTCTTCGCGTTGCTCAGAATGACATGTGAGACATGGCTCAAGGGTAAAGATTCCGCGTGTCAGCGCCGAACCGCGCCGGCCTCTCGAATCGCGCGAACGATGGCCGGGAAACTCGCGCGCCACACGCCGTGCGGCACGTTTTCCGAGACTTGGATCTGGAGCCTGCCCGAGTGGGCGCCTTCGTCCAGCATGCGCAAGGTCGCGGCGTAGATCGCGTCCGGTTCGGCCAGGTGGACCGACGACGGGAAATTGAGGCTGACGCGCATGTCCGAACGAAACGCGAGGGCTTCGGCGACGCTCGTGTCGTTGTCCGGCAGCGGCGAAAACGAGTCCAGCCCGCGCACGCGTGACGCGCCGATCGCTTCGCCAAGCGCCTTGAGATCGCCGTCCATGTGCACGAATACGGGAACGTCTTTCCCGGTCTCGTCGAGCATGCCCGCCAGTTCGTCGTACGACGCCGCGCAGTATTTTCGAAAATACGCGTCGCCGATGGCCGGCGCGGTGATGTTATCGGGCGCGACGACATACGGGATCGGCGCGCCGTTCGCGACGGCCTCGCATACTACCGCGAAGATTCGCCGCTGGATCTCGAACATCAGCGCGAGCGTTTCCTCCATGTACTCGGGATACATCGCCAGGTGTACAGCCAAGTCCTCCAACGACACCCATTGCACCCAAAGCTGCTGATACGGCGTGCGCGAGACAGAGACATGCGGCAGCCCGTCGTCGCCCATGTCACGCACGACACCGTGCAGTCCATTCAGATCCATGCGCACGGACATATCGCGAAAGTAGGCCGCCAGAACGCGATAGTCTTCGGGATCTTTCACATAATGGCACGACGCGGCCGACGTGCCGTACGCCGGCTCGCGCAGCCGCTCCTCGAACAGGCTGCCCTCCGGCGTATGCAGCGTGTTGCGAAATCCCGGCCGCCCGTCTCGCACGAACTCCTCGCGTTCGAACCGGCAGTGCGGGGTATCGATGCCGTGCACACCGGTCCACGCCAGCAACCCCATGTTCTCGCGCCCGACAACGGACCAGATGTCCTCGTTGGGTCCGGCAAGGCCGCTGTACTGCACGAAAGGCACGCGGTCGTGCTCGCGTCCTTGAACCACGGCCAGCATGCGTTCGCGCATCGTCAACATGAACTCGCTCCTTCGAGCAGCGGCGCGCGCGTCCACGTCAAGGGCACGAGACAATCTTCGTCGGAATCGCTCCCGTGCCCGCCGCGCCGCTGGCCTTCCTCGGACTCGACGGCGTGCTGTCCGTGGTCCGCAAGAACCATCACGCCGTAATCATGTTCGCACACCAGCGGCACGGCACGCCGCAGCCATGCATCGGCAGCCAACACCGCGGTCCGCACCTCGGGCGCATACGGCCCGTATACGTGGAACAGTTCATCGGTCAGGCCAAACTGAATGATCAGGAACTCGGGCCGCTGCGTGCGCACCATATCGTGAAAGATCGACTCGACGGCGTCATCGTCTTCGGCCGCGCCTCCGGTGGCGAGGTCCGCATGCCGCCCCAGCAGTTCGTTGCCCGTCCAATCGTCGCGTCCAAGACCCGCGCTACGTTTGCCATGCGCTCGGAGCACATCGAAGAGCGTCTCGCACCGAAACGCGTCTTCCTTCGTAAACGCGCCATGCACCTGCATCGAAGCGCCCGTCACCATGCAACCGAAATTCACCGGCGTCTTGCTCGTCATAATCGACCGCACGGACGCATTGCGGCATTCGAGCAACCCCGAGAGAAACGGCATCGCCTCGCGCCAATGCTGGAAGATCGCGATGCCCAGCGCATCGATTCCGAGCACGGCCACGCGCGACACACCATGCAGATCTTCGACGACTTCGCGTATGGGCCGCGCTTCGCCCGAAGACGGCGCGGGCACTCCAAGAAGCGCCGCGACGGTCGGGGCGATGGCCTGCATCGGATACTCGTTCGCGAACACTGGATACTCCTTCCGTAGGCGGATTAGACGCACCGGAGTGTATCCAGTCGCCTGTAAAGGTGCAAGGCGCGTCGGTGGGACCAACAATGGATGAGAGGGCACTCGTGGCCAGGGCAATCGAATTGCGCAGTCAATAGTCCTATAGTATACACGTAAGTCGAGGACTGAGCGAACAACAGGGACTGACTCGCTTTTCGGCAGTTTGAAAAGCGTGTCTGTGGGGCTGTTGAAAAAGTCGCCAGACGGCACAGGGAGGAGGTCTTATGCCTCCGTAACTTGTTTGTTCTCAATGCGAAGGCTTTCGGCCTATCCACGGGACGTCGGGCATGTTGGACTTTTTCAACAGCCCCTCTGTCCCTGCTTTTCGCGGCCTTCGCGCTAGAAGATAAGATGCCCTCGTCCCGCCTCTGCGAGGCTTTACGCCCTCAGCGGCTCTGCGTTGAATCTAGCCTCTTCTATCAAGACAGGCGTGGAACGGGAAGAGTTACTATACGAGTCCTTGGAGAATGCTCAATAGTATGGTAGATTCCAAGTCGCGGAACCAAGACAAGGGTGTACCGGGGCGGCGCGTCATGGCCATCGAGATCGAAAGAAACGGAGATCGGATCGAAATCGAGATTGATCGAAGACTCCGTTGTGTCGGCATCTATGTCAACGGCGAGCGGGTGCTGTTTGACACGGGCGGGAATCCAAAACGCACGTCGCCGTCGGAGGGGGAATTCGTCGACCGCGAAGATGGCCTCCTGCACCGGCTCAAGTCGCGCATTGCGCCGGTTCCGCGCAGGCTTGGCTTCGTCTATTCAATCCATGTCGAGATGGATGGTGTTGTCGTGGCTCATACTCGCGCCTATTCACTGCGCCCGTTGTTCATCCTAGTGGAAATACCTCTTGCCATCTTCACCTACAACTTTCCTTTTTCCTTGATCACATCGGCACGTTGGTCGCTCCGTTCGGGACAAACCATGCTGCAATCGGCGGCAATGCATGGTTTCTGGCTATCGGCCAAGTTTCTACTGCTGCTCGGTGCCGATCCCAACAGGTGTGACGACCCGAATTCGGCCCCTCTCGCGCTCGCTGCCTTCAACAAGAGCGGTAAAACGGTGCGCGTCCTTCTGCGACACGGCGCGCGGCCTGACGGACCGGAGGATGTGTTGGCTTACAGGAAGCAGCTTGTCACGCCCTTGTTCATCGCGACGTGCAGGGAAGACGAGAAATCGGCGATCTTGCTGTTGCGGGCGGGCGCGACTCCCGATATCTATGACTCCTGTGGCCAAACCCCGTTGGCAGTCGCTGCGGATTGTGGGTGCGCCGGAATAGCACGTGCACTGTTGGATGCGAGCGCCGAGATCGATCAGCGAGACGCCATGGGCAAAACGCCGCTGTATTGGGCGGTGGTCGGAAGACACAAGGAGGTCGTCCGGCTACTGCTCGACAGAGGCGCGGACTGCAATTCGGCGGACTCAACCGGCGTGACCATCCTGATGGCCGCCTGCCGGCTCGGCGATCCATCGTCCATATTCGGCCTTCTCGGAAGGTTGTACGAGATTGAAGAGTTGAAAACGAGACTATATCGAACGTGCCCTTCGCAGAGTCTCGCTACCATGCGGCTCCCGGGAGAAGGCCCAGAAGAAGACGGCCTAGAAATCGTAGCGATGCTGCTCGAAGCGGGGGCCAACGTTAACGCCACCACGAAGACAGGCATTACGGCCCTGCATTCGGCGGCGGATCTCGATGACGACGCGCTGTGTAAATTGCTTCTTACCCATGGAGCGTCGGTTGATGCGGTGGAGGACAAGGGGATGTCCGCTCTTTCCTTTGCTGTCGGACGCGAGGGTAAGTGCGTGGAAACACTGCTGAAACACGGTGCAGACCAGCGGCGCTGTGTGCGCGATGGCCACACGGCGCTCCATTCCGCCGCCTCGTCTGGTTACACAACACTTATCGCGAGTCTGTTGGATTATGGGGCCGATATCAACGCCAGAAACGACAAGGGACTTACTCCGCTGGATCTGGCGCTTGACCTTGAAAAAACCGACTTCGATCTAGACTCCGGCGCGAAGCTTGATCCGCAGTTGCGCGAGGCCGCGAAGAAGAATCGAGAAGACCTTCGACGGCGCAAAGCCATGACCGTGCCCTTTATCCGAGAGCGAGGGGGAATCTCGTCAGCCGACTTGTAGAATCCTCCTACTCACTCTCTCCAAGAGTTCGGGCAAAGCACAAAGTCTCGCTCAACAGCGACATGCTTCGTGTCATTGCGAGCCAACGACCCGTCTTCGCCGGGCCACCAAGAGAAGAAACATGAGGATTGCATCACCGGAGGCAACTTTCATTTTGTGTCTCTTGTGATCTTTGTGGCTGATGTGGGATTGGTAGTGACATGAGCAACCACAAAGTGCACAAAGATCGCAAAGCGCGTTCCGAAAGGCGATTAAAGTGAATTTTGAGGGACCTTGTACGCTTGTTTCTTAGGAGGAGCGGCTTCAGCCCGACGAAGCAATCCCCCGGCCTG
>CAYOCT010000066.1:0-37353 GCA_964402555.1 uncultured Nitrospiraceae bacterium | reverse complement strand
ACCCCATGAGGTTTCTCTTGTTACATTTGATCGAGAACGATTACCGGCTATTTAGATCTACGACAACCGCCGGAGCGGCGCTCAGTTGCGCTGTCAAGTCCTTGGGATACTCAGACGGTTTACATCCTAGGATGGTAAAAGGAAACGGCTCGTTCTGAATCTCCTGGAAGCGCGACTTGAGGACTTGGATGGTGCGTGTCTTCTTGCTGTGGAGTTCTTCGCGGAACCCGAGTTTGATCTGGACGTCGGGAGGGAACGCGGCGGTCATCGGTTCGGGCATCTCGCCGCTTTCCATCGCAAAGAGCGTTAGGGGACGGATGGGGTGTTTATCCGGGTCCGAGGCGTGTCTCCCGGTGAGCGCCGCAGGTCCCTCGGTCTGCGCGCGCAGACAATCCTCGAGTACCGCCACGGGGAGCGAATCGCAGACGACAAGAAAGCCCTTTCGCCAGCCCGTATAGGCATCCTCTAGGCGTTTGGATTCCGCGATTTCGTCGGGGGCGCCAGTATTCTTCGCCTTCATAGAGGCGTTTGCCCCGATCTTCTCGAAGAGAGGCCTTAGTCGAGGGCAGAGGCGCGATAGTCCATCGTAGATCGAGTCGTTAGCGGCGTATCGGTCGAATTCTCCCGCTTCAAGCAATCCCAGACTCCCGAGCACCAGACTTGGTACCTTGGGGTAATCTTCCAGTCTCTGCAGCGCATGCGTCTTGCCAGGCGGTAACTGAGTGTTCTCCGGCAATTCGAGTATTGTCTCGCCCCTTTCCAAGCGCTCGGCGAGTTTGTCGAGCAGCGCCACGCGCCAGCGGCCTTCCTTCAGCCCTTCTATACAGCGCCGGACCCGAACGATAATCGAACTCTCTGGATCCGGCACGAGCGTGGCTGTCGGCGACCAGAAGACTTCTTTCTCGGCGCCGCTGGGCCGTATCCACGGAGTGCGGTCTTCAGGCTCCTCGAACATGTCGAAGCAACGGAAATCCTCGTTGAGCCGGCGCAGAAGAGTTTCGGGGCTGGTGTCTTTGGTGAGGAAGATGACGTTCTTCCCTTGGCGTATCGCGCCCATGGCGCATTGCAGGGCAAATAGAGTCTTGCCCGAACCCGCCGCGCCGTGAAGCACGATGTTGAGGCCTTCGTCGGGATAGTACGCGAATCCTCCCTGGCCGGAGGCCCCGCCGAGGATGCCCTCGAGACCCGGAATCCCCGGGCAGAATCGTGGTGTAGGAAATGGTTCGTCTGGCATGGCAATGTCCCCTCTTGTGTCAAACGCGCCCTATGCCCCGGTACGGCTCGAAGTTCGAGCCGATTACAGACTATACACTACTCATGCAGATTCTGCAAGAACTAAATGGGGCAGGTCACAGATAGGTAATGTGGTACGGATAGACGCTATGGATACTGCCCGGCAGAACCTTGGATTACAGCGCGAACTCTTTGGTCATGTAGGTATGGTTGCTGGTGAGGGACGAGGTCCCGCGGATCTTGGATTCCCACCAGTCGAGGGTGTTGGGCTTGGGGATGTGGTCGCTGGGGCGCGGTGTCGATCCCGGAGGGAACACATCGAGCATGCGGAAGGCGTCTTCGTCGACGCGGAGGCGGAGCGGCTGGTTTGCGGGTATGGTCAGGCTCAGTGTGATCACGCTTGAACGAGGCATCACGGGGATGTCGATGTCCCAGGGCGTCTTGCCTTCGCGCAACGCGCCGAAGTCTTCAGCGCTGGCAGCTAGGACTTCGCCCGGCGAGAGGACGACGAGGCGCGATTGCTCGGTATGCGATGCGGACGTGTAACGCAATGTCACGGTGCGGCGACCGTTCTCGGTCGTGTCACTGAGCATGTCGATCTGCGGAGGGGCGATGGGCGCGATGGGGGCGTCGGCCACGAGGCACGTTTCGACGCGGCCGGGTATCAGGTCTTTGACGGACGTCCGTTGGTACTCGTTCTTGAAGAACTGGGTGGTGTACGCATCGGGCTTGTCGTCGGTGCTCAACCAGGCGGCTTTCTGGGTCGTGAAGTTCACAGCGTAGGCGAGGCTGGACATCTTTGGATGCGCGGGAGTGTACCCGTTGTGAAGCCACCCGTAGATCATCAGAAGTGCTCCAAGGGCCTCCAGCACATGCCTATGCCATTTGCGATCGCCGAATACGGCGCAGACGGCCGGCGCGAACAGGCTTGCCCCGGCAATGGCGAGCAGGGCGCACGGGATGATCGTGAGGCCGGGACCCATGTAGTAGAAGGCCTGGATGCCGGGCACGAGAAACGCCAGGGCGGGCAGCCCGAGTACCGTCTGGGCGATGAGTGCAGCGCCGGGCCGCGACCGCTGCTTGAGCCACGTCCCCAGGGCGAGTGCTCCCGCGCCGAAGATCAACGGCCATGCGGCGGCGTAGCTGCCCGCGGGCAGCATGTATTGCAGGACGCCCAGCGCGATCAGCCAGAACACGAGCGCGGCCGCGAGCATCGCGTCGGCTCCGAATCGCCGCGCGGTCTTCTGGAACTCCGAGAGCGCGTATGAGAACGCAATAAACAAGAAGGCGAGAAGGTACAGCAAGCTTTCATAGGTCAGATACACGTAGAAGAATCTGTACGTGAGTTGCAGCGACACGTAGGTCGTGAGGCCCGCCAAGGCCATCGCCCAGACCAGACGTAACAGCGCCATTCCGGTCCCCGCAAGGGTCACGTGTTTCTGCCAACAAGCGTAGGCCAGCGAAATCAGTGTCATTAGTCCCGCCAGTATCGCGATGGGCAAGCCCCACGACGCGGGATAAACCACGAGGTGGTAGCCGAGTGTGTTGAAGAAGACGGCGTCTTCGCCTTGCCGCATCTTCTCGGTGCTGTTCCCGTAATGGCGCGCGAGAGACACCGCGTATTCGCCCTGATGCTGGAGCGAGGCCGGGCTGAGCATGGCCGGGTTGTCGTTGGCGGTGTGGTAGTAGCCGAGACCGCCGACGAACGCGACGTTGTAACCGAGGACGCCGTGATGTTTCATTGAGCCGAAGTCGGTGTTGTTCGGCGTGCGGTGGTGGACTTCCCACATGAGCGAGGTGCTCTCCGGTGGCGCGCCGGGGCACGCGGCGAGTTCGCGCATCAGGGGAAGGTTGCCGGCGCTGGTCTCGAACATGAACGCGGGACCATGATTGCCGCGCGCCTCGAACGCGAGCAGCACGTTCAGGTTCTGGAGCCAGCGATGGTGCAGCGAACGGCTCGCGCCGCCCATGCCATGTTCTTCATCGCCCGTGAAGATGAAAACAACATCGTTCTTGAGCGGCGGCCCCTGTTTGAGCAACCGCGCGGTTTCGAGCATGACCACGACGCCGGAACCGTCGTCCGCCGCGCCCGGTCCGAACGCGACGCTGTCATAATGCGCCGTCAGGCCGAACGTTTCCTGCCCGCCGGTCCCGGGGATGCGGGCCATGACATTTTCGACCACGCCGATGCAGCGGCCCTCGTTCACGTGGATGGGATCGACCTCGACCTCGACGCCGTAGCTCGCGAGCGCGTCGACGATGTACTTCTGGACCTTCTCGATGGCAATGCTGCCGGCGGGATGCGGCTCGGTCATGATCGCGCGGCTGTGGTCCAAGGCCCGCATGCCGGAGAAGCGGTCCTGCGGTGCGTCTTTCGAAAGTGGGCAGGGCGGCTGCGCGCCCCAGAATGCCAGGGCGGCAAATCCGATGACGATACACGCGGCAACTATTCTGACGGCATAATGTACAGGTTCCACGAAAGACCTCCCGCCCGGCGGTGCTGTCCTATCCACGAGGTTGCGTGGTCCTTAGACTCCGTCGGGAACAGGTGGGTTCCAGGTCCTGCGCGCCGTTGGCGACCTTTGTTTGCTGTTGCCTGCGCCTACGAAGAACGGCCCGATTCGCGGGCTAGCCGATCCATCAGGTCTCTGGGCAGCGAAGCGCCCGTTGCGCGGCCTCCCTCCACCGCCTTCCACGCGGCATCGTAGTCTTTCTTGTCGCACATCACGGTGACGTAGAGCGCCCGCGCCTCGTTCGAACGCGGCTCGAGCTCGATGGCGCGTTTCAACACGATCGCCGCCAAGTCGAGGTTGCCGATGGTGACCAGGGCAATGCCGAGACGGTATTCGGCGCGTGCGTTAAAAGAATCAAGCCCGACCGCGCCTTGGTACGCCAGCACCGCGCCTTCCCAATTCCCCGCCGCGGACAGCGCGTCGCCCAGGCCGTCGTTGATGGACGCGTCCTGCGGATCGGTCAGGAGAAGCTTGCGATACGCCGTAACAGCGCCGGAGACATCGCCCGAGGCGAGCATGCCGCGCGCCTGCCGCACCTGGCCCCAGATCTCGGGTTCGGGGGTGAGTTCCGGGTGGCGGCCCGCGCGAAGGGTCCAAATCGACGGCAGCGTCTGATAGAGCTGGAGCGCGTCCGGACTCGAAGGCAGAGACCAATTCAACAGCAATCCCATGTCCCTGGCGTTTCGGACGCGGTACAGGCCCTTGAACATCGGGGAGTCCGACGCGGGAACCGCGATTTCGGCGAACCGGCTCCATGCCACCGCAGAGAACCCCTCGTACACGGGGAAGAAATACGTGACCGTGCCGCCCTTCAATCGGCCGGGCGGATCGATTTCGACGCATTGCGAGAAATCGCAGTGGCTGTCGCCGCCTTCTTCGTAGTGAATCCAGACGGAGCGGCGCGCCGTCGCGCTGAGATCGAAGACGGCGGCGTAGTATGTCGTCCGGAATTGCTCGCGCTGCCATGCCAGAGCGTCGGGAGTAAAGAGTTGGTGGCTTTCCGGGCCGAAGAACTTCCAGTCGCCGACGTCACGTGGGTTCATCGCCACCGGCTCCATGTCCGCGGTGCGATAGGTGCGCATCAGATCCTTGACGGCGTGCTGTTGCCAGACTCGCGCCGCATACAGCGGCACGATCAGCGCGGCGCACGCGGCCCCGCAACATAGGAGCATCGTGCCCCAGGAGAATGCAGAGGCGCCGGATGCGTCCGACCTGTCAGACGTGTCCGACTTGTCGGACTTGCGCCGAGTATAGCGCCACGCTATTGCAGCGGCCTGGTGCGCGACGAATCCTATCATCCAATAGCCCGCGAAATTCACGTGGAAACTGTGCCGCGGATCGTACTGGAGGCTGGTGTAGCCGCAGAAATACAGGACCATGAACAGCGCAATCCATGCCATCCGGGGCTGGCTTCCGCTGAGCAACGCAAACGCCAGCGCCGCCGCGGCGACGGCCAGCGGACTGCCCAGCGCGGCAAGCACCGCCGCGTAGGCCCGCGCGATCAGATCTCCGGGAAACGTGGCGGCAATCTTGATCAGATAGAGCCATTTCGCGTTGCCGTCGACGGTGTCCGGCCATACGCGCTCGCGGTAGCTGAAGGCGGTCTCCGAACAATACATGTCGTGCAAGACCGGGATGCGTTCGTACGAGGCCGGCTGCATGCCGAGTTGGCGGTCGCATTGGGTGGCCAGCCCCATCATGGCATCGTGATCGCCAAGCGATCCGTGCCGCTGGAACGACGCGAGGATCGGCCACGCGCTGGCCAGGAACGCGAATAAGAGCAGCGCAAGAGCGGCGCCTCGCTGCGCCATCGGCCGCGCGGAATCGCCGCGCGAGGCCACCGCGACAACGACCATCGCCGGAATAAGACATACGCCGACGTCGCGACGGAATCCCAGGCCGATCCCGATCAGGAGCCCGAGCGCAACGGCGATGCCGAAGAAGGTTCGCGGTCTTGTGGGCCGCTTCGCGATAAAGCCAAGCAGCAGCACGACGGCCAGAATGAACGGCGCCTTGCCGAAATCGCGCGGATTGCACACCGTCGAAAGCATGAGCGGCAGCGTGAGATAGGCCCACGTGCCGGCGGCGGCGAACGCCGGATTCATCCCCAAGCGGAAAATGCCGTACACGAGCACCGCCGTGATGGCGCAGAGCGCGTAGATGAAGATCTTCGTCGCGTCCCACGACACGCCCGTCACGCGCCAGACCATGCCCATCGCGTACAGCAGATAGCGATGGTATTCCTGGTACGGGTGGAAAGCTATGGCGGGCAGATCCGCCGGAATTTGCGCGCCGTCGAATCGCATGGTCTTGAAATCCAGGAAGTCGCGCAGCCCGGGCACGCGCGCCGGGTCGGCGTTCATGAAGCCTTTGCCGCAGGCCGTCATGATCGACGGGATGTAGAGGTCGTTGGTCAGCGAGCTGGCCGGGCCTTTCCATACCGCCAAGGCCAACGAGGCCATGTGGATTGCGACGCATGCCAGCACGGTCGCCAGGATAGCGTCGAGCGCAAGAAGGAGCCGTTTTCGTTTCATTGAAGTTTCAGTTCATAGAGGGCAACGCTAAGCGCTGGAGCCTCGAGGTTGCCCGCGAAGGATTCCACGGGCGATTCGACGATCTTCACACGGGGGTCTTTGCCCGGCTCATTATACGCCCACGGATCGTCCGAAGCTATGAGCCAGCGCCGCCCGCCCGAGAACGGTCCCGCGCTGTCGATGCGCGTATCCAGCGTACACGCGTCGCGCGTCGCGTTCACGATAGCGACCGTCAGCGCTTTGCGATCCTCCCGCCACGCCGCGGCAACGTCCAGCGGCGCGACGTCGCCCGACACCGCCACCGGGATCGTCCCGAAGTGGCGGCGGTACAGCATCAGGACCAGGCCCGTCGTGTCGAACGCCGCGGCGGTCTTGCTCGTCTTGATCGCGCCGATGACGTTGACCGTCTGCGCATAGTTGGCCATCTCGAAGAGGTCGCTCTGGCGCGCGTACTCGTGCAGGCCCGCCGCAATGCCCAGCGCGTCACGCTGGAAATAGCGCGTGCCGATCTCGCCGTAGAGGTCCGGCCCGTACCAGTAGTTCCATTCGTCCAGCGCGATCGGAATATGCTTGTTCGCGAGCGCGGGAATCTCCTTGTAATACTGCCGTTGCGCGTCCGCTTTCGCCTTGACGTTGTCCGGCATCTGCCGCGAATGCGACAGCACGCCGGGGATGCTTTGGCAATAGAAATGCTCGCTGAGCAAGTCCATGTGGTCCGCGCATTGCGCGAGCATCGTCTTACTCCAGTTGCCCGTCGCGCCGACCGCGACCAGCTTGATCGACGGGTCCACCGCGCGCATCGCGTCGGCGAACTCGTTGTGCTTCTTCACGTACTCTTCGAGCGGCATGTGGCCGAGCTGCCAGTTGCCGTACATCTCGTTGCCGACCGACCACCAGCGCACGCCGTAGGGTTCCGCATGGCCGTTCGACGCGCGCAGCTTGCCCATCGGCGTGTCCGGGCCGGCGTTGGCGTACTCGAGTTCCTCGACCGCGTCCTTCGTCACGCCGAGGCCGCTGTTGACGGTCATGTATGGTTCCGTGTTCAGCATGCGGCAGAACACCATGAATTCGTCCAGGCCGAAATCGTTGTGCTCGACGCCCTTCCACGCGGGATTCTTGCGCGGCGGACGGCGGTCGCGATCGCCGATGCCGTCGCGCCAATTGTAGCCGCTCACGAAATTGCCGCCTGGCCAGCGGTACACCGGCGCGTCGAGTTCCTTGAGCAGCGCCAGCGTGTCCGCGCGCATCCCCTGCACGTTGTCCGCGGGCATCAGCGAAACGGTTCCGATATAGAACGTGCCCGTGCCGAGGCCCGCAATGCGCAATGCGCCGTCGTCCGTGTCGCCCGCGGCCGTGAAATGGAATTCCGTCGTCTTGTAGTCCGGAGTCAAGTCCGCTACCGTCACGACATGGCCTTGTGAGGCGCCCGTACCCCATAGCAACGCGACCTCGACCGGCGAGGACGAGGCGTCTCCCGCAAGCACGACGCGGCCCACGTATTCCTTGCCGTTTCGAAACGCCAGTCCGCGCTGTTCGATGCCCGCGGCGCCCGTTGCCGCGACCGCATGCGCCCCGGTGTAGGCCTTGTCGGCGGCCATGCTCACCTGCGCGCCCTCGGGCCAGACATGCCACGGCGATTCCTTCGCCCCCACGTTGTAGAAGAACTTGCGGTCCTCGAGCATCTCCGCCCAGATCCCGCCGTAGATGCAATGGCCGAGGTGTTCGATGAACTGCCCGTAGATATATTTCGAGATCGGCGCGCCGGGTTTCGACGCGTCGATAACAGCGCTCGGTTTCATCGTCTGGCTCGACACGAGTTCGAGGCTCAGGTCGTCAAACCACGCCGTGCCCGAAGCGCGGCCCCAGCCCCCGAGCGTACAACTTGCGATCATACAATCCGACCCGCCCGTCTCGACCGTCAATTCCGTTTCCGTCCAGCCCTTCGTGCCCGTGACGGGTTTGCCCTTGACCAGGCCGCCCGCGTCCGCCACCAGCACCGCCCCCATGCCGTTTTCCGGTTTCACGTCCTTCGTCTTGATCCATCCCCGGAACCGGTACGTCGAATACGGCTTCACCTCGAATGAGACCATCCAACTCAGATCGCCACCTGATTCCGAAGCAATCGAGACGCTATGCGCGCTCTTGTGACCCACATCCGCCCATTCAAACGCGCCCTCGCCCTTCCACTTCTTCGTGGTCCAGTCGGCAGGCTTCCCGCCCTCATCCTGCTCGAACGATCCATTCGGGACCGTCCCGATTTCCGCGCCGCCCGCAACACACGCCATTGCCATCCATCCTTCCACGGCCCCAAGGGCCCACCCCGGCGTCGCCCCAACCGCCAGCGCCATCGCAACCATCCACCGGCCCATACGCCCTCCTTCTACCAACCTAATCCTGGCCTGACCAGCCACGCGCGAGCGTACTGCGATCCCGAACGGAAAATCCAATTCGCGCGCGGCGTGAAGTGCCAGCGCTCGCAAAACCGTTTCATTACATAACGGTCCTGAAAAGTGGCGGTTGACTCTTTCGCGCTGTTGTGGCAGCCTGAGTGTGTTCAGACAGCCTTGGGCTGCCGGCCTACGGGAGGGAATCTCATGCGCGCGATAGCGCTTTTCGGACTCGCGGGGTTGTTTCTTGTCTCCATGGCCGCGTCGTCCGAGATGCAGCCGCCTCGTCCGGCTTCGGATAAGAAGGACATCGAGAAGCTTCCGGGGTTGTACCGCGTTGCGGGGCGGGGCGGGGATGTGTCGAGCGTGTATTGCGTGCTGACGCCGGAACCGGTGTTGATCGATTGCGGGTCGCGTGTCGGGTGGGATCAGCTTGTCGGCAACCTGAAATTGCTGGGCCTTGTGCCGGGCGATATCCGCTGGGTTATCGCGACGCATGGGCATTGGGATCACATGGACGCGATGGCGCTGTTCCAAAAGGAGTTTCCCTCGGTCAAGTTCGCCATCCACGCGGGGGACGCGCAGTTTGTGATCGATGACGACCGGGTCTTTTCGTGCGCGGAACCGTTGTACAAGGGCGTCGAATCGGCGCCGGTGAAGGTCGATCGCGTCCTGCTCGATGGCGACACGGTCCATGTCGGGAACGTCGACTTCCGCATCGTGCACACGCCGGGACATACGCCCGGTTCCATTGTGGTCGTCGCCGAGATTGCGGGGAAGAAGGTCGGATTCAGCGGCGATTCGGTGAGCGGGTATTACTCCCTGATGAACCGTTCGAGCACGCTCGACTGGCAGAAGTCGTTGAAGAAGATCCTCGATCTTGATTTGGATTTGTTGTGCACCGGCCACGGCGTCGAGCCGGTGGATAGCAAGGAGGAAATCCGATCAATGGTCGAGGAGCAGGTGAAAGCCGTCGATGCGAAGCGGAAGAAACAGGAGGGCGACGAGCCCTACCGAAGCCTGACCAGCGAACTGCGCGACGGAAAATGATGTCGGCGGTTTTCCGGGTAGTTGAAGTGACGAAGTGGTGGAGTAGTGACTATGCAGTGGCGTGTTGCGTTGACGTGTGTCGTGGTGGGAATGGGGTGGCTGAATCCGGCGTCCGCGGGGCCTAACGATGTGCCGCGGATTCTCTGCGTGGGCGACAGTTGGGCGGCCTTTGTCCAGCTCTTCCGATGTTTTGACGTAGCCTTGCCCGATTATCCGGACATGGCCGGCTTCGGGCAGCGTGGCGAGCGCACGAGCCTGGTGGGCGTTCGCGCGAGCGAGTTCGACTCGCCGGCCTTTCTCGACGCCGTGCGCGACGAACTCCTCAGCTATCCGACGATCGACATCGTCCACCTGAGTCTGGGCGGCAACGATTTCATTATGGACAGCGACTGGACGCCGAGCATGCCGCCGGAGCAGTTGCAGGCGTTCATCGACGCGACGAATGCGCACATCGAGTCCGTGATGGATTTCATCCTCGCGATCCGCCCGAATATCCGCATCGGACTCTGCGGTTACGACTTCGGGAACCACAACATGGGTGGAGCGACGCCGGCCCAGATGAATGCCGTCTGGTCGCAGGTCGAGCAGACGAAGATCGCGCTCGTGCAGAGCCGTCCGCGCGCCTTCTACATTCACAATCTCGGCTTGATGCAGTATTACTACGGGATTCCTCTCGCGGCGCCGCCGGTCGCGCCGCACACGGTTCCGTTTCCTGGCGGCTACGCGCAAGACTACCTTCCGTTTCCCGGCGGCAACCCGAACTACAACACGCCGGTCCAGGCCCTCATGGACAGGGACATCCACCTGACGATGGAGGGCTACGATCTTCTCGCGCGCCGGTGCATCGACGAATTCTATGCGGCGTGGCTGTCCTGGCCCGTGGCGCTCGAGATCCTGCCGGAATCGGCGACGACGTTTCGCGTCCGGTTTAGCGCGCCGGTGACCGGCGTCGACGCGAGCGATTTCGCGGTGTCCGGGGCGAAGGCCATGGAGGTCGTGTCGGTCGACGGCTCCGGGGACACGTATACGGTGTCGGTCGCGCTCAACGGCATGCCGGGGCCTGCGCGTCTCGCGTTGCTCGACGACGATTCGATCGTCGATGGCATGGGCCGCACGCTCGGAGGTCCGGGAGCGGGCAACGGCGGATTCGATTACAACGGACCGCTCGTCTATGCCGATCCCGCGATTGCCGGGCCGGACGATTTCGAAGGCGCGATGTCTTCGCTTGACCGGACGTTCACGCCGGTGGCGTGGATGCTGGGCGGGCAGCGCTTCGATCCGGAACATTGCGACGCCAACGGCGGTTCGATTCAGGTCAGCCCGCCGCAGATCGTGGGCAACGGAATGGCCGACGCGGCGGAACTGGATTTGGTCCGAGCGTGCCTCACCGATCCGGCGCTCGATCTAAGCGCGACGGGCGGCGTCACGCATGCCATCGCCGAAGCCGCGTGGCAGCACAATTTCGCGCAAATGCAATTGGACCTTGGCGGCGTGACCGGGCGTATCGCGACCGTGATCCCCGGGATCGACACGATGTCCGCGGGCTACATGACGCTCGGCGATCCGGGCTCGACGCTCGTGCCGGTGCTGTTGTTCACGGCGGTCAGCGCCTTCATTACGCTGCCGCCCGACGTGCATATTCCAAGCGCCGCGAACTACACGATGTTGTCCGCGTACTTCGGACCAGGCGGCGACGCGGACGGGGATGGTTTCACGAACCGGCAGGAGTACGAGTACTTCATGCCGCTCGGCGGTGTGGACCTCTACGTCATGGCGGCGCTCGACCCTCACATGAAACCCGATGAGCACTGCGGTAATTCGACGGGCGGTGTGTTCAACGAAGGCAGCGCGTTTTGCCTCTACGTGCCCGATCCCGCGGACCCGGACGGCGGCTTCGAGTGGCTCAAGGACGGTGTCGCATTGAACGACGACAGCGTCCTTTCCGGCAGCCACGCCCGCGAGCTTCGCATTCGCTGGCTGCGGCGCTCCGATGAGGGTGTCTACGAATGCGTGCATGACGGAGGCACGCAGATCTTCGGCCCGGTTGCGGTCGGGATTCACGCCATGCCTGCGGCATCGGCCGCGAGCCTTGCGCTATGCATGCTCGCGGCGGCGGCGTGGGGCCTGCGGGCGCTACGCCGTGTCGTCGACAGAGCCTGAACCGCGGCGCGCGACCGTGTGATCCAAGCCCGTCTTACGGACTCGGCAGGAGCTTCTTCAGGTCGTAGTGAACGTAGGGCTGCTTCCAGGCGTCTTCCGTGCCTTTCGCGTGGGCGACCCACATTTCGAGGTCGGTCGAGTTATAGAGGACGCTGTGGAGATTGGTGTTGCGCATGGCGGCGTTCTTGAGGATGTCGAGCGCGACCTTTTCGTCGATGGCGCCGTAGTGGGCCTTGATATCGGTGGCCATGCCCTTGTAGCGGTGGTCGTAGGACTCTGACCCGTAGGGCATGTTGGGGTAGCCTTTCGAGCAGGTCTGGGTCCGGCGGACCGTCGGGTCCATGGCCTCGTCCGCGCGGAACACCGCGTTCTCGATCGGAATCGCGTATTCGACCGTTTCTTTCGGGTCGTTGTCGGTGAAGATCGCGCAGTGGTGGGCGCAGGTCTCGCAGGCGCGCGCGGTTTTGGCCTTGCCGTCGGCGATGACGTAGTTGTAGCCGACGCACCGTTTGGCGTTCGCGACGATCCCCGTGGCCGTGTCGACGTCTTTAGCTTCTTCGAGGATGCGGCGGAGCATGACCATGAGCGGGGTGCCGGTGAAGCTGCCGTCGGTGTTCACGGCGCCGATCTGACTGATCGAGATGCCCTGCATATTCATGCCGGACAACACACCGGTCATGCCGAAGTATCCTGCCGATGCGAAGGGAACATAGCCGTCGGGATCGTAGAGAATGAGCGCGGCATCGTCTTGGAGGCCGGCATCGATGACCCAGTCCAGGTTGCGCCCGTGGTACAGCTTGTCGTTGCCGGTGGCTTTGCCGAAGACCGCGAACGCGCTGCAGTAGCGCTCGGTAAGTTCCGAGATGACGAGCATGCCGCGCAGGATGTTGAGGTCGACGCCCGCGCCGTCGGCGAGGCCTTCCATTTCGCGCTGGTACCGTTCGGGGATGTACGGCAGGCACAGGCGGTACTCCGCGCCGAGTAGGAACTCGGCCGCGAACCGGGGCAGGCCGACTTCGTCTTTGGCCTTCTGGAGGAGTTCGTCGACGCGGGCCATGGCCTTGTGGACCTGCTCGCGGGCGAGCGCGCCGTGCTGGAATCCCATTTCGTACGGCGACCCTTTCAGGTGCAGCACCCAAGTGCCGTCGATCTGCTCGATGCGCCCCTTTGCGTTCGGGTCGACTTTCATGTGGGGTCCGCGCCCGGGATGCGAGAACCAATACATGAACACCCCGAGGGCCAGGATGAGTAGGACGAGCGCGACCGCTGCTCTCGCGGCAATTCTTCCAAGACGTTTTAACATGACGTTTCTCCTCGACCGGGAATTGTACGGCGTTTAGACTTGCGAATGGCAACATTGGTTTGACGAGCTGGCAGAGAGCCGCGTTAGTGAGGTCCTGTTTCTTGCGTGAAAGCGCCGCGAAAAGCAGGAACAGACACGCGTTTCAAACTGCCGAAACGCGAGTCAGTCCCCGTTTTTCGCTCGGCCTAATCCGTGTCTTCGCACGCGCCTTCTTTTGCGATAGAAAGACCGCAGCCATTGACGCGCGCGTGGCGTACGTCGCGCAAGAGCACCTGCGCGACGCCCTGTTCCGCCTGGGCGATTAGACCATCGACATGCAGATCGGCCGCGTCGTCGACAACGACGGCAGGCCGCTGATCCGGGGTGGCGTACCGGAATTCCACGTCGCGCAATCGCACGCCCTGGACATGGCGCAGGTAGAACCCGTACGCGGGCAGCGTCCCAAACATGAGAGACTCGGGGTACTTGTCCTCCTGCTCGGGAACTTGGGCCGTGGCGTTTTCGCGCGTGCCGCCGCCGTCGAACGCGATGCGGATGTTCGACAGGACTACGTTCTCGATGCGATGGCCGGGCACCCCGGCGATGGCGCAGCCCGTGACGCCCGCGCCCGTTGCCGTGACATCGCTGATGGACACGTCGCGGAAGACGCCGGCCGGCGGCGTGGGATCGTCGGGCCGGACTCTGCGCGCACGGTTGCCCAGGCGCATGAAGATCGGCGCGGCCGTGCCCTCGATAACGACATTTGAAATCGACACGCGTTCAAGTGTGCCGCCATCGACGAGTTCGAGCGCGATACCGGCGAGTCCCTCCTTGCGGCCCGAGCCTACGTCTCCGGCCTGAGAGCGCTGAATGACGCAATTCGAGATCGCGATATCGCGGAAACCGCCGGAGGATTCCGTGCCGGCCTTGATCGCGTTGCAGTGCGACCGCACAATGCAGTTCGTGACCACGACGTGTTCCGTTGCACGTGGGCCGGTGCTCTTGAACGTCAGCGCGTCGTCGTCGGTGTCGCCGATGCAATTCGCGATGAGGACGTTGCGGCAGCCGTCGATGTCCACCATATCGTTGTTCGGACTGACATGGTTGAAGACGTTGAGTCCGCGCAAGGTCACGAAATCGCAGTCGAGGTAATGCTGCATCCACATCGCCGAGTTGCGCAAGGCGACGTTTTCGACGAGCACGTTGCGGCACCCGATCAGCCGGATGAGGTAGGGCCGGTTGAGGTAGCGCGCACGCACGGCATAACGTCCCTGGGATTCGAGTCCGCGCGAGCATTCGGCGACCTGCTCGGGCGTCGCCTCGAGGCCGCGGAAGTGCGCGCCCTGTCCGTCGAGCGTGCCCGTACCGGTAATGCCGATATCCTCGAGTCCCTCGCCCCAGATCAACGCGCGCACGGTATACTGATCGCTCCACGATGCGTACGCGCAGCAATTGACGGGGTAATCCGCGAGGTCCGTACTGCCGAGCACAATGGCCCCATGCGCGAGCCTCAACAGGACGTGGCTCTTCATGTACAGCGTTCCCGTCAGAAACGAACCCGGAGGAATCAGCACTTCGCCGCCGCCATGTCCCGCGGCCGCGTCGATGGCCGATTGAATCGCTTTCGTATTGAGCGTCGTCCCGTCGCCCACCGCGCCATAACGCGTCACGTCATAGGTTCCCGCAGTGACTTCGTCGCCCATTGCGCCCGTTGCGAAGAACGGAATGACGAAGCTTAGAAAGACAGATAGAAAGCCATACCTTCGAATCGAGCGCGATGCCATGCTGAACCCTCCGCGTTAGCGAACCTTGCGGCGAGTCTAGCAAAGCCGCGCCGCGCAGCGCACGGGAAAGGCTGGATGGCGGGCAGATCGACTTCTTTCTCAACCTTCGATTACGATTACGAGTCGTTATGAAGCTTGGGTTCGTTCGCGACGATGAAGACGCGGCACATCATGCGCCATACGTAAGCAGCAAGTGGCGCCGGAACACCTGTCATTCTGAGCGTAGCGAAGAATCTATTGAATGGAGAGGCTTCTGCTTGAAGAGAGGCTCTTCGCTACGCCCAGAATGACGGGAAGTCACATTTCCATTTTCGAGGTGGCACGAAAGGAGAAGCCATGTACCTTGACGAGTTTTTCGAGTCCATGGATGCGGTGCTGGCGCGCGTCCGCGCAACGCAGCGAGAGGCGATCGAACGCGCGGGCGGCATGGTCGCGCGCAGTCTCGCGAACAAGGGCGTGCTCGCCGTAATGGACACCGGGCACATGCTCAAGTACGAAGCGCTATGCCGCGCCGGCGGCCTGATGGTCATCACGCCCTTCGCGTACGGGCTCAATGTCGAAGGCACGATGGATCAGCGCAAGGACGCGCGAACGCCTGAAGAAGGCGCCGCTCTCGAAAAGCGGACCGTCGCGCTCGCGCTCGATTCGAGCAAACTGCGCCACGGCGACGTGCTCATCATCAACAGCAACTCCGGGCGCACCTCGAACGTCATCGAGGTGGCCCTGCAATGCCGCGAACGCGGGATCGAAACCATCGGCATCGCGTCCTTCGATCAGATGCGCGCATGCGCCGTTGCGCATCCGAGCGGCAAGAAACTGATTGACGTAGCCAGCCTTTGTATCGATAATTGCGGTCCACACGGCGACGCCATGATTCCGGTGAAGGACAACGAGAAGATGTGTCCGGCCAGCGGCATGGCGGGCGCGTATGTGTTTTGGGCGCTGCACGCCGTCGCGGTGCAACGGTTGCAGGACATGGGCGTCCAACCGACGATCTACCGGAGCGTGCACGTCGGCGGGCACGAGTATATCGAGCAACAGCGGAAGCGATTCCTCGAACAGGGAGTGTGACATGGCGAAAGTGCAGGATTACACGATTCACATGGTGGGCCACGCCCACATCGACCCCACGTGGCTGTGGCGATGGACCGAAGGCTACGAGGAAGTCCGCGCCACGTTCCGCAGCGCGCTCGACCGCATGAACGAAACGCCGCTCTTCAAGTTCTCGGCCAGCAGCGCCAGTTTCTACGCGTGGGTCAAAGCGTGCGATCCTGAGATGTTCGAGGAGATTCGAGCACGCGTCAAGGAAGGACGCTGGGAACTCGCCGGCGGCTGGTGGGTCGAGCCCGATTGTAACATCCCGGGCGGCGAAGCTTTCGTGCGGCACGGACTGTATTCGCAGCTCTTCTTCGAACGCGAGTTCGGCATGCGCGCCAAGGTCGGGTTCAACCCGGACAGCTTCGGCCACGCCGGCACCCTCCCGCAGATCTACAAGAAGATGGGCATCGACTACTACGTCTACATGCGCCCCTCGCCGGTTTGGGAAATGAACTATCCGAACGGCACGACGTTCTGGTGGAAGGCCAACGACGGGACCGAGATCCTGGCGTGCAACTTACTGGACGGCTACGCTACGGGTGACGAAGTCCGCCATCGCATCATGACGCTTGCCGGGCATCAACATCTGAATCCCGGGCAGACGCATGTCCTGGGATTCTACGGCGTGGGAAATCACGGCGGCGGCCCGACGAAGAAAGCCATCGCGCAGATCGTCGAGATGCGCGGCGATCCCCAGCACGCGCCGAAGGTGCTGTTCTCGACCCTGTCCGAGTTCTTCGAGGGGTTCGTCAAGACCACGAAGCCTTCGGCGATCCCGACGATCGCCACGGACTTGCAGCATCACGCGCGCGGATGTTACGCGGCGCACAGCGAGATCAAGCGGCTCAACCGCCAATGCGAGCACGCGCTCATGTCCGCCGAACGGTTCGCGACGGCCGCGTGGCTGCTCGAGGCTTACGACTATCCGCTCGACCAGTTCGAGAAGGCCTGGAAGGACGTCCTGTACAACCAGTTCCACGATGTCCTCGCGGGTACCAGCCTCGAGTCGGCCTATCAAGATACGCGCGACCAGCTTGGCGCGGCGCGGCATCGTGCGGACATCATTACGAACGAGGCCATCCAGCGCATCGCGCGCAGCATCGACACAACGGACGACGGCAACACGATCCTTGCGATCAACCCGCTGCCGTGGCCCGTCACGCAGCCGATCGTTACCGGGCCGATCGTCGAACGCGAACTAGAGAGGCCCATCCACATCGTCGACGACACCGGGCAAACGATCGCAAGCCAAAGCACGTTGACTGAACGTATCGGAAGCACCGGCTACGTCTTCACCGCGGAACTGCCCGCGCTCGGATACCGCTGTTTCCATGCGCGCTCGGGTGCGCGTGAAGTGCATCAGGAACGCCCGCTTGCCGGCGACCGGACTTGGCTCGAGAACGAGTGGTGGCGGCTCGAGTTCGATCCGTATGACGGCCACATCGTCCGGCTGCTCGACCGGCGGCGCAAACTCGAGACCTTGCGCAAAGGCAATGTGCTCGCAGCCATGGTCGATTCCTCCGACACGTGGAGCCACGGGTACGAGGAATTCCGCGTCGAAGCCGGCCGCTTCGGCCAGGCCAAACTCGAGTTGTTCGAACTCGGCGATGTCCGCGCAACCGTGCGGATCGTCTCGACCTTCGACAAGTCGGCTGTCGAGCAATTCGTTACGATCTACCGCGATATCGACACGATCGACTGCGTGTTCCGCGTCAACTGGCAGCAGCGCTACACGATGTTGAAGCTGGCCTACGAGACGCTGGTCGAAGAAGGCACGGCGCGTTACGACACGGCCTACGGCGTGCAAGTCCGCTCGACCGAGGGCTTCGAAGAACCCGGACAGCAGTGGTTCGATCTGACGGGCCATGTCTGCGCCGAACCCTACGGCTTTGCCGTGTTGAACGATTCCAAGTACGGTTTCGACGTGTGCGGCAGCACGATGCGCGTCACGATGCTGCGCAGTCCGGCGTACGGCCACCACGACCGCGCCCGATACGATTCGTCGCTGCACTACGCCATCATGGATCAAGGCTGGCAGACCGTGAAGATCCGGCTCGTGCCGCACGCGGGAGCATGGGAAGACGCGCGGATTCCCAAGAAGGCCTGGGAACTCAACGAACCGTCATTCGGTCACGTCGAGTCGGCCCACAAGGGCAAACGCAAGTCGGGCGCGTCGATGATCGGCACCGAAGCCGACAACGTGATGCTGACCGTGTTGAAACGCAGCGAAGACGGCAAGGCCTTCATCGTGCGCGGCTACGAAACGGCGGGACGCGCGGTGTCCACCGTGCTGCACCTGCCGTACAAGAAGAAGACCTTCGAAGTGTCGTTCGCGCCGCACGAAATCAAAACGCTTCGCATCGATCCCAAGAAGTGGACGATGAAGGAAACGGATCTGCTGGAGGAATAGGGCCATGAACCTCGAATGGATCGAGACCAAATGCGTCAACTACCTGAAGCAGACGCAGAATCCCATCGTCCCCATATCGATCTTGCTAAATCACCTCCGGCAGGACGCGTCGTGCGGCGCGCTCACGGAACACGACCTCCTAGAGTTCCTGCGTCCGCACGAATCCTTCAAGGTCATCGATCCGCCCGAACGGGAAGAGGAGGAATTGGAGGATCTCGAATCGCTGGGCATTCCCACCGGCCCGCGTGTGATTCTTACCACGCGCGTGCCGACGCGCGACGAGATCTCGGGTATGCTCGGGCAGCAGATGCAGACCATGACGGACGCGTTGTACCGCGCCCTGGCCGAAGCGACCGAGGCGGGCGACACGGAAGCGTGCAAACAGATTAACGAGATCCTGCAACGCGCCGAACAGCTTCAACAGAAGATCGAAGACGCGCTGCCGTAGTTTGGCCCAGGGCGGCTACTCGCGCCGCCAGATGATGAACGCGCCCGCAAGCACGCACGCCACCGCCACGATTGCCAGGCCGACGATCCCGGTCGTCGGCAGGCTGCCCACCGGTACCACGCTGACCAGCGTGCGCGGCGAGATGTGCGCCGATTTGGCCTCGTCCGTAACGGTGCACGTGTACCAGCCCGCGTCGACATAGTCCACGGACGCGACATCGTACTGGGCGTCCGTCGCTCCGGGAATGTCGGCCTCGTTCTGTTGCCACTGGTAGGTCACGTTGCCCACCGCGCCGGCAACGGCGACCGCCATGTGCAGCGGCTGGCCTACCTCGAACCATCCGCCCGACGGCGCCTGTGTAAACACGAAGGGCGTCTTGATATGGATGTAGCCGAGGTCTTTCAACGCCGCGGCATCCACCAGCGTGTACTCGCGCACCACGTTCACGGACACGTTGTACGGCGCCGTGTACGGCCGCATCACCGGCACGATCCCGGTGGATGCGCTGATGCCCCAGTTGCCGAGGCTGAGTTCGGCTGCGAACGGCGAGGGCGCGTAGACCGGAGGCTTCGAGCCATAGACCTGGGTTGCGAAGGTCCCCTTGAACCGCACGCCGCCGTCCGCCCCGGTCAAGTCGGCCGGCACGCCAAGGAACGCCGCCGTCGTGCCGTCCCACAGCTTCTGGCCGCTGCCCGTCTCGAGTAGATTGTCCCACACGCTCATCAAGTTCGGACGCGCCGTGCTCGCGCCGTTCGCGTCCGACAGCGAGACCAGCCCGAGGCCGCGTGTGATGTCGTGCAGGAGCACCGTGTCGAGATCGATAAGGTTCGAGGACGGCAGGCCGGTGCCCACGTACCATGGCCAATCGAAGTAATACGTCACGCTCATGTCCGGCACGCTGCCCGAAGGATCGACGCCGGTCATGATGTGTTGGAACGCGAACCCGTTAGTGAACAGAGGCGTTGTCTGAGGGAAGAACGGTCCCGCCGAAGACAGCCCCGTGCTCGTGCCATGCAACGAGTTCGAGAACAAGATGTCGCACGTTCCGCTCTCGTTGATGATCGAGCCGACATACGCGAGCACGCGCTGCACCGCCGCCCGGCGCGCCGCGCCAACCGTGCCGTATTCGGCATCCGTGTGGCGGTCATCGAATCCGTACGTGGTCGCGTACACGACGTCGTTGTAGACGACGTTGAAGGTGACCGTGCCTGCTTTGATGGTTTCGCCGGCCTTGGCGGTCATCGCGAATTCGCCGGGATGGTCCGTGTCGATCCACTGCGCTCCGCCGGGAGCGCCCACCCACGCGACCATCTCCGAAACGGCCACGGGAGAACATGCCATCATTGCGGCGAAACCGAGTGTCAGCGCGAACCGGCGCATGGATACCGCACGCCCGAACGCCGCTCGAACTTGCTTAGACATAGGAAGTCTCCTTCCCCGTTGGATACGCGACACCCGCCGGGCATCGAAGCGCATCAATTCAATTTCCGGCGCCGAACGCGCCGCGAAAACACTGCACAACAGCCTTTCCTTTACTTTAATCTATCGTTGCCAATCCGTCAAGTTTGACAAGATGCGAGGTCCTCTGTTCCAATACCGTAGAAGCGGTTCCTTGCCTTTGACGGGATCGAACACCGGTCCCTCGAAATCGTTCCGGGAGATCGGGAGTGAGCGATCGATTTGGACATCGGGACCACTGGCGCTGGCCAACCCTGGTGCTGTGGTTTATCTTCTTCTTGGTGGGCCTCGTTCCCGAACCAATATACTGGGCCCTCCGTGAATGGAGCGGTGTCCTCACGCAGGATGCGCTCGTCAACTCCTCCCACTTGCTCACCCTGGTCTTGGCCGGCTATGTCGCCGTCTTCGCATTCCATCGGTGTCTCGATGCCGGCATGGCCCATCGCGAGGCGCAAGATCGATCTCTGCAACTCGGCGTGATATCCATGGTCGCGTTCCTGCCAGTGCCGCTCGACATGCTCTTCTTCGCCCACGACATGCCGCTCATGCAGCATCGCGCATCGCTCTATTTTGCAGGCGCGGCCAAATTCATCGCGTGGTGGTTCTTGATGTACCTTTTTGTCGCGTATTACGCATTCAACGCCGACGATGTTTTCGCGCGCATTCCGTCGCTCTTTCCGAGCACAAGGCGATCCCATGCCGTCCGAACCGAGACGCCTGTCGGGAAGCAGACGCCTGAAGAGAGCGATGAACGCTAGCGTTGGCTTGATGCCCTGAGTAGTCATGCAACGCCGATACGAGAAAAACGAGTTTCGCAGCATCAGGCATTCGTCATTTGTAATTTGAATTACATACCGATTGGCCGTCTCCCGCTGTCCCGATGGCTTCGGCTATAGTTGCAGCTTCTTTAATCACGCCCGTAATACTCTATAAAGCGTTCAATATAAATGAATTACGATAGTTATATTCGGGAGGGTCATCGGCCCACAAAGGTATTGCGTTCTTGATGCGAGTGAATTAGACTAATGCATGAAGATTCAGTGAGAGTCTTCTGCGGGGAACATGGATGAACCGCAACACAATCGTTCTGGTAACGATGGTGTTCGCCAGCACAGCGGGTTACGCGGTAGGCACCCTGCAAATTGGCGACGTGACAGTTGAAGGAAATCGGGTTGTCATCCCAGTGGTGCTGGGAGGCGACGTCGGCGGCGGGGTTTCGGCCCTCGACTTCCGGCTGCATTACAATCCCGACCTCTTGCAGCCCGTGTCGGCTACGGCTGGCGCCACGGCGGCGCAAGCCAGCAAGCAGGTCATGGCCAGCGCGGGCCAGTCCGGCGAATATGCCGTGGTGATGATGGGCATGAACCAGACCACGTGCGGCCAGGGCGAAGTGGCGTCCGTAGTCATGCAGCGGAAGTCGGATGCCTCGGTCTCGGACTGGGGCTTGGGAATCGAACGGCAAACCCTGTCGGCCCTCGATGGCAGCGTTATCCCGAGCGAGGCGATTCCCTACGAACCGCCCGAAGGGGCCACGAGCGGCGACAGCCAGCAGCCAGAAAAGCCCAATCAACCGGCGAAACCGGAGCCACCGGCGACGGCAAATCCAGCCGCGCAAGCGCCGCGACCGCCCGGTATGGCGGTTGAGGCTATACCGGCGGCTGAGGAAATCGCGCAGGCGGAAGCCGGCAACGCTCCAGCCGACGCAAAAGACTGGGCGCGTATCCGCGCCGAGCGCGAAAGCCTGCGGGCTAAGCTGCCCACACCGGAAGCCGGGATCGGCTCCGAAGGACAACCCGAAGACAAGGATACACCCCAACGCGAGCTAATGGCGGCGGGTAACGATAGTAAGCGTCTCTCCGACGTGTCGAGCGAGGAGACGGCTGGAACGAGAGAGCGGGCAAGCGATGCGCTCGTGAAAGCGTCAAACGGCACAACACAAGTTGAAGATACCCATCCCAAGCCTTCGGCGGCTAAGCCGGGCGGATCGAAAGGGCAGGTGGCCTCTTTCCTGGGAATTGCGGCGGTTATAGCGCTAACAGCGCTGGGCGCCGGAATCCTGATCCGGCGAAGGCGGTTGGGTTAAGAGCTTCCCCCGAAGAGAGGATGTCAAATCCTCTGCGGATCTCTAACGCACGTTAGAGTGACGCACCTCACCGGAGATGCCGGGCGCCCCCTCCCGGCATCTCCACCCCCAATTCTTCTCCCGAAACGCGCGCATTCCGTCCTCGTAGCTCCCCCCCTATGGCGAGTGTAGGAACGTTCACTATGATACCCGATTCGCGCGAAAAGTCAAGATGCAAGTGGCGCAGCCTTTACAGGCTGCGCCACTGTAGCTAAGTCCAGTATAGTCTGCTACTTATCGTCGTCAAGGGCATTATGCGGGAAGGGATCGTCCGGCGCTTCGGTATGGCATACCGTGCAGGTATCGATCTTGCCAGCGTGGCCCTGCAGCGCAATCGCTTGGACGTTATCCTCGGCGTGCGTCGTCGGCGTGATCGCGTGAGGGCTGCCATGGCAGGCCAGGCACTCCACCCCGTGATGTCCTTTTGAATTGCGATAGAGCGTGTTCGGCTGCTCCAGCGCAAAACTGGCCGGTTTCGGCGATCTGGGATGGCAATCGCCGCAACGCGGTTCCGTCTCCCAGGGGAGCCGGGACGGGTCAGCGACCGCAGTCATGTCGCCGTGGCAATCCATGCAGTCCATGCCCCGCTGGAAATGCACGTCGCGAAGGCACTGCGTCCGGAACCCGGGATGGCATGCGTAGCAGGCGACATCTTCGCCCACGGCGGCCATGCGCGGCGCATGCGCGTGATGCATGGCGCGCGACAACGTGGGACGTCCCGGCTGGCCCGGCATGCCGAGCGCGGGCTGTCCGTGGCACGCCCCGCACGTCACCGGTTTGTGTGTGGCCAGTTGCGTTCCATGCAGGCGGTCGTGCGCCTGAAGAATATCCGTCGCCGTCGAGATTCCCGGCGTGTTATGGCACAGTTCGCAACTGATCTCCCACGACACCGGCATCACGTTCTGCGTCTGCGCCACCGGTGTGCCGTTTACCGACACGGTTACCACGGCCAGAGGATAGGCATTTTCCGACCCATCGTCGTCAAGAGGCGTAATGGGCACGCCCGTTACCTCCCAGTCCGAGCGCCCTTGCGCGCCCGCGTACACCATCGTTCCCGACAGGCCCGAGCCTGTCAGGCCGGTGTCGGGAGCCAGCGGCTGCGGCAGCCCGAACAGCGCCTGGGCATAATCCCAGAAGTTCGTCTTCGTGACCGACGTCGTGTTCGACGGAACTCTGTAGTCTACCGTCACGCCCGATGACACGATGCGGGGGTCGCCTCCGCGCCGTATCACCGTCGCGTGGAACACGTTGTACGGCGGCAAGATCATGAGCTCCGAGAAGTCCTGGTTCATGCAATGCATGCCCAGATCGTTGTAAGCAATGACCGTATAGGCGCTCGATTTGAGCAGCGCGCTATAAGTGCCGGTCGCCGTAGTCGTCACTCCGGACGATACGCTGACCTGCATGCTCAACGGCATGACATAGCCCGGCGTCGGCGAGAACGATATCGTGTGCGTACCTGCCGGCAGCCCCGAGATTAGCGCCCCGCTCGCGTGGAATGAACCTGCGTCGATTCGCCACTGGCCGCCGGCCGTCCGCGCTCCCGACGGCTCCACGTTGATTACGACGGACCCCGTCTGAGGCGTGCTCGTGTAGGTCCCCGTGATCGTCGCCGTCGCGCCCGCCGCGATCGTCACCAGTTGGTTCGCGGGCCGCGCGAAGAACTGCACCATGTTGAAACTCACCGTGTGATTGCCCGCTGTCAACCCCGTAACGGTCGCGCCGCTATTCTGAAACGCGCCGCCGTCCACTTGCCACTTCGCCCCGCCATCGATGGCCGCTTGCGGCGCGATAGTCACCTTGAGCGATCCAGTGGGCGGAGGCAGCGCAACATACGTCCCTGTAGCGGTCGCGGTGTGGTCTTGTGTAATGGTAACCGTCAGGTCGGCCGGTTTCGTAAACCCCGCGACGTCCGAGAACGACACCGTGTGCGTGCCTAAGGGCAAGCCTGTCAATGTCGCCCCGCTCGCCTGCGGCCCTCCGCCGTCCACCTGCCACGTTGCGCCGCCGTCGATTGCCGCTTGCGGCGCGATGGTCACCATCAGCGAACCGCTTACGGTCGGCGTGTACGTGCCGGTCAGTGCGACGGGATTCTTGTTGTCCACAAAGATGTTCTGGCTGGGCGGTGCAATCCATCCTGCCACGGGCGTGAACGACACGACGTGATTCCCCGTGGCAACCTGATCCAACGTCACTCCGCTCGCCTGTGGCGCGCCACCGTCCAACTGCCACTGCGCCCCCGCGTCCACGGCCTGCTCCGGTAAGATCGTCACCGTGAATGGACACCCCGTACACGCTACCACTATTGCCGCCGCACCTAACAGCCTGTGCACTAGAGACATTACACGACCCTCCAAAGTTGGTTTCTGATTTACCGCGACCTCACAAACTGCCTGACCTAATACTACACCAAATCTATCAAGAAATGCAAGTAAATGCGAATTATTCGATTTAATGGATTTTGTCGGTTCGAAGGTTGGCCACTTGTAGGTCGTAACCTGCTGTCCCATATCAAAATGTGATTTCTCCGTGCCGCTCTTAGTTCACAGGATGGCGAGAATGACATAAGGTGATGCCGTCGAACTGGTCTTCGAGTTGCGGACAGGGCCGAGCTTTCGGGCCGTGTATCTGTATCCATGTTCCTTGCGCCCTCGCAGTGTGACAACCCATTGCCATGAAAGAGCGTCGTGTTACAGTGGAAGCACGGAGAAAGGCCGTACGCCTTGAACCCAGTCCTGGAGCAACTTGACTCCCGGCCTGTTTTCGAAACTGGACAATAGATCCTTAAGTTCGCGCCATTGCTGTTCATCCGACAGCGGCGCTATGCCAAAAGCGTCCTCTTCGCGCTGCCCCTGCTCGGGGCCTCCGGTCTCTGTAAAGGCTGCCTGCAGCTCAGCTTGGAGCGACTCCCACGTGGCGTCGTTGCCTTGCCGCTCCAGCGCGCGTATGACATCGGGCGCCAGCGCCGGGAAGCCGGTGACGATACCCAGAAGCAGCACAAGCGCGCGGCAGCGCTCGGACGGCTCGCCGTCTCCGACAAAAGCCTCAAAATCACCTGCGTCAACACCCCAATCCCGAAGAATTAGGTAGAGATTGAAGAATCGTTTCGCCGTACGGGGCGAGGCAAGGAACTCGCTCGTCGTGACCAGGAGCCTCGCCTCCCACGATTTCAACTCGTAGGATTTCGGTTCCTTGAGATGCGTTGCAGGTTCTACGTGGGTCTCTTTCTTGTTCCCGGCCTCGCCGGAGTCTTGTCTCTGAGCGGGGTCATCACCGACGGTATCGGCTGCGCCACGTACGCCAGGCAAAGGAAGATTTCCCGTCCCCTGGGCTTCCTCCGCCGGCGCGGTACCCCGTTGCTCCGTCAGCGACCGCATGAACGTCTCAAGGCCGCCGTGCCTTCGCGGGAACGAGTATGGAATCTGGAAGATCTTGTCCAGGTAATCGACCGGGTTCAGCGCGCTCGGCCACAGTTTCCCCTTTTCGTCTTCCGACACGAACGCGCGGTAGGGTTGATACAGCGAATTGATGACCCACAACGGATCGACGCCGACCACCACGACAAACAGGTCAAAGGCGAGCAACAAGTGAACCGCCTGCAACACGTCGACCACCTTGCCCGCCTGGCACCGGTCCAGATCGTCGATGTAGAGAATGATGCGGTCGATCGGATACTGCTCGCCTGCCTCATCTTTGACCGCGCGCCATTCGCGAAGCTTGTCGCTGAGCGTCTCGAAGTCCTTCCTGATTAGCGAAACGATGCTCAAGTAATTCTTGTACATGTCCATGCGCTCGGCGATGAAACTATACAGCCGCCGTCCGGATTTGATGTCCTCCATCTCGCGCTCGATCTCCGCCACGGCTTCCCAGGCGCGGTTGAGTTCGGCCTCGGCCTCTTGGGTCTGGTGCAGCAAGCCCTGCAATTCCTGCTCGACCGCTGCAGTTTCATTGGAGCGAAGTTCGCCGCTATACCGTTCGACAAACCCGAGAATGTCATTCCCCTTTTCGGCCAGCTTCCGAACGTAGACGAGCGCAGTTTTAATCTGGACTCCAGCCGTCCCCGCGAAGGCGAGCGCGCCGGTTAGGTATTTCGCGAATCCTTCGGTCCACGTGGGTGTAATGCACGAGATCGCAACCGTTAGACCCACGCAGGCCCCCACTATTATCACCCCTCTGCCGATGTGCGGGCGCTTCTCGCCCTCGCCTTTGTTCCAGCCGAGGTTGCGCCGCAACGTGTCGAAGGCGCCCCGGAATGTTTTCAATTCCGCCTGGACCTCGGTGAACGCCGCCATGGTCGCGCCATACTGCGACACTGCCGGGTCGAATCCGAGCCGGGTAAGATGGCCGTCGACCAGTTTCTTGACCTCCTCGTTTGCCAGCGCCTTCTTCCAGAAATCCTGGGTGGCCAGTTCGCGGAGGCTATTGCGTTTTTCTTCCTGTTTCCTGCTGATATCGTCCAGCCGGCTTTGAGCCGTTTTGGCTTGGCTGTTCAGGACTTCCTTGCGCAACTCCACCGCGCGGAGCTGTTCCTTCGCGCTCTCCAACTCGCTTCGCAGCGCTTCGAAGCTATTCGCCTTGGGCTGCGCCTTATCGTCGAACGCTTCACGAAGCCCCTCGAAGATGCGCGTCACCAGCCCGGCCCACAAGTTGGCCTCGTTGTAATGCCACGCATTGAAATCGATGTGCACAATCCGACGGCAACTCTGCGATTCTGGATTCTTCCGGGCCTGGCTCTGCAACTCGTCGATGTAGGCTTGGAGTTTCTCCATAAAGAACGACTTGCCCGATCCCCACGGCCCGAAGATTCCCAATGCCAGCGGCGGCTTCAAGTCTTTCCACGCCAGCAACGCCGCGAACGACCGCATAACGCCATCGCGCCCAAGCGCGTCCTGCGTCTTCGCCAGGGCACGGTCGTTGACGTAAAAGACCTCGCGCGGAGGCTGCGTGAAGAACCGAGCTGGCGCAACGGTGGCTTCCAAGGGCACTTCCCTGAAGATCCTGACCCATTCATCCGGGTCGTCCGGCTCTCGAACTTGGGCCGCAAGACCTGACATCCAATCCCTATAGGTCCTAGGGGTGACACCGATACGACGCAGTGCCTGCCAGAGTTCTCGCAATTCCGGATGCTGGTTCAACGACAGGATAGCCGTCACCACGTGTCGTGTATGAATAGGTGCGCCAAGTCCGGTGGTCCGGTTACGCAACACGCCTGCCTCGTTCAAGACAGTTAGTGCGCTCACCCCAAAGACGATATCTTCACGTATCTCGGACCTCTCCTCAGGCGCTGCGATGCCGTATCGCCCCCCAAAGCCGAGCGCATCCCAGAGGTGCTGGCCTTCCGGTAACAGACTTCTCAAATGCGCATGCAGATCAAACGCGGTGTTGCGCGTGCTAAGTGGAAAGATGAGGCCCGCAAACAGTAGGCCGGCGTCGATTTCGACACGCCCAGCCGCAGTGGCAAGTCCGGCTGCATATCGTAATGCGGAGGAGAGCCGCTCGCTCGTCGGCTCCCGGTAGTCGCCTATTCGCTTCAGGTCAGGCGGTTCTTCTTGGTCTTTCCAGGACGAGACCGGTTGTTGGGCAATGGGTGTTTGCTTGTTGGTCAACAATGAAGCAAAGTACCCTTTCAGTTCGGACAAGCTCGATACACCGAAGATCGCAAACTCTTGCTCTTTGAAAGACCTGTTTAGAGAACGAAGAAGGATTCCCGCTAGAAGCCCGTCAATGATCACTGGAGCGCCCGCGGGAAAGGTAGAGGAGCGCAGTTCGTTAGGCACCATCGCCTCCGTCTTGAAGACGAACTCCTTCCTTTCCGTGTCGTAGCCTGAGACGCCCTCCACAGGCGTGAAAGAGCCGTCGGCTGCCAGCCAGATCGTACTTGCCTTGACGGGATCAAGAGAAATATCCGGTAACAACGCCGCGACTGAGAAGCCGTCGAAAGACTGTGTAATCCGAATAGCTAGTAATCTAGTGCCACCAGGTGTGTTTGTAATTGGAATAGAGATTCGGACCTTGTACCCTTCGTGGTCTGAAACCCCCAGAGGTACTATTGTCAAGCGATCCGTCTTTTCGGGAATTGCCGGTGAGATTACCAAATCATGATCGAGCACAACCCCTTGGCCTAAGGTTCTTCCTCTTTGATTGATGATCCGCACGACAAACGGCCAAATGGTCGGTCCTTCCATCGTCCACCCCTCCGCGCAATGTATGCCGAGACTCCACCCATATCCCGCTACTGAGGCCATCATCGTAGCACATCGATACGGAACAGCCAAATTCACCTCAATGGGTATTACGCCCTTTGGAGTGCGCCGATACTTCGGCGCTTTGGCTGAGATCCCCGTGCCGCGTCTGTGCCTGCTATCGCGTTGGCGTATCGGACAAGCGTTCTTGGGATAGAAGACTCTGAGGCAGATGCTGGCACTCTCCGTGGCTCTGTGGCTCTGTGTGAGCAGAAACCCATCTTCTCTTCACACAGAGCCACGGAGCCACGGAGGATAAGCGATCAGGTGTGTGGTTCTTCTTTGCGCCCTTGCGCCTTCGCGGCTTTGCGTTGAAAGCGTACAACGCGAAGCCGTGACGACGCGAAGAGGCTCGGGGGATTGCTTCACTTCGTTCGCAATGACGCGTGGTCTGTTCGCGATGACAAGTAGGCGGTTTGTAGTGACACGTGGCCCTGGATGGGGGTGTCGGGCGGGCTATTGCAGGATGGCGACCTTCTGGCCGATTTGAAGGACGGGGTTCTTGCCCCAGTTGTTCCATTTGTAGAGGTCGCTGAGCTTGACGTGGTAGCGCGCGGCGATGGTGCTTGGGCTGTCGCCTTTGGCCACAGTATGGGTTGTCGTTGCGGGCGCCTGGGCCTTCGGCTTTTCCTTGTCCGGCGCCTTGTCTTTCTTGTCCGTGGACTTCGTGTCCTTAGTCTCTGCCTTGGCGTTCTTCTCTGTGGACTTCGTTTCCTTGGTCTCGACCGTTGTGGCCTTTTCAGCAGGTTTGGGATCCCCAGACCCGGCCAGCGCCGCCACTCGATACTTGGTCCCAATCTGGATGTACGACTTCGGCGTCAGGTTGTTCAGCGCAAGAAAATCGCTGGTCTTGATATGGTATCTGAGGGCGATCTTCTCGGGCGTATCGCCTTTGGCCGCCGTGTACTGCGTTTCCGTGGATGCTGCCTTCTCGCTCTTGGGCTCCGATGGCTCCTTCTTGGCCTCTACCGTGGTTTCCTTTTCCACGGGCTTGGGGTCTTTGGGCGCCGCCTTGGCTTCCTTGTCCTCCGTCAACGCCGCCACTCGATACTTGGTTCCAATTTGGATGTACGATTTCGTCGTCAGGTTGTTCCATGCGAGGAAATCGCTGGTCTTGATGTGGTACTTGAGGGCGATTTCCTCGGGGGTGTCGCCTTTCTCTGCCGTGTACAGCGTGTCTTTGGGCGGCGCTTTCTCGACCTTGGGTTCCGGCGCTTCCTCCTTGGCGGGCGCTTTCTCGACCTTAGGCTCCGGAGTCTCCTTATCGGCGGGCGCCGCGGTATTGACGGAGTACTTCTTGCCAACCTGAATGTACGACTTGGTCGTCAACTTGTTCCAGGATAGGAAGTCGCTTGTCTTGACACCATACTTCTGCGCGATCGAACTGGCGGTATCGCCCTTGGCCGCGACATGCGTGACCGTAGTGGTCTTGGGGGCAGCGGGCTCCTTATCTCGGGCTTGCAGCTTCTGCGTGCCGGGCGGTTCCTGATCCTCTTCGGGCGCTTCCTCGGCCTTCTTCTGGATGCCGCGGATGATCAGGTGATCGCCCGGGGAGAGCTTGGCGGTTTTGGCAAGATTGTTCCAGGCCATCAGGTCGTCGACGCTGACGTTATAGCGCTTGGCGATCTTCGAGGGCGAATCGCCCGACTTGACCGTGAGGGTCGTGAGTTCGTCTTCTTCGTCGCCGGTCACCTCATCCCACGGCGTGGTGACCAATTGATCCCCGGCCTGAAGCTCGTGCGGGTTCTTGATCTTCTTCTTGTTCCAGAACATCAGCTTGCTGATCGAGGTCTTGGTCTTCTTCGCGATACCCTCGAGCGTGTCGCCCGGCTTGACGATGTAGTACTTCGCGTTCTTGATGTTAGTCTTGGCTTCGCTCCTCTTATCCGAATCTTGCTCTTTGTCTTTCGCGTCGTCCTTCGATTCCTCGCTTGACGATTCCTCGCTAAGCAGTTCGTCGATACTCGCTTGGCCGCCGGGGATCACGAGCCGTCTTCCCGGCGTGATTCGGCTCGCGAGCCGGAAGCGATTGGCCTTCTTGATGGCGTCGGTGGAAAGGCCGTATTTCTTGGCGATGCCTTCGAGGGTTTCGCCGCGCTGGACCGTATGCGTGCGTTTCCGGTCGAAGGCGCGCAGGATCTCGGGCCGGACCTGCGGAAGGTCGTTCATTGCAGTGGTAAGCTGCTGGCCGGCCGGGGCTGGGACCGCGACGTCGTAATCGCCCGAGGGCGGCGTAACGCCGCGAATCAAGTCGGGGTTAAGCTGGCGCAACGTGCCTTCGGGCAGCCCGGCTGCCTTGTCGAGCGCCGACAGGGCATACGAGCCGTGGACCGGCACCCGCACCGTGTTTTCCGGTTCCGGGGCGGGCATCGTAAACCCGAAACGCTCCGGGTCCTTGGCCACGACCACGCTGGCGAGGAACCGGGGATAATACTTCTCGGTTTCGTCCGGGAGCAGATTGGCGTCAATGAGGTGCCAGAGATTGCGGTCGCCCCCTGCCGACGCGACCGCGCGGTCTACGCCATTCTCGCCCATGTTATACGCCGACACCGCCAGGGGCCAGCTGCCGTCAAACCGTTCGTAGAGTTCCGAGAGATACTGGATAGCGGCCCCGGTGGATTTCTGCCAGTTGAACCGGTCATCGACGTAGCGGTCGACCTTCAGGCCATACCGGTTGCCCGTCTCCTTCATGAACTGCCACATACCCGCCGCTCCAGCCCGCGACACCACTTTGGGCGAGAACTGGCTCTCGACCATGACCAGCCAGATGAGGTCCTGAGGCATGCCCGCCTTTGCGAGTTCGTCGCGCAAATAGGGCACATACTTGGCGCTCCGGTCCAGCCCCGCCTGGAAGCTCTTCGGGTAGCCGTTCTGGATTCCCTCGATTTCCTGAAGGACCCGGTCCGACAACGGGAACTCGACCTCAATCTCTTTCATCGGCTCCCGGAGGTTCAACTCGCGCGAGCGCCATAGATTGACACGTTCGCGGTCGGCGATGGCTGCCTGTCTTTCGCTGCGATCGAGGATGCGTCCGAACTCGGATCGCAGACTGAAAAACGTTTCCGGGTCCAGATTGTTCTGGGCCAGGAGTTCGAGCATTCGCGTATAGTGGCGCAGGGCCGCTTCCCGGTCGCCCTGTTCCTGGGCTTCGTTGGCCTGTTTCAGGGCCTCCTCGACGGAATACTGGCCTACTTCGCCCGCAGGCTGTTCGGTGGCCTGCGCCTCCTCCTTGGGGGTGGTATTCTCGACGATCCGCTGGAATTCGCCTCGCAGGTTGTAGAACGCGCTGGGGTCAAGATTGGCTTCCTTGAGCAGGTCGAGCATCTTCGTGTAATGCTGGACTGCCGCTTCCTTCTCGCCCTTTTCCTGGGACGCGTTGGCCGCTTCGAATTCTTCCTGGGCCGATTTCACCAGTTCGGAGATGAGCCGGGGGCGCGCCGGCCCCAATTCCTGAGCCCGGACACGGGCCATGGGCGCGGGTTTGAACTGATGGGTCTTATTTGGGGTGGCGCAGCCGGCAAGAATGGCCAAGCCCGCTAGGACGAGCCCGCTTCGATAGGCAAAGCAATACACACGGCCTGGAATTGTTATCACGGGTCGCGCTTCTCCGTCGACTTCACACTGCACACGACGACCTTCCGGCATTCAAACGAATTGCCCGGGACGGTAGCTAGAGGGCATACGGCACGGTTCCGTTCTCCCAGCGCGTCAGGGCTGGGAAAAGGCCCGCCCGATTACGAAAGGGCCAAGTTTCAACTTGGGTCACCCGGAACGGCTCTAGTATAGAGCACCACCCCTAGCGTGTCAAGCCGACGAAGGAGACAAGCCGCCACCCCTGGTGGCGGACAGAAGGAACTCTGGGTAGGTGTGCGAAGGCCGAACGCGGCTCAGTCTACCGGCCCGATCGCGGGACGGCGGTTGCTCTTCGCGCGAGGCGCCGGGCTGGCCGCGCATTTCTTCCCGGTGTTCGTCACGAACCGGTCCACGACACCCCCGTCCACGTCGCGAATCCACAAGTCATAGCTCTTCAACGTGCCCGGAAGGCAGCGGCTGTCCGACACCGCTTTCTCGCAGGCCCGTCCGGACGAGGCAGATTTCGCGGCCGGAGCTTTTGCGCCATCCGCCACGGCGGGAAGCGCGAACGCCGTCACGATAAGTGCCGCGAGTACGATTCGAATGGTCATTGGCCTATCCTCTCATTCTTACGGTCTCTACCTATTCTACCGTAAGCCTACCACGACGTCACGTGCCTGTCAAAGGACAGACACCATGGCGCCAAGTCAACAGATGACGGCTAGGCGACTATTCCCGGAACGGCTCCCCCTGTGGCATGAAGGTCACGCGAGCCCGGACATTGAGTCCTGCGGGAGCGTCGCAGGCAAATTCGACCATGTTCTCCCCGGACTCGAGCACCGGAGCTTCGCCTTGGGGAACCACTTCGGCCAGGAGATCTCCTTTGGCGCCATACAACTTACAGTCGGTCATCGAGTGGAATTCGAGGTAACTACCGCTTTCGAGGTCCACCGGGAGCACGAGGGTCTTGCCCCCCAAGGTCAGCTTGGGCTGGCTCAGTTTGGATTTCACCAGCGGTAGCGCCTTGATGGGACTGAGGTAGCATCTTGCCGGCTTGCCCTGGGGAAGGAGGTTGTACCACAAGGAAAACGACTCTATCTGGCCGAAATCGACGGCCTCGCGGTAGACCGCATAGTTGTTGCCGCTGTAGGGCCAGGCGAAATCGGCGATATGGCCGCCCTCGATTTCGACCAGCTCGAAATACCGCCAGCCCGAGAAGTCGACGGGTATATAATGATCGCCGTAACCGAGATTGGCCGTGTGCTCGGGGCTTCGCATCTGAAGGTTCAGCAACTCCCCTTGGCCGTCGCCGTACACCCACACGCCCAAGCCCTGCTGTTTGGCGATGTTCAGCGTGGGGGAGAAGACCCGGCCCGTCTTCGACCAGGCCCCATCGGGATTCGGCCGGTCGCTCGAGGCATCGAGCCGGCCGCTCACGCTTCCGACTTTGACCTGTTCCGTCGAGGTGGCCAGCGTTGCCGTGACGCCGCTCGCAGCCTCGTGGGCCGAGTAGGCTTCCGGCTTGCTGAAATCCTCGACGACTACGCTTTCAGGGGCATCGTACGCTGCCGCGGCCATCAACGCTTCGATGCGGAACCGGACAGGCTGCGGTCCGAACGCATTCTTGACGGTCCAACGATTGCTCCGTTCATCGACGCCTTCCACCTTATGCCGCAGTACTTCCAGAGGCCGGAACTGCCAAGCGCCCTCGGCATTCTGTTCGAGCGTGAACTCGGCCCCGGGGACCCTTAGCTTGGCCTTGACCGACTCGGGGAAGTACTGGGCGTGGCGGAGGTCTTCATACTGCTTGAAGAGGGGCGCGAGCCGCTTGTAGGCCGGCACGCTCGCGATCGTGTCCGGGTTGACGCCCATGAGCGAGATCCCCATATCGTTCCCCAAGCTCTTGGCCATGAGATACTCGATGTCGTCGGGGTAGGTGGGCTCCCGTTGAATCGCATGGGCCTCGTCCCACGTCAGGACCGACCACCATCCCAGGTTCATCGGAAGAAACATCCCGGCGCCCTGCTGATTCGCGGCGCAATGCGCGTCGATGAACCGTTTGTGCGAACGCGTCGGATGATCCCACGCCCCCATGCGGGCGCGCACGTACCACAGGTGATGATGAAACGTGCTCATTTCGAACAACGCAGGCTTCTTGAGCCGCTTCGCGATCTCGAACACGAACTTCGAGCCGTAATGCCACGCCTGGTCCGCGCCCGCCAGAATCGATTCGCCGTCCAGCGCGTCCAAGTAGATCATGTCGAACCCGCATTCGTTGAACGTGTCCGCCGTGTTCGCCGCGACTTCCTCGAGCAGCGTCGAATCCGCATCCGGCGTGAACAGGCCGAAGCATTCTTTCAGGTGATGGACCTTCGCCCCAGCTTCGTGGGCCGCGGCATGCGTTCCATGCGCGCCCCGCGTGCACGACGTGAAGGCGAACGGCGCCTCTTTCGCGACGCCTCCGTAGGTGATCAATTCGTCGTCGATCTGCACCGTCACGCTGTTGTGCACGAAGAAGCCCGTGATCGTGGACATCGCGCTGGTCGACTCGGCGACGGGCACCGTAACGGCCTCCGACGTCAACGGCTCCGCCAGCGTGAATACGGCATCCTTGCCGAGCCGCGGGTCGGGGACCGGCGACACATAGCGCGCGTTCTTTGCGATGAAGAACGCATACGTGTGCAGTCCCGCCGCGATGCCCGCCGCGTGCAGTTTGTCGAGCACGGCCTTGACGCTCGCGCGGCCGTTCGGAAACAGTTTGGGGTTCGGTTCGCAGTCGCCGAATCGCAACGACGTCCCCGTGTGGAAATCGATTTGATTCAGCCCCAGGCTTCGAACGCACGCGATCCAGGCATCCACCGTCTGTTCGGTGAGTGCCCCGAAATCGAAAAGATACGACCCGCGGTTGCAAGGGGCATCGAGCGCCCACGGGCCGCCGATATCGCTGTGGGGCAGGTCCGGCGCGGCGCTGACCGCCTCCTTCATGACATCGCGAAGTTCCGACTGCGGACAGGCGATTACCGCTACCTTGGCGCCCGGCATGCCATACCGCGGATAACACATCGCGCGCAGTTTGCCGTGAGGCCCCGGAACTTCGGGGACGTTTGTTTGCAGGTTCAACGCCAGCGCGCAGCATGCGAACGGTTCGTCCAGACTTCCCTTCAAGGTTAACGGAATATCCAGGAACGCCAGTTCCTCGATTCCCTCTCCGGATACGTCGCTTACTTCTATCGTTACATATCTCGATAGTGATCGTATATCGAGCGAAGCCGCGGCCTGGTTGTCGCCGAACGACAGCGTGAGGCGAGTTCCCTCCAAGCGCGCGCTCGAGGCGTCGAGACTCTGTCCGCCTTTCTTGATACGGGCCGCTGCCGGATGCGGCGCAGCATCGAGGAAATCCTGTCCGCTCTGTTTATCCACGAAATGAATCACATGCCCGTCAGGAGCAATCTCCCACCGCAGACTCTCGGTTTCGATGACTGCCGGAGGCTCCTGCGCGCTAATCATCCCTTGCGCCGCCAGAACCCCCAGACAAAGTAGAGCCAGCCCCGCTCGTTTCATCGATGAATCCTCCCTGTTAACAACCCACGGTACCATAGCACGACATGGCCTATACCTCCAAACCCGGCGTCCAAAGTCGAATTGTCTTGGCGCGCCATGATGACCACGGATTGGTCAGACCCATCTGAAACCAACTCGGAGTGAGAAATCTAAGCAGAAATAATGTACAGTATTTCTGGTTTATTTCATATATCGTAGTTTTCGCTGATAAACAGCGAAAATCAAGTTACTCGCTATAAAAGTGCTTGACAACCAGGCAGACCTTGGGCTAATATGAGACTCGGCTCAGTTGGAAGTAGTGTGTACGTAACGAGGAGAAGAGTGGGTGGTGCGGCGCTCGAGGTAGATTCGCGAGGTCGACTGGGCGGAAGATCGGGAGCTGCATATTACAGAAGGGAAGGATTGATACCCGTCTTATCAATGCCGGGTCGTGATAGGTTTCAATGAGTGCTTGGTCAAGAGGCGGATTTGTTGCAATGAACAGGGAGGGTCTTGAGGTATGACACGATACGTAAGGAAGAACCCCGCGGGCCGTGGCGCCTGCATACGGTTCGCGTGCTGCGCGGCCGTACTCACGTTCATGGCGGTCGGTGCTTTACCCGCTATGGCAGATATCTACAACAGCGATGGCTCGCTCGGTGATCTCGTCTTGACCGTCGGCCAGACTATCACGATCGACACCGATGTGCCCTCGATTTCGGGTGATATCCCGCTTGCGGCCGGCGTAGTCGATTCCGGCGTAGCCGTGTTCCAGTTCCTCAACGTCAACGTGTCGGCAGGAGTCACGATCAATACTCAAGGCTCTCGTCCCTGCTCGATCGTGGCCAGCGGCGACATGTACTGGGGCTCGCCCATTAGCGCAGCGGCTGCCACGGTCTCGCGTCTCGGCGGCGGCAATGGCGGCACGGGCGGCAACGGCGGCGTCGGCGGTAACGGCGGCGGCGGTGGTGGCGGCGGCGCAGGCGGCGTCGGTGGCGCTGGCGGCGACGGTGGCACGAAGCTTGGCGGAGCCACTGGCCGAGGCGCCAACGGCTCGACAGGGATCGGTGGCGTGGCCGGTAGCGTCGGTACCGCGGGCGCCAACGGCGACAATGGTTCGGCTGGCGCGGCCGGTACGGTAGGCTTCGGCGGCGACACGGATGTGCTGTTTGGCCAGGGCGGCGCAGGCGGCAACAACAATTTTGGCGTAGCCGGCGGTTTGGGTGGCTCGGGCGGCACTTCGGGTGCCGCAGCGACCGACCAGACGACGGTTGGCGCTGGCGGTAATGCTGGCGGCCCCACAGGAAATAACGGCCTTAACGGAACGGCCGGCAAACCGGGTGGCCTTGGCGGCGCTGGCCAGACGAGCGCGCGTCCCGCGGGTGTTGCGGGCAGCGGCGGCGGCCGTGCCACGTACGTCAATCTTGCCACATTCGCCAATTCGCTGACACTGGTTGCCGGTAACGGCGGCGGTGGCGGCGGCGGCGGCGGCGGCGGCGGCGGCGGCGGTGGCGGTGGC
>CAYOCT010000065.1:0-37388 GCA_964402555.1 uncultured Nitrospiraceae bacterium | reverse complement strand
TCGCAAATGGCGCGACGAGGACCCTCCCGGTAAGATTAGCAAATGGCTTGACAGGTGTATGCGGACGAACATGCGGACGAACACAGTGCGACGGAGCCTCAGCCAAGGGGATGGAAAGAGACGAAAGTATGAAGTCTGAACGATGAAGAATGAGGGATGAAAGGACTGCGAGTCCTAAGCTAATTGCATCGGAGGCGCTGTTGGTCCACAATACTTCCTATGAATCAACGCGGAGGAGGACCGACATGATGATTCCGTGCGTGGCCATGATGCTTCTTGCCGCCCAGCACAGCGCGCCCGAGACGTTGTTTCCCACTGACGCGCCGCGGCGCGACTGGGTGCACTTCGCGGCTGATGGGTTCTCGGAACCGGTCTGCGGCGTCGTGTACCGGCTTAACGACACCGTGACCAATGGCATGGCGCTTGGAGGTATCGACACCGGCTGCCTCGACTTCGAGACCAGCGGCCTGCTCGGCTATTGCACGATCTTCAATTCGCACATCCCAAGGCGCGGTCCCATCAATCTGCCGGTGCTCGGAATCAGCGTGGGCGATACGACGTGGGTGCTGTGCGATCCCAGCAAGACGAAACAGGGCTGGGGTGGGTATCAGAGTGGAGCGGAGGGGAAGCCGGTCCCGCCGGTCTGGGCCGATCTAAAACTCGATGGTGTCAAGACGGCGAACGAGGTCCACTACTGGGGGCATTATCCTGTCGCGGATATCGAATTCGAGACCGACGCGCCCGTGAGTGTCGGCTTGCGCGCGTGGTCGCCATTTCTTCCGGGCGACGTTCACGACTCTGCGATTCCCGCCATCGTTTTCGAAGCGCATCTGCGCAATACGACCGATGTCCGTCAACAGGGCACCGTGGCCTTCTCGTTTCCCGGACCGACACCGCAGGAGGCCGGTTGCGAGACCTTCACACGCGAGCATCTCAAAGGGCAGGCCACGGTGGCCGCGGTCTCGGGTACGCTGGCAAGCTATGCACTGGGCGTGATCGGGAAGGACAAGGCGCGTCTGGGCGGGGAACTCGGCGGCGACGGCGCCGCGTGGGCAGCCATCGCGCGAGCGCTCCCCGAGACGGATCCGAAACGCGCGGGCAGCTCCGCGGCGGTCGATTTCTCCTTGCCGCCTCACAAGTCCCGTGTCGTGCGATTTGTGCTGGCGTGGTCCGCGCCAACGTGGAACGGCGTCGGTACGAACGGGGCCACGCGCGCGTACGACGGCTACTCGGGCGAAGCGCGCACGTTCACGCACATGTACGACAAGTTCTATCCAAACGCCGCCTCCACTGCGCAGCGCGTTGCGGAACAGCACGCCTCGTTGCTCAAACGTATTCTTGCATGGCAGCAGGTCATCTACACGGAGACGCGCCTGCCGGTGTGGCTGCGCGATTCGTTGATCAACAACCTGTATCTGATCACCGAGGACGGATATTGGGCACAAGCAAAGCCGCCGCTCCCGGCTTGGGTTCGCGAGGACGACGGGTTGTTCGGCCTGAACGAATGTCCGCGCGGATGCCCGCAGATCGAGTGCATCCCGTGCAGCTTCTACGGCAGCCTCCCGCTCGCGTATTTCTTCCCGCAACTCGCCGTATCGACGTTGCGCGGCTACAAGGGGTATCAGTACCCCGATGGCGCGCCCCCATGGATCTTTGGCGGATGCACGGGCCGTACGCCCTACATCGATTTTGCCTATCCGACGCGCGGGTATCAGTTCACGACGAACGGCATCTCGCTGGCCGCGATTGTCGACCGCGTGTTGCTGTGTTGCGACACGCCTGACAAGGCGCTGCTGCGCGAGTTCTATCCGATGATCAAGAAGTGCATGGAATGGACCGTCGGCCTGCGGACGACGCCGGAGTACAGCATCGGCGAGCGCATCATTTCGATGCCGGACAAGAATGAGGGCACGGAATGGTTTGAAGCGCCGGAACCGGGCTGGTGCGGTATGACGGCCCACGTCGGCGATCTGCACTTGGCGCAGCTTCGCATTACCGAACGCATGGCCCGCGAGGTGGGCGACACCGCGTTTGTGGCCCAGTGCGCGGACTGGATCGCGGCCGCCCAGAACGCCATGGAACAACGTCTGTGGGACGCGCGCGGGTTCTATCTCAACTATCTCGAACCGGAGACCCAGCGCAAGTCCGATCTCGTGTTCGGATATCAACTCGACGGCGAGTGGATACTCGATCACCACGGCCTGGAGCGCGCGTTGCCGAAAGACAAGACGCTCCAAGTCCTCGATACGATTCGCAAGTGCAACATCGCCGTCACGAAGTACGGCGCGGTCAACTACGCCAACGCCGACGGGTCCACAGCGGCGGTCAAAGGGTATGGAACTTTCAGTTACTTCCCGCCCGAGGCTTTGATGCTCGCGATGACGTACATGTACAACGGCCAGCCTGAGTTCGGAATCGAACTTGCCCGCAAGGTGTGGCACAACCTTGTCTGCCTTCAAGGCTACACGTGGGATTTGCCCAACATCATGCGGGGCGACGTGGATACCGGCGAGCGCACCTTCGGCAACGACTACTATCAGGACATGATGCTTTGGTCGCTGCCCGCTGCGCTGGAAGGACGCGATGCAGCGGCGCCGGTCCGTGAAGGCGGTCTTGTTGACCGTATGGTCAAAGCGGCGCGGGGATGAACGAAACGCCTGCTACTTCCGCCGCAGGGCGCGAACCGCCATCATGGCGAAGCCGCACCCCAAGAGGGTCAATGACGCAGGCTCGGGCACAATCGCCGATGTCGTGATGCTGAAGTTGTCCAGCGTAACCTGGCCGGTCAGTTCAGGGCTACTATCGAGCGCCATAAGTACCGGAACCGTGTAGCCGGCCACGTCGAACGTCAGCGCGAAATGGGCCGGGTTGCCGCTCGCGGGGTCGCCCGTGACTTGGGCAGTAACGCCTTGCGTCGCATAGCCGGACTGAAACACGATCAGTCCCGCGTCAGGAACCAAGAAATCGTATGCGTTCGCGTGAATGTCGGCGTTGGGCACGCTGTACAACGCGGCCACGAAGTAGTCCGTCCCATCCTGCGATAGCGCATCGGTCAGATCGAAGGACATGGTGTACTGACCGGGTCCGAGCGCCCCGGAAAGGTCCGGGATCGCCCAGTCGACGAGATAGTCGTTCCCGAGCGTTACGGAAGGCGCGAAAACGAGCCCGGCCGGGGTCACGCCGATATCGGCCAAGCCGTTGCCGGTATTGCCGAGCGAGTCGACGCTACCGGTCCACCATTGGACCAGTCCTGAGCCGAACGTATCGTTGAACACTACACCGGCGTAGGAAGGAAGGGGGGCTCCAACAGCCACGGCTACGGTCAGAATGGACACAGAAAATGCTGTGAACCGACAACGCATTTGACGAGTACCTCCCTAATGTCCAACGGTGTCCCACACCATCAGGGAACGCTGTGTTTTCAGAAATACCTGCCCATTACCGTGGCATAATGAGCAATTTTCGAGCCAATGATGGCTCTCTTAACGATGCTTGAACATCAAGGACTTACGGAGTATTCGGCGGGTAATCTCTTTACAACGTATGCCAAAGCGCGATAACTTTTATCAGAATTGACTAACACTTAACGAAACGAATTTCCCTCATTCAGGCCTTGCGAAAGGGGCGGATGTTCTTCTTGGGGGATGTGCGTAGCGCGCTGGACAGGGCGTCGAGCTCGGTCAGAAGTTCGCGGCCGTACGCCGCGCATTCCTCCTCAGCCCGGCGGGCTTCCTGCGCGACCTGCCGCTCCAGTTCCTCGATTTCGGCGGCGAAGGTCATCGCGGCGAGCAGCGCGAACGCATGGCTGTCGACTCGGTCGCTCTGCTTCTCAATCTCGGCGAGCCTCGCGTTGACCCGGTCGGCGACGCGCAAGGTCGTGGCCTTATCCCCGATGACAGGGACCTTGAGCGGCATGCGCCCCAGCGCGACCTCAACCCATTCGGTCTTCATGGTCCCGGCATCCGCCTATGCTTGAAACTCTGCCTCGAGCCGCTCCGTGTATTCCAGGATGCGATGCAGGCGCTCGCCGAACTCCTTGGTCAGCGCGACAAGGCGCTCGTTCTCCGCGCGCATCTGTTCCACTTCGTCCAGGCGTTCCTTATATACCGCGAGTTCCTTGGCCTGAGCCCAGAACTTCTTTTGCAGCTCGTTGCGCGCTTCGGCCAGTTTCTCCATTTGCTCCTGGGCGCGGAGCAATTCCATCTTGAGGTCTTCAATACCCTCGGCAATCTGCCGGACCTTCTGGGAGATATGAGGGTTCATCGCAACTCGGCTCCACACGCCGCCTGGAGTTTCTTGAGAATGCGATCCCATGCCTTCTGCGTGTCATCGTCCGTCAGCGTGCGCTCTTCGGATTGGAATACCAGCGTCAATGCAACGCTCTTCTTGCCCTCGGCGACTTGCTTGCCGGTGTAGATGTCGAAGATCTCGACGGCCTTGAGCAGCTTGCCGCCGGCTTGTGCCGCCGTTTCGCGCAAGGCGCCCGCCGCAACCCCGCGGTCGACCACGAGCGCCATGTCGCGGCGCGAGGGCGGGAACACGGGGATGGCCTGGAATTGCGGCGTGGGCCGTTCGCTTTCGAGCATCGCTTCGAGGTCGAGTTCCAACAAGAAGACCGGTTGTTCGACATCGAAGGTCCGCATCAACGATTCGCGCACTTGGCCAAAGTGTCCGAGCGCCCTATCGCCGGATTTCACGAGACCGCACTGCCCGGACTGCATGGGTCCCCATTCGGCTTCTTCGATCGTGTACGTGACGCCAAAGAAGTCGAGGATCGCTTCCGCGTACCCCTTCAAGTCATAGAGGTCGAGCGCCCGCTGCGGCATGCTCCAGTGCTTCTCGCCGCTGCATCCCGACAACGCGATGCCCACGCGCATGCACTCGTTGGGCAGATCTTCGCCATCGCGCGGCTGATAGATGGGACCCACCTCGAATGCAAGAACGTTGGTGCTTCCATGGCGCACGTTGCGCGACACATTCGCCAGAAGACAGGGGATCAACGACGAGCGCAAGGTGGCCTGTTTTTCCGAGAGCGGATTCTGCAGCGCGACCATATTCAGGAACGACGCATCCAGGCCGGACGCCTTGACGTCCTCAGGGCAACTGAACGTCCAACTGTAGAACTCGGTCAGTCCTTGCGCGACGAGGAACTTTCGCAGCGCGCGGACCGTCTTGTCCGCCGGGGCAAATACCTTTTCCCCTTGGCGAACTTTGGGCAGCGTAACTTCGATCTTTTCGTACCCGTACAGGCGCGCTACTTCCTCAATGAGATCCGCTTCCTGGCTCGCATCGTGACGCCATGTCGGCACGCGGAACGCGCAGCCTTCCGGGGTGGCGTCAAGTTTCTCGAATCCGAGGTCCTGCAGGACTTTGACCTGGACGTCGGGCGAGGTTTTCGTGCCGAGCAAGTCGTCCGTGCGGCTGAAGCGCAATGAGATGGTCTTGCGCTCGATGGGCTTCGGATACGCGTCGATGACGCCCCGCGCGACGCGCGCGCCCGCGAGTTGCTGCATGAGCATCGCCGCGCGCTGGACCGCGTACATCGCCATTTCCGGGTCCGCGCCTCGCTGGAACCGCATTGAGGCTTCGGTCTGCATGGCGAGCGCGCGGGCCGTTTTGCGGATAGACGTGGATTTGAAGACGGCGCTTTCGAGAAAGACCTCGGTTGTGCCGTCCATAACTTCGCTGTCCTTGCCGCCCATGACGCCCGCGATAGCCACCGGGTTCTCGGCATCGGCGATGATGCACATGTCAGGCGCCAACGCGCGTACCTGGCCGTCGATTGACGTGATAGTCTCGCCTGGGCGCGGTGTACGCACGACGATGCGGTTCTCTTTAAGAAGCTTGTAGTCGAACGCATGCAGCGGATGGCCCGTCTCCATCAAAACGTAGTTCGTGATGTCGACGATGTTGCTGATCGGGCGCATGCCCGAAGCGAGCAGCCGCTGGCACATCCATTGCGGGGAAGGACCCATCTTCACGCTGTCCATTACCCGTCCGATGTAGCGGGGGCACAGGTCACTGTTTTCGATTGTGACCGACGACAACGACGCCGCGTCCGGGTCGGACTCGACGATCTCGATGGCGGGGATGCGCAGCGGCGTGCCGAAGTAGGCCGCCAGTTCGCGCGCGGTCCCGATCATGCTGGCCCAATCACCGCGATTCGGCGTGACTTCAATGTCGAGAATTACGTCATTCAGGCCGAGCAAGGCGAGCGCGTCCTGGCCGATGGGTGTGTCCGAACCCATGATGAGCAACCCGGAATGATCCTCGCCGAGGCCGAGTTCGCGCGCCGAGCACATCATGCCCTGCGACTCGATCCCGCGCATCTTGCGGCGTCCGATCTCGAACCCGCCCGCGAGCGTTGCGCCGATGACCGCGGTCGGAACGATGTCGCCAGCCTTCATGTTGGTCGCGCCGCAGACAATCTGCAACGGCTCGGCCTGGCCGATGTCCGTCTTGCACACGACCAGTTTGTCGGCGTCGGGATGCGGGTTGATGCTCAGGATCTTGCCCGTGATGACGCTCTTCATGCCTTCGCCGGGGCGTTCCATCGCTTCGATGCCCAAGCCGAGCATCGTCAGGATATCGGCGAGTTCGTCCGCGCCGACCGGGAGGTCTACGTAGTCTTTGAGCCAATTGTAAGATACGCGCATGTCAGAATTGCTCCAAGAACCGAAGGTCGTTGTCGTACAGATGGCTGATGCTGCTCACGGCGTGCTTCAACATGGCGATGCGGTCCACGCCAAAACCGAAGGCGAATCCGGTGTACTGCTCGTAGTCGTAGTTCGCGTAGCGGAATACCTCGGGATGGACCATGCCGCACCCGAGGATCTCGAGCCAGCCGCTGTGCTTGCAGACACGGCAGCCCGCGCCCCGGCACACGGTGCACGAAATGTCCATTTCCGCGGACGGTTCCGTGAACGGGAAGAAGTGCGGACGGAATCGCGATTTGGTGTCCGGTCCGAAGAATCGGTGCGCGAAGTAAATCAGTGTGCCCTTGAGGTCCGCGAAGGTTACGCCGCGGTCGACGAGCAGGCCTTCCATCTGAAAGAACATCGGGCTGTGGCTCGCGTCGTAGTCCACGCGATAGACGCGGCCCGGCGCGATGATCGCCACCGGCGGCTGCGTCGTTTCCATGACGCGCATCTGCACCGGCGACGTGTGCGTGCGCAGCACGACGCCCGGCTTCACGAAGAACGTGTCGTGCGAGTCGCGCGCGGGATGGTCGGCCGGCGTGTTGAGGCTGTCGAAGTTGTAATACTCCGTTTCGACGTCTGGCCCCGTGGCGACTTGGAAGCCCATCTCGCAAAAGACGCCCAGCATCTCTTCCATCACCTTCGGGATCAGGTGCATGTGGCCCGCGCGGGGGCGGCGCCCCGGCAGCGACAAGTCCGCGCGTGCGGCTTGGGCCCGTTTGCCGGACTCCGCCTCTTCAAGCGCGGCCTTCCGCTCGTCCAGCAGTTGCGTCAACGCGGCTTTGACCTCGTTGGCGGCCTGGCCGAGCGCAGGACGTTCCTCCGCGGAAACCTGGCCCAGGCCACGCAGCACGTCGGTGACGAGACCCTTGCGGCCCACGTACTTGACCCGCAGTTCCTCGAGCGCGGCCAGCGATTCCACCGCGGCGATAGCCTCCAAACCTTCCGCCCGAATCTGTTCGAGCTTCTCTTTCATCTTGAATTCCTTTCTCGGATGGGACTCGATTCCACTTCCATTGCCTGAAGTCCCTTTGCCCGAGTCTGTTGGACCCTCTCCTTCTTGGCTTCTTCGCTCCATGAAAGTGCCGTACGTCCTACTTCAGCCGCCGATATGCTTCGCGACGATGAGCAACTCTGACTATAAGAACGACGAGAACGTTGTCGTGGATTTCGTACACGATTCGGTGATCGCCAACACGGACCCTGTAGAACTGCTTCTTGGTCGTAAGTTGAAGGGACTTGGCCGGCCGCGGATTGCCTCCCAATTGTTCTATCTTGGCCATGATCCGCCGCTGCAGTTCGGGTTGAAGTGCGCGGATCTCGCGTTGAGCCGCATCAAGAAACTTTACGGTATAGCGCAGCATCTGAAAGGTCTACAGTCCTAGCTCCTTCTTGAATTCCTCCAAGGTCTTCGTCTTGTTCGGATCGGATTCCGCCTTCGCCTTCTCCGCCGCCATGACATCCTCCCAGTCCTCAAGCAACTCGATGCGGGCCAAGTCTTCCATAGGGACAAGCGCGGCAAGACTCTTTCGGTTTCGCCGGATGACTATCCGATCCCCATGTTGTGCTACGCGACTAACCGCGTTGCTCAAGTCCTCGCTCCACTTGGACGGCGTCACATAGTCCATTGCGGGTACCTCCATGATACTCAGATTAGGATGCTTTGGCGTTAGTATGGCACGTCAAAGAGCATGCTCACAAAACAGCGACGTTCCGACGCGCACCTGCGTCGCGCCTTCCTCGATGGCGACCTCGAAATCGTTGGACATGCCCATCGAGACTTCGGGAAGTCCAAGATCGCGAGCCAGGGCGCTCAAGCGCCGAAACACCGGCCGAATTTCCTCGGGGTCGTCCACGAATGGGGCCATCGTCATCAGGCCTTCGACCTTCAACCGTTCGTAAGTCCGCATCTGGCGAAGCACATTCGCGATGTCTCCAGGCTCCAAGCCGTGCTTGCTTGCTTCGCCGGATACGTTGACTTCCACTAGCACGCTCAGCGCCCGATCCAGCTCATCACAGCGTCGTTCGAGCGCCTCCGCCAACTCCACGCGGTCCACCGAATCCACCCGGTCGAACCATTGGACGACGTCCCTGGCCTTGCGGCGCTGGACCGAGCCGATCATGTGCCAGCAAACGCCGGGGCCTATCGATTCAATTTTGGGCTGCGCCGCCTCGACGCGGTTCTCGCCGAATTCGGATACGCCAAGGCTGCGAAGGATCGTGATGGCTTCGACCCCCACGGTCTTGGTGACCGCGATCAGGCGCACCGTTTCGGGGGAACGTCCCGCACGCTCCGCCGCGTCGGCCATACGCTGCCGCACATGCGCGAGATTCGCCTCGATGGCAGCCCGAGCTACGGACACGTCGCCGCCCTCCCGTCCGTCCCGTGCTAGTTGGAAGGAGGCGGCTGATTCTTGTATTTCTCGGCCTCTTCCCTGCGCAGAACGGCTTTCTTCTCCGAAGTGGAAAGCGGGATACCCGCCTCTAACTTCGTGTCGATGATCATGTTGAGGGCTTCTTCCGCGAAGCTGCCGCTCTTCGTCCAGGCGTTCTGCAGGACGGCGATGGCTTCCAGATAACGCCCTTCGTCGATCAACTGAAGCGCCTTCATGCGGAGGATGCGGCCCAGCGCGAACGGCTCCGGCTCGTTGTTGTCGCCTGCCATGCTTTGCCAGATCTTCTCGGCTTCGGTGCGCAAGCGATCCGCCTCGGCGCGATACGCCGCGGCGTCTTGCGGATTCTGGGCTTCCTTGGCGAGTTCAAGCGCCTTGGCCCATTCGCGTTCCTTGATTAGTCCCTTGTTGCGCTCGATGAAGCGGGGCGCAACCGTATTCTCGGGGTGCTTCTTCTGGTAGTCTTCCCAGCCTTCGAGGGCCTCGTCGTACTGGTGGTTCAACTCCATGCAGATGTACAACTGGCGTTCCACCCAGATGTCATGGCGCTGGCGGACCGCTTCGGAAAGGTACTTGACCGCGTTGGCGTAATCTTTGAGCTTGTTGTTGTACACCGCGAATCCCAGATCGAAGTACAACTGATAATTGCGCGGGTTCTTGCGAATGCCGTCCTTCAGGAAGTCAATCGCCATGTAGTAATAGAGCTCTTTTTCGCCCAGCCGCACGCCGTAGGTTGCGTTGTACTTCTTCAAAGGTTCCGGCGTGTCCATCATTTTCGCGGTGGCGTTATAGGCCAGATGCCACGCACCGACGAGATACGCGTCGATAAAAGTCGGGTCCAATTGGACGCACAGCTTCATCAGCGGGATCATCCGGTGCATCGCGCCCTGATGCCAATAGCGGTCGACTTGCAGCCATACGAAGTTCGCGGCCACCTTGCGGAAACCGAAGAAGATGTTGCTGAGGCTGACAGAGGCCTCGCCGCTGCTGTACATCGCCCCGGGATCGAATTCCGACGAAGCGCTTGTCAACTTCTTGGCGCGCAGCAGCGTGAAGAACTCCTTGCGTTCCGATGCGAGCGACCGGCTTCGGGCCAACTCCCAGACTTCCTGGTCTTTGGTTTGATCCGTGGCGAACGCTACCAGCTTCTTCGTGGGCTTGCCGTCGTGTCCCGCGGGGGCTTCACCGGACAGCAGCGGTTCGCATTTCTGGGCCAGGCTCTGGAAGAACTCGCGGTCCTTCATCGGCTCACCCTCGCCGGCTTGCACCGTGGGCTTGTCCGACCACAGCGTGCTTTGGGTCGCTTCGGCGAGGATCCACCGGTAGAACGTCTCGGCTTCGTAGAGGCGCGACACGCGCTGGCCTTGCCACGCGCCCAAGGCAAGCACGACAGCGAGCAGGAAGCCCAAGACCAAATTGGGGTGTCGTTTCATCGGACGGCTATAACTCCTTCCGGCGGAAGACCCAGTAGGCAATCAGATAGCCGGCCACCGCAAAGACCAGCCCATAAGCCACGACCTGTCCGATTAACGCGTCGCGCGGCGGATCGTTCGGCGCCAGATACAGCACCTCGTTCCGCAGGCTGAATTTCTGCAGGTTCGGGAGCACGTGATACAGCGCCCACGCGATGTTGCCGGTCAATTGATCGAGCCATTGGCCCGTCTGGCCCGCGCGGTTGTACACGTCGTTCAGGTACTCGGTCATGTTGCCGGTCAGGTAGATAAACAGGCCGGCGATGGTCGGCAGCACGGCCGACGATGCCGCGCACGACACCGCGAACGTGAACGCGCTGACCACGAGGAACTCGAAGTAGGTCAGGAAGATGGACCAGAGCAGCAGCGTGGGGAGGATGCGCTGCTTGAGATAGAGCGCGATGAAGAACAGCGCCCCCATCAGCACCAGGTTCAAGATGACGATCAGTTGGACACCGATGAATTTCCCGAGCAGGTATTCGAAGCGGCGCACCGGTTTGGAGAGCACCGTGTAGATAACCTTGTTCTCCACCTCGCTCGGAACGACCGAAGCGGAAATGAATATCGTTATCAGAATGCCGAAGATCGAGATCGCCGTCACGCAGATGTCTTTAATGATCTTGGATTCCGTGTCGGTCTGCATCTCGCCGATCGTAATCTGGGGAAGAAACGCCGTCATGAAGGTCGAACCGAAGATAACGAGAATACTCAGCAGCAAGAAGGCGATAAGCACCTTCTTCCGCATACCCTCGCGCCAGGTGTATACGGCAATGGTCCAAGGACCTCGAATATGATTCATCAAGGCAGCCATCGTGTTCCTCTCTATGCGTGTGATGCTGCGCCGACCACGCGCACGAACAATTCCTCGAGGGTCTCGCGGCGCGGTGCGATGCTTTGCAGCGTCAGGTTATGGGCTTTGCAGATTTCGAGCGCCTGGTAGACCGAGAGCGTATCCGGCACTCGCAACGAGGCCTTGTTCTCGATCGTATCCTCAACTTCGATACCCGCGGCAGTGAGCTTCGCCAGCGCGTCGGGCGTCGCATCCAGGACGTGCACGACAATCTCGCGGTTGGTGAGCAGTTCGTCGAGCGTGCCGGAGGTCTGCAGGACGCCTTCGTACAGGATACCCACGCGGTTGCTGATGAGTTCGGCCTCGAGCAACTCGTGCGACGAGATGAGCAGCGTCTTGCCCTGGTCGCGCAAGTTCGCGAGGATGTCGCGGATCTCCTTGCGCGCGATGGGATCGAGGCCGGTCGTCGGTTCGTCGAGGATCAGGATCTGCGGGTCGCTGATCAGCGCCTGCGCCAATCCGATGCGCTGCCGCATGCCCTTCGAGTAGCCGCGCAACAGGCGCTTGCGTGCGCGCGTCATGCCGACTACGTCAAGCGTATGATCCACGCGTTTGCGCAAGTCCGCGCCGGAAAGCCCGTAGAGCTGGCCGTAGAATCGCAGGATCTCCTCGCCGCGCAGGAAATCGGGGTAATACGCCCCTTCGGGCAGGTAGCCGATCTGGCGGCGGACCGCGGCCGATCCGATGTCTTTGCTGCCCAGAATCTCCATCTCGCCCTTGGTGGGGAAGATCAATCCGAGCAACAGTTTGATGGTGGTGGTCTTCCCGGATCCGTTCGGCCCCAAATAAGCGAAGATCTCGCCCGAATGGATCGTCAGGTTGAGGTCCTTCAGGGCGTGTACGTCCTGGCCCTTCAAGGCGGCTTCGTAGATCTTGGAAAGATTGCGCGTTTCGATGACTACGGACACAGATATGAGCCTTTCGTCGCAGAGCCACCGTGCCAAGGCGGCGCCCACATGCGCTGAAACCCGGACGTCTCAGCAGTCCTGATGGCAGTGGCGGAGATGATAACAAACGCGCAGAGAACAATCAATTCCTGCAATCAGAACGCGATACGAGGTCTTGAATGACCGGATACGGATCGTATATACGGAAAGTCAGCGCTAGACAATCCGGTCCTCGGGGTCTGGACCTGGCCCTCGAGTACATGGACTAACCGAGAGGAGTCAATCCGATGTTTCACGCTTCCGTGTCCTTGGCGCTCGTGATGGTCCTTGCCGGGGTTTCCGTTCCCGCCTTTGCCGAGTTGCCCGTTCCCAAGAACCCGCGGTGGCGGCCCGTCGTCGATGAGGTGTACCTCCAAGAAGTCAGCAGCCGCATCGAAACCGCGCAACCTCTATTGTCGGTTGCGGTGCTCAAGGACGCCGTGTTTGTTGGCGCGCAGGACGGTGTATACCGCGTCCAGGCGGGGGCTTTGGTGAAGATGGACGGGATCGACGCCGAGGTCTCACGCTTGCGTGTAGTAGATGATGTCCTCTGGGCCATGGGTTCCGGGGGATTGTGGCGTTATGGCGAGGGAAATTGGTCGTCCGTTTCTACCGAACCTTTCGTGGATGTCTGCCTGCATCTGGGGGAATCCGTGGCGGCCACTGAGCGGGGCCTCTTCCGTATTGACGGGACGGCGCTCATCCCACTCACCGAGACTAAGCCCCTCCAGCCTATCCTGGGTGTCGCGTCTTATAGCGAAACGCTCTACGTGCGCCATGCCGGCCAGCTTGGATTTCTGGAGGACGGACGATTCAATTATGAAGACGTCCAGGACTGGGGCCATTTGCCTCGCGCCTCGGTCACCCGCGACATGCTGGCGCTCGGCAGCCGCCTTGCGGTTGCCACGGACAAGGGCCTGGCCATATTGCGCGGCATGTCGTGGAGCACGTTGACCGGCGCCGAGGGCCTTTGTTACGAAGACACGACGTGCGTGGCGGAAGGGTTCGAGGGCGATTACTGGGTCGGCACGACGCGCGGCGCTATTCGCGCCGTGGACGGCGAATTCCAGTACTTCGGATGCGACCGCTGGATTCCGAACGAGAAGGTGAACGCGATCGCGTGCGGTGATAAGGCGGTCTACATTGCCACGGACGGGGGACTGGGCGTCATCACGTATGAGCCGTATACACTGCAAAAGAAGTCTGCCTGGTACAAGCGTTGGATCGACGAGTGGGGCATGAAACGGTTGGGGTTTGTCCATACGCTCGACCTGAAGGACGATGGCAGCTACGTTCGCTTTCTGAGCGATAACGACGTCGGCTGGGTCTGCCACTACCTGGACGCGTTGTGTTTCGAGTATGCCGTCACAGGCGATCCCGCCGTTCGGGCCGAAGCCATCGACGTGTTCAAGACAGTGAAATGGAGCGAGGAAATCACGCCCATCGGCGGATTTCCCGCGCGTGCGATTCATGCCGTGGGTGAGGAGGCCAATCTCGCCGAGACCGGTTCCGCGGGCAGGCCCTCGGAATGGAACCTGACCGCCGACGGCAAGTGGCAATGGAAGGGCGATACGTCGAGCGACGAGATCGCCTCGCAGTATTACACAATGTCGATCTTCTACGACCTCGTGGCCGAGGGCGGCGAAAAGGCGATGGTGGTCGATCATATTCAGCGGATGACCGATCACATCATCGACAACGGCTGGGTGTTGCGCGATCTGGACGGGAAGCCGACGGTGTGGGCTCGGTGGGACCCGGAATTCATCAACAGTCCCGCGCATCGAGACGAGTTCGGTCTGAATTCCGCGCAAGCGCTCTGCATCATCACGGTCGCGCAACACATCGTTGGCGATACGGAGAAGTATCGCAAGGCCAAAGAGCAACTGATCGAATGGAAATACCCGGAGCACGCGGTCCGGATCAAGATTACGTCTCCGTACTACACGCATTTCGACGACCGCCTGGCGTTTCTCGGCTTCTACCCGCTGCTGAATTACGAAACGGACCCGCGCTTGCGAGGGATCTACCAGCGTAGCCTGCAACGAAGTTGGGAAATCAAACGCTCCGAGCATCAGGCGTGGTTCAATTTCATCTACGGGGTTCTGACCGGGAACGATTGCCAAAACGCGGAGGCGGTCCGGCACCTGCGCGAGTATCCGCTCGAATGCATCAACTATCGATTCACGAACTCGCATCGCCGCGACTTGCACGTCCCCAAGGGCCACGTCAACTACGTGTCCGACACGAAAGCTCTCGGCCCGCGCGAACAGGGCATCCGCCGTTGGGACCGCGATCCGCTCGAACTGGACGATGGCGGCGATTACGCCATTCTCGATCCGTCCAGTTATCTCGATGCGTATTGGATGGCGCGCTACTACGGGTTCATCAAGGCGCCGACCGCTACCGATCCCGAGGTGTTGGGCGTCCCGAAGCGCGACCTGCACTTCGGGGCCAGACCGTACGACGGCCCGCCCCGGCCCAAACTGCGGAACGAGCCATAGCTGGCGCGGGGCGTGTGCAATCTTCGTCCTGGGGCGCTATCATGGCCCGTGAAGGCGTAGCGCGGCGGCGCGTCATGGCGGACAGCGAAGCGCCGCGCCACCGAGCAGGGAGTGTTTCCAAGGCATGGCCCGCAAAGCATCCGGTGCCATGCTCGGAGAGTGTATGTGATAAGTGGACCTTGTAACGCACGAATAGGGCGATTTTTCTCCAAACCTGCCCTGAGTCTGCTTTGTATTCTTCTGCCACTGGCCGCGAACGCCGCTACGGCACCGGCTTCCGATTCGTCTGCGCGGTTGGTTTCGGCGTTCGAAACGTTGGGCCGCGAAGCGAACACGGAAACTGCTAGCGCCATTCTTCCTCTGCTGTCGGACGCGAAGATGTCCGACTCGGCGTGGCAGGACTTGTTTCGGACCTACTTCGAAACGCATACGTTCTCGCCTGCGCTCGTGCAATTCTGGCTATACGCCGTGCAGCCGGCAAACGGCGGCGCGCGTGTGGCGCTGGTCTCCGGGTTCTGCGCGTGGGAGGCGATCCGCGCGGGACTGGGCAGCGCGCCCAATCTCGATTCTGCGTTTAGCGCCGCGATTTACATGCATCAACTCTTGCCGTTTCTGGGTAAGGACGGTCTCACGGCGACGATGAAGTACATGGCCGAATCCGTGAAAGGGTCGGCGCTCGATCTAACGCGGAGCCTCGCGCCGGGCGGGCAGACGCGCGCGGGCATGCAGGTGTGCCTGACGCTTGCGGACTACGCGAATGCCGACGCGAGAGGGCGGGGCCAGTTAAGCGAGTTGGTTACGTTGCCCGAGACGGTTCGCACATTTTGGAACTCGACCGGCGTCTTCCTATTCGACAACGGCGCGCTGTCGCCGCCGCAGCTTACCAGCCTCGATTCCGTGACGCGCAGTTTCCCGTCCGCGATACACGCGCTCGCGGCGTGGATTGTTCCCGACGCCATCGGCATCGATCCCGCGCAGAGCGGTCTGATGGCGGCAGGCCCCATCATGGCGCTCGCCGCTATAGCACCCGGCGAGATGACGTCGCCGTCCGAATTCCTTCCGGACACCGGGCAGCCCTTCGCCCCGCTGTTCACGATCAGCGCCGCGCAGCAGATGGTTCGCGCGGCCCAGGCCGTCCAGTTCTCGCGCCGCCCGTGGCTTGTTGCGTATCGCGACCGCATTTTGGCGCGCGCGAAAGACCGGCGCGAGCGCTACCTGCGGCGTGGCGTGCTTCCAGCCGTCTATCTGGACCAGCCGGACGAACTGCTCCCGCAGACGGCATTCTTGTGGTGCATCGATTCCGCGGCGGCGTTTCGTATGGCGTACGAATACGCGCGCGTGGGGGAGAGGGAATCGCTCGACGCCGTCCTATTGCTTGCCGATGTGCTCTCCGATGGCGGCGGCGCCACGCTGTTGTTTCATACCGATCCCTCGGGGATCGTGACGAGCGGACCGTCGCCGATCCACCGCGTGCCCGTGGGCGATGGCTCGCCGTGCGTTAACGGCATCACCGTGGGCGGTTCGGAATGGCTCTTCGAAGTCGACCCCACGGGCGCGGTCGTCACGCGGATGAGTCCCCTGGGAGGCCGCGGATTTTGAGGCCCCGCCATCTTGTATTGACGGCTTTGTACTGTGCGGGCCTCTTTTGGCTCTCGTCGAGCGCGAATCCGATTCAGGTCAAGCCGGCCTTTCCCGGCGAAGACAAGATCGTCCATGCGTGCCTCTATGCGGGGTTGTCGTTTGTAGTCGCGTTGGGACTGCGCCAATCGGGCAAGACCTATGGGGCGTGGACCGTGTATCTGCTTCCCATTGTCTTCGCGTCGCTCTATGGAATCACCGACGAATTCCATCAACGTTTCGTTCCGGGGCGCACGTGCGACGTGTTCGATTGGGCTGCGGACACCACTGGCGCGGCGCTGATGCAGGCCGCCTTTTACGCGTTCGGGCCCGCGCTGTCGCGTTGGTTCAAACGATAGAACCGCGCGGCGTTCTCGGTGGTTCGCTCCACGAAGGTCTCGAAATCGACCCCTTTGAGTTCCGCGAGAAAACGCGCCGTGTGGAGCACGTGCGCGGGTTCGCATCGTTTTCCTCGGACGGGCTGCGGGGCGAGATAAGGGCTGTCCGTCTCGACCAGAAGCCGGTCCATTGGCACGACACGCGCGGCCTCCCGCAACGTCTCAGCCTTTGGAAACGTGACGTTTCCCGCGAATGAAACGTGGAATCCCCAATCGAGACATTGGCGGGCGAAGGCCGCGCCGCCCCCGAAGCAGTGCATCACCGCGCCCGCGAGCCGGCCGCGAAACGGCTCGACCAGCGGTATGAAATCACGTTCCGCCTCGCGGCAATGAAACACGACGGGAAGATCGAGCGCAACCGCGAGTTCGAGTTGATTTTGTAGGGCCGCGCGCTGATGTTCCTCGGTCGAGAATGTATAATGGTAATCGAGACCGATTTCGCCGAGAGCCACGACACTCGGGCGTACGGCAAGTTCGCGAATCGCTTCGAGCGCGGCGGCGTCCGTCTGGTCCGCATGATGGGGATGCATCGCGACGGTCGCGAAAATCCGGTCGCGCGCGAGTTCGACGGCGCAACGGCTCATCTCGACGGTGTCGCCGATGACCACCAGCCAGTCGAGCACATCGAGGGCGCGCGCCAGCACCTCTTCGCGATCGGCGTCGAACGCGTCATGCTGGACGTGGCAATGTGAATCCACCAACCGCATGGCTGCGATTACGCGCCGCCCTGCGCGCCGCCCGGGGCATGCGGCTTCTTGCGGCGCCTGCGCCTGCGCCGGCTCTTCTTTTGCGAGTCCTTCGCGCCACCTTCGCCTCCGCGTGACTCTGCGCCATCGGAGGTCACGGCGTCCTCGTCGGCGGCTTCGATGGCTTCTTCCTCTTCCAAGTCGCCCTCGGCTACCGCCAGCGCCGCCTCATCCTCCGCGACGCGCTCGCCCCATTCCTCGGCTTCCTCAGTTTCCTCGGCCACCGCGACTGGCTTCGCCTTCCGCTTGCCTTCGTACATATCGTTCTCGTAGCTGAGGCAACACATGAGGCGCCCGCATTGGCCGCTGATTTTGGCTGGGTTCAGCGAGAGGTTCTGGCGTTTGGCCATCTTCATCGAGATCGGCATGAAGCCCGTCAGCCAGGTCGAACAACACAGTTCACGCCCGCACGCCGCGAAGCCGCCGACGATCTTCGCCTTGTCGCGGACCTGGATGTGGCGCAGTTCGATGCGCGCCTTGAGATCGTGCGCCAGGTCGCGGACCAGTTCGCGAAAATCGACGCGGTCTTCCGCCGTGAAATAGAAGACGACCTTGTGCCGGTCGAACGTGTATTCGACGTCGACCAAGCTCATGTCGAGCTGGCGTTCGCGGATCTTCTCGATGCAAATCTGCCGCGCCTTTTGCTCGTCGGCGACGATCTGCTTGTAGGTCTGTTGATCGTGATAGGTGGCCTTGCGCACCACGGGCATCGTGTAGCGCTTCGCCATTTCGTCGGAGCAATCGTCCGGCTCGACGATGCACGTGCCGAGTTCGAGTCCGCGTTCGGTGCGGACGACGCAGTCGTCGCCGCGCGCCAAGGCGATGTCGCGCGCAAGAAACGTGAACACGCGGGTCGACCGCCGCAGTCGAACCTTCGCAGCTTGAAGCATAATGGTTTCTCCAATGCGGCCGGCGGTTATTCCGCCAGCACAAAGAACATATCGCGAAACACGCGGTCTACGTTCAGATTTCGTTCCAGATACACGCGGGCTTTGTTGATTGCCGCGAATCTCCGGTCCGCGTCGGCGGCACTCGAAGTGCCGGCCGCCTCGAGGCGATCCAGATGATCCCGGTTGAAGACGCGCGAGGCATCCTGCGTCGCGCCGTAGACGAGCGCGTCGCGATACCACGTCTGAAACAGGTACAAGTATTCCATTATATCACGCCGGACCATCGATTCGACCAGCGCCATATATTGCGTCTTCTGCTCTTCCTTGTCTTCCCGCGAAAGCTCGTTCGGCGCGCGCGTGTCCAATTCCGCTTTCAAGGCCGTTTCGAGCTGTCCGCGCTGGAGGTCGAGGCGCTTCGTGAAATCCTCCGCGAGGGCAACCGGGTCCTCGCCTTCCGCGAGGCGTCGCGCGATATCCAGCACTACGTCGCGCCGGTCCGAATCGACGAGGTCGAACGCGCGCGACATCTGGCCCTGCGCCACGGCTGCGACCGATTCCGCGACATTGCGAGGCAGATCGCGGGACTGCAGGAGCAGATCGCACACCGTTTCCGGGCGCAACGCGCCGAATCGCACGCGCTGGCATCGCGACCGAATCGTCGAAAGCAGCATGCCGGGATACTCGGTGATCAGAATGAAGAGGGAACGCCCGGGCGGCTCTTCGAGGGTCTTGAGGAAATGGTTCTGCGCGGGCACGCCCATGCGGTCCGCTTCCTGAATGACGAACACGCGCCATTGCGATTCGAAGGGACGGAGCGCGGCGAGGTCGGTGATCGACCGGACGGTTTCCACGTCGATGATACGCGACTTCTTGACCGGCGCGATTGCGGTCACATCAGGATGGTTCGCGTTGTTGATCTTTCGGCACGACAGGCACGTATCGCAGGCGTCGCCGTCCCGGCGCGTGCAGTTGATCGCCTTGGCCATCTCCAGCGCGACGAGCCGTTTGCCGACCCCGCCGGGACCCCAGAACATTAGGCCGTTCGGGATGCGGTTGCGCTGGAGCATATTGCGCAGCAGCCGTAACGCCGCGTCGTGATCTCGAATCGCGCCGAAACTCATGACGCCTCCAAACGCGCTTCGACAAGCGCCCGGATGGCTTGGCTTACCGATTCCACGTCACCCATGCCGTCCACAACGGCAACCCGGTCCGGTTCCTCTTGCGCCAGCGCGAGGAATCCTTCTCGAACGCGTTCATGGAACGCGATCGCCTCGCGCTCGATCCGGTCCGATCCGGACTTCGTCGCGCGCGACAGACCCACGTCCGCGGGCACATCGAGCACGATGGTGAGAACAGGGCGGAGGTCCTCCGTCGCGATGTCATGAAGGCGCTTCACTACGTCCCGCGAAATCCCGCGCCCCGCGCCTTGATAGGCCGTTGTGCTGTCGGCGAAGCGATCGCACAGCACGATGCGCCCCGCTTTGAGCGCCGGACGGATTCGTTCGGCTACGTGCTGCGCGCGGGCGGCTTCATACAGGAGCAGTTCCGCTACGGGACACATGGCCTCGTTCGACGGATCGAGCAACACGGCGCGGATGGCCTCGGCGATGGGCGTGCCGCCCGGCTCACGCGTGACTTCGACGGAAAGGCCCTTCGATTCGAGGTGATCTTGGAGCCGCGCGACCTGTGTCGACTTGCCGCAGCCTTCAACGCCTTCGAAGGTGATGAATAGGCCGCGTTTCATTCGCCCATGGCCTCGCGCCGCGCTTCCTGTCCCGCGCGGAAATAGAGTTCGAGGACTTCGGCTTCGCGGTCCGCGATCGAGTCGCGCACGGCGCTGAGTTCCTCGATCATGTCGTCGAGCCCTTCCAAGATCGCCTCGCGGTTCGTAAGACAAATATCGCGCCAAATCTCGGGGCGGCTCGCGGCGATCCGCGTGACGTCGCGGAAACCTTGTCCGATCAGGTGCGGAACCGAGGCGCGGTTCGGGTTGTTTTCCTGCATGGCCAGGCGCGCGGCGCACGCCGCGAGAATATGCGGGATATGGCTCGTGCGCGCCACGACGGCATCGTGGGCGTGCGGGTCCAATTCGACGATGCGGGCGCCGACGCCGGACCAGAGATCCAGCACCGCGTGTCGCGCTTCGTTGTCGAGGTGATCGCCGGTCTCGACGATGACGACGTGGCCCTGGTACAAGTCCGCGTCCGCGTGCTCTGGCCCGTACTTTTCCGAGCCTGCCATCGGGTGGCTGCCGACAAAACGCTGCGGTTTCGGCCACGTCTTCTTCGCGTGATCGCAGACTTCCACTTTCGTGCTCGCCACGTCGGTGACTACCGCGCGTGCGTCGCACGCTCCGCGCACGTCGTCGAGCATGCGCGGGACCATGGCCGCAGGCGTCGAGAGGACTACGAGGTCCGCGCCGCGCGCCGCTTCGGCCACGTCCAGGAACGCCTCATCGATCGCGCCGACGGTCTTCGCGATTTCGAGCGAGGCGGCGCGGTGGCCCACGCCCCGCACGATGCCTGCCATGCCGCGCGACTTCAAGGCCAGCCCCAGCGAGCCGCCAAGCAACCCCACGCCGACGATGGTCACAATGTCAAAGTGACGATTCATTCTGAAATGCCATTTCCCGGTAGACGTTCGCTACAGAAAGCTCATGCCCAGCGCCGCGATTATAGCCGAACCGTCCGCAGGGCTGCACCCTGGATTACGAACCGGCGCGCCGAGCGATACCGTGCCCTTCGAGATGGCACATGAGCGTCTCGGCGCAGATGCGATGGCCCTCGGCATTCCAATGCGCGCCGTCAGCGGCTTTGGTCGTCGTCCCGGCGTGTTCCGCGGCGTCGATGGCCGGTCCGACGTCGTCCGCAAACGCGACACCGCTCTTGGCGCACGCTTCTTTGAACGCATCGAAGTAAGGCTGGATCGCGTCCGAATCGAACGCGAGCAGCCAGGCCGTGCCGCAACGCTGGCGCGCTTTCTCCATGAGTGTTTCCGTGACGGCAACCGAACGCTGGAACCCCGCATGCGATGCGCCCCGCGATTCGATGATGTTCTCGACGGTAGTCTTTGCCGAACGCGCATCGACGATACGATCGATGTGGACAAACACGAAGTAGAGCAAGTTCGAATAGCTTTGAAGCGCGCCCCGAACCGGCCCGAGGAACCGTGGGCATGCGTAAACGATCGTGCCTTCCGGGGTCCAATACGGACGGCGCATGCCGTTGTTGTTGAGCGCGCTTTCCGATTCGAGTTCGACGGTGTTGCCGATGATGTCGTTTCGGCAGAACTGCCACACGACAACGTCCGGTTTGATCAGGTCGAAATACCGATCGAGGATAAGGTACTCCTGAAGCGTCGCGTATCCCTCCGCGCCGTACGCGAAGACTTCGGCATCGAGCTGCTTTCCGATTATCGTGTAGAACGTCTGATCGTCGGAAACGTCGCGGGCGAAGGTCATCGAGTCGCCGAGAAACAGGATCTTGGGGCGTTTGGCGTTGACGTCGCCGAAGCGCCGGAAGCCGTTCGCGTCGGTCGTGAGATGCGCCGTCGAGGCCGTGCCGCCCGCGTCTACAACGCGCGAGGTCTGGTCGAGATTCGCCTTGGTTCGGAACCCGAGCGCCCGATCGAACTGCATCATCGTGCCCCGATGCGTGTACCAGACGCGCGCCGCGATTTCGCCCAGCACGAAACAGAAACTAAGGGCGCCCATCAGGACGCCCAAGTTCACGAGGACTCGTTTCAGCACGGAACGCTCCCGTCCGCTTGAATGCCGTTACAGCACGCCGTACCTCGACAGCGAGACCATTTCTTCGGGAGTGCGGTCGGTCTTGGGTTGATAACCGGGCAGCGGCCGGATCTGCGTGTGGTACGCGTCGATGATCCACTCCGGCTGCGGGAAATAATCGGTCTCCATTTCCGCCGGCGGCACAATCCAGTTCTCCGCGCCGACCACGCACACGGGCGCGTCGAGATAGTCGAACGCAACCTGGCTGATCTGGCTGGCGATCGTGTGATTGTAGCTGCCGCGTTCGCACGCGTCGCTCGCGACGATCAGCTTGCCGGTCTTCTTGATCGAGTTGGCGAGGACTTCGAGGTCGAACGGAACGAGGCAACGCCCGTCGATTAGTTCGACAGACAATCCGAATTCGCCTTCGAGCCGTTTGATCGCCTCGTTCGCGACATAGAGCGTCGCGCCGAACGTGAGGATGGTCAAGTCGCGGCCTTCTTTTACCACCGCGGGCACGCCAAGCGGGACGGTGTAGTACTCCGCGGGCACGCCCTGGGGCCAGACGGTCTCCGTCTGACTGTACAGCCGCTGGCTCTCGAAGAAGACCACCGGGTCGTTGCCGAGCAGCGCCGAGGCCATCATGCCCTTGGCGTCGTACGGCGTCGCCGGGAACGCGACTTTCAGTCCGGGTATGTGCGCCACAAGCGCGGTCCAATCTTGCGAGTGTTGCGCGCCGTACTTGCTGCCCACGGAAACGCGGAGCACGACCGGCATGCGCAAGTAACCGCCCGACATCGCCTGCCACTTGGCAAGCTGATTGAACACCTCGTCGCCCGCGCGGCCCATGAAATCGCAGTACATCAATTCCGCAATCACGCGCCCGCCTTCGAGTCCGTACCCCACTGCGGTGCCGACAATCGCGCCTTCGGAGATCGGCGTGTTGAACAGACGGTGGTAGGGGAGGGCTTCGGTCAAGCCCTGATATACCGCGAACGCGCCGCCCCAATCGCGGTTCTCTTCACCGTAGGCGACCAGGCGCGAATCGTTGTAGAAATGGTGGGCCACCGCCTCGAAGATCGCATCGCCGAACGTCACGGCCTTCGCCGCCTTGAGCACGGCGCCGGCTTCGTCGACGCCCTTGCGCGACTTCTTGGCGATCTGTTGCACGCGCGGGTTCTCCGCGAGCGGCATACGGACTTCATTCTTGTCGCGCAGGCCGGGCAGTTTCTCTTCGAGCGTGTTCGAGAACATGTACGTGGCGACGCCCGTGCGCGCACCGAGTTGGAGACGCGGCGAAACGCTCTCGCTTCCGGCGAGCTTGCACGCCTTCATGACTTTGCGCTTGATGTAGGCCTTGACCTCATCGAGGTCGGATTCCTGCGCGACGCCCGCAGCCACAAGTTTCGCGCCGAACTCGGCGATCGGATCGGCCTTGCGCCACAGTTCGATTTCCTCGCGTTCGCGATACGACGATTGGTCGCTTGGCGAATGGCCGGTCTGCCGGTAGCAGAGGACGTCAAGAAGCACGGGCCCGCCATGTTCGGCGATGATCTGCTTCTTTCGCTTATACGCCTCGGCGAGGCTCAGCGGGTTGTTGCCATCGACGGTCTCCGCATGCATGTTTTCGGGGTTCACCGCGGCGCCTACGCGCGACAGGAAGTCGAATCCCATCGTTTCGCCGATGGGCTGGCCGCCCATGCCGTAGAAGTTGTCCATGAAGTTGAAGACGATCGGGAGTCCGCCGCGATAGCCTTCTTCCCACATCGTATTGAACTGGGCCATGGCCGAGAAGCCGAGCGCTTCCCACACGGGACCGCAACCGATCGAGGCGTCGCCGATATTGGCGACCACGATACCGCCGGCCTGTTGCACCTTCTTGTAGAGCGCCGCGCCCGTCGCGATGTCGGCGCTGCCGCCCACGATCGCGTTGTTGGGATAAATGCCGAACGGGCAGAAGAACGTGTGCATCGATCCGCCCATGCCCTTGTTGAACCCGTATTCGCGGCCGAAGATTTCCGCCAGCAGTCCATACAGGAGAAAGTCGATGCCCTGTTCCTCTTCCTCGTCCGACGCGAACAGCGGCTTCTTGCTCTTGCCTTTGCCCGCAACGACCAGCGGCGACCAGTCGGGCTCGTTCTGCTCGACGACCCGCGCGATGTTGCCGTCCATGTAGCCTTCCATAATCGAACGCAGGCCGCTGCCCTTGAGTTCGAGCACGGCCCGCAGACCTTTCGCAATCACTTCGCCGTGGCTTCGGTGGCTGCCGAACACATGGTCGTTGACGGTCAAGTAGAACGCCTCGCCGACCGCCGCGCCTTCCTGTCCGAGCGAGAGATGCGCCGGCCCGGCGTGCTTCGTTGGGATGCCTTCGTAGGCGCCCAGCTTCTTCACCTGATCCAGCATCGTCTCGAACTCGCGGATGATGGCCATGTCGCGATAGATACGCAAGCACACGCCCGGCGTGATGTCAGGATTCGAGTCCAGCTCCTCCTGAATCGTCTTCTTGTAGGCATTGATCGGAATCGAACCAAGCTTGAGCGTCGCGCTCTTGCGAACCTTATCGGGAACTACCATCAACTGCTTTGCCATGTTCCTACCCTTCTTCTGTTCCTAGTTTATGTGTAAAGCTCCCCGAGGTCCCCCAGGCATGGGGATCTGAGAGCCTTTGAAGTCAAAGGCAGGCGCAAGTATAGCAAATTCCCGCGTGCGTAACCATTCAACGATGGGAATTCGAGGACCGTGACACAAGAGCAACCTGCTTTGGCTTGTGCGCCGCGTGCTGGCCATGGGAAAATGAGATTGTCTCATCGGCAAAGTGTCCTGGAATCGATTCCTCGTGAGGTGGCTAATAATGTTCATCGTAAGAACCGTGAGCGTTTACGTTTCGCCCATCGTAATATTGGTGGCCTGCGTTAGCGCGCTGGCTCAGGAGCCAGCGATAGCGCCGGCTCAGGTTGTGCTGTCGTGGGACACGACGGGACGGTTCGGGCCGCAGACTCCGGGGACGAAGACCGCGGGGTGGCAGGAAGCCATCGACTACTGCGTGGCGCAGGGACACGACCTGTATGTCAAAGGCGGATGGGGCGGACGCAAAGCCATCTACAATATCGCCGACACGATCCATATCCCGGCGACGCAGGATTTTCGCATCGACGGCGGCGTCTATGTGTTGAACTGGACTGGCGCCGCGGACGACCCGGCCAAAGATCTCATGGTCATCGATTCGACCATGAACGGCGAATACCATTTTGGGATCTTCGTGTACGGCGGCGCGGGCGCGGCGATGCGTATCAAGCCGGAGAAGCCCGTGCCGATCGACGGGTTCGCCGTGGTCGTCGAGACCGAAATCAAGTCCCAAGGCATGGCCGATCCCGCGCCATTTACGCCGGGCGAACGCAAGGCGGGCACGGGCCTCGTGCTCGATGCCACGCTGGCCCCGATCGTGTCAAGCCGATTCGATTTTATCGGCGGCATTCTGAACTTCAAGACCTGCGTCGAGGCGCAAGGCAAGTTCGTGCAAAACCATTTCGACTGCCTTCACCTGCATACGAATGCGTGCAAGAGCGTCCTGTTTCATCTCGGCCCCGAATGCACGCAGAATCACTTCGGCCTGACCATCGGCGTCGATCAAGGCGCGACGGATGTTCGGGGCATTGTCATCGAAGGTTTCAACAACACCTTCGATATCATGACGCGTGGCGGATTCCCACGAAGCAACGACATGGTTCTCGCAGAATCCGCGCGCGGCAACCGTATCGATCTCACGCACGGGAAGACCGAGTTCGATCCGGCGGACTTCATCACGGATAACGCCGCGATCCCGACCAACCGGCTCACGTGGGTAGGCGCCAATCCAAAGATCGCGACTCTCACGCCTCCCGTGGGCGAATGGACGTATACGCAACGCCTTTACAGCGCAACGATCCATCTTTCAGGCGGAACGCTTTCAGCCTTGAGCATCGCCCGATGCGACACCATCCTCGAGTATCCGCCCGCAACCACCCACGACTTACAACTCGATCCCGCCGATGCGCTCCGTATTACGTCCACGGCGCCCCAAACGCTCCAGGTCATTCCGAGGCCCTGATCGATCTCGTTTCGCTCGTTCCCAAGTTGTACTTGGGAACGCACGTGTTCGCGAAGTTGCACTTCGCGACCCGCGAAGCGGAGCTTCGCGCTCAAGTGGGTTCCCAAGCGGAGCTTGGGAACCAGCCGGAATCCCGCGCTAGGTTGGGAACCAGTTGATAATCCAGGCCTGTCATCGTCCTGCCTTCAATCGTCCTGCCTGTTCTCACGGCCCCGCGCCTTATGCTATTCTAATGTCATCATGGAAGACTTCCTCCTCATATGCCCATGCGGCGGTGAGACGCGCCTCTGGCACCGTTCCCTGGGCGACGTGGTCCAGTGTTATCACTGCGGCGCGCACCTCACCGTGGCCGAAGACAACACCCGCCGTCTCAACTCCGAGTATCACGAAAGCCAGCCCTTCACCGGCGGCGACGAAGAACTCGAACCCGGAGCCGAGCTATCCGAAGAGGCCGCCGGGTCTGATGAAACCGCCACACCCGAGGCATCGGCTCCGGCGCTGAGTCCCGACGAACAGGCCGCTGTCGACGACGTGGCGTTGTTCTTGGCCGATGAAGAGGAACGGCCCAAGCCCGCGCCAGAGCCGATGAAGGGAAGCGCCGCGCCGCAGGTTCCTTCACGGCCCAAGATCGGCCCCGAAGATGTCGCGACCGCCAAGCCCAAGCTCGAGACGTGCAACCGCTGCAACCGCGTGTTTCGCGGCAGTTGGGATCGCCACGAGACCGACTACGGGGTCTACTGCAATATCTGCTTCAACCTGGTGCAGGATGCGGCCACGCATGCGGCCTCCACGTCGACACCGCCTCCTACGGAACTGCACGTCGAACTGGCGCGGCAAACCAGTTGGACGCCGTATGAAGATCCTCAACACCGGTTGGAGGAACTCGAAGGCGAACGCCGCAGGATGTACATCGGTTTCGCCGTGGTGGCGGGACTGGTTCTCTTGACCATTCTGGCGATGGTAATCCACTCGTCCCCGGAAGTCTCCATCGCTTCCGAGCCCGTCCGGGAAATCTCGGCGAGAGGCAAGCAACAGTTGGAAGTCTTTCACATTGCCATGCAGTTCTTGATGCAGCTTGCCAAGAACGGCGTGGCCCTCTATGCCATCCTCGCGTACGCCAAGAAGCTCCCAAACGATGAGCTTTGGAAGAACGTCCTGGTCGTGTCCCTCGTCTCCATTGTGATTGCCGGCGCGAACATGGTCCCGTTCGTCGGCGGCCTGATAGGCCTGGGCATCGTCTACAGTCTCTACAACCTCGATTTTGGCGAGATCATCACCTACATCGTGTTTCGTGTGCTCGCCGGCATCCTCGTTTCGTCCATAGCGACGGCTATTTTCGGCGCGGTCGCGATCTCGCTGCTTTAGCGCGCGCCCTCTTCATCGATTGCCAAGAGATTCTCCCCCGGAGAGCAGCGGCTTGCGTCGATACGGCGCATGGCTGTTTCGTAGTGTGGACACGAAGGCTTTCGCAAGGACGGCTCCCACGAGGACCGCGCCGGCGGCAAGCAGCACTGCAAAGCCGCCCGCCTCTCGCAGAAGTGGGCCCGACCTCACCATGAACGGCATGAGTCCGATCCAAAGGAGGAACGACACAAAGATGCTTCCCGGTCCACCGTACTTCGCCAGAACGATGTTGACCGCGATTCCCCAAAGGAGATTGATCGAGAAGCACGATGCGGCAATTCGAACGGATGTGCCGAGGTCGAGCGGATACAGCACAAGCAGCAAGCCTAGTGCGTGAATCGCAAAGCCGAGAGCCGGCTGCGCCACCATCGAAGCCGCGAGCGCCGCCGCCGATCTCGGCGTCATCCGCAACGCCCGGAGGCTGCCTATCCAAGGCATCATCGAAGTGGCGTAAATCGCGTAGGCCGAGAACAAAGAGAGCATCAGGACTATTCGGATACGTTCTTGGGGCTGCAGCGAGTAGAGGTCACAGAGATAGGCCATGCCGCATATCACGACCGCCATGGCTCCCGTGATCGCGCTCGCGATTGCGATCGTGCGTGTTAATAAGAACGGCACATCCACAAATGGCCCTGCGCACTCTTCGCGCGACACACGTGCCAGCGTCCTCCGGGGTAGCGTTGCGGAGAGGTTTGTGGCGTGCATCAAGAACACCGGTGTCCGCCGCAGGGCAAGCCACCCAGCGGCTACTGCTACAGGCAGCATGAGGACAAGGCGCACGGCCAATTGGGCCGCATCAGCGTGCCTCGGCAACAAGGCCAGTATCCCGGCCCAATATCCTCCAACGAATCCAAGGACGATGAGAGATGTCAGAATACCCTCCCCCAGCGATGTGGGATCTCTGAACATTCTCGCGGGAAAGAACATCCACACGGCATTGCATGCCAATCCGACGGCGCCTGACAACAAGACGAAGACGATCCAGTGGCTGACCGACAATGGGCCGAGTGATGCCAGGATGGGCAGCAGAGCCAATCCGGCTACCACACATAACACTGGCGCCAGCACGACGCCCTCCAACCACGCCACCGCCGCCCGTGCGCGCGATCCAACTGGCAAAGCCCCAGACACGCGCCCCGCCCCCGACATCAAATCGGCTAGCAAGATTGCCGGTCCCATCCACATGACCGCGCTCGCAAGGAATACAAACATTGGGGGCCACGTTGACAAGTCTCCCGGTTTGCCGTGTGGACCGTGCCAGGGCAGGTCGCTAGGCCCGGCGATCAGAAGAAGCGCCGGAAATGCCATCGCCGCCGCACAAAACGCGGCCAGTACCCCCAAGTATCGCCGCAAGTAGTCCACGAGAAGCCTTTTCATAGGTCTGCTCCTCTCAATTCTGAGACGCTTTTTGCGTCTTTTGTGCCCCCTGTGGCCAATGAACGAAGCGCGTGAAGCGCCGGGCTATCGCGTGCAGCAGATCGAACACGATTTCCACGTCCGACAGGGGGCGGTACATTGTGTCGCTCGACTGTATCGCGCGGCGCATTACGGCGTAGCTCAGCACGGGCAGGACTAGAGAGATTGCGATAATGGCCCAGAACGAAGGCGCACTGAATCCCGGGATCAGCGGGGCCGTCCGGTCCATGTTATGGAGAAAGAACGACACCCACGAAATCCCTATAAGCCATCCGACGAGCATCGGAAGCGCCGCGCTGAACCGCCCGTAGTACGCCGTCAGGATTGTCAGTCCCGCGATACCCATGGCCACGCCGAGGATATACAGCGCGCAGATCGTCGCCGCCAGAATCGGGAGTTGGCCAGTAATGGACACCAGCCCCACCAAGGGCAGTGGGAAGATTGCAACGCCAAGCCACGGCAGCGTCATCAGGAATAACGCCAGCCGGGACGAGGTCATGGGGAGCGAGCGGTATACTCGGAGCGTACCGTATTTGTAAACACATGGAAGGCCGTACATGCCGGCCACGAATAGGCAGAACCCAGTCTGAATGATCCGCGACTGCAGGAAGAAGACAGAGGTCGTCGGTTCGCTGCGATCCATGGTCACAACAGCCAGCACGATCGCCCCGCATCCGATAAGCAGCGGCGTGAGGAACATCTCTCCGGAATAGACCCATGTGGGGAGCATGGGAAGCCCGTGTGACGGAAAGCGGACCTCGGTCCCGGCAGGCCGCCAGCGGCGCGTACTAGATTGTTCGCCACGCGGCGACAGCAAGCTCTCGATCCTGTTCCGCGACCTCCGCCAGGACGCCACCAGCATCCCAACGCCCGCGAGGCAGGCTACCGCTTCCATCGTGCGGAGTCCTACGCCGGGCATATCCAATATCCCGAGACTGCCTTCCGTGGCCGATAGAATGAGCAGGAGGACGAGCAAGTGGGCCATTCCGGCAATGGCAGGCACCGCCATAATCCGTAGGATGTGGCCCAGGTGGGGCGCGATTTCGGTGCTGCGGTTACGCGTCAGCCGAGGACCGAACGCCAGCAAGGCGACCGTGACGCCCATCGCAAGAAGGGTGGCAGATACAAGGACACCGCTGACCCGCCACGAATGCAGAAACAACCGCGATGCGCATGCGTAGACCACCAAGAGCGGCGCGGCCCAGAGAATTGGGATAACGAGCACGTGTTCAAACCAGATGCTCGCGACGGCGTCGTCACGGCGCAGGGGGAGCGAAGCGTATACCGGAAACGCGCCCGCACGCGCCCGCTTGGACACCACACTGAGTGCGAGCCCCACCGCTGGAAGAAACAGCGCCAACGGGCCGAACACCTCAGTGTCGACACTGTCCAATGAGATCAGGGCAAACGCCAGCGACGCCAGCGGCAACGCCAGCAAGAGGCGTCTACGTGTCAGGATCACAAGCCGCATAGCTTCACCCTCTCAACGAAGCGCGTCTTTTGACGCGCGAGCTCGCATGACAACTGCCGGAGTTCATACGCATATCTACTCCGTTCGATTTCCGATAAGATCTCTCAATTCTCCCCTGAATTCGTCCTGCTTTCGCGCGTATACGGCACTGCTTTCTCCAAGAAGATCGCAGAACAACCACAAGCCAAGAATGCTAAGCATCGTGCCCACGCCGAGGCCGACCGAGAGAGATTGCAGCGGTTCGGGCGCGGCCGATGAGAGCGTGCCAAGGGAATGTGCTTCGATGGTGATGGCAACCACGACCATGGCTCCCGCCACGCCGAGGGATGCGCGCGGCCCGAAGACGATAGCCAATGCGTAGGCCACGTATCCGAGGCCTATTGCGGCCACTGAATAACCCAAGACGTACAGTATGGGCATTGAAGGACGCAGGTACATCGCCATTACGGAGAATGCGATACACGACAAAGACATCGAAGCGGTCGGAAAGGCAAGCATATATGCGGCGAGCCGCGAGCGAGACAAAGGCAGCGACCTCATCACCCTCGGGTGGGTAACCCAGTTATTAGTTCCGTTGACAGAGATGACTATCGCCCAGCCGAACAGAAGCATGAGGTCAAAGGGCACGTTCTTCGGCGCAATCCAACCGAGTGTACTCCAGACGAATGTCGAGGAGGCGCTCACGACCAGGCCGAACGCGACGGCTTTCCTAAGAGCGTGAAGTCCGACATGGCGGGGTTTACGAGCGAACACAATCGAAACAGACGCCATCCTGGGCGCACTGCGGTGTCTTATGCGGGGACGGTAAATAAGCTTGGAACCGAACGCGTCGATGGAACGATATGAGACACAAAGCGCTAGCGACGACGCACACGTCATCACAAGCAACAGGACAGCCGGATGATATGAGGGGCTTTTCGATAGGGAGTCGGGAAGGAACGTGCCAAACCCGCAGCCGTATACGAGAGTCCGAACTGCGGTTTGAACTGCTGGCGACGGAAAGAGCCTTATCAGGATGCAAATGGCGATGGGGCTGATAACGAAAATCGCTTTTCCCGCAGATCCGAACCATCTGTAAAGAACAAATATGACCGCCGCCGCGGCAAAGTCTAAGGCAGTCGCGTTCAGCAGTTGGAAGATCTGAATTGAAACCGGATCCCTCCAGACGCAAATCCAAAACGATTGCAGAAGGATGTAGACGCAGGGAAAGAGCAGAACCAATTGAATCCATACGGCCCTTGCGCGAGTCGCTCTCGGAATCGGAAGGCCCTCCATAGCGCGAACTGCGGTTGATAAGGGATTGGCGACAACGTCGAGGAACAAGTACGGCGCTCCGATGACCATGATGTAGCAGAGAGGTATCCTCGGGGCGAGGGACAACAGGACAATCCACGCAACGGTCGCGCGCTTTCGCCAGAGAAAGTCTCCTGTCAACCGCCATTCCGCGCTCTGCCGGAGGCTTTGTCCGAGATAGCGCCCGTGCGTTCTTTCAGGTAGCAAGTCCATGCTCCGAGTCCCCTGGCTCGATTACTTTCCGTTGTCTTTCACAAGCGCCACAAAGAGTTCCTCCAAGGTGACCGGGGTTGCGGTGATATCGGTAAAGCCTGCCGCTTGCAGTTGGTCGATGCCGGAAGGTGTGCCCTTATCAGGCGCTTGATCGCATAGGACGCGCCAGCGGTTGCCGTCGCGTTTCTGAACACGGAGACCCGGGGCATCGGTTAGGATTTGGCCGTTCGGGGCGATGCAGTCGACCATGCGGAAGCGTTCGACGAGGTCCGCGGTCGGGCCTTCGAGCAGCAGCTTCCCCTTGTCGATGATCCCGATATGGTCGGCGAAGCGTTCGAGGTCGTGGAGGTCGTGGGACGAGATCAGGACTGTACGCTGTTCGTCTTGAACCGCCGCGAGGAGTTCGGTGAAGACCTCTTGTTTCGATACGGCATCGAGTCCGGCGAGCGGTTCGTCGAGCAGCAGCAGCGAAGGGCGGTGCGATAGCGCGAGCAGCAGGCCGAGCTTGGTCTTTGCGCCGAACGACAGCGTCCCGATGCGCTCTTCCCAGCCGAGCTTGAGCCGGTGCAGCAGCTCGATGCAGTACGGGTCGTCCCAATCCGGATAGAAGCCGCGGATGAATGCCACGGCGCGTTTCACTTTGCCCCAGGCGTTGAACACGAGGTCCGGGCTGACGTAGCCAATGCGCGCCTTGACCGCGACCTCTTCCTTGATGTGGTCCAGGCCGAAGACTTCGATGCTGCCCGCATCCTTCCGGCCCATGCCCATGATCAGGTCGATGGTCGTCGTCTTGCCCGCGCCGTTCGGACCGATGAGTCCATAGATCGCGCCCTGCGGCACGGTCAGGTCGAGCGGCCCGAGTTTGAAGTTCGAAAACGATTTCTCCAGCCCGCGGATGACAATGGTGTCGGTCCCCATCGTTAGTGCTCCTTCTCCGTCAAGATGTGTTTCGCCATGTTCAACAGTTCCTGTTTGCTCAGCCCCGCTTCGACGCCTTCGCGCAATGCCTGGCGCAAGAGCGTCTCCGCCTGCTCGTGCTTTACCTCGCGGCTGCGTTCCGTACCGTTCTGCGCGACGAAGGTCCCCAGCCCCTGTTTGCGGTAGATGATGCCTTCGCGTTCGAGATCTTCGTACGCGCGCTTCACCGTGATGATGCTGACTAGCAGGTCCTCGGCAAGCGCGCGAAACGATGGCAACGGCGTGTGCGCGGGAAGGCGTCCGGCGCTGATTTCGCGCTTGATGCCGTCGACGATCTGTTCGTACAACGGCTTCGACGCGGCCGGCGAGATCGCGGGCAATATCAGTCGAGGCTGCGGGTCCATATACTGTGTATATACCATATGTACAATGGCCTGTCAAGAGGGAAGAGCAGGGCCTCGGGTCTCGGGTCTCGGGTCTCGGGGATAGGGGATAGTGAATAGCGAATAGCGAATGGCGAATGGCGAATGGCGAATGGCGAACAGGGAATAGGGAATAGGGGCGAAGAACAGATGTTGAAGGCCGAATCGGATTATCACTTATCGTTTAGACTTTAGCCTTGCCCCGAGACCCGAAACCCGAACCCCGAAACCCGAAACCCTAGTTTCCCGCGGTGTAGCGCTTGAACATTCTCGGGATACCGAGGTCCTTGGTGACGTCCGAGAATGTCGTGGGCAAGGTGCTTTTGCGTTCGGCGTCGGTGACGTGGAAATGGAGGTGGGGCAACATGCTGTTGCCGACGTGGCCGCTGAGCGCGATCGGCTGGCCTTGCGTTACCGTGTCGCCCACGTTGACCAGGCTGCCGTCTTTCTTGATGTGGAGATAGTAGGCCTTGGTGCCGTCGTCGTGCTCGATGGCGACGAGATTGTTCGGCCAGTGATAGCCGTGGCCGTCGTTTGCCACGACCACCTTGATGACCTTGCCGGCGCGTGCGGCGCGTATCTCGGTACCGACGGGCATCGCGAAGTCGTACGCGAATTCTTCCCAGCCGCGGTGGCTGACCACGCCGCGGTTGCTTTGCACGCAGAGGTGCGTGTCGCCTGACTTCCAGGGGAGCCGGTATGGGGAGGTCTTTGCGTTGGGATACTGTCCGAACTGATGCGGTCCCGTGGCGACGGCGTAGACGATTCCCGCTCCAAGGAGCACAACGATAATCACGCCCAATACGGCGAACAGCACGATGTGACTCGCCATGATCCCGTTCCTCCGTACGATGTCACGAAGAAGGTAGCGGACCGGCTGGCGAAAAGCAACCATGAACCACCGAGTCGCGGCGTCGCATCCGAACGACAACAAAGGAACACTCCGGCAATGCGAGCCTGGGCTCGCATTGCCGGAGCACAATGCAGAGGACTTACTTGAATATGAGTATTACACTTGTATGGATAGTTACCGAAGAGGAGTTGGCTCCGCTGTCGGTCGCGGTGAGCGTGATATCGAAAGTGTAGGTCCCTTCGCCTACATACGTCTTCGGAGCGACCGCGCTCGTGCCCGTGCCGATGGTTACGGCCGCGGCCCCGTTGACGCTCCACGTCCACGTGAGCGCGCTGCCGGTTAAGGTACCGTCCTCAGGGTCATGCGCGTTGCCGGTCAACGTCGGCTGCACGTAGAAACCGCCGCCGTCGCTCAAAACGTCGAGGTACGAGCCCTGGATGGGGCTGGTAATATTGACTTGGTCCGGAGGCAGATCCACGGGATTGGGATTCGTGGTGATCGACACCGATTTCGTGTCCGAGAGCGAGCCATCCGAACCGACGAGGTGAATCGTGTGCGCGCCGACGCTAAGCGTTCCGGCCGGGATCGTAAAGGTGTGGCCATGTCCGATGGGCACCGATGCGGCGTCTACGTACCAGGAAAGCTGCGCATCGCTGAGCTTGCCGCCTGGTTCGTTGATGTCGACGCTCGTGGCGGCTAGCAGCACAGGCTGGCCTTGGTAGAATGACGAACCGCCTGTCGGCGACGTGATGGTGACTGTGGGCGGATCGTTGACGACCGTGATGCTGACCGAATCCTGCACCGTGGCGCCGCTTCCGAATCTGGCCCTGGCGGTGATGGTGTGCGCTCCGTAGGAAAGTCCGTCGTAGGTGGTTACGCGGCCCGAGCCGATGCTGCCATTGACCGAATCCGTCCAGGTGACCGTGGCGTCGCCGAGGCCGGCATCCCACACATAGGCCTCCAAACTGATGCCCAAGCCACCGTGCACCGTAGCGCCGTTCTGCGGCGAACTGATGCCTATCGCCGCCGGCAACGCCTCGGCCACAGCGGCATACGCATCGACATAACGCCTCACCTGGCTGTCGGGGCTTGAGTGGGCGGTTCTGACCAGGATGTCGCGTACGCCCGACGCGGAAAGCGAAGGGTTGGCCGCCCAAACAAGGGCCGCGACTCCGGCCACGAATGGAGAGGAGAAGCTGGTGCCGCTCGCGGAGCGCCCACTCGGAGCCGGTGCAGACGGATCGGGACCCACGATGACCGTTCCCGGTCCAAAGATGTCGACGTCCTCGCTGCCGTAGTTGGAGAAGTTGGCGCGGTACTTCGAATCCTGGCGCAACCCTCCGACACAGAGCACGCCGTCGTTTTCGCACGGGGTCCACCATGTGTCTTCCCAGCACACGATGAAACAGTCCTCGGAGTCCACGTTCTTGTTGTCATTACCCGCGGCGGCGCACAGGACCATGAAATGACTTGCCACTTCCGTGGCGAGATCGAACGGGAGCACGGTGAAGAACAGCGCTGCGGGAACCCCCGCGCCGTAGCTCATGTTGACCACGCGCGCGCCGGCTATCCCAGCCTCGGTGATCGCGCTGATGCTCGTGAAGAAGTCATACAGCGTAAATACCACGATGGGTTTGGCCACGGGACCTCCGGGGCCGGCCGTTCCGAACGCATTATCCGGAACGCCCATCGCAGAACCTACCACCTCCGTACCGTGCCACGGACAGGACGACCCGCCCGAGCAACTCAAGAGGTTCTCGGTGCCTATGGGATCGGTGAAGGGCACATTCGAAATGGCATTCAGATCCGGAGGAATATCGAGGTTCCCGGATACGGAGAAGCCCATATCGAGCACGGCGATCTTCACCTTGTTGGACAATTTGTGCGTGTTCGCCAGCAACTGCCAGGCTCTAGTCACGCCGATGTCTTGAGTGCTGCCCGAATTGAGATAGTTCCAGTTCGAGGTGTAGGGGCTGTAACCGGAACCCAACGAGTTGAATCCGCCGGGACCTGTGCCTGCTTCGGTCGTGCCACCGGAAGAAAGCGAGCTTCCTCGGGCCACCCAGTTCATACCTACATTCACACCTGCGGCCGCTTCCTTGGCGCTTGCCGATATCAATCGCAGGCCCGCCTCGCTCGATACCCGGCTCGCGCCCCTCGAATCCGGATCCAGCGTGAGGACGTCATGTTTGAGTTGTGAAGGATCGCCAAGGTCCGTGTTGATACGCACGAGATGCGTCTGGGGCATATCCATGCCGGATCCCGTGGGATCGACTGAGGCGAGGACCTCCCCGCCCCATCGCGTGACAAAGGCGTTCAGGGCGTCCATGTCGTCGGTGGTCAGCAGCAATTCGTTTTCGACGAACTCGGTCTGCTGGCCTCGTTCGTCCACGATGGCCGCTAGAGGCCGTGGCGGTCCGCCGGACGTGAATGACGGCAGCGAATCGGATGCGGGGACGATGGCCGGGTCCACCGTAATGTCGAACGCGGAGAGCACGCCCGGCGGACGGCTCACCGTGACGGCCGCTTGTCCCTGAGCGCCACTCGATGCGCCTTGGGCCGTGATCGTGGTCTGCCCTTCATTTACTCCGGTTACGGTGCCCGATTGGTCGACCTTTGCGATCGCCTCGTTCCCGGAGGACCACACGAAGGACGTGTCTTGGGGCGATGTCGACGTCGCTTGCAGCGTCGTGGTGTCGCCAGCGTTGACAGTGGCCAGCGACGGAGTCACTGTCACAACAACATTGCATCCTGCGGAGGCCGCTAACAGCGCGGCGGCCGCGGCTAACACGCAGAGTCTTGTTATCGTGGATTTCATCGGAGTGCCTTTCATGTAGGCGATTGAGAAGGCAATGCCTTCGGTTCACGGATAGTTACCTCGTGTATCGTGTCAACTGCACTATCGAAATCAACTCGTCCTGCCTGCATTTAGCAACATGCGCCTCTTCGGTGATATTCCAGTGCGATGATTCTAGCCCGGACTGTTCACACGATTTCTTGATTAGAGGGGAACAACTCTTGATCGGCGAATCGCTTCTGTCTCAGAACTTGGCGTGAACGCCGCAACAACCTGTCTCGTGTCATTGCGAG
>CAYOCT010000064.1:0-38159 GCA_964402555.1 uncultured Nitrospiraceae bacterium | reverse complement strand
CTGCGAACAACGGTTCTCCAACGCCGCATAAAACCCCACATCCTGACGCACACCCCACGCAATCCAAGAGCCAGCTTGCAAATTCCTAACCTGCTTATCAGCAAATGCGCGCTCGGATTTGCGAGCAAGCCGGACCCCAACCCGAAATTCGTCAAGCGGTACGGTTCGTGAAGCAAACTCGCTGCACGCATCCTACGATGCTAAGCGCCTGCAAACTCGGCGACCAACTCGACGTGTTCGGTGTGCGGGAAGAGGTCGAAGGCGTGAAGACGTTCGAGGCGATAGCCTTCCAGGATCGCGGGCAACTCTTGTGCAAGCACCGATGGCTTGCAGGAAACGTACAACAGGCGGGCGGGGCGCAGAGTCGTCAATCGCCGCAGAGCCTTCGGGTGCAATCCCGCGCGTGGGGGATCGAGGATGGCGGCCGCGTCGGGCTCGAATGCGCCTGAATCGCACAGGGTCCGTAAGTAGTCTTCGACTTTCTCGGTCGTGAAATGGACGTTCTCAATGCCGTTCATGCGCGCATTGTGAATGCCGTCGTCTGTGGCGCTCGGAACGCTTTCGACGGAAAGGATCTTTTCGACACGATCGCTGCACGCGAACGCTATCCCGCCGCAGCCTCCGTAGAGGTCATAGAGGACGCGAGGCGCGCAGGCGCTCACCCATTGACGCAGGTGCGTGTAGAGCAGTTCGGTCGCCAGAGTATTGGTCTGGAAAAAGCTGAACGGCGAAATACGGAACCGGTAGTCGCGTCCATCCACATGCAGGCACTCTTCGATGTGAGGCGCGCCGTAGAGCAGTTCGGTCTCGTCGGCTGCGGTCACGTCCGCGAGGCCGCGAAAGATGCCGCGGTAGATGCTCGTGCAGGGATACGCGTCTTGAACGGACGCAACGAAGCCTTCGCGGTCGAATTCGCCGTCGCTCGTGATCAGGGCCACGAGGCGCTGGCCGGTGCGTTTGCCTTCCCGGACGAGCAAGCCGCGCAGGAAGCCTTTATGCGCTCGGGAATCGTAGGCCGGCAATCCCTCGCGCCGCATCCACGCGCTGACCGACGCCAGCAACGGTTCGAGACCTTCCGGACCGATGCGGCATTCGTGGATTTCGAGCGGACGGAACCAGCGGCCTTTCGCCTTGAACCCGAGGAGCGATTCGCGCTCGAAGTCCTTCGGCGGCGGCTCGGGATAGAACTTGCGTCCGAAACTGAAATCGACTTTGTTGCGATAGTGCCAAACCAGCGGCGATGGCTCGACGGGAATGGGCTGGTCCCACCAAAGGCTGAACAAGGTCTGCAACGCCTCGGCCTTTCGCGCCAACTGTTCGGAATAGGCTACGTCCTGAGAGCGGCAGCCGCCGCATTCACCGAAGTGCATGCACAACGCGTCAGACATAGGCTTCGAGTTCCGCCAGCCGGTTTAGCACGAGGTCGGCCTCGAAATCGCCGGGCTTTCGGTCGAATCGTTCGTAAGGTGTCCACTCGATCGTATGTGCGGCGTACATTCCCGCGCGTTTTGCGCCCTGAACGTCACCTAACCAGTTGTCGCCCACGAACAGAACTTCGTCCGCGCGCACGCCCATCGCAGACAGCATCGTCTCGAACGGCAACGGATGCGGCTTGGCATATCCGAGGTCGCCCGAGACGACCACCGTATCGAAGAAGTGCGTCCACTCGATCTTGTCTAGACTCGCGCGAATGGCCTCCCCGTCGGGATAATTCGACACCATCGCGAGCCGGTACGCGCGTCGCAACTGGTTCAGGAGGCCGGGCACACCGTCCGGCGATTCGACCACCTTCACAAAGACGTCGAACCGGACGCGTGCCAGCGCGTCGAGATCTTCGCCGGAGGGCGTTAGGCCGTAGAGTTCGCGCACGAGGTCCGACGTGATCTCGCGCAAGTCGTTCTCGCGATACTCGGGCGGATCGCCCTCGTACGGCGCGAGGCGGTTCCGGTCTCGGATAGCCTTCAGCCGCGTCCGATCGACCGGGCCGAACCGTTCCGATACTGCAACGGCAAGGGCCTCGTCGCACACCGCGACTTGGCGCGGGCCGAACTCGATCAAGGTGTTGCCGTAGTCAAAGACCACGGCTCGCAGATTTCGCGCGTCGAACATGATACGCTCGCATTCCTTTCCGGTTGGGATGAGCACTGTACCGCGCGAAGTGTGGGGGAAACAACCCAAGACGGCAACGCGATGAATACTCACGGCGAGATTGCTTTGCTACGTTCCTCAGAAACAAGCGTACAAGTTAGCTCGATGTTTACTCTACTCGCCTGTCGGACCGTCCTTTGCGATCATTGCGCACTTTGTGGTTGTTCATGTTGCCACCAAGCCAGATTAGCCACAGAGATCCCAAGAGTCACAAAATGAACGCCGCCTGCGGCGATGCTGACACGAGCGGAGATTATTTGCATCGCTGCCCAAGAACACGCCACTATGTCCGCTCTTTGATTTCGCAGCGAGCGCCCTTGGAGTATCGATTCAACAATGAACAGACTTTCTAAACTGGCGATTCGCGTTGCCATCGTGGCTGTGGGGTTTTGTGCGATTGCGGGGACGGTGTATGCGGCGGGGTTGTACTTGGTGCCGTATACCGATTCCACCGATAAGGCGATTCTGGCGGCCTGCAATCCGGATGAGTATCTGCCTGGTGTCGACCAATTCTTTCGGGCGCTGACGGACTACACGAACTACCTGCTGGCGGTTCCTTTGATCTCGTGGATGATCGCCTATGGGCTGTATCGGCTGTCGCCTCGCTTCAAGAACGTCATCGTCGGACTGCTCGCAGTGGACACGATTGTATTCACCGTGCTTACGGCGATGGGCAAACTGTGGCCAAACAAGACCTACGCCGGCGTGAACGTGCTGCTTGTGGTGTCGACCCTAATCGCATTCAGCGTAATGACGTACCTGTTCTACTCGATGAGCCACGAATCGATGCGGCGGTTCGCCCGCGTGTTCTGGTTGATCTTGCTGTCGGTTTATCTGACCGACCGTGTCGCGACCGAAAACATCAAGAAAGCGGTCGGAAGGCCTCGGCCTCTCAACGATGCCAACAAGCCGTGGAACGAACACGTGCGCATCATTCCCGACGAGGTGCTGCGCGGCAATAACTCCTTTCCGTCCGGCCACACCTCCGGCACGTTTTCGCTGATCACGCCGATTTTCTGGTACACACGCAATCGCAAGGTCAAGGCGGGCTTGTTCGGTTGGGCCTGTCTCCAGGGATTCTCGCGCGTCTATACCGCCGCGCACTTTCCGTTTTGTGTGTTGATGGGCGGATTGCTGGGGTTTGGTGTCGGCACGCTGATCTTCTTCGCGTTCGGGGGCGAATCGCTGCGCGAGCCGAAAGAGCCTGCCGCGTTAGCGCCTGCTTAGGATACGGATGCTCAGAGCAATTTGCGCGGGACGTAGGGGAGTTTCCACGGCTTGCGGTAGACGCATTGCACCAGTTCGTTGGCCGCATGATCGCCGATTACCGTTTCCTTGTCCGGGTCCCACATGATTTGATGCTTCGTGCGGAGCGCGATGTTGCCGAGATGGGCCACCGTCGAAACGAAATGGCCGGTCTCCAGGTTCTCGACCGGCTGTTGGCGCGATGCGACGCAATCGAGGAAGTTGCGCACGTGCTCGGGGCGGCCGTCGCCTTCCGCGTCTTTCTTGAACGGCACGAGCGTCTTGTTCGGTTCGCGGATGAGTTCCCATCCATTGCCGTCGATTACGACCGTTCCCTCGCTGCCGCTGAACGACATCCCGTGCGGCCTGCCGCCAATGCCGACGCCCCCGAGCAACTCATGCTCGAAGATGAGGGTGTAATGCGGGAAATCATAGACCGTCACCTGCGTGTCGGGCGTCTCGGAGATATCGTCCACTACGTGCTTCCCGCCCGACGAGTAGACGCGCAACGGCGGTTCGGGTCCCATGGCCCATAGGCAGACGTTCAGCAGATGCACGCCCCAGTCCGTCATCAAGCCGCCCGCGTAATCCCAGAACCATCGAAAGTTGAAATGGAACCGCATGGGGTTGAACGGCCGTTTCGGCGCGGGTCCGAGCCACATGTTGTAATCGACGCCGGGCGGGGGCGTACCGTCGGGCGGATGCCCGATACCGCCGACCCAATCGAGATAGGCCCACGCGCGCACGAGGCGCACTTTGCCGATCTTGCCCGAGCGGATGAAATCGACGGCCTCGCCGAAGTGCTTGCCGCTACGCCACTGCGTGCCCATCTGGACGATGCGTTTGTTGCGGCGCATCGCTTCGAGCATGGCGCGCCCCTCGGCGATAGATTTGCCCAGCGGTTTCTCGACGTACACGTCTTTCCCGGCCTGGCACGCGTGGACCGTGGGCAACGCGTGCCAATGGTCGGGCGTGGCCACAATGACCGCGTCGACATCCTTGCGATCGAGAATGCGGCGGAAATCCTTGACCGTATCCGGCGTGCGCTTGCGTCTTTCAGATACGAGCTTGACCGCCTTTGCGATTTGGCCGTCATCGACGTCGCACACGACAGCGCAATCGACATCGTCGTTCTTGAGGAAGGCGTCCAGATCGCCGCACCCCATGCCCCCGCACCCAATCAGCCCGACGACGATCTTCCTATTGGCCCCGAATGCGGACGCCCCGAACAAAGCGCCCGCGGCCGGAACGGCGGCAAGCGCGAATGCGGACCTCTCAAGAAACGCGCGGCGAGTCAAGGGGCGCATGGCAACCTCCTCCGTTTGGGCCAGCAACGGGCGCAGTATAGCACGGCTCAAGGGTTGCTTCGAGGGTTGCATATGTGTGCGAGACCTCTTGTGGACTCCAGCTCGGTCTTGGGTTATGATCTCAATACTATGGAAGAGCACGTTGAGAGAAGGGCGGACGCTGGAGAGGGTCTGAGTTCCGATGCGACAGTTCTCACGCGGCAACTAGAAGAAGCCGTTCGGCGCATCGTGGAGGCCGTTCATCCCCTGCGCATCGTCCTCTTCGGTTCTGCCGCACGTCAGACTGCCACGGCTGCCAGCGATATCGATCTGCTTGTGGTGGTGCCTGACGGAGTCGACCGATCCGAGGCCGCATACCAAATGCACCGCAGCCTGAGGGGATTAGGGCGGGCCAAAGACATCGTGGTGGTGTCCGAGAGTGAAATGCGCGCCTCGCGCGGCAATCCTTACCTGATCGTGCACACCGCCTTGACAGAAGGGCGGGAGCTGTATCATGCGGCCTGATTATGCTCCGGGTAGCGCGATGGAGTGGCTCGGCCGGGCCAAGGGAAAGATCGCTCTTGCGCGCCTTCCTTTGCCAGAAGAAGGCTACTGGGAAGACCTCTGCTATATGGCCCAGCAGTCGGTAGAGTTGGGGATCAAGGCCGTGTATCGACACAACGCATGGCGATTTGCGTTTGTGCACGATCTAGGCTTCTTGTTCGATGGACTTGAACAGCTTGGGCTGCCTGTACCGGAGTCCGTTCGCGAAGCGGAACGGCTCACAATCTACGCCACCCAAATGCGCTATCCCGGCATGAGCGGCTCGACGACGCAAGAGGACTATAGGAAGTTGTTGGCAATCGCGGAGCAGGCTCTGTCTTGGTGTGAGCAGCAGCTCAGGGCTTGATCGACGCACATTGGGGAAGGGGAGGAATGCGAACATGCGAAGCGGTCTCTTTATCGTCAACCTGGTGCTCGTGGCCACGCCGTTATGGGCGCAGACCGTTCCGGTGGCCAATTCTGCGTTCGACGAAGCCGGACCCGCGGGTTGGACTCTGTCCCGTGGCCAAGGCGGGTGGATCGAGGCAGGCGCCGAAAGAGGGCATGCCGTCAGCGTGACGGGCGACGGGACGGACAGCAACTACTGGCTTTCCGGCCCGGTGGCCCTGGAACCGTCGGCGGTCTATCGTCTGCAATTCGACGCGCGCGACGTGGGCGATGCGCCTTTCAGCGGCGGCACACCGATTACCGGGCCCGGGTTCTGCAATCGCGATCTTGGCAACGTCCCGCGCGATGCGTGGAAACATTACACCTCGGTAATTGCCGTCCCGGCCAAGATCGACGCTGAATCGAGCCGCCTGCGGTTTGGCCAGTGGCAGGTGAAGGGGACGACTGCGTTCGACATGGTTGCGCTCGCGCGGACGGACCCAGTCTATCTGCGGCGGGATGGATTCGTGCTTGGCGAGGGCGAGAGCGTTCGCGGTAACGCTTACGAATTTCGCGCGCCTTTCCAGGGCGAATCGCGAAACCAGAGCCGCCCGCTCGATCGCTATCAAGCAACGTTCAACACGTATCGCTGGGTCTTCGGTCCAGGTTGCGAAGTCGTCTATCGCCACGCGGTCGGGCAACGGCATCAGACGTCCGTCTCCGTCGACGTAGCCATTTGCTACTACGAACACGGCGAGTTAGTCGTTGAAGCCAGCGGGGACGGGAAGGCGTGGCGTCCTTTGGGTACCATGAACGAGAAGGGCTCGCGGACCTTTACAATTCCCGCCGATATGCTCCCAGCGACGGACGTGTGGGTCCGGCTGCGTTCCGGTGACGCGCTTGCGTCGTTGCAGGTCGACGCCTACACGTATCGCGCGACACTCGATGGCGAGCAGGCCCATATCCAAGGCGCGACGCGATTTGTCGGTGTGACCGCCTCAGACCCGAAAGTGGAAGTCCGTCTCGAATCGTTCGGCGATTGCGTTCCAGGTGGCGACAACACGCTTGTGGCAACCGTCACAAACCTGACAGGCGCAGCCCTCGACATCCAGGCGGCGCTGACATTTGAACCTGTCTCGGGTGCGCCGAGTGAGAGTCGTGCCGAAATGCGCCTGGAGCCGGGCGAACAGACAATTCGCTTGCCTTATGTAGCGCCCAACGCCGGTATCTATGCCGCGAAGCTCTCCTTGAGTTCCGGGCTTGCCTACGCCGCGGAGACCTCCGTACATGTCGCCGATTTGTTCGACGCCTCGTACGGCGAGCGGCTTCCGGTCTCGACCGATGCCGTGGGCATCTGGTGGGCGAGTTCCGGCTGGAAGATCGCGCAGTCCCGGCCGCTGCCCGAGCAAGCGGGCGATGCGCTCGAGATCCGCGCCGCCGCCAACGAAACCGAGGCCGCTCAACTCGTCCTGCGGCCGACGTCCGCTTTGAAAGGTTTGACAGCGGAGCCTGGGCCGCTGGAAGGACCCGGAGGGGCGACAATCCCGAAAGACAACATCGAGGTCCTTCGCGTGCGGTATGTGCCGGTCACGCAGCCGTCGGATGCCATTGGCGCGGTGGCGCCATGGCCGGACCCGCTGCCGCCGTTCCGTGGTCCGATCGATGTCGAGGCCAACTGCAATCAGCCGTTATGGGTTCGCGTCTCCGTTCCCAACGGGACTCCGGCCGGCGTCTATACCGGCACGATCCGGGTTGCTGCCGATGGATTCCAATCGGAAGCGCCGATGCGCGTGGTGGTGTACGGCTTCGCGCTGCCGGACCGGCCGACATGCACCTCGGCATTCGGGTTCAGTCCGACCCGCGTCTTCGAATACCAACATCTCACGACGCCCGAACAGCAGCGTGCCGTGCTTGCCAAGTACCTGGAAGACCTCAGCGCGCACCATTTGTCGCCGTACAATCCCGCGCCGTTGGACCCCTTCGTAGTCACGTGGCCGGGCCGCGCGTGGGAAGGTGGGGTGACCGACACTGCGGAACGGCACAGCGGCGTGGCTTCTCTCTTTCTGGACGACGCGAACGAGCGCGGCGTGGTCGAATGCCGCATGACAGCTCCGGCGCCGATACCACCCGGCGGACTTGTGTTGAAGTTCGCCTGCAAGACGCGCGACGCGGGGCAGCGGTATGCCGTCTCGTTAACGCACTACGACGCGGCAGGGCAATGGATGCCCGGAAGGAACACCGACCTAGTTTTCCAGGGCACCGGGCAATGGCAGGCCGAGGAGAAGACCATCGGCCAGTTCCCCGAGGGCGCGCGTTCGTTCCTCATGGTGTTTCGTCCAACGACGTGGGCCGAAGACGGTTCGACAACCGGCGCCGCGTGGTTTGACGACGTGGCGCTGAGCGATGCCGGTTCCGGCCAGGTGGTGCTTCGAGGCGATTTCGAGCCTCCCGATGAAAGCAGCTTGACGCCTTCGTTCGATTGGACAGCGTGGGACAAAGCGATGGCCGAGGCCAAGGATCGCTACCATTTCACGGGCGTTTCCGTGCCGATTCAAGGCATGGGAGGAGGGACCTTCTACTCCCGCACCGAACCGAGCCTAGTCGGCTATGCGGAATCGACAACGCAGTACAAAACGGCCTTTACTGCGTATTGCCGTGGATTACAGGAACACCTGCGCGAAATCGGGTGGCTCCAGGACTCCTACGTCTATTGGTTTGACGAACCCGAGCCGCGCGACTACGAGTTCGTGATGAACGGGTTCCGCAAACTCAAGGAAGCGGCTCCGGAGATTGGCCGCATGCTGACCGAGCAGGTCGAGCCGGCGCTCGAAGGCGGGCCGAACATCTGGTGTCCCCTGACCCCCGAATTCCGGCAGGATGCCGCAGACCGGCGCCGGGCCGAGGGCGACCGCTTCTGGTGGTACGTGTGTTGCGGTCCCAAGGAACCGTATTGCGGTTTGTTCATCGATCATCCCGCGACGGAGCTTCGCGTGTGGCTGTGGCAGACCTGGCAACGCGGTATCAATGGTGTCCTTGTCTGGGAGACGACTTGGTGGAGCAGTCAAGCGGCGTATCCTGAGCTGGGCCATCCGCAGAACCCCTACGAGGATCCGATGGGCTGGACCGACGGGTACGGCACGCCTCCTGGGACGCGGCTCCCCTGGGGCAACGGCGACGGGCGGTTCATCTACCCGCCCGAGGCGGCAGCCGATGCCCGGCCCGAACAGCCGGTGCTTGAGGGTCCGGTGGACAGTATCCGGGGCGAAATGCTGCGGGACGGCATCGAGGACTACGAGTATCTGACTATCTTGAAACGTGCGGTTGACGCTCTGCCGCCAGACCAGCGCGGACCTTGTGCGGACCTTCTGGAGGTCCCTGCGTCGGTAACATCTGGTCTGACCACTTTCACGAAAGACCCGAAGCCCATCGAGACCAGGCGTGACCAAGTAGCGCGCGCTATCGAGGCCTTGGCGGGCAGGTAGTCTGCGCTTCAGGACCGTGCATCTGTTGCACTTTGGCGAATTCCTCGGGTACAATCGCTAAAGAGAGACAACAGGAGAGGCTCTCCATGAATGCGAAACGTGTAGTGATGGCGGTAACGCTTTGCATGTTCCTTTGCTTTCTGCTTGGCTCGGTAGTGGACCAGGCTCATGCCCAAGGGAAGGCCGGCAAAGCAGGAAGCGTGGGTGGCGACAAAGACCTGGCTTCGAAGAAAGGGTTGTCCGTGCTGGGCAGCGTGAAGCGCGATGTGCCCAGCGCGACCGGGTTGCAGAAGGTCATCGGAGTCGGCTCCATCTTCGTCATGATCGCCGTGCTTAAGTGGTTGTAATTGAGCGATCTGCGTCTGTATTCTCCATCGGTTCTTTAAGGCGCGGAAGGCCGTGGGGTAGTGTCTCATTTTCTGGGTTTTCGTAGCTGAGGCGCAATTTGTAGAAGATGCCGAAGTTGCGCTATTCTCTGTTTCGTATGCCGCCCACGCGTGTTGACAGGCGCCGGAAAAGAGGAAATCTCTCTTGAGTGAACACGTTCTCATCCTGGACGACGAAGCCAGTATCCTTGACGTCCTGAACGAACACCTTACCGATGAACACTACGATTGCACCGCGGTCCAATCGCCGCACGAGGCTTTGGACCGTTTGCGCGAAGGGGGCTTCTCGGTCTTTCTGACGGATTTGAAGATGCCCGAAATGCATGGGCTCGAAGCCGTCCGCAGGGCCAAGGAGATCGATCCCGATCTCGCGATCATCGTCATCACGGCCCTGGTAGATGTCAAGCACGCGATCCAGGCGTTGCGCATCGGAGCGGACGACTATGTCCTGAAGCCGTTCAACCTCAGCGAGATCAGCCTGTCCGTGAGCCGAGCCATTGAGAAGCGCCAGTTGGTTATCGGGAGCCGGCGTCACCAAGAGGAACTCGAAGGCCGCGTGCGCGAGGCCACGGCGGATCTCGAACACGCGAATCAGGAGTTGCTCGCCACCAAGGATTACCTCGAGAACCTGCTTCACAGCACCGTGGACGCGATCGTGACCTCGGACGCGCAAGGCACGATTACGTTTGCCAACGAAGGCGCCACGCGGATGCTTGGCTATTCACGCACGGAACTCGTGGGGATGTCTCTCGCGGCGCTGTATTGCGGAGGTCGCGAAGAATCGGCCTACGTGGACCGCCTCCTCCGGGACCATGCCCCGTTGCAGAACTACGAGACGGAAATGAAGCAAAAGAGCGGGAGCGTGGTTCCCGTGAACATGTCGATCTCGTTCGTGAAGGGCGCGGATGGCGTCATCGCCTCGACGCTCGCGATCTGCAAAGACATCACACGCCAGAAGAAGCTCGAACGCGAACTCAAAGAGATGTCGATCAAGGACTCCGTGTCCGGACTGTATAACCAGCGCTATTTCTACGATCGTCTTGCCAGCGAGATCGAGCGCGCGCGCCGCCAGAACCATCCTCTGTCACTGCTGCTATTCGACATCGATCAATTCAAGATGTACAACGATTGCCACGGGCATCTCGCGGGCGATTCCGTGCTGCAGGCCGCCGGGCAAATCGTCGACGAGTGCACTCGCGAGCACGTTGACGTGGGTTTCCGATACGGAGGCGACGAGTTCACGGTAATCCTGCCCGAAGCCGACGAGGCGCAAGCCTTCAACATCGCCGAGCGTATTCGAGCGAGTTTCGAGGCCCGTGGTTTCGACACGTTGACGATCAGCATCGGCTTGCTCACGTATCGTCCGGGCTACTCGCTACGCACGTTCATCCAATTCGCCGATGCCATGATGTACGACGCCAAACGTTCGGGCGGCAATCGCATCTATGTGCACCGCCCCGAGGTCGAACCCGAGAAGGAGAATGCATGAAGTTCGGTATTTGCAGTGAGATCTTCAAAGACTGGAACGATATCGCGCGCATGTGCGCCTATGTGAAGGAGGCCGGGTACGACGGCCTCGAGGTAGCCCCGTTCACCCTTGCCCAATACGTGACCGATATCCCCGCGGCAACGCGGCGCGAAATCGTGGATCGCGCCGCGGAAGTAGACCTCGATATCCTCGGCATCCACTGGGTTCTCGTCGGACCCGACGGCGTGCATATCAACCATCCCGACAAGACCGTGCGCGACAAGACCGCGCAATACGTCATCGACCTTGCCCATTTCTGCGGCGACGTGGGAGGGAAAGTGATGATCTTCGGCTCGCCGAAACAGCGCTCCGTGCTCGATGGCGTGTCCTACGAGCAGGCCTTTGACTGGACCGTCGAGGCGTTTCAACGCGCGATGCCGGTCTGCGCCGAGCGTGGCGTGACGATTTGCATGGAACCGCTCACGCACCTCGAAACGAATTTCTGCGTCTCGGCCGAAGAGACCGTGAAGTTGATCGACGCGGTCGGCCATCCTAACTTCCGGCTTCTGCTCGATACCAAAGCGATGACGTTCGAACCGGAAGGGCGTCCGGCGCTCATTCGCAAGTACGCCAAGTACCTCGCCCATTACCACGCCAACGACGCGAACATGAACGGACCCGGCTGGGGCGAAGTCGACTTTGTGCCGATCTTCGAGGCCCTGCGCGAGATCGGATACCAGGATTACGTTTCCGTCGAGGTTTTCAAGTTCGAGCCGGGACCTGAAGCAATCGCTACGAAGAGCCTCGAATACATGAAACGCTGCGCGGGGATCTGAAGCGCCGGGTTCGTTGCTTAGCGCAAGGAGATGGTCGCCGTTCTATCGCTCGGGTCGCCTGCGGTCCAATCTTTCCCGTCGATGAGGCTTCGCGACGCAAAGGTGCTGTTGCTCAGGCTGCAGGTGTGAATGTCGAGGCGGTCTTCGTAGACGTGGACATCCCGGAACTCCGTCGGGAACTCGGGCATAGCTCCGGTCACGACATGCGTGACCCCGTCGACACGCTCGATGTAATGCATGTGCATGTGGCCGTTCATGACCACCTTGACCTGCGGATGCTTGTGGAGACACTCGATCAGCATATCCCCGTTGTCGAGATGCCCCGCGTCCTTGATCCCGGGCCGCCGCAGGCGCTGCGGGATCGGGATGGCCGGATAGTGCATCGCAATAATGGTGGGGATGCCCGCATGCGCTTCGAGGTCGGAATCGAGCCACGCGAACTGGTGCGGGGGGATGGCCCAGCGCGAGCCGTGCGTGGACAGGTCGAGCGTGTCGATGAACGCCTTTTCGCCAAACGGACACAACGAGTCGTCGCGCCATTTCCACCATGGGTCCAGGACGCAGAAATGAAGCCCCTTGTGCGTGAACGAATAGACCGTGTCGCCGTCGGGCAGGTGCGCCTGGAACGCGTCGAGAAACCACTCGCGCATTTCCTCGATGGCGAAATCGTGATTGCCCCCCATCGGATAGTAGGGGAATCCGAGCGAATCGACCAAGTCCCGCGATGCAAATACCGCGTCGCGCGTCTGATGGCTCGATATATCTCCCGTTATGAGGAGGAAATCCGGCTTGATCTTAGCCAGGTCACGCCGCAGACAGGCAATCACTTCAGGCATCATCGTGCACAGGAAACGATTATTCCATTCCCCATCCACCACGCTGCCTAGGTGCGTATCCGATACATGCACAAAACGCCACATGAAACCGTCCGATAATCAGTTCATGCGGCATGCTACCATGCCTGCCCGTGGGTTTCAAAGTGGGCGGCGAGATGGCAATCCGCGCGCAAATTCGGCGTAGGTGTAGGGTGGGCGAAGCGAAGCGAAACCCACCGATTCGCTAACTTCCCTTATCTTAGTGCCATTCGCGGCAGTCCGTACGCTCCGTTGCCCGTCAAGGCGCTGGAATGGTTGCCACGAACGCCTCGGCCTTCTTGCGGGCCTCCTCATCCGAGAGGAAACCAGCAGCCTTCTTCAAGATGGCCGCGGTTTCCGGCGTAGCCAGGCCCTTGTCCTTGTCGTCTTTGGGACATGCAATGCGCACGGCGGCTTGCGCCGCATCGGCCTGCAGGGTCTTGTCGTCGAGGAACGTCGCGACGTACTTCAGGGCATCGACGGTCCGCACGTCAGCCACGCTGGCCAGCAGCAGCTTCTTGTCCTCCGCGCGCCGGACAATCTTCATCGCATCTTGACATCGTGCGAGTTTCTCGCCCGAAGAAGCCTCGGCCGCGCCCACGATTCGCGTGTACCCACGTAGCGCCAGTACCCGGTGCGTCTCGTCTTTGGACGTCTTGACTACGCCTAACAAGGCGGGGAGCGCGGAACTGTCCGGCCAGTCCGCGAGAGCTCGGACGGCCGCGTCGCGCGCAACAGCGTCCTTCGCCTTGCTGTCGCCTGCCACGGCCTCCAGTGCGCGTTTGCCGCCAACGCCCGCGAGCGTGGGATAGAGGCGCGCCTTCTTGGCGGCGGAAGCGCCCGATAGTGCGGCGAGGATCGCGTCAGCACGCTGCTCCGGTTCCGCGATCTGTTTTGCCGTCGAGACGACGACTTTCTGGGCCGCGCTTGCTTCACCGTCGCTGGCAACCGTGCTCGCCAGATCGATGAGCCTGGGCAGGTCCGACGGGTCGGCAAGGTTTCCGAGCGCCGAAATCGCCGCGACACGCACGGATTCGTCCGCATCCTTTGTCTGCGCGAATACCGGTTCGCGTTGCGCCGTTGCGCGCCGTGCCGAGAGCACTTCCAGGAGCGCCTTGCGCATCGGCGGAGGACATGCGGGCAACGCGCCCACGACCGCGGCAGGCCATTCGTTGCCGGGTACGCGCAGAAGGTCTTCTTTGACGTTTTTGATCTCGTCCGCTTCCGACGCAGTCTTCGCCCTATCGAGCAACGCGGGCAAAGCCTCCGAGCCTCCAAGATTGATTGCCGCGTTCGCGGCGGCGATCCGGACCGATTTGTCCTGGTCTTTCATCGCATCCAACACGGGAGCGAGCGCCGCCTTGTCTCCGCGTCTTCCCAGCATGCAGAGCATGTCCGCACGAACGCCCGGCTGCGCTTGAACCATCTTCGCGGCCCATTGCTTCGTCGCGTCTTCGCCCGGAATGGCCGGCGCCAGCAACAAGGCCGCTCCGCGTACTTCGGCGTCATCGCTATCCATCGCGGCCAGCAAATCGCTCAAAGCCGATGCGCCATTCAACGCCACGATGCCGCTCAATGCAGCGCACTGCGCGGACGCCGATTTGTTTTTCGCCAGCGCGCGGTAGATCGCCTCGCTGTCTTTCGGCTTTCCGTTTTCGGCCAGGCGCTGCGCGTAAAGCGCATAATCCACCACGGCCACCGCACGTTCCGATGGCGTCGCCGCGGATTCGATGGCTTTGGCCAGCACCGCGTCGCTCTTCGGATGGGCCATATTCGCCAGTGCGAACAGAGCCGTCTCGCGTAGCACGCGGTCGCCGCTCCCGGCATCCTTCGCGATCGCCTTGGCGGCGCTGTCGCAACGTAATTCGCCGAGCGCCCTGATTACGGTCACGCGCCGAGCGTCAACCGCCTTCGGCAGGGCCTTCTCCAACGCTTCGCACACCGCTTTGCCGCGGATGGCGAGCAAGGCCTGGGTGGCTGGTTCGCAGAGGCGGTCACTCGCGAGAAATCCGCTGAGCGGGCGCACGCTTTGAGCCTTGCCAATGACCTGAATCTGTCTAATCAGGAATGCCTTGGCTTCGTCGTCCTTTGCTGCGGACAATGATTCGATCAGAGCCTTCTCGACCATCGCGCGTTCGGGGTCGGCGCCCGAGCGCGAGACATGTTTGACGAGTCCGCTCAACGCGAACTCCGCTTTCGCGTCGTCGCCCGCGCCGAAAGGCGCGATCATGGCGCAAAGCTCCTTGACCGCATTCGGCCCGAGCGCGACGAACTCCGCGTTGATTGCGGCAGCATCCTCGGCGTTCTGCGCGGGCATCCTTGCGACGAGTTCGGCTGTGGAAGCCTCTGCCAGCGTTGGTGAGGTCGAGAGTGCAAGACAGATGAGCAAGAACGACATCATACTCAACTTAGCTACACTGTGAGCCATTCGTAACAATCTCCTTCATGAATCCCGAGAACCCAGGTGTCCGTGACGAACCCTGATTCGGTCTTCCGTTGCTGTGATAAGAGCGCCTTCGCGTAGGGCGTCGATGTGATGGGCCATGATCTGCTCAACCAGCGCCGCTTGTACAATGCCGGGCGCGCTAGGCAGACGTATAATCCCGTTGTGTGGAGCATGGTGTAGCCAAAGATAACGCCCGAAGTCCTTGTCATTCGTGACCAGCACGTATCCTTCCGCATGTGCCCATCGAAGAATGTCCTCATCGCACATCCTACGATCGCGTTCCCCGACCGTTGTAACCGCATGGCCGTCCCTGCCGAACACGCATGCGACCTTTGAACTCACGCAGACATCGATCAGAAACTTCACGATCGATCTCCGATGAACGCTAGTTCGGTTTCCTCGCAGGCGACCAAGTCTCTGGCGTATTGCAAACACGCCTTTATATCATCGGGCTCCAGCGCGGGATACTCTTCGATGATCTGAGTGGCCGTCATGCCTTGGCTCAGTAGATCGAGCACCATCTCCACCGAAAGTCTCATGCCTCGAATGATGGGCTTGCCGGCAAAGATCCCTGGATCAGAAGTGATGCGATTCTCCATGCTTCTTACCTCATGCTGTTCTGCCGTTCTTTTCAATCGAGTGACACGCGTCCATCGCTACACATGCCACGGCGCGCGCATGGGTTGATCGAGCAGGCGGTTCGCACCGTCGTCATCGATGAATTGCTGCTTCGCCGGATCGAACTTGAGATTGCGTCCAAGTCGCACGGCGACTGTGCCGAGATTGACCACGGTGCACGAGCGATACCCGTTGGACTCATTCAGCGCGAACTTCCGCCGCGTCTTGACCGCCTCCGAGAAATCCGTCAACTGCGGTTCGGGATCCGGAAACGCATCCAGTTTCTCTTTTAGGTTCGGGATGTCGGACCGGAAGCCGGGGAAGAGCTTGCCCTTCGGACCTTCGATATACGCCGCGTCCTTGTCCTTGCCCTCGCCATCGAGAATGATCTCGCAGCCGTCCGCGTAACGCATGCAGATGCGCCGCCACGAACTGACCGCGTCCGGGTGCTGTTGAGGCGCATCGACTTCGACCTCGACGGGGCTTTCGTTGTCCTTGCCGAGGAAATACTGAACTGGGTCGATGTAGTGCTGGCCCATATCGCCCAAGCCGCCGCCGTCGTAGTCCCAATAGCCGCGGAAGGTCGCATGGACGCGATGCGGGTTGTAGGGTTTGTACGGCGCGGGGCCGAGCCAGAAGTTGTAATCGAGACACGCGGGAACGGGCTCGGGCTTGAGGTCGGTCTTGCCGCTCCAGAAGAACTTCCAGCCGAATCCCGTCGTCTCGCCAATCGTGACCTTGAGCGGCCATCCCAGCATGCCGCTGTCGACCAGTTTCTTGATCGGCGCGACCGTGGTGCCGAACCCGTAGAACGTATCGCGGAATCGGAACCAGGTGTTCAAGCGAAAGATGCGCCCATTGCGCTGGACGGCCTCGACGACTTTCTTGCCCTCGCCGATCGTGCGCGTCATCGGTTTCTCGCACCAGATATCCTTGCCAGCCTCGGCCGCGGCGATCGAGATGAGGCCGTGCCAGTGCGGTGGAGTTGCGATATGCACGATATCCACATCGTCGCGGTCCAGCACCTCGCGGTAGTCGCGATACCCTTTGACGCCGTTGCCTGCCTTGTCGAGCGCGCTTTGCAGGTGCTGTTGGTCTACGTCGCACACCGCCACCAGGCGCGAGCCGGGATAGCTCAAGTGGCCCGTGCCCATGCCACCCACGCCGATGACCGCCTTCGTCAATTCCTCGCTCGGCGCCGTGAACCCCGTTCCGCCCAGCACGTGCCGCGGCACGATGCTGAAGCCTCCAACCGCCGTCGCCATGCCTTTCAAGAACCCGCGGCGGCTAATTCCATTCCGCTTTGCCATGCTTGCCTCCTTCATTGCCCGGCCGACACTACCGGCCAGTCCAATACGTTGCGCTCGCTTTTGAGATTCGCCTTGCCGCAGCAGGGCGAGATCCCTAACTTGCTCTTGCCGCCAATTCCGCCTTGAGGGGCGTGTTTGCCGGCAACGCGCTTACATTCATGACCGAGAATCCCAGCAAGTTGCCGTCTTTGTCGACGCGCTCCATCACCGCGTCGTTGGGCGTCTCGCGCATGAACCCGGGGTCTTCCGAAAAGAGCACCTCAAGGAAGTCTCCCTCGCGGTCATACCATATTCTTACGTGCTGGACCATAGCTGGTTTCCCTTCTTCGGTTTCTCGGTCAGATACGCGGTGAGAACAAACGCATCATCTTCCTCGTATTTTACCACGACGCACATCCATTTGGTCCCAACGGGAGTGGAGGTCAGGTACCGGTAACAAAGCAATGTTGCCGCATCGCTTCGCGACTCGACCACAAGCTCGGGCTTGGCGACGACCTCCGTCAAAAGAGGGACAAGGGCTGCCATTTCGGGATGCTCTTGAATATGCTGCACACGCTCTGGAGTGAGGCGAACGGCGCGCCCAAGATAGTCTCTAATCGTCTCCAATTCTGGCAATAGTTCCTTCCCAGGTCCCGAATTATCGCATGTGTTCGCTGTTTGACAATGCTCGACGGCGTTCCAGCCATGCCTTGAACGACTTCTGGCTTTCCCCTGACGGCCTGCCCATCAGAAGGTTGCTCACGCTGATGTCTTCATCCAAGTCCGGCCAATGAATGCCCTCTCCGTCGCCGATGAGCCGCCAGTGGTTTCGTTCGCTGGGCGTTCCGTGGGCCAAACGGGGATACCATGCCAAGGGCGTCGTAATGGTACGCCCGTCGGAGAGGTCGACTGCCAGCGCATCGTCCGTCACGTTGACGCTCTGAGCTTGGATCGTTCCGATCTCAATCGTCAAAGTACTCATGCCACCTCCTCAAGAAGGCTTCTTCATGTTCCTCAACAAGGTACTGAAGCTGCCTGATTTCCATGCGCGAAAACCTGCCACTGTCTTGCAGGCGAACGGGATCTAGCCAGAACTTCGCCTTTCTATTGTCACGTTCGACGTGAATATGGGGTGGTTCCAAAATGTCACCCGCATAAAAGAAGAACCGAAAAGGTCCAATGTTCTCGACCGTAGGCATCGCTATAAGACTCAGATCCTTTGCCCGCGCCTAGTATGACAGATGCAACCGCTACTTGGGGTTCGCGCCAGTTGCCGCTGGCGCGTCCAGCGCGCTGAGTGCCTCCTGTGTCCTTGGTTGATCTGGTTTGAGTTCCAGGGATTTCTTGTACGCTTCGCGCGCGCGCGTGGTGTTGTTCGCCTGCCGGTTCAGATCTCCGATCAGATTCCAAGTCGTATAGTTGTCCGGCGCGAGGACGGCGGAACGTTCCGCTGGGGGAAGGCACTCGGCGACGCGTCCCGCGCGCAGAAGTATCTTGGCGTAGGCAATGTGGTTCTCGGCCGTGTCGGGAAACCAGCCACGGTTGCGCGTAAACTGCGCGATCGCATCGTTCAACAGTCCCGGGACCTGCATCGCGTACTCCTGGGGCACGGAGTTCAGTGCATCCAGCGCGTCCGACGCTTCTTTCATTTTGCCGTCCTGGACTTGCTGCGCGATCACGCCGAGTTTCGCGGCCACATTGTTGGGATCCAGTCCGAGCGCCTTGGCGAAACTCTCGGTCGCCAAGTCGTAGATCCCTTCCTGGCGATATACGCGTCCGAGCAGCGCGTACGTAGTGGCCGCAGCGGCCGACTTCGCGTCGATCTTTAGCGCGCGATGCAACGCGCGAATGGCGTCGTCCGCGCGCGGATGTCCCAGCGTGGCTAGCGCGCGGCCCAGTTCGAACCATGCGGTAGCGTCGCCCGGCGTCTTGTCAACGGCGCGCTGTAATGCCTCGGCGGCCAGGTCGCCGTCGCCCACGCGCAGCAACACTTCGGCGTACTCCCGCAAGAGACCCGGATCGTTCGATTTCGATGCCCCGCCCGCTTCATAGTCGTTGCGCGCCTCGACCAAATACTCCTGGGCCTTGCTCTGATGCTGCGCGGCGCTCGTTGTGTCGTTCTGCGATTGTGCGTCAACCGCGGCCTGTACCTCTGCCTGAAACGCGGCCTTCGCCGCGCGCGCTTCGCTGATGCCTGCCGCGAAGCCCTGCGGTGCGAAGGCTAATCCAAGCGCCAGCGCGACGACCGTGTATCGAATGTAGCCCACGTTGTGCATCCAGATCACCCCATCCTATCCACATGCCGAGAGTATTGTAATGCGCTTTATCTCCTGGAGCAATTCTTCTCGACTGGGAAGAGTTAAAGAAGACGCCGGGCGCAGTCTCGTGGACTGCGCCCGGCGTAGTATGGCTTGCTCGTGCGACGTTATCCCTGCAGCATGACGCGGCGAATGATCTTCTGCGTCTCGATGGCATCCAATGTGCGCTGTGCCTTGCGCAATTCCGCCGGGTCCATCTTTTCTAGCTTTTTCCAGAATATCGAAAGGTTGCCCACGGCAATCTGGCTTGCATGGCACGGGTCGATTCGTTCCGGAATCATGTCGAGGGTGACGTGTCCCTTGTAACGCGCCGTCTTCAAATACAGCAGCGCCTCCATCAACTCCCACATGTTCACGCTGCCAGGGATCATCATATCGTCCCAAAGGCGATACGAGTCGCTGAAGTAGATCTGAAACAGCTTGTTCGCGCGGGTGAGGAACGCGATCGATTCCGCGGGATTCTCACCCGCCATCAACGCGTGCGAGAAATTCATCGCGACGCCGACGTTCTTCATTGCGATTTCCTGGCACAGCGACAGCGCCTTGCCCACCGAAGAAATCGTGAGATACTTCCGGGGTTCACGGGGCTTATACGCAATCGCCACGTTAATGTCAGGCGAGGCATACTTGGCGATGGTCTTAATCGAGGAAATCACAGTGTTCCAATGCGTCGCATAATCGATATGGAACGGGTAATCGAACCCGTCCGTGAACAAACGCAGCGTGATTTCCGTGGCGCTCAATTGGCGCGCAATGTCGACCGCTTTGCGTCCTTCTTCGATCGCGGCGTTACGCGTTTTCGGGTGCTGGTGGCCGAACGCGCTCAACGCGAAACGGCGGTCTTGAACGAAATTGGCGGAAACGCCCGAGCACGTCAGGCCGTATTCTTTGAGCAAACGTTTCATTTCTCGGACGGGAAACTCCGAGCTGATATCGGTCTGCATCACCTCTACAGCCTTGATGCCTTTGATCTTGGCGGCGGAAGCCAGCCGCTCTTGAACTCGGGGCATCTCCCGAAACCCTTCCGGGGTCAACTGCTCGGCGCTGCCCGAGAAAATCCATAATCCTGCGGATATGCGTAGACTCATCCTCTTCTCCTGTCGCGGGGACATCTCCTCATCGGATAGCGGCGCTTCAGCATGAATATCTTTAGTAATGATCCGAGAACCTCCAAGTTGGTTCCATGATTCCACTGCTTTCGGGCTTAGGAATTCGAGGAACAAGCGCCACTATCTATCAACTACCGTTAGGACGGTATTTTAGATAAAATCCACACCAAATGTCAATACTCTACAATTCTCACTTCACGCGTGTTTATTATTCGCATATACAATATTGTTCGCATTAATATCCGACAGAACCTGTGTGTCTTAGACTACAGTCTGACGTTGCTCGTTTCAGTCGAATATGGGGAAGAAGGAATGAAACATAAGATCGACCACCATGTCTGTAGGGCGGGCGTGTAGATGAGCCGCATGTCGCGTCCAGTGAAAAGAGACACAGTAATAAACTCTATTAGTCAAACGATTTAGGAGATCATGTGTGTGTTTTCCTGAGAGTGCGGTGGGATCTGGAATCGTATGGAATTTATAGAAAATACGGCTTTTCAAAGCAGGCAACATCGAGACGCGCTGCGAATCGCAACAGGTATAAAAAAGAGGAGGCGAGTGCGGGTAGCGGGGGGACTACCACGAATCGCACTCGCCGGTGGTGGGAACCAGTCATTGCTGACTGCAACCGTGGAGGTGGCTGGGGGAAAGGCCCCTCTCACAGTCGTTCAAGCTAACACCATGTACCCCGTTCCTATTCCCGAGGCCATTCCAAGAGGACAAAAAAGTTGTCGACCTCGTTTGCGTGCGCCGACATGCCGCCTTCAGCGCAGTTTGACAGCGGCCCGCAAATCATGGACAATCCGGTAAGGAAAGTGTGAGCAGGATTGATCGCCTATGCATAGGTTTTGGGTGGCGATGGCATTGAGCGGCATCGCGGCCGTTGGGAGTCCCTTGTCTGCCGCTGTCGAGCCGCGCGGCTCCGCAAGGCAGGATGCCTCGGCTACGATCCAGCGCGTCAATGCCCTGATGCAGGCCACGCCGGTCGATTGGCCGCGCGACGCCGGTCGCAAGAAAGATGCTCCCGCCGTTCCGGATAGCCAGAGCGCACGCGCTGTCCTTACCGAAGCTTCCCAATCCGAAGATGTCCAGACCCGGATCGAAGCCCTTGACGGACTGGCGCAAAACGCTCCCGAAGAACATCTCGACACCTTTGTTGCGGCTTTGTGCGACGACGCGCAGCAGGTGCGCGAGGCGGCGGCACGCATTTTGGCCCGGCTCGATCCGGCTGCCGTATTCGAGCGCACCTTCGCTCTGCTTGCCACAGGGGACCCTGAAACAGCGGCGCGGGCCTACTCCGCGCTTCCGATGCTCAAAGGCTGCCTCGAACCGGGAATGATCCATGTGCTCCAATCGGTCGACGCACCGGCCACGGACAAGCGCGTCGCCGCGTATAGCCTGGGTGTGATGGGAAGCGCCGCGGCGGTTCCCGCCCTCGCCAACGCCACGTGGAACGGCGACGCGGAACTTGCGGGGTATGGCATCCAGGCGCTCGCGTCTATTCACGATCCCGTGGTGCTGCCCAGGCTCGGAGAACTATCCGGGCATCCTCTGCCGCAGGTTCGCTCGCTTGCCCTGCAGGCGATCGCCTCGATAGGCGGTATCGACGCCATTATGACTCTGGACCGGATAGCCCTCAATCCGCCCCAGGCTGACGCGGAGATCGCGCGCCAGGCAGTCGGCCTGCTTGGAGCAACCAAAGACGTGAACGTCGTCCCGCTTCTAGTCGAAGTCATGCGCACCAATGTGCCTGCCCGAGGCGCGGCTGTTGAGGCCCTCCGGCAGATCACGGGCGAGGATCTCGGCGACCGCCCCACCGACTGGCAGGAGTGGTTCCAAAACAAGCTGCAACGACAACCGGCGCGGCGCGCGGTTTCGCGTTCCTCGGTTTTTTATTTTCGGTTTTACCCCTCTCCCTTTTGGTTTTGGGGTTGGTTTTCTAAACCTTAATCGATTACGACCCTATCGATTACGATTACGATCACGACCACGATCACGACCAAGATTTCATTGCGCGCTGGAAATCCCGTTGCGTCGGCGGGTAATGTGATGCTTCCGAGGCAAGGAGGGACCTGGACTCGTGCGTGCCCTGGCCATAGCGTGGATGGCGCTGCAATGCGCCGCGTTCGCCTACCAGCAAGCGCCGATGTTGGAAGAGCGCGTGCGGCAGGGCACGCTGCCTCCGGTCGCGGAACGCCTTCCTGAGTCTCCGGCGGTAGTCCAGCCTGTCGAACGCACCGGCAAGTACGGCGGCATGTGGCGCAGGCTGGCGGTAGGCAGCCACGATCTCATGCTCAGCGCGCGCCTCGGCTACGAGCCGCTCGTGCGTTGGGGGCGCGATGCCGTTGGCGTAGTTCCAGGGCTCGCCGAGCGGTGGGAGATTCGCGACGAAGGCCGGACCTACGCGATGTTTCTGCGCAAGGGCGTGCGTTGGTCGGACGGCGCGCCGTTCACTTCCGAGGACATGCAGTTCTGGTTCGAGGACGTGCTGCAAAACAAAGAGCTCAGCCCGGTGTTCCCGTCGTGGCTTGTCCTCGACGACGTGCCCGTCGAGTTGACCACGCCCGACCCGTATGTGGTCGAGTTTCGGTTCGCGAAGCCGTACGGGATCTTCCTCGAATACGCAGCCTTCCTCGGGACAAGCATGTTTTATCCCAAGCATTACTTGATGCAGTTTCACCCGAGGTACACGGACAAGGCCTTACTGGAAGAAAAGGCAAAGGCGCGCGGGATGGCTCTGTGGTACCAGTTATTCGGCAAGCAGGCCAACCCGGACGAGAATCCCGAATTGCCTACGTTGCGCCCGTTCGTGCTCAAGACCGATCCCTCGGCTACGCGCGTCATTGCCGAACGCAACCCCTATTATTGGAAGGTCGATCCCGAAGGGAATCAATTGCCTTATCTCGATGGCATCGTGTACACGGTCCTGCAAAACGCCGAGATCCTGAACTTCAAGAGCATGACGGGCGAAGTCGATTTCCAGGACAGGCGTATCGATTCGGCAAACTACCCGCTGTTCATGGAGAACCGCGCGAAAGGGCATTACCACGTCCTGCGCGATGGCAATCCGACGCCCGCCGTAATCTACGTCAATCCGTGCAGCCGCGACGAGGAACTTCGCCCGTTCCTCGCGAACCGCGATTTCCGTATTGCGCTGTCCGTGGCCATCAATCGCGACGAACTGATTGACCTGATGTACTCGGGCATGGCGAAGCCTTCGCGAGGCGTTGCTTCCCCCTACGATCCTTTTTACTTGCCCGAGTTCGACGCGAAGTACCTGCAATACGATCCGGACATGGCGAACCGGCTGCTCGACGAGTTGGGGCTGGCGCGCGACTCTGTGGGCATGCGCCACCTGCCCAGCGGCAAGGCATTCCGGCAGGTGCTCAACGTGTATCCTTCCGAGACCGGCACCGCGCTCGAACTGTGGCAGCTTGTCGTGGATTACTGGCGCGAGGTGGGGCTTGACTTCATCGTGAAGACCGACGCGGCGACGTTGAGCGTGATGCAAGTCATCAACGGAAACAGCGATTTCTGGGCCTATGCCACCTCGGGCATGGTGTGGATTGTCGACCCGATCTGGTATGTGCCGTGGACGCCCAACAGCTACTTCGCGCCGCAATACGGCCGCTACCGCGCGACGCACGGCAAGGGCGGCATCCAACCGCCGGAGGAGTATCAGCGCCTGGTCGACTGGTATCTTGAACTGCGGTCCGTCGTCGGCGACGATGCAAGGCGCCTCGATCTCGGCAGGAAGATTCTCCGGCAATGGTCCGAGCAATGCTACACGATCGGCATATGCAGTTCGGACCTGTTGACGATCGTTTCCGACCGTTTCAAGAATGTCCCCGCGCACATCGTGCACGACTATCGCGTCATGACGCCCGGCTACATCGGCATCGAACAGTTTTTCATCGACGAGGAAAAGCCGTGAGATTTTGGATTTTGGATTTTGGATTTTGGATTGATGCGGAGCGCAACTCGCCGCACGCAGGGTTAATCCAAAATCCAAAATCCAAAATCCAAAATCTCTATCACCGGAGGATCGGCCTCATATGCTAGCCTTTATCCTCCGCCGCCTGCTCATCATGATCCCGACCTTGTTCGTGATCTCGATCGTAACCTTCATCGTAATCCAGCTACCGCCCGGCGATTACCTGACGACCTACGTTGCGAACTTGCAGCAGACCGGCGAGACAGCGGATGAGGCCGTGATCGAGAGCCTGCGCGCGCGGTACGGTCTCGACAAGCCGCTGCCCGTGCAATACGGCAAGTGGATCTGGGGCGTCGTGCACGGCGATTTCGGCCAGTCCTTCTCGTACAACAAACCGGTGGGCGAATTGATATGGGAACGCCTGGGCTTGACGGTGACGATCTCGCTGATCACGCTGGTGTTCACGTGGATCATCGCGATCCCGATAGGCATCTACTCGGCGACCCATCAGTACAAGCTCTTCGACTATGTGTTTACGTTCCTCGGCTTCATCGGCATGTCCGCGCCGGGATTCATGGTGGCGCTCGTGTTGCTCTACGTTTCCTACGCGGCGTTCGGTACGAGTGTCGGCGGCCTGTTCTCGGAAGCCTTCATCGACGCGCCGTGGACGTGGGCGAAAGTGGGGGACCTGCTCCGGCACATCTGGGTGCCTGTCGCCGTGCTCGCGGTCAGCGGCACCGCGGGCCTCATACGCGAAGTCCGCGCGAATCTCCTCGACCAACTTGAGATGCCCTACGTCGTCACGGCGCGCGCCAAAGGGCTTTCCGAGTGGCGCTTGCTGCTCAAGTATCCCGTCCGCATCGCCGTCAACCCCATCGTCAGTACCATCGGCTGGATGCTGCCGGGACTGCTCTCCGGTTCCGTCATCGTCGACATCGTGCTGAGCTTGCCGACCTCGGGCCCGCTCCTGTTGAACGCGCTTCAGGAACAGGACATGTACCTTGCGGGCAGCTTCGTGATGCTGCTGAGCACGCTGACGGTGATCGGTACGCTCCTTTCCGACATCCTGCTAGCGTGGGTCGATCCGCGTATCCGGTTCGAGGGCCAGCCGTCATGATGCCCAAACGCGTGGAAGAGCAGCGGTACATCGCGAGTCAGTGGCGGCTGATGTGGTGGAAGTTTCTCGATCATCGGCTCGCGGTCGCGGCCCTTTGGATCTTGGGCGCGTTATACTTCGCGGCGATCTTCTGCGAGTTCATCGCTCCCAACGCCCCGAACCAGCGCGATGCCGCCCGCAGCTATGAGCCGCCGCAAGGCATCCATCTGTTTCACGAAGGCCGGCTGCATCGCCCGTTCGTCTATGCGAGGATCCAGCACCGAAATCCCGAGACGCTCGCGCGCACGTACACCAACGACACCTCGCGCATGCAACCGGTCAGTCTCTTCGTGAAGGGCGATCCCTACCGGCTATGGGGGGCGATTCCTATGCAGCGCCACCTGATCGGTCTCGTCACCGGGGAACGTATTTACCTCATGGGCGCGGACCGGCTTGGGCGCGATCTTTTTAGCCGCATCCTGTACGGCAGCCGCATCTCGCTTTCGCTGGGCTTGGCCGGTGTGTTCCTCAGCCTGATCCTAGGCATCGTGATCGGCGGGATCAGCGGTTACTACGGCGGCCTGATCGACACGCTGATCCAGCGCTTCATCGAGATCCTGCGATCCTTCCCGACGATACCGCTTTGGCTCGCGCTATCCGCCGCGATGCCCGCCTACTGGTCGCAGGTCAAAGTCTATTTCTTCATGACCGTGATCCTCGCGTTGATCGGGTGGACCGGCGTCGCGCGCGTGGTCCGCGGGAAGATCCTTGCCCTGCGCGAAGAAGACTATGCCGTCGCGGCAAAGGTCGCAGGCGTGCGCGAGATCACGATCATCTTGAAGCATCTCATCCCCGGATTCGCGAGCCATCTGATCGTGACGATGACGTTGGCGATACCCGGCATGATCCTCGCCGAGACCTCGCTCAGCTTCCTCCGGCTCGGCCTGCGGCCTCCGGCGATCAGTTGGGGCGTATTGCTCCAGGATGCGCAGAACATCCGCGCGATCAACTTGTATCCCTGGCTCATGTTCCCCGTCGCGTTCGTCATCGTGACCGTCCTGATGTTCAACTTCCTCGGCGACGGCCTGCGCGATGCGGCCGATCCTTACAGCCACTAGCTTGGATTGTTCCCACTTTGACTTGAGGCGAAACGGCTGACAGTTGATCGGAGAAACGCTTCTGTCCAGAAACGTGGCGTGAACTCAGTAACGATTTGTCTCGTGTCATTGCGAGGAGGGCTTCAGCCCGACGAAACAATCCCCCGACCTGTTGTGCACGGAAGATCAGGGGATTGCTTCGTCGGGCTGAAGCCCTCCTCGCAATGACACCGCGGGAGTATGAACAATGCGGGCTTGCACATTGCTCTGTAGCAGCGGCGGCGCGAGGTCGTATCGCGCGCGAACACGCGACAGCGCCGCGTTTTCTTTTGCATTCCTCCCCATAACATGCTAAATTACGCGTTTCTACACAGTATCGTGGATTTGGGAGTGTTGGGAAGTGCCAACGTATACGTACCAGTGCAAGAACTGCCATGCGACGGTCGACGTCTTTCACGCCATGTCGGCCAAGCCGCGCGTAAAGTGCGCCGAATGCGGCGGGGGATGCAAACGTCTGATTGGAACAGGCGCCGGCATCATCTTCAAGGGGTCGGGTTTCTACGAGACCGATTATAAGAAAGGAAACGGGAAGGGCGGAGTCAAATCGGAGCCCAGAGGAGAGGCCAAGTCCGAGGCTAAGACGGAGACCAAGACGGAAAGCAAGTCCGAATCCAAGCCCGCCTCGTCGTCAACCAAGAGCAAAGATTAGAGACCGGTGTCCGCCAGAGACTGCCGGCGATGCGCATAACTCGAAGTAAGGATATCCAAACAGCAGAGTAGGGGAGAGGTTTTTTCAATGAACACGAGCGAGATTATCGGCCTTAACGACCAGCACATTATCAACACCTATGGCGCGCGGAAGATCGCGTTTGTCCGAGGCGAAGGTGCGAAGCTCTGGGACGCGGACGGCAGGGAGTACCTGGATTTCTTCGCGGGGATCGCCGTGGTGAATCTCGGCCACTGCCATCCGGAAGTCACCGAGGCGGTCTGCGTGCAGGCACGCAAGCTCGTTCACGTCTCCAATCTCTACTATATCGAGCCGCAGGTCGAACTGGCGGCGCTGTTGTGCCAGCATTCGTTTGCCGACCGCTGGTTCTTCTGCAACGGCGGGGCCGAGGCGAACGAGGCCGCGATCAAGATCGCGCGCAGGTACTGGTACGAGAAAGGCCAGTTCAAGCCGACGATCCTTGCCGCGCACCAGTCCTTCCACGGCCGCACGCTCGCGACGATTACGGCGACCGGCCAGCCCAAGTATCAGAAGGGATTCGAGCCGTTGATGCCGGGCATCAGCCATGTCGCGTTCAGCGATATGGACGCGCTTCGCGCCGCGCTGACGCCCGACGTAGGCGCGGTGCTCCTCGAGCCGATCCAGGGCGAGGGCGGCGTGCGCATGCCGGACGAAGACTATCTGAAACAGGTGCGCGAGCTGTGCACCGAGAAGAAGGTGCTGTTGATCTTCGACGAGGTGCAGACGGGCCTTGGCCGCACGGGCAAACTGTTTGCCCACGAGCACTACGGCGTCACGCCGGACATCATGACGCTCGCGAAAGGCCTCGGCAACGGTGTACCGATCGGCGCGATGGGCTGCACCGAAGAAGCCAGTTCGGGATTCACGCCCGGCATGCACGCGTGCACGTTCGGCGGCAATCCGCTGAGCACCGCGGCGGCCGTGGCCACCATCAAGGCATTGACGAAACCCGGGTTCATCGAACAGGCCGCCGCGATTGGCGAGTATCTGTTCGCGGGCCTGCGCGGCCTGGCGAAGAAACACAATCAGATCGTCGACGTGCGCGGCAAAGGGCTGATGGTAGGCATCGAGATGAAGGACGCCGTGGCGGGCCTCGTCGGGAAACTGATCGACGCGGGCATCGTGTGCGGCCCCGCCGGGCCGAACGTCCTGCGCTTCATCCCGCCGCTCATTATCACCAAGGACGACGTGGACCGGGTCGTCAAGACGCTTGACGCACTGCTGGGAGCCTAACGATGAAGGACTTCCTTTCCCTGGCCGATTGTTCCGCGGATGAAATTATTGGACTGTTGGACCTTGCCGACGAATTGCGGCAATGGCATTGGGATCGGAAGGCGTATCGTCCGCTCGAAGGCAGGACGATTGCCATGATCTTTGAGAAACCCAGTCTGCGCACGCGAGTGACGTTCGAGATCGGCATTTTCCATCTGGGCGGGCACGGGCTGTTCTATCAGACGCGGCTAGGGGAACGCGAATCGGTGGCGGACATGGCGCGCAATCTCGAGCGCTGGGTGGACGGCATTGTGGCGCGGACGTTCAGCCACGATCATCTCATCGAACTCGCGGAATACGCGGCGGTCCCCGTGGTCAACGCGCTGACCGATCGCGAGCATCCGTGCCAGATTCTCGCGGACGCGCAGGCGCTGCGCGACCACAAGCGCGACTTCACAGGACTCAAAGTCGCGTTCGTCGGCGACGGCAACAACGTTTTCGCGTCGTGGGCGCATTTCGCCGCGCGCATTCCCATCGAACTTGCGCTCGTGTGCCCGGAAGGCTACGAGCCTGACCCCGAGATCCTGGCGTGGTCGCAGCGCGAGGCCAAGGGGTCCATCGTCGTGACGCACGATGTCGCCGCGGGCGTCAAAGACGCCGACGCGGTCTATACGGACGTCTGGGCCAGCATGGGCCAGGAAGACGAAGCCGACGCTCGCGCGAAGGTATTCGCTCCGTATCAGGTCAATGCCGACCTGATGAAGTTCGCCAAGGACGACGCAATCTTCATGCATTGCCTTCCGGCGCACCGCGGCAGCGAAGTTACGGACGACGTAATCGACAGTCCGAAATCCATTGTATTCGACGAGGCGGAGAACCGCCTTCACGTTCAAAAGGCAGTAATGGTCACGCTCATGAAGTAGCGTAAACGGAGTTCCACACATGGCTGGCAAGGTTAAGAAGATCGTATTGGCGTACTCGGGCGGGTTGGACACTTCGGTCATTTTGAAGTGGTTGCAGGAAACATACAAGGCGGACGTGGTCGCCTATATTGCCGACCTCGGCCAGGGCGAAGAGATGGAGCCGGCTCGCCAGAAAGCAGTCAACACCGGCGCGTGCGAAGTGTACGTCGACGACCTGCGCGAAGAATTCGTCCGCGACTTCGTGTTCCCGACAATGATGGCCAACGCGATCTACGAAGGGTTCTATCTGCTCGGGACAAGTGTCGCGCGGCCGCTGATCGCCAAAGGCCAAATCGAAGTTCTCCGCAAGGAGAAGGCCGACGCGGTGTCGCATGGCGCGACCGGCAAAGGCAACGACCAGGTCCGCTTCGAGTTAACGTACTACGCCTTTGAGCCGAACTGCCGCGTCATCGCGCCGTGGCGCGATCCCGAATGGGACCTTACGAGCCGCACGAAGATGATGGACTACGCGCAGCAGCACGGCATCCCCGTTCCGACTACGGTCGCAAAGCCTTACAGTTCCGACCGCAACCTGCTGCACATTTCATTCGAGGGCGGCATCCTCGAAGATCCGTGGGCGGAACCGCCGGAAGATATGTTCGTGTTGAGCGTCGACCCGCGCAAAGCTCCCGACGCGCCAACGTATGTCGAAGTCGAGTTCGAGGAAGGCGTGCCGGTGGCAGTCGATGGCGTGCGCCTGTCCGCGGCGGACCTGCTCGCGAAACTGAACGCGCTGGGTGGCGCGAACGGCGTCGGCCGGGTAGACATGGTCGAGAACCGGTTCGTGGGCATGAAGTCGCGCGGCGTGTATGAGACTCCAGGCGGCACGATCCTGTACAAGGCGCATCGCGCTGTCGAATCGCTTACGATGGACCGCGAGGTCATGCTGGCGCGCGACCAGATGTCGCCGAAGATCGCGCAACTCATTTACAACGGTTTCTGGTATTCGCCCGAAATGAGTCTGATGATGGACTTCGTGCGCAAGACGCAGGAGAACGTTACCGGCGCCGCGCGCGTCCGGTTGTTCAAAGGCAACTGCGATGTCGTCGGGCGCAAAGCTCCGAGGTCGCTATACGACGAGAAGATCTCGACGTTCGAGGAAGACGCGGGCGCTTATCAGCAGGCTGACGCCGGCGCGTTCATCAAATTGAATGCGTTGCGGTTGCGCGTGCGGCGCAACGCCGGACTGTTCTAGGTCATCCCCAGCGCGTGGCTTGGCTCACTATTGAGTGGGAGGGCGGGCGTTGGAGTCCGGTTTTTCTGCGGCGATGTTTTTCAGGAAAAACCGGATTAACGCGGAAAGATGAACAACCTCGAGAGCAGTTTTTCCACAAGTTATCCACACCCTGGTCGAGGTCAGTTAACCGGTAGTTTCACCAGGTGATTTGTGGTCGTAACTCATTTTAAGGTGGAATGTTACGAATGCCGGTCCGGGGGGATCCTCCGAGAATCCGGCGTCTCGGCGTGGTCAAGACGCTTAGTCTCTCAACAAGGTTGAGTTTACCATAACAAGTTGTCAATACACAGTTTTCGGAGTTCGACACAATGAGGTCCGTTCGTGTGGCGCAGAGGCTTCTCGCGCGCGGTCAGTGCGACATTTGAACCTAGCCGTACTCGATGTCCCTCGACATGAAGCGTCGCGGCGGGCATCGCGATAAGCATTGCGCCGCACAGAGTTAGATGCATAATCGTTTGACTTCGCCCACCGGTTGTGGTACATTGGACACTCCAGTGGGGCGACCAACGCAGTGGGAGAGGCGATTGCATGGCACTGAACAAGAAGCAACTGAAGATTGTCGAAGCGCTGGAGAAACGTGTAGAGCTATGCCGCGAGTTCATGAATGACTGGCTGCTCTTCAACCAGATCTTGAGCGCATATCCCAATCCCGGCGCCAACAAGGCCCAGCTCGAGAACCAGTTCCTGAAGATCAAGAGCAAACTCGCCCGCGAACACCGCGTCTTGAAGGATACCCTCCAGTCGGACTATGGCATCGATCAGAACCTCATGAATATCATCGCGGGCGCGACCAGCCTCGAGACCATTCATTCGCAGTCCGAAGTCGCCGTCAAGAAGATGCAGACGGAATGGCATCGCGCGTTTATTTCGATTAACGAGACACTGGGTTCGCTGGAAGATAAGAAAGGCCGCGCCGAGTCAGGCGAGAAGGTGTTTCTGATGCCGTCGGGCGGCGCTGCCATGGGACCGGTGGGCGGCGGCGGACTGTCCGATAAGGCCAAGAAGAATCTAATGATCGTGGCCTTGCTGGCAGGCGTGGTCGCCGTGATCGCCTTCGTTCCCGGATTGCGCAATATGTATCTCGACGCAATCAACAAGATATTCGGCACGAGTTTCAATGTAACGCCGCAATAGATCAGGCTTTCGATTGTGGGGGCGGAGCCGTGAGGGTTCCGCCGAGGAGAGTCCACGCGAAAGGAGAGACCCGTGACAAAACGAGAACTGGTGGTAGCGGTAGCGGAGCGCCTGGGGTATACCCAGGACGAAGTGTCCAGCGTAGTCCAAGCCACGCTGGATGCCATCACGGAATGTCTGCGTGATGGCCATCGCCTCGAGATTCGCAATTTTGGCGTCTTCGAGGTCAAGAAGCGCGACGCACGGACCGGCAGGAATCCGCGGACCGGCGAGGAAGTGAGTATCGCCGAGAAGAAAGTCGCGAGTTTCAAGCCCGGCAAGGCTCTTAAGGAATACGTCGAAGGCAAAGGACCCCGGCCCGCGTTCAGCGAAAGCGAAGCCGGGGAAACTCCTCCGGCAACTATGTAGTCCAAACCCTCAACGGGCGGGATTCAGGATTCCCCCGTAGCCTGTGTGTCGGCGGGGCGGTGTAGCGCCGCGCCGAACCTCCAGCGAGAAGTGTTCTGGTGTGCCCCCAACGTGGTATGATCTAAACTAAGTCCGGTTGAACCTAGAAAAGACGATGGGAATTCAGGAGTCAGGAATCAGAATTCAGAATGGCAAGGGGTTACGGTGGTTTTTCAATCACGAAAGCGTTCACCTGCTGGGTTGACGCAAACGTCGCAGAGTCTCATATGCAAATCCAGCAATGTCAACATTCTGAATCCTGTCTTCTGAATTCTGACTGCCCTATTTAGGTTGAACGGTCCCGCGAGGCAAGAGTGTTACGTCTGCCCACTAAAGATGGTTCCACGCATACGCCTGTCGATGACGAGGCGCGCATGACATTTACCGAGCACTTGGGCGAATTGCGCGTGCGCCTCATTCGCTCGGGGCTGTCGGTGTTTGTAGCGTTCTTCATCTGCTACGCGTTTTCCGACTACTTGTTTGCCGCGTTGCAACGGCCCTTGACTCCGCTGAGTAACGCGGGGATTCTGTCGTTTATCGTGCCGCACGCCAAACCCGCCGAGAATGCGCCCGCCGAAGGCGCTCCTGCGGAGGGCGCTCCTGCGACGGGCGCTCCGGCGGCAGGCGCCCCGGCGGATACCGCGCCCAAAGGGCCCAAGTGGACTGTCCTGAATCCGCTCGAACCGTTCCTGGTCAAGCTGAAGCTGGCCGGCTACGCGGCGTTGCTGCTGGCGTTGCCGTTTGTCATCTATCAACTGTGCGCATTTATCTTTCCCGGATTGAAACCTAATGAGCGCAGACTCGTGCAGGTGCTGCTGTTCGGCTGCGCCTTCTTTGCCATTGCGGGCGTGGGCGTGGCGTACTTCGGAGTCTTCCCCCTCGTGCTGCCCTACTTGATGCAGTGGGTGCCGCCGGGCGTCGAATTCCAGCTTAGGATGAACGAGACCGTCTCGCAGATTATTCTGGGCCTGCTCGGGTTTGCCGTGGCGTTCCAGTTTCCAATGGTCGCGCTCGTGCTCGTGTACCTTGGGCTGCTGTCGCCGCAGACCTTGAAGCGGTTTCGGCGGCTTGCGATCGTGGTCATGGCCGTCGCCGCGGCCATCCTGACGCCTCCCGATCCAATCTCGATGACGATGATGCTTATCCCGATGGTCATCTTGTACGAGGTGAGCATCTGGCTTTCGTACCTTGTGGTGCGGCGCAAACAGAAACAGGCGGAAAAGGCCTGATCCGATAGAAGGATAAGACGATGTTCGGCAATATTGGCATGGGCGAATTGATCATCATCGCCGGTGTCGCGCTGGTGGTGCTCGGCCCGGAAAAGTTTCCCGAGTTCGCCAAGATCGCCATGCGCGCGTTTCGCGACCTGCGCGGCTATGTCGACGACATCAAGCGCGAGATGGCCAGCGAACTCAAACCCGTCCAGAACGAGATCCGAAAACTCTCGCAGTACAATCCCGAGGACTACGTCGAGAATCTGGCGAAGGCGGTCGCCTCGATCGACGACGAGAAGCCTGAAACGGCCACAGCCTCGGAAGGGGAGACACGGACGGACACGGACGAACACGGACCTGAAGAGGCGGCAGGCGCGGCGGCAAAGCCCGAGGAAACAGCCCAACCTGCGGAGGACGCGCCTAAGGACGTGCCTGAGGATACGCCCAAAGTCACGCCCACATCCCACCCCGAGCATTACGACGATTGATCCCGCCTGGGGCTATTTCTCGAAGCGGTATACGTGCACGTCGAACCGGCGCCACGTATCCGTAATCGATCCTTTCTCAACCGGCAGCGTACGGTTCTCGTTGAGCACCGTGCAGGACGTCCAATCGCCCAATCCCGAGACGGTGGCCTTGCAGAGATTCTTGTCCGCGTTGCACGTGAAGAGGTACAGGAGGCTATCCTTCTCCTTCGCAAGCGTCTGAACGCCATCGTCCACCGAATGGCCCATCTCGTGATAGTCGAGCGATAACGGCAGCACGACCGCGCGCGTGGCCAGGACTTCCGCAAGATCCGCGACTTCACGAGTGACCCGTTTCAGATCCTCCCACGGCTGGGAAGGCTGCGGCATCGTATGGCTGCCCCAATAGATAATGCCGTTCGCGCCCTTAATGAGCGATTGAAACGCCATGAATCGGCTCTCGGAATACGTCGGATAGAGGATCTTCTCTTCGCGGCGCTCCTTGATCCCGAGTTCGTCTTCGAGTCCGGCCCACGCGAAGGCTTGCAGCACCATGAGCAGCGGACGATTCGGACCCGTGACCTGCCGCATCTTGTCGACGTATTCGCCGACCTGGCTGATGTGCTCGTTGTTCAGGTCGCCCTGGTTGCCATCGGGGAACAGGGCATACATCGCGCCGAGCCCGCCCGGATTGACGGGATAAATGTCGCATGCCACGATGTCCGTTCCCGCGTTGTATTGCTTGAGCGTCTTCACGAGATTCGTCGGCGCTTGATTCGTATAGACGAGATGGTTGGGATCGGCCTGTTTGATCACGGCGAACGTATCCGCGAGATCCTGCCACGGCACGCGCGTCTCGGGCTTCAAGTAGGTCCACGCGGGTTCATCCACCGTCTCGATGAACGCGAGCGAGGGATGGTCTTTGGCTTTCGTTACTGCGTCGGAGACCGCTTGCGACGACGCCTCTTTCTTTTGTGGATCGATCGCGCCCACCGTCACCCACGTCATCAGACCGTCGGCGTGGATCTTGTCAAGCGCCGCGGGATCGTTCTTGGCATGGACCAGATTGAAGCCGGCATCCTTCATCTCGGCGTAGGGCCGGTCGGACTTCGCCTCGTAATACGATCCGATGATGAGGGTCCGCTTGCCGTCGACCGTGATCATACCATCGTCGTCAAAACGCACGACCTTCGTTTGCGCAAACGCGCTCATCGACACGCCCAACACCATCGCGGCCACGCACACATAATCCAACATGATCGTCGTCCTCTCCTTCGAGTTTCGTCTATGCCTGCTTGATGAGCGGCAATACCTTCTTGAACTCCGGCGTGCCCGCGGCGCGCAGGATCTCGAAGATCGCCATCTCCGTCGTTACGATTTCAGCCCCGTGCGCTTTCATGCGGTCGATTCCCGCGCGATAGTCGCTCTCGCATCGCGACGCGACCGCATCGTTCGGTACGTAGGCCTCGTAACCGAGATCGAGGCCGCGCAGCACCGTTTGCATGACGCACACGTGCGCCTCGATTCCCGTGACCAGAAGCTGCTTGCGGCCCGTTGCCGCGGCGGCTTGCTCGAAAGCGGCGTCGCCGAAACAACCGAACGCCACTTTGGCCATCGCCGGCACGCCGTCGAGTTCCTTCGCGATTCTTTCATTCGTCACACCGAGGCCTTTCGGATACTGTTCGGTCCACAGGATGGGCAGTTCGAGCAGCCGCGCGAAGCGAATCAGTTTGACCGCCAACGTCATGACGGCGTCGGCGCGTGGGATCGTGGGCAACAGCCCGTCCTGGAAATCGATGACGACGAGGGCTACATTGTCGCGAGTCAACATGGCTTGGGATTCCTTCCATTCGTTCCTTGGCGCGATTATACCGCCCTATGCGCACCCAGCGCACGCGCCACCTAAGCGCGGCTGAGGCGATTGCGGTAGTAATCGAGGATGACCGCCGCGACGATCACGCAGCCCGTTACCAGGCGTTTGGTCGATTCCTGTGCGCCGATCGTGAACAGGCCCGCGCCCAGCACGGCGATAATCAGGACGCCGAAGAAGGAATTGATGACGGAACCGCGTCCGCCCATCAAGCTCGTGCCTCCGATGACGACGGCGGCAATCGCCTGGAGTTCAAAGCCCGCGCCCGCATTCGGGTCGGACGCGCCCAGCCGCGCGCATTGGATGATGCCGGCGACCGAGGCGAGCACGCCGCTCGCGACGAATACCGCGAGCGTCACCGCGCGGGTACGGATGCCGGACAAGCGCGCCGCCTCCGCGTTCGCTCCAAGCGCCAGCGCGTGACGTCCGAACACGGTGCGCATGAGCGCGATGTGGCCTGCCGCCACGACGCCCAGGGCCAGCAGGAATGGGAACGACAGGCCGAACACCGACCATTCGGAGATCGCCTCGACGCTGCCGCCGATGTATTGCGTCTGTGAGCGCGTCAGCAAGTACGCGCCGCCCCGCGCGATCTCGAGCATACCCAGCGTGACGATAAACGATGGAAGTTGCCATCGGATAACGACGAAGCCGTTGAGAAGGCCGCATGCGAGGCCTGTGGCCGTGCACGCAAGGATGGCGATCGGCATGGGCCAGTGAAGTTTTGCGAGGCAGACGCCCAGCATGGCCCCGCTCAGCGCGAGCACGGAACCCACCGAAAGATCGATGCCTCCGATAATCAGGACGAAGGTCATGCCCACGGCGACCACCATCGCATCGGGGATCTGGTTGGCGATGTTCTTGAACGTGTTCAGCGTCAGGAAGTGCTGCGACGAAGCTCCGAAGACCAGTACCAAGAGGACCAGCACCAGAGCGAGACCGACGTAATCCGTCAGAAACCGATACCGCGCCATTACAGACTTTTCTCCACCACCTCGTTCCACCATCTTGACCATCTCGTTCCCAAGCTGTGCTTGGGAACGCACGTGCTCGCGAAGTTGTACTTCGCGATCCGGGAAGCGAAGCTTCCCGCTCAAGGAGGTTCCCAAGCACAGCTTGGGAACCAGACGGGTCCGTTGGGAAGAGAGCCTACTGGACCCTTCGCCGAAACGCAACCCGGCAACAAAGAAAGAAGGCCAGCCGCACAATCTGCGGCTGGCCCTGAATGTGTCGATAGGGTCTTAGGCCTTTTTGGCCTTCGGCTGTGTGAGCATCATGGCGAGCACCGCGCCCACAAGGCACGCCACGCCCGCAATGACGAACGGCGTCAGCCACGCGCTTGCGCTGGCAGCCTGCGCCTGTCCTGCCGCTTCGGCGGCCTTCTTCGCGAGCGCCGCCGCATCCTTGAAATGGCCGGCGATCATCGGGCCGACGATACCGCCGACACCGTACGACAAGAACACCCAGCCGTAATTGAGGCCGACGTTCTTGTTGCCAAAGTAATCAGCCGTCGCCGCCGGGAACAGGGCGAAGTTGCCGCCGAAGTTGAAGCCGATGATGCACGCGCCCACGGTCAGTCCCATGGCGGTTCCGCCGAGCTTGTAGAACACCAGCATCATGATGCCCTGGAACGTGGACATCGTGATAATGGCGGCTTTGCGCCCGATCTTATCGGAGATCATACCCCAGACAATGCGGCCAAGACCGTTGAAGATGGCCAGCAGCGCCATCGCCGTGCCGCCGATCGCCGCGGCCACTTTCGGGTCCGTTGCCGCGCCCGACGCGCGCAAGGCGTCGATACCGAACAGCGTGATGCAGCCGATGACCATCAAGCCCGCCATGGCGCCTGCCATGAACGTCAAGAACAACAAGTAGAACTGCGGCGTGCCCAGCATCTCGCCGCTGGTCAGATCGAGCGCGCCCGAAGCGGCTGCCGTCGCCGGAGGAGGCGTCCAACCCTTCGGCTTATAGCCCGCGGGCGGGTTGACCATGACCAGGCTGCCCAAGACCACGCATACCAGAAACACAATGCCGTACACCAGGAACACGCTTTGCACGCCGGGCAAACCGCCCAGATGCAGCGTCGAGAGAAGACCCGAAAAGTCGCAAGGCACCACCCACAGCAACGATTTGAAACCACCGGCAAGCTTTACCCACAACGTCGCCCCAAATCCAAACCCCGCAACGGCCAGACCTGTGATCAGGCCTTTCTTATCCGGGAACCACTTTACGCCCACGGCAATCGGCACGACATAGGCCAGGCCGATTCCGGCCCCGCCGATGATCCCGATGCATACGAACTGGGCCATGAACGTCTTGCCCAGCAGGC
>CAYOCT010000063.1:0-38933 GCA_964402555.1 uncultured Nitrospiraceae bacterium | reverse complement strand
GGATAGCTCAGTTGGTTAGAGCGCTGGATTGTGGATCCAGAGGTCAAGGGTTCGACCCCCTTTCCCGGTACCATTTCTTTAGAGCCTCGCTCGCGTCCTCCCAGGGTGCATGAAAGGCTCGCGGAATCGAAACAGGAGGCTTTCATGAGCGCCAGAGCGTTGGTGACGCCGCAAACGTTGAAGGGATTCCAGGATTATCTGCCTGAATCCATGGCTTTGCGCGACGATATTGTGCAGAAGATCAAGGCGATCTATCAGCGGTACGGCTTTGTCGAGATCGACACGCCGATCCTCGAGCACCTCGTCACGCTTGTCGGCACGGGCGGCGAGGAAGCGAACAAGCAACTGTTCCGCCTCGAAAGCCCTGAGCGCGAAGCCGTCGCCATGCGCTTCGACCTCACGGTCCCGTTCGCGCGCGTCATCGCCCAATACCGCGACCAGCTCAAGCTCCCCTTCCGCCGCTACCACATCGGCCCCGTGTTCCGTGCGGACAAGCCCGGGCCCGGTCGTTTCCGCCAGTTCACGCAATTCGACATCGACGCGGCCGGCTCGACGTCCGTCGCCGTCGACGCAGAGATCGTCGCGGCCATGAGTGAAGTCATGCGCGCGATGGGCCTCGTCAATTCGGACGAAGGTGGCACACGCGTCCGCGAGTTCGAGATCAAAGTGAACGACCGCAAGCTGGTGGACGCGCTGTTGTACGGATGCGGCATTGCCGACTTCGAGCAGCACAAGCAGATCCTGCGCGTGGTCGACAAGCTCCAGAAAGTCGGCATGGACAATATCCGCAAGGAATTGGGCGAAGGCCGTATCGACGAATCCGGCGATCCGATCCGCGGCGTGGGACTCGATCCCGCGACCATCGACAAGATCGTCGAGTTCATTTCCGTGACCGGCGATTCGCGCAACGCCGTGCTCGAAGCGGCGGCCAAGCTGTTGCCCAGCGGCGCGCAGAGCGACGAAGCGATCGCGGAGATGAAGGAACTCGCGGCGTGCCTCGACAGCCTCGGCGTGCACGAACTCGATGCCACGTTCGACCCGAGCCTCGCGCGCGGACTGGATTACTACAGCGGCCCCGTGTTTGAAGCAGTCATCACCGGCGCTCCCGAATGCGGGAGCGTGCTGGGCGGCGGGCGCTATGACGGCCTCGTCCATCGATTCATGGATGACAGCATTCCCTCGACGGGCGCCTCGATCGGGCTCGACCGCTTCATGGAAGCGCTGCAGCGCGCGGGCAAAGTCCCGGCCGAGCGGACGCTGACGCAAGTCATGGTGGTTTCCACGCCCGGCGTGTCCTACACCGAGCAACTCCGTGTCGCCGGCGACCTGCGCCGCGCGGGCATTGCCACCGAAGTCTTCATCGGCGAAGACGGCGTCGGCCTTCGCGACAAGATGTCGCTCGCCAACGCGCGGCAGGTCCCCGTAGCCGTTATCCTTGGCGAGAACGAAGTCGCCCAGGGCACCGTGAGCATCAAAGACCTGCGCGCGGGCATGGCGCAGCGCAAGGACATCCAGGACCGCGAAGCCTTCCGCAAAGCGGGCAAGGCGGGCCAGACCACGGTCGAGCGCGCGCAGCTCGTGGCGGTCGTCCAGGAAATGCTCAACGGCGAAAGCGCCTGATTCAGCGTTCGGCGCAACGGGACAGCCGTCGTTTCGACGAAGGGCAGCCGCGTCTATTAACGCAACAATCCTCCATACGTGTGTCCTGTTCCTTGCGCGAATTGCCGCGAAGAGCGGGGACAGACACGCGTTTCAAACTGCCGAAACGCGAGTCAGTCCCCGTTTTTCGCTCAGTCTTTGTCTTTTGTAAGTTGCTTAAGTTCGGACTTGTTACCCAGGGAAAGCGCCCGGCTTCAGTCTACGTCTCGCCCCGAGGTCATCCGTTTGCACCAGGCTCGCGTTCTGTCTATGCTGGAAGACGGTGGACCGCCGCGCGGGCGGCGCGTCGAGGAGGAGTCGATTCATGGGTATACGGACGGCACGGTGCGTGCTTCCTTTGCTGGCGGTCATGGCGGCGGTGGCGGCTCATTCGGAGAAGGCCTGCCAGCTTACCGACTTCGTCATCACGTTCCCGCGCGATGGCAGCACCATCTACTTCACGGACTCGCCGGCCAATACTGCGTTCGACCTTCCGCTGCCGCTCTTCGCGCAAACCAATTGCGAGACCGATACGGAGAGCGTGCAGTTCACGCTCGATACCTCGCCTGTGGCGACCGTCACATCGCCTCCGTTTACCACAGCGGTAACGGTGGGCCGCTTGAGTTATTTCCTGCCAGGCGTTCACACCTTGGTGGCTACAGCGCAGAGCATCGCGGCCGCGGACGCAACCTACACTAAGGCGTCGAACTTCAATATCTTTCCCGTGACTTCCGCGGCCGACAGCGACAACAACGGCCTGCCGGACGATCCGGCCACCGCGCTGCCCGGCAACGACGATCACTGGTTTTCTCAGGTGCGCTTCGGCGGGGGATTTCCGACCCGTCTCGTAGGCATGGCGCGATGGAACGGCGGCACGGCGGACGATTTCGCCCACTCGCCGGTAGTGGTCTCGTTGCACGATCCGGGGGATCCGGGCCGAAGAGTCAGCGCTACGATGTCGGGGGAGATGCTGGGAGCCGATGAGATAGGGATGCTCATCGTGATGGTGGCGGACAATCTCGATACGTTGCTCGGCTCGGAACAGGCGGCCCTCGTCGGCACGGAACCTTCGTACACGTTCGTGACGAGGGCAAAGTACATGCTGATCGACGTGATCGTGAGCACCGACGCGGGCGCGACGTTCCAGCAGATCCCGACGACCCGGCTTGTGGCCCATCCTATCCATTTGCGCATAGACGGTGTCACGCTGCAAGTGGGCGACAGCGTGGACCTCTATTCGTTCCCGGCAACCGTAGAGACCGGCGACAACGGCCCCGAGGCCGTCGTAGGGACTGGCGCTTGGGGATCGGCTCCTGTCTCCAACTTTTTCGGCACCCCAACCATGATCGAAATGGATCTGGCAGGCCGTTCGCTTCTTGCGCCGTACAAGATTGCGTCCGGCGAAGGCGAGGGTGAAGGGGAGGGAGAAGGCGAGGGCGAAGGAGAAGGGGAAGGCGAAATTGCCGGCAGCCCGCTGGGCTACATCATCGCTTCCGTCTTTGCCGTCGGCGCGGCGATCGGTATTTGCGTCGCGTTTCTTCTGCACGTCGATTTCGATGCGTCGTCGATCTTGGGCCACGGCGGGCCGTGCTTCATTGCGACCGCCGCTTATGGCACGCCCATGGCTGGCGCGGTCGACACGTTGCGCGCATTTCGCGACGGGTATTTGCTGCACAGTGCGATCGGTACCGCGTTCGTCGACGCGTATTATTGCGTCAGCCCGGCGATCGCCGATGTCATCGCCGCCAGCCCATTCCTCGCGGCGTGCACGCGTGTGATGCTGTGGCCCGTGATAGGCGTCGTGAAGATCGTGCTGATTCTTCCCGTGCCGTCGGCGGTTGCCGCCATGCTGATCACGACGTGGGCCGTCCGCTTGCGCATGCGAGGCAAGAAGACTTCATAGCATTCATTCGTGCTCGTAATCGTGCTGCCTCGAAAACAGAAACCCGACCACCTGTCATTCTGAGCGAAGCGAAGAATCTCATGGCAGTCACAGCCTCGGTTCCATCCGGGATTCTTCGCTTCGCTCAGAATGACAGGAGGTTGGGATTCGATTTACAGGGCAGGACAAGCACGACAGAGCGTCTCAACAGTTGCAAGGTTTGACTCGCTATGCCAGTGGAGGATACGCCCGTGCGAAACATCCGGATGCTGCTTCTTCTCGCGCTGCTCACCGCCGCTGTTCCAGCCTTCGCGCTTTCCGGGAGTGTGGTCGACTCCGACGGCAAGCCGCTGGCAGGCGCGCGGGTGTTCGCCGAGGCGGGGCTTGCGGGCGCGTTGATGGAAACCGCCGCGGCCTCGGACGGTTCCTGGCAGTTCGACAAGGATTTCACCGATACGCCCATCGGCGTGTTCGCCATCGCGGATGATCATGCGTTCGGCGGCGCGACCGTCGCCGACCCGACGGCCTCCGGCCTTGTGATTCGCCTGGAACGCGCGGGGACTATCACCGCGGTTGTAACTGACGCCAAGAAGCATCCCGTAAGAGGCGCGCGCGTGACGCGCATCGGTCTGCTCGGAACGACCAAGGTCGGCATTCCCCTTGCCAAGATGAAGGCCCTCGGATTCGACGAGCCCGTATCGGATGCCGAAGGCCGCCTGGCCGTCGCGCGCGTTCCCGAAGGCGGCAGCGTCGCCCTTAAGATTGCCCATCCGAATTTCGCGCAAGAAGCCACCGACGGGATTGCCGTTGGCGCGTCCGGCGTGAACATCGTACTCTACGAAGGCATGATGGTCGAAGGCGGCGTCATCCTCCGTGACGGCCAGACGGCGCTCGCCGATGCCCCGGTCATCATCCGCAACGCTCAGCCGCCCCACGATACCGCGGTCACAATGACCAACGGTTCCGGGTCCTTCGCGCTGCGCCTTAAACCGGGCGTGTACCTCTTCCAGGCGACGACCGCGGCATTGCGCAGCCCCGGATGGCAGCAGTTGACCATCAGCGGCGCCGAGCCACTCCCGCGCCTCAAGATCTACGTCGCGGGCGTCGGCCACATCCAAGGCAAAGTCTGCGACGCGGTCACGGGCAAACCGATTCTCGGGGCCAGAGTTTCGCTCGACACCCAGGGCAACATCGCGTCCGTCGTACGCACGGGACCTACGGGCGAGTTCGCGCTCGCCGCGATGGACGGCGAGAACGTCGTCCACCTCGAGTCCGCCGCCGGATACCAGGCCCCCGAACAGCCCGCCTTGCGCGTCCAAGTCGTCGAGGGCAAGAGCCTTGCCCTGCCGACCTTCTGGCTCGCGCCGATCCCAACCTGTACCGTCGAGGTCGTCGACGCAACCATGACCGCCATCGCTGGAGCCATCGTTAGCGTTCTGCGTCCGCTCCAGTTCGGCTGGAACGTCACCGACGCTACCGGCAAGGCCCTGCTGCGCTTTGCGTCCTTGCCGCCGGACGGCGCTGTCATCGGGATGGCCGAGCACCCCTCGCAGCCGCTGGGCGCCCTCTTCGCCATCAAACGCGAGGACCAAGGCAACGCCAAGGTGCAACTCTTCCCGTGGGGCCGCGTCACGGGCCGCGTCGTCGACGCCAAAGGCAGACCCGTCCAGGGGGCAGTCGTCGGTGGATTGTTCGGCGAAGAAGGCTTACCGCTTTGGCGTACGGTCAGCGGACCTGACGGCAGCTTTAGCTGGGACTACGTTGTCGCGCAGGTGCCTCACCAAGTCACCGTGTCCCTTGGCGACAAAGCGTCCGACACGGTCACGCCGCTAACTGTGGACCTCGGCGGATCGAAAGACCTCGGCGATCTTCCCGCACCCGATGGCGCTCCCGGCATCAGCCTTCGCGGCAAGCCGCTCGAATGGTACGAGAATCGTCTCCTCGGCGGCGAACTCCCCGACCGAAAAGCCCGTAAAGAGACCCCGGCGCTCGTTGTATATTGCACCGCGGACGATGCCGCCGTGACCATCGAAGGCGTCAAACGCATCCGCGAGATCCTCGCCGGCAAACCCCTCGCCTTCGCCGTAGTCGTCGATGGAGTGTATACCCCCTCCCCCACGCCGTTCCCTGTCCTCGCCGGCAAAGCCCCGGCCGCCGCCACCACCTATATCCTCACCCCCGGCAACACCGTCCAAACCGAGACCTTCGGCCTTCCCCCACTCCAGGCCTTGCCGCGCTGAACCTATTCAAATCCTGGCAGGCCGGCCTTCGCGCCTGTCGCCATACTGGACACCAGGTTTGGCAAGCGGCACATGTCACACCCGGGTGAAAGAAGATACGCATGAGTCATGGACAGTCCGATTCTCGTGGCGCCGATGGCGCTCCTGGCCTGCAGGTGCGGTCGCTTGGACAGAGAGGCAGGTCGACCTCAGTGTCTCGCAGCGATCCTGTACACGTGTCCGGGAGGACCTACTGCCGTAGTCGCTTCGGGCGCCGCAATGAGTCCCCTCTCAAACTACCTGCTGGCGCGCGAGATGCTCGGCGGGATGCAGGACGCGACTCAGTTGTCCATTGGAGCCTTGTTAGTACAGGCGCAACGCGCGCTGATCGACATCGCTGCTTCGCCTCTCGATGTGATATCCGCGTCCGATTCAATCGCGAAGCAGATTCTTGACGACCTCGCGCGATATGAACCTTCGGAAGTCCCTACGGCAACACGTCTTACCAAAGACGCGTTATCTTATACTTTGCTTGGCGATCCCGCGTCCCTCATAGTAGTCCATGCCTATTGAACCAAGAACCCGCGTTCTCACAGATGAAAAGGCGGAGGCGGACTTTCGTCCGCCTCCGTTTCTAAGCTACTTGTCGCTACGTGCCTGGCTTATGGCATACCAACGCCACTCCCATATCCACCGACTACACAAGCAAACAACGGACTCGCAGGCCATTCACCCGGGTAACGGATGAAGGCCACGTGACCATCCATATAGAGCACGTTCGCACCACCCGGGACGTGGTTGAAGTTGGTGCCTACTCCAGCGACGATATTGACCCAGTCACTCATGACAGGAATCTCGCTCTGGGCCTGCGCCGAGGCAGCCGGATTGTTAATGTCCGTGATGAAGAAGCGCTCGATGCCTTCACGCAATCGATAGATGGTCAACTCGGGATCGCCGCTATTCGACGTCAAGTCCCCGTTCAGAGTGCCGAAGTTGTTGGCGCTCATGGCGTTGACCATTTGCCCGATGATATTGGCCACCTGAGTACCCCACGGATTGGTCGGCGAACTGGTCGCCAAAGCGGCGAGCGCCTCGGAGAACGTGTTGTATACATTCACGTTGTCCGTGATACCCGCGACGTGGAACGCCCAGCCCATATAACTATAGCTGGATGATTCGGAACTCAATTCACACGGATAGAAGTCCGAGTTGGGAACTCCGGAAGTGCTCTGATACACGCCATTCCCGACGTGCACCTGCGCCATGTCGTTGGCCTTGGAGTAGCGCTGCTCGACACTGCTCCCTGACGGATCGGACGGACAGAGCGTCACCGATGCATCGGAAAGATACTCGGGATAGACCTGATTTATACCGATCGCGAACGAAGCATGATACTCTGGATACATGCTGCCGCCGCAGTCGATCGTCATGAGCGTCGGGAACATCTGGCCCTTGGACTCGTTGCTGTACATCTTGATGACCAGACCCATTTGCTTGAGGTTATTTGCGCAGCTTGCGCGGCGTGCCGATTCGCGCGCCCGGGCAAGAGCCGGAAGCAGAATGGCCGCGAGAATGCCGATGATTGCGATTACAACCAACAGCTCGATGAGTGTAAAACCACGTTTCTTCATTGCACACTATCCTCCTAGTGAAGTGAAACCGCTTTTTCCTTCCAAATCAAGGCAAACGATACTACACCCACACTTGAGAGCAGAGCAGCCCAATAATCACAGCCCCACCCGCTTGCCAGAACTCCTGCCGAGCGACACCTCCTTCCTTCATAAACTTGGCGCCTCAAGCCACTTCCTCATGAGAGGACCCACATATTCACAGCTTCCCGTTGCTATTGTATCAAAATCCCCGGAGAATGCAAGCGTTTTCTCAGTCCTGCGATGGGGGTACCCCGCGCCGGGCTCAATGAATGACGTATTCACTGGGAACCTGAGAACATGTTAGGGGTTAGGAAGATACGGACACTGGGTACGGAGGCGCGCACAAGGCATGCCATGCCCCTCGATGGAGACACTGACCCCGGTGTGATCTGAGCCAGAAATGTAATTGGCATTACAGTATCGACCTTGTTCGGGTATGGCCAAAATGGCCTGGACAGTCTGGAGAGATGGGTGTATGCTGGCATCAACTGGGAGGAACGGGACATGAAACGACGGGACTTTCTTCGCTGGATGGGCGCGGCAGGCACGGCGGCGGCGCTCGGGGGCTGCGCGACGACGGGACGCGGCGCCCTTTCGGGGCGCAAGCCGAACGTGGTAGTCATCGTTGCGGACGACCTCGGATACGCGGATATGGGTTGCCAGGGATGCAAGGATATTCCGACGCCGAACATCGATACGATCGCCGCGAACGGGGTACGGTTCACGGACGGGTACGTCTCATGCCCGGTATGCAGCCCGACACGCGCCGGCCTCATGACGGGCCGCTACCAGCAACGCTTCGGCCACGAGTTCAACCCAGGACCAGCCAAGGAGGCCGACCCCGCATTCGGCTTGCCATTGACCGAAACCACAATCGCCGCACGCATGAAGACGGCAGGCTATACGACGGGCATGTTCGGGAAGTGGCATCTCGGGTATCGCCCCGAGTTCCACCCGCAACGCCGGGGCTTCGACGAGTTCTTCGGCTTCCTGGGCGGGGCGCACTCGTATCTTGACCCCGAAGCAGACGAATCCAATCCGATTTTGAGCGGCGAGGAACGCGTGCGTGCTCTCGAATACACGACGGACGCCTTTGCGCAGCATGCGGCGGACTTCATCGAACGGCACAAGGACGAGCCGTTCTTCGTGTATCTTCCGTTCAACGCGGTCCACGCGCCGCTGCAATCCCTGACCAAGTACCTCGGCCGGTTCGACACAATTGAGGATAAGAAGCGCCACACCTACGCGGCGATGCTGTCGGCAATGGATGACGGTATCGGCCTGGTCTTGGCGAAATTGCGCGACTTGGGGTTGGAGGACGACACGCTGATCTTCTTCATCAGCGACAACGGCGGCCCGACCCCGCAAACGACGTCGAGAAACGATCCCCTCCGTGGCTACAAGGGTCAGGTGCTCGAAGGCGGCATCCGCATTCCATTCCTTATCCAATGGAAAGGCCGTGTGCCGGCCGGAACGGTCTACCGCCAGCCCGTCATCTCGCTCGATATCTGTCCGACCATATTGGCTGCCGTGGGCGCGGACGCGCAAGGCGCAAATCTGGACGGCGTCGACCTGCTGCCATATGTCTCGGGCAAGGATGCGCGCGCGCCGCACGACCGCCTGTTCTGGCGCTTTGGCGAGCAGTCGGCGATTCGAATGGGCGATTGGAAGCTTGAACGGTTCGCGAACGGCGAGGCGCGGTTGTACCATCTTTCGGAGGACATCGCCGAGGGCAACGATCTCGCAGAGAAGCAACCGGAGAAGTTCAAGGAGTTGGACGAGGCCTATCAGGCTTGGAATGCGACACTGGCGCCGCCTCGCTGGAAACAGAAAGCCGCAAGAAACGCCGGACGCGCGGTGCAGAATGTGATCGGGAAGCCTGGGAAGAAACGCCGCCGCGCTCAGGAGCCGTCGACCGGCAAGCCCTGAGCGAGGAATTCGTCGTGCGGCAGCCGAACGCCGTTGACAAAGGGCGTGGGATGATCTTTGGCTTCTAGTTGCAGGTTGTCGAGCCAGATCGTTCCGTGGCCGTAAATGATCACGGTGACCATCAGCCAGGAGGCGTTGAGCGGAAGGTCTCTGCCCGGCTTCAACTGGAAGACGTTTGCGCGCCACGGGCTGTCGCCGAAGAACCGTTTCAGATGCCGCGTCTCGCTGCCGCCTTCGGGCCGCGCATACGAGATCATGACCGACGCCCCGCTCCACGAATTCGCCGCCTCGAAACGCGAACGAATTCCCTCGTACCGCATCATCATCGACAAGGTGTACGTCTTCGTCGGGTCCAGGGATTCCCGGACCCCGAAAAGCGACGCCTTGACGTCGTCGACTACCACCGTTCCCGGCTGGCCGGGGTTGCGCAGAATGCGCAAGGCGATGCTTCCCGGCACGACGTTTCGCGGCAGTTCCTCGTGCAGCGTCATCGGCGCCCAGACCCCGCCGCCCGGATGACGGGCTTCGACGTGCTTCTGCCCTTCGACACAGGCGTAATCCAGCACGAGGACCAGTTGGTTCGGGCTGGCGGCTTTGCCCTGGGCGCTGGCCTCGATCACGCTGCCCGAGGCATACCCTTCGTCGAACGACTGTCCGACGGCGACTTGGTCCGGCGATTCCAGCATCGCCAGCGCGGCCTGTCCCGCGTAGGCGTCGGCCGAACGCTGCACGAACGGCGCGGAAGGCCCGGGGACGTTCCAGCCCGCGGGATGGTTTTCGTTCCAGGCCTCAAACCCCGGGTTTCGCTCAATGCAGCGCACCGTATGCCCCGGCGTGTTGACGCGGAACTGGACGTGCTGCGTATCGGTCTCGGGCACTCTCAGCCGCACGCACCGTTTCCCGGCAAAGGCCTCCGGGCCTTCGACGACCTGGACGAACTCCGGCCGGCCTTCGGGCGTCACGGCGGGGTCCTCGAGATCGCCGTTCGCGATCATGTTCTCGGTAGGTTCGCCCAGGCACCACAAGGTTACGCCGCTGAAGGTACGCCGGTTCTTGCACACGCGGTCGAGGACCTGGCCGGCGTGATACTCGCGTCCTGTCTCGGCGCAGAACCACAGCGTCGACGCCGGGTACTCCGCCGTCAGCCGCCGCAACCCGGCTTCGTCCAGATCCGCCAAGTATTCCCGGACTGAGAAAAGGTACTTCTCGTAGTTCTTCAGGAACGACTCGAAGTAAAAGCCGGTCATCGTCATGTTGAACTGCGTGTGTCCCGGGTCGATGAAGTACAGGATGTCGTTGGGCGTAAGCGTCCGCGTGATGTAACGCGTCGCCTCCTTCCAATTCCACGCGGGCTGCCATTGGTAGTAGTGCTCAAGCGCGTCGACTGTGCCTGGCGCGAGCAGCGCGAGCAGCGGGATGGTGAGGAGATTTCCGACGGTACGCCGCCGCGGCAAGCGCGACGAGACCAAACGCGCGACGCTCACGATACCCACGGCGATCAGCAGATAGCCGATGGGGACCAGCATGCTGAAATACCGGTTGCCGTACTGATGGCTCACGCGCAGCAAGAACAACGGCAACGGCAGCAGGCAACAGGTCGAGAACGCCACAATCGCAAATGAGGGCCGCCTTCGCAGTACCGCGACGAACCCGCACAGTCCCAGCGCGAGAAGGAGATACTTGGTCTTCCAACCTTCTTGCTGGAACGTGAACATCTCCGACCAGTATTGGAGATAGTCTTTGGGCGTAAGTTGCGAAGGCGTTTCGGCCTCGATCGGATTCGGCGCGGGTTCGCGCCCGACGCCGTCCGAAGGCTTCTCAGCCACCAGTTTCTGGAGCGGCGTTTTGCCTTGCGCGACGAGAATGCCCAAATATCCCGTCGATCCGATCACGGCGCACAGAGCCAGCAACGTCAGTTTGGCGAGCTTCGGCCGCGCGCCTTGCAGGGACTTGGTGAAGACGACCCAGACCGCAGCGCCCAGGCCCATCGCAGCCAAGAAGGGGACGCTGAACTGATGGACCAGCAACCCGAAGAAACACGCCGCCGCGAATCCGGTCCAATTCACAACGCCGCCGCGCGTCACGCACCGGTCGATCAGCCAGACCCACAACACCCCCGCGAGCATCATGAAGGCGTAATAGCGCGCGTACTGGCTATGGTGGACGTGGTACGCGGATACGGCCATCAGCAGGGCGGCGATCAGTCCCGCCATCCGGCCGTACAGCGGCTTCGCGGCGAAGTACATCAACGCGATCGTGAAGAGGCCCGCCACGACATTCGGCAGGCGCACGAAGACTTCGTAATGCCCAAGTTTGACCGTGAAATGCGTGACCATCTCGTGCAGCGGCGTGGTGAGATTCATCACGCAGTACCCGAGCGTGCACCGCGCTCGTTGATAGGTCAGGATTTCGTCGAGCCAGAGGCTCGCGTCCAGCTTGGCAAAACGCAACGCTCCCCCGAGGACCACGATGCCTGCCAGCGCCCCGAGGCACAACGCGTTTCTTGTACTCTCCTTCATGAAGTCCCCTCGACACACCTCCGCATCACGATACACATAAACGAAGGGCGCCGCAAACGGCGCCCTTGATTTCGTTTCCTATCGCGCGATCGAGAGGATGCGCCTCACGAGCGCGCGTTACTTCAGGATCTCGATCGACTTCACGACCACGTGATAGCGGTCCTTGCCGCTCGCCTTGAGCGCTTCCGGCAGTGCAACTTCAATGCCCAGACGCGTAATCTTGCCCTTGTACCCGTCCGTGCCTTTCAGCGTGGCAGTCCATACATCAGGCTTCGCCGGGTCCTTGACCTCGAACGAAACGCCCTTGCACTTGCCGAACGGGTTCTTGCCCGATTCGGATGTCGACCACAAGGCCTTCAAGCCGGACAACTTGACCGGCGTCTTCTTCTCGCCGTCCTTGGTGCGGCTGACGCTGAGTTCGACACGAATGGTCGCCAGCTTCTCGGCATCCATATTCAGCCCCACGATTTCCGGGCCCATTCCGCTTTCCCACAACGTGAATGCCGCGCCCCGCGGGAACTTGTTACGACCGCCGCCCGGGAAATACACGCCCGCCCACTTCTCCGTGGGAAGCTGAACGAAATCCCATCCGACGACAAGGTTCGGATCCACCGCCGGAGCTTTCTTCACAGGAGGAGCCGGGGGCGCCGGGGGCGCGGGCTTGGCTGCGGGAGGCGTCGCCGCCGCAGGGGCTGCCGGTTGCGCGGGTTTGGCCGCCGGGGCCGGAGGAGTTGCAGGTTTGGGTGCTGGAGTTGCCGGTTTCGCGGCGGGTGGCGCCGTCTGAGCGGGCTTGGCCGCCGCATCGGTTTTCGCTGCTATAGCCGTGTCTTGAGGAGTGCAACCCAAGGCCAACACTGTAATTGCCGCAAACACCATCATCGTCGTAATCAGTCGCATTTCATAGCTCTCCTTGCTTTGTTTCCGCCCTAACCCAGGGCCATCCTACACCAATCGGCGTCCCCAACGCAAAAGGCGCCATGGAGGAACGACCCCTCCCATGGCATAACGCACAAGGGAGGCAAAAGTATGACAACCTTGAGATGGACTCCGGTACCGGGGGGAAGAAGACAACGCGAGAATCGCGCCCTGCGGTAATCCGGGAAGACTGCTCTGCAAGAAAGAGCGGTCACGCAACTACGGCAAAACGCACCTCTTCCGACAGTATCGAATTCATCTGCAGTCGCGATTGGGGTATGCCTTCGGAGCCTACGGTGAAACCGATTCCGTTCCGCTCGTAACGCACGGCGCCCTTACCGGTGATGTCGCGCGGGATTTTGGTCAGAAAGGCCGGCACGAGATCTTCCAGGTCTTCAGGCGGCCATCCTGTCCTAATCCGGAACCTTTCGACAGCCAGGGCGGTCCGCGCTACTCCCAGTTGCACCCGAAACCGGGCGGCCGAATAGAAGTAGTCAGGGTCCGCGCTGTGTAACACTTGGCAGTTCCTCAGGTAGTTCGGCATCCGCGCGATTTGACCGATGATCTCGCTATGCTTGTCCCACTGATCGGCCTGCGGCAGCGTTGCGCAATCGATAGAGGATTGCATTTGGTTGAGATACTCCAGATGGTCGGGAATGCGCATGAACCACGCGGATACGTTGTCCATCAGATTACCGCGCATGAACCGCATGCCTATCGGGGGGGTGGGTTCGGTGAAGCACATGCCAAAGCACCGCTCGCCAATATGGGTGCGCCGCAGCACGTCCGGATCCTCGAAGCGATTCAGAGAAGCCGAGAGCGTCGCCAAGTCCGCGTCGGTAAACCGAGTTCTATTGAGCAGCCACTCCAATACCGACAGCATGGTCTTGCCGCAACATATCTCTCCAAGCAGACTCGAGTAGTTGGGAATGCTACGCAATGTCGCAATGACGGCAAACGCGTCGCACAGCGCCTGAGTTGCCAAAGCGCTTTCGCCCGCGTCCCCGGCCAGAAGGGCCTGTACGCCCAGAGCTCTGACGGCCCTATGAACGCCTGTCCTGCAGTCCATAACATCGTTCAGACCGCAAGACCAATCTGGCTCGAACCTGCACTGCGAGTTCTTCAACGCCTCCCGAAGCAACCCGAGTCCTTGTGATATACCCGCGAGATACTTTTCAAGACCTTCCCTCGTCTCCGCCGACAGCGGACCTTCTGGCGGCATCGGAGATCCGAAGCCTATGATGGGCAACTCCGGTTTGCGCTCGATGTCAGCGCGCTCGGGAGTACTGTCGGCCTGTCGATTCCACTTCTCCAATCTGCGTCGCGCAAACCAGAATTCGACCCAATGCGGCAGGAGAAGGTGCGATACGTCCCGGTACACGCCGGAGCAGAAGCTGGACACTGCAAGACGCAGGAAGAACATCCTCAATCTCAAGGGCATTTTCAAGCGAAAATCGGACAAGTCGGGTTCGGGCTCCTCGTCCCCGCGAAGCAACGAAGCGAACGCTGCACGGTATGCGGCAGCGCCGTTCGGACCCGAGAGCGCCGGATACCACACGTTCAATTCCTCGAACGTGGTCGGGACCCCCTGCTCTTTAAGTCTGGCGATCTCTGCCTGAATCGCTTTCCGCTGCCTGCCGAAGATACCCATTCCCCTTCCTCCTCTTTGTCGCCAAAGAGTGCCCTTGTAGTGTTCTAATTATACTCGAAACCGTCAGCAATGCCAGCAACTTCCTCTTTTAATTAGGGACGGTAACCAATTAAATTCGACGATCGGCCCAGGCGCGTGTCCACCGAAGCGCCGCTTCTGTGCGCGCCGGACCGGTTTCGTGTAGTATGTGCCGGGCTTGGGAAGGGTTTCTCCATGTTCGGAATCGATTGGAGACGCGTTGCGCGAACGCTGGGGCCGCTGGCGGCCATTCTCGCGTTCTTCTTTGTGTCGGGCGCGTGCGGCCTGCTGTACCAGGTGGTGTGGACGCGGAAGCTGGTGCTGCTCTTCGGGACGACGGCGTATGCGGTCAGCACGGTGCTGTCGATCTTCTTCATCGGCCTGGGCGCGGGTAGTCTTTGGGGCGGCCGCATCGCGGATCGGACGGCTCGGCCGCTGTTCGTATACGGCGTGTTCGAACTGCTCATCGGCGTATGGGCAATCGTTTTCATTTTGCTGATCGGCAGCGGCGAAACGGCGGTACTTGCGCTCTTGCGCGTCGCAACGTCGTCGCGGATGGCGAGCATTGCGGTCCGCGCCGCGCTTGCGTTCGCATTCCTGATCGTGCCGGTCGTGCTGATGGGCGCGACGCTGCCGTTGCTGTCGAAGTTCGTCAATGCCAGCGGCCGTGTCCGAGGCATCCGCATCGGCGCGTTGTACAGCATCAACACCGCCGGGGCGGTCCTCGGTTGCGCCGCAGCGGGTTTTGCCATCCTGCCTTCGCTCGGTTACACGCGGACGACATTGATCGGGGCGGCGGCGAACGCGGGGATCGGGCTGCTGGCGATAGCGGTGTCGGGTTTCGGGCTTCGGGTCTCGGGTCTCGGGGAACTAGATGACGCGCCCGACGGCGCGGCACGCTCCAGCGGAAAGATGACAATCGTGTTGCTGGCGTTTGCAGTTTCCGGCGCTTGCGCGCTGGCGCTCGAGGTGTTGTGGACGCGCCTGTTGTGCATCGTCTTCTTGGGAACCACTTACGCGTTCACGACGATGCTGACGACGATCCTCTGCGGCATCGCGTTGGGCAGCGCATTCGCGTCGGCGTTCGTGGACCGGTTACGCAGACCGAGGCTCTGGTTCGGCGCGGTCGAAATACTCATCGGCGCGTCATGCCTTTTGATGCTTCCGTTGTTCGCGGGGCTGCCTGCGCGTCTCAGCGAGATCCAGGTCCAGGCGGGCTACGATTGGGAACGCGTCGCCCAGGCCAAGTTCGTCCTGTCGTTCCTCGTCCTGTTTGCGCCGACGTTTCTTTTCGGGATGACGTTCCCGCTCGTGGTCAAGACTGCCACGTCGACCGGCGCGCAACTCGGCCGCGACATCGGGCGCTTGTATTCGGCGAATACCTTCGGTGGCGTGATGGGAGCGATCGCGGGAGGCTACATCCTGATACCGTGGCTCGGCACGCACGGCGGCATCGTGGCCTTGTCGTTCACCCTGTTCATGGTCGGTATCGTGATCGCGGTATCGACTCCGGGCGCGCGCATACCCATCAAGGCGGCGTTGATTGTTACAGGGTGCGCGTTAATGGCGGCGGGCTTGCACGCCGCGCCGCGCGATATCAGCCTTGCGCTCAACGACGGCTACATTCCAAAGTCCGACACGCTCGTGCGATTCCGCGAAGGCGTCGAGGGGACTGTCGCGGTTTCGGAGCCGAAGGACAACGCATCGGGATCGGACCGTACGCTGTGGATCAACGCGGTACAGGCGACGGCCTCGATCGAGAAGGGCGTCAAGATGAACCGGTTCGAGGGCGTCCTGCCGCTTCTGTTCGACCGCGATCCGAAGACGGCGCTGTTCATGTGTTTCGGTTCGGGCGTCACCGTGGGCACGCTCGGCCTCTACGACTTCGACCGAATCGACGCGGTCGAGATCTCGAAGGACGTGCTCGAATCCGCGCCCGCGTTCGCGAAAGACAACTTCAAGGTCTACGAGAACCCGAGGGTCCGCTTCAGCATCGACGATGGGCGCAACTTCCTGCTGACAAAGCGCGAGCGATACGACGTCATCACCTTCGAACCGATGCCCCTCGCGCTGGCCGGCGTGTCGACGTTCTACACGCGCGAGTACTACACGCTTTGCCTGAACCATCTGACGCCGGGCGGACTGGTCTCGCAATGGATCCCGTTGCACAGCCTCGACGCGGACACGGTCCAGTCGCTGCTGTTCACGTTCACGAGCGTGTTCCCCGAGTACTGCGCGTGGTTTGTCAATGCCGACCTCTTCGTGATCGGATCGAACCAGCCCATCCGGATTGATTACGCCCGCGCGGAACAGCGCCTGAGTGCACCCGTCATCGCGGACGCGCTTCACGCGGTCGGGTTCGACGATCTCGACGAAGTAATGGCGTGCTTTTTCATGGGCAAGGCCAACGTCGACGCGTTCGCGAAGGGCGGAACCGTCATGACGGACGACCGGCCTTGGGCCGAGTTCGTCGCGCCGAAACTGATGCATCTGCGCACCGTGGACAAGTCGCTCGAACGGATCGCGCCGTTCTTCGAGAGTCCCACGACCCTCCTCGCGCCGCTTGGCGATCGCGACGCTACGGTACGTGCCGCGCTCGACCGGCGTCACGCGGCGAAAGCAAAGGGTCTGCGCGGCCTCGAAATGTACTACGGCGGGTCGTTCGGCTCCGAGCCCGAAGTCTTCTTCAAGGAAGCGCTCGCGGTCGACCCGCACGATTACTCGGCGCAGTATTATCTCAAGGAAATTGCCATCGCGCGGGCCAAGACCTACGTGCGGTGGGACGAAGGCGACAAGGCCATCGCGGCGCTGACCGACGCGCTCAAGTACGCGCCGGATCTCGCCGAACTCCATCTTGCCCTGGGGGACACCTACTTCGATTTGCATCAGCTCGAACAGGCCAAGGCGAGCTACGCGGCGTATCTGCAACTAGGCGGGACGGCCCCGCGCGCCAAGGAACGCAGCGGTTCCTAATGAGATCGCAGTTCAGAACGTACGATGACGCTCGCAAGCCCCTTCGCACGGACTTTGCCCTCCTGTCATTCTGAGAGCTTGTGAAGAAATGACAAGGTCCCGCGATTCTCTTTGTCGGCTCCGCCCTTCCTGTCATCCTGAGCGTAGCGAAGGATCTCGCTATGTACATAGGCCTCTGATGCTTATGAGATCCTTCGCTACGCTCAGGATGACAGGCAATACGTAGTCATGAGGCAAAGCGCCCGCGTTTCACAGTTTCTTCACAAGCTCTGAACGAAGTGAAGAATCTCTCCGCAGTCGAGGCGCATTCCTGATATGAGATTCTTCACTTCGTTCAGAATGACAGGAGGGCAGGACCGATCTGAGGGGTTCCCGATCGCGAAGTTCCTTTTTGGGCCTTCACCCCGCCATTGGTAGATTTCAGGATTGCGGTTGTCATATCCTCTGCGGAAAAGAGGGCTGGTCTATGGATTCACAATTGCGGCGTGCGTATGCCATCGCCCGGCAGACGACGCCTTACCTGCTTTACAGGCTGGCGACGTACGGAGTCTTGGGACTGGGCGTGGCGGCGTATTTGCTCATCCTGGCGCTGCTGGGCGCGGTGTTCGGTTCGGGCGTGTTCTGGGCGTTGCTTGCGGCCTCGGCGATGCTGGCCTATGCCGCGGGCATCCCGCATTTCCTCAGCGAATCGGTGTTTCAACGGCAGCGCGCGGGCTATACCGCTTTGATCACGGAGATCATCACGGAAGGCCATCTGCCCGAGGGCATTTCGCAGACCAAATGGGCGCGCGGCCGTGTCTTCTACTACTTCCACTCGCTGTCGGCGCTTCCCGAAATCCGGCGGATGCTCCGCGCGTGTTACCAGGCGATCCATCGGGATCTGGTGGACGTGACCGAAGTAATGCCGATATCGAGCATCGATAAGAAGTCGAGGTTCGCCCAGTATCTCATGGGCGTAAGCCAGCGTTACGTCGAAGAAGCGACCATCGCGTGCGTGTTCAGGGCCAAGAGCCAGAACGTTTACGAAGCGGTGCGGTCTGCACTGGCGCTCTACGGCCCGTGTTGGAGGCCTGTGCTGAGCAGCGCCGTGACCTCGACGCTGGCCGGGTACGCGTTTGCGGTAGCCGCGGCCTGCGTATGCTTGATACCACTGGGCATTATCTCGCTGCTCCTGCCGGACGCCTGGTCGCCCGTGCGTTTCATCTTGTTCGCGCTCGGCGTCTTACTGGGCTTCACCGCGAAATGGAGCTTGTTCGATCCGGTTGCGTGCGCGTCGGTCATGCTCACGCTGTTCGGCGAGATGGATCTCCCCGCGCCGGACGCGGCATGGGAAGCGAAACTCGAGGCGTCGGCGCCAGCCTATGGCGAACTCAAGGCCAAAGCTGAGGAGGCCGGCCGCGATACGCCCGGCGACGCGCAGGCCCCCGATGAGGCGCCTTCGGCCCCATGAATCTGATTGTCATTCTCGGGATCGCGGTGGGCCTGGCCATGGACACCTTTGCCGTGGCCGTCGCGACGAGCGTCATGCTTGGCCGCGTGACCGGGCGGCAGGTCTTCCGATTTGCATTTCACTTCGGTCTGTTTCAGGCGTTAATGCCGGTGATCGGCTGGCTCGCCGGCACGACCTTCTCCAGCTACATTGTCCGATGGGATCACTGGGTCGCGTTCGGACTGCTTGCGTTCGTCGGAGGCAAGGCCGTCATCGAGGCGGTGCGCGAAGACGATGCGGAAGAAGAGGAGACGAAAGACGACCCGACCCGCGGCATGAGCCTCATCATCCTCTCGATGGCCACGAGCATCGACGCGCTGGCGGTCGGCCTCAGCTTCGCCATGCTCGGTGTGCGCATCTGGTATCCGGTCGTAGTCATCGGCCTGGTAACCGCCGCGATCACGACGCTCGGCATGTTTCTGGGAAGTACCGTTGGCGGGCGATTCGGACGCCGCGTCGAGGTTCTCGGCGGACTGATCCTCATCGGGATCGGCCTCAAGATTCTGCTGCAGCACCTTCTGGCGTGAGGCGGGCTGAGCGGGTCATTGCTCCGAAAATGCTCCCGGCATCGAGGAGGAGAGACGAGTGCCGCCACGGGACGATCGCATCATCAGACTCGCAAGTGTGGCTGCCATGACGCGCGCGCCTTAGCCCGGCTGCTATTTCTCCGCTGGTTTGGATTCCGGCGCAGGCGCGGGCGGCGCCCCTCGGCGGCCACCGCGTTGCGCGCTCATGGCTTCGTTCCACTTGGCCATCTGATCCGGGTTCAAGACTTTGGCCATTTCGGCGTTGAGCTTGTTGCGCGTCTCGAGGAACTTGTCCCGCATGGCCCCCCGATCCTGGCCGGACATCGCGGAACGCATCATCGCTTCCGACTCGATGGCGGAAGCCATCGTCACTTTCATGGCGGCGGCCTTGGTTTTCTCGTCCAATCCCATCGAGTCCAGCACGGCGACCATCGAGTCCCAACGGCGGCTGAGTGTGCCCAGAATGGCCATGGCTTTGGTGGTCTGATCGGCGTTCAGAAATCCCTTCAAGGCCGTTTCAAGTTTGGCCTTCTCGGCGTCGGCAATCGCGACGAAACCGCTGAAGTCCGGGCGTCCGCCCTGCCGCTGGCTCATCTTCTCGCGCATAGCGGTTTGATGGCTCACACGCGCCGCTTTGTACGCCTCGACAAGTTTCCCCGTCTGTTCGGCGCTCAACGAAAGATCCTTGGCGACGGCCTTGGCTTCGCCCTCCCAGACTTGGTCCGGATTTGCGATAGACGGCGGCCCGCCCTGGGCCATCGCCGCAACGCACCCTAGTACTATGCACATGGCCGCGGCCGCAATGATCGCGTTGCGAACGCGGAAAGCCTTCTTAGAACGCATGACTTTGGTTCTCCTATCGGTTCGGTGAACACGACCTCGCACGTTACTGCGTTAGACTACTCCTTTCCCGAACCGGTTCCAACGGAACGCTTGAACAGCGGTCATGACGGAACTACAATCGGTCTCGTTGCCACAACAAGATCCAGGGTGGGCTCCCGCGATGACACACCGCCATCGTTCCTATCGTTATGCGGCTCGGCGCATGTATGTAGCCGCGGCCCTTATCATGGGCCTTGCGTGCCTGATGACGAGCCTCCCCGCGCACGCCGAGACTGCGGCCAAGGCATCGCTCGCCTCGCGGATCTGGCACTATCCCCTGTATCGAGACGCGCTGGAAGTGCGGGCGGTGTCTGCGGCACTTTTCGTCCTTATCGTAGGCATGGCCATCGGACGGCGCATGGCGCGCCGGGTCCACGGCGCGCTGGAACGGCGCGCGCACGTGGAGGAAAATGCCGCGGCCACGATCGAGCGCGTGGTGTACTACGCGTGGACGGCCATGGTCGTCATGTTCGCGCTGCATCTGCTCGCCGTACCGCTCACGGCGTTTACCCTTTTCGGCGGCGCGGTGGCGCTTGGCATCGGTCTAGGCGTGCAGCACTTGGTCAACAACTTCATCAGCGGCCTGATCCTGATGGTGGAACGCCCGATTCGCGTGGGCGACATCATCGAGGTGGACGGCGAGCGGGGCCGCGTCGAGGCGATTGCCGCTCGCTGTTCGCACGTGCGCCTCGCCACGGGAGTCGACGTGCTCGTGCCGAACAGCGTCTTTCTCGAAAGGAAGACCGTGAATTGGACGCTGTCGGGCCGGCGGCACCGCCACGCGATCGAACTCACCGTTCCGCAGAGCGCCTCCGCGCGCGAAGTCGAGGCTCTTCTCCTTCAAGCCGCGAGCGAACACTCGGACGTGCTCTCGGAACCCGCGCCCGTTGTCTTGTTCACCGCGCTTCCCGGCGCTACGATGATCTTCGAGGTCCACTTCTGGCTGGAGATGGCGCCCAACCGCGACGCCCGCGTCGTGTGCAGCGAGTTGCGGTTCCGCATCGACGCGCTCTGCCGCGAGGCCGGCATCTACTCGCCAGCCGCTAAGACCAGCGGGAGCGCCGAATCATGCTGATGGCCGCGCTCGGAGCCATCCGCGGAAATCTGGCTGCGCTCGAAGCGGCACTCCGCGCCATCGACGACGAAGGCATTCATACCGTCGTGCACACGGGCGATTCCGTCGTGGGCGGCGGCCAGCCCGCCGAGGTCCTCGGATTGCTCCGCGCCCGTGCCATCCCAAGCGTGCAAGGTGAATCCGACCGCGACGCCGCCCGCTTCGCGCGCAAGGAGAAGTCTCTTCGCAGGACTCGCGACCCCGAGACATTCGAGGCGCTTCGCCGCGCCTACGAGAGCCTTCGAAGCGACGACATCGAATATCTCGCGGGCTTGCCCAGGCAACGCGCGCTCACCGTCGACGGGGTGGCGATCTGTCTTTGCCACGGTACGCCGTTCAGCCAGGCCGAGTCGCTCGAGGCCGAGGGCGATCCGTCGGTCTTCCGCCGCGTGCGCGAGGCCGTCAACACGGACATCGTGGTCTGCGGCCGCGAGCCGACGGCCTTCGCCCGATGGGTCGATGCCGCGCTCTTCGTCAATCCCGGCCCCGCGGCCATCGAATGCGCGGCCGCCTACGCCATCATCGACACCGAATGCGAGCCCTGGAAGGCCCGCTTCGAGCGCGTAAGTCTCTGACGCTGCGCCGCAACCTGCCTCGTGATCGTGATCGTGATCGTAATCGTGATCGTAGTCGTCTTTCGATCGACACACAGTCTCGTGAGTGCGATTACGATCACGATCACGATCACGATCACGAGCTTGGGGGTGTAACCAAAACCACCGCGTTCCGCACTATACTGATCGAACGCACGAGGCGTTGGCAGGGATACACGGACATGCATGACGGTTTGGCCTTGGGATACGATGGATTCGGTTGGTTCGGACTGATGGTCCGGACGGAAGCGAATGACACGGTGTTCAAGCCCTCTCCTGAGACGAATCCGGATCGCGCGGATATTGCCGCGGCGCGCGCGGGCGACGGCGATGCATATGCCCGCCTGATCGCCCGGCATCAAACCGCCATCGGCGCGTACATGTGGCGCTTCGTCCGCGACAAGGCCGCGTGCGAAGAACTCACCCATGACGTGTTCGTCGAAGCCTATCTCAGTCTGCGCACGTTTCGCGGCGACGCGCCGTTCCTCCACTGGCTCCGCAAGATCGCCACGCGTGTGGGCTACCGCTACTGGAAGCGAACGGCGCAGGATCGTGCGCGATTGGAAGCGATCCTCGAGGCGCATCGCGCGACACCGGTTTCCACGCCGGATGCATCTTGGGCCGCGGAACATGTCCATGCGTTGCTGGCCCGGCTCGCGCCGCGCGACCGGCTCGTGCTGACGCTTCTCTACCTCGAGGAACTCAGCGTGGCCGAGGCGGCGCAGGCGACGGGCTGGGGCGTGTCGCTGGTAAAGGTACAGGCGTATCGCGCGCGACGCCGGCTCAAACGATTGATGGACGACGAAGAAAGGAACTCTATCCATGGCTAATCGAGATTCGTTCGACGATTGGGCCGCGCTTGCGCGCCAGGAAACGCCTCCGTCCGTCGACGTGGCGCATCGCGTCGCCCGCACGTTGCAGGCACGGGCTGACGCCCTCGAAGCGTCCTACGACCGGCAATGGGAATGGTGCGCGGCGGTCTCGGCGGCGCTCGCGGCGGTAGTCGCGATTCCCGCGGCCGGCGCGTTGATACAGTTGATGGACCCGATGGCCGGTTTGCTCAGCGCCGTCGGCACGGTGATGCCATGAGCGCGCCCAAACCCACGCCCGCCGCGCCGCGTCCGCGCCGCAAGTATCTGCGCGTAGTGTTGGCCCTGGCCATCTTTCTGTCCGGCGCGGTCGCCGGCGCGGGCGGAACGGTGCTCGCGTTGCGCGGGATCGTCTTGCATGGGCTTCACCATCCCGAAGATGCCGCGGCCTGGGTCTCGAACCGGCTCGGACATCGTTTCAATCTGAACGCCGAAGGAACCGCGCACGTTTCCGAGATCATCACCAAACATCTGCGCGCGCTTGAAGCGATCCGCCAGGAATTCCGGCCCCGGATCGACGAACAACTCCTGGCGCTTCGCGACGAGGTAGCCGCACAAATGGGCGAGCCGGAGGCGTCACGCTGGAAGAAGAACTTCGACGAATTGCGAGAGCGCTGGACGCCCGCCGAGGTTCCGGCAGTCGCGCCGCCACCGGCGCATTAGGCCGGATTCATAACGTCTGTAACCACGCCTGATTCAATCCAACCAACCAGGTACAGGGGAGGTCTGTCCCATGAAGAAGACGCAATCGGTGTCGAAAGTCAAGCTGGTCCTCGCGGCATGCGGGGTCATCACCCTCGTGGTCATGGTCGTGATGGGGGCCATGGCTGTCGTTAACGCGGCCCATCCGCGGGGTCCGTCCGAACTGTCAATGGACCCGGCGCATCAGGACGAGATTCTTGCACAACGCAAGGCGCTCGACTGGAAGGAGAAGCTCGATCTGAGCGACGAGCAGGCCGCAAAAGTGGCGGAGATCCTGCTGGCGACGCGCAAGGAAATCGGCGTCGTGCTCAGAGAAAACGCCGGCGACCGCATGGCCATACGCGCCACCGGCCGCCAACGCCTGGAAGACGTCTACGAACAAGTGAGCGCGATATTGAACGACGAACAACGGGCGAAACTCGACGCGATGCGCGACGAGCGCCGCGAACGCATTGGCCAAGTACTGCAAATGCTCAACCGGAACCGGTAACTCGAGGAGAACGTGTCATGAAGAACCGAGGCTTTACCTTGATCGAACTGCTGGTAGTGATTGGCATCATCGGCATCCTGGCCGCGATGCTCTTGCCGGCGCTGGCGCGCGCACGCGAATCGGCCCGGCGCGCAAGCTGCCAGAACAACCTCAAACAGTGGGGCCTGATCTACAAGATGTACGCCGGCGAATCGGTGGGCGCCAAGTACCCGCCCCTCGAACTCGAATGGGGATGCAACAATCGCGCGTGCGTCGCATTCGGCCCGCTGGTCAGCGCGATCTATCCGGAGTATTTGACGGACCCGGCGATCGTGTTCTGTCCCTCCGACGCGGTTGACCGGCTGGAGGATTTCAAAGGACCGAACGGCGAACTGACGTTGACGTATAAGCTTGAAGGGAATCGCCAGGAAGGCGTCGAGGGCATCGACGCGAGCTACACGTATTCGCAATACGTGTTCGACCGCTGCTCAGACAGCGATCCGCAAACGGATATCACCTTTCTGAAGACGCTGGCTGCAACCATTGGGTTGAACGATATCCCGGATTCGTTTACGGAAGGCCCGGCGCAGTTCGTCGAGACCTTTGTTGACCTGGTCAGTTCGCTCCAGGGGAATACGTTGGAAGGGCCATTCAGAGAGGCCGTGGATCAGGACCGCGCGGTTTCCTTGGGAGCCGGTAACGGCGGTAGCGAGACCGTGTATCGTGTACGAGAGGGTATCGAGCGGTTCATGATCACGGACATCAACAATCCTGCCGCGGGCGCGAAGGCGCAAAGCGACGTCTACATCATGTGGGACAACGTGGCGACTGACGTTGCGACGTTCAATCACGTGCCTGGCGGCAGCAACGTGCTTTACATGGATGGCCACGTCGAGTTCGTGAAGTACCCCGGGCCGCCGCCGGTATCGCAGATCATGGCGGCGATCATGCACGTGTTCGACAAGCGGCCGGACCTGGCCATCTAATCGGGGTTCGGGTCTCGGGGCTAGGGTGGAAGCATGAACAACGTCCTCCCTAGCCCCTAACCCCTAGCCCCTTTCCCGGAGGCATGTAGATGAAATCGGGACCCTGGTTTCTGTTGGTGGGCGCAACCCAAGCGTGTCTGGCACTGGCGGTCGTGTGGATAGCCACACGGCCGCAAGCGCCTCCGTCGTCTCCCGTGACCATACACGTCTCTCTCGACAAGGCGGACGGCGAGGCGGCAACGCGGCCGGAGAGAGCCGAAGCGAACATGGCCGAACCGCGTCCCATATCGCGCGTGGCCCAGGCCGCGCAACGCGCCGCGACGTTGACGGACGCGAATCGCGATATCTTGCGGCTCGCGCTGCAACGCATCCTGCAAACACCGTCTCAAGACGATACGCCGTCTCTGATGCCTGTCGATGACTATTCCGCGTGGCGCGCAACACGTCTTGGCGAACTCTTGAATGGACTGGAAGACCAGGCCGAACGTTTGAGACCTGCGTCAAGATCCTCGAAGTCCGCAAGCGGCGCCTCGGACCTGCTCGATAGCGACGCGCTTGCGGAGATCGACTCCGTCTCCGAACTGATCTCGTATCTCCGCGATCCCGGAGCGGTCGACGACCTGCTGAGCCGTCCGGCGTTGCTCGACCGCCTCGACGTGGCCATGGGCGCTTTGCAGGATACTGTCCCGCGGTTGCAGGGCCTGGGCGGAGCCGGGCGCCTGGGTTCCGCGGGCGACACGCTCGGCTTGGGTATCGAGGCGCTCGACCGTGTCAACGCGCTTATGACGCGAGTCGGCGAATTCTCCTCGGCCGGGAACCTCGGCGAGACCTTTCAAGGGCTGCGCGACTCGCAGAATCAGGATTCGCTGCTACGACGGCTTCGTGTCCTGTTGTTCCTGACCATGCTGCGGGATGTCGGGCAGGCTTCGTGAGGGCTGCCGGACCAGGCTCGCAGACCATAGGACTTATAGGTCCTATAGGTCGTATAGGTCCTATGTTGCCCGGTGCCCACCTCCCCGAGGTAGACCCTCACTTTCAGCTCGTCTGGGCGGCGTCTTCCTGCAACGACAATAGCTCGGGCAAGGCGTCGATGAACTGACGCCAAGTGGCGAAGGTGTAGTCGGCCTGGGTGGTGTTCGGGGCGCCGCCTTTGTCGCCCGTGAAAAGCGCTGCCTTTGCGCCGACGCCCTTCGCGCCCGCGATGTCCGTCGATTCGAGATCGCCGATATGCAGCAGCTCCGACGGCTTGACGTTCAGCCTACGCGCGGTCCTTCGAAACATGCGCGGTTGCGGTTTTGCTACACCGACTTCGTCCGAGAATGTGAGCACGCCGAACCAGCCGCTGAAGCCGTTGCGATCCATGAGTTGCCGGATCGAGCTTCCCGGGCTGACCCCTGTGTCGGAGATTAGCCCGATGGGCACGTGGCGCGTGGCCGCGCGTACGGCTTCGAGCGCGTCCTCGATCGGTTCCGCCGGATAGGCGAGGATGGCTTTGGCGAAGACGCTGGCCAACTCCGCCGCCGTGGCGGGTTCGAGGGCGATCGCGCACCGCTCGGCCGCCATCTCCACGGCGTCTTCCGGCGTGAGCGTATACTGCTCTTCGATGTGCGTGCGCGCGAATTCGGCCCACACCTCTTTCAGCACCGCGGCGATCCGATCCTCAGGCATCCCGGTGGCTTCCTTAAACGCATTGATGCGGAATCGCTGTCGCGGCTCGCTGTTCGCATCACGAAACAACGTGCACCAGAAATCGAAGGTTATGGCCTTAACCGCCACTTCGTCTCAAACTCCTATCAGGGACTTAAGATTAGGGAAAAGCCAATTCATCCTTCATCCCTCATCCTTCATCCTTAGTCTTTACCAGTCCGCCACGCTGCCGTCCTCGTGGAACAAGCGCGGCGTTTCCCATTCGGTCCATTTCATCGCGCGCACGGCCTTCTCGTCCACTTCGATCCCGAGGCCCGGCCCTTCCGGGATCGAGAGATAACCGCCCGTGTCGGTGAAGGGCTGCTTCAGGTATCCTTCGCCGAGGTGGCCGTGTTCCTGAATCAGAAAGTTCGGCGTGCACAGCGCGAACTGAATGCATGCGGCGAGCGCGACCGGCCCCAGCGGACAGTGCGGCGCGATGGCCATGTAATGCGTCTCGGCGACGGCCGCGATCTTGCGCACTTCCGTGATGCCGCCCGCGTGGGCTAAGTCGGGTTGCAGAATGGCCGCGGCGTCTTTCTCGATCACCTCTCGAAATCCCTGGCGTCCGTACAACCGCTCGCCCGTGGCGATCGGGATCGGCATCGAGCGCGTCACGCGCACCAAGGCGTCCACGTTCTCGCACTGCACCGGTTCCTCGATGAAATACGGCCGCAGGTCCTTCAACGCGTCGGCCAGCGCGACCGACATCGCGGGCGAAACCCGCCCGTGAAAGTCCAGCGCAATATCGGCATCGCCCGCGCCCTCGCGCGCCGCCCCCACTCGCGCGACGACCTTCTTGATCGTGTCCAGGCCGTCCACGATTTCCATTGCGTCCACCGGGCAGAACTTCATCGCGCTGAACCCAGCCTCGACGCACTTGCGTGCGCTCTCGCGGATTTCCGCCGGCTCGCTCCCGCCGCATCCGCCGTACACGCGCACCTTGTCGCGGCACGCCCCGCCGAGCAGTTTGTACACGGGAAGCCCGGCGGACTTGCCGAAGATGTCCCACAGCGCCTGATCGATGCCGCTGATCGCGCTCATCATGTTCGGGCCGCCGCGATAGAAGCCCGCGCGATACATGCTTTGCCACAGGAACTCGATGCGGCACGGGTCCTGGCCTTCGAGCACGGCGCGCTGCTGATGGACGGCTGCAACCTGCGTCGACCCGTGGCCCTCGAGCGTGGCCTCGCCCCAGCCCGTGATGCCCTCGTCCGTCTCGACCTTGCAGAACACCCATCGCGGCGGGACGGGAAATGCGTCTACCTTGGTGATTCGCATGGGGAGTACGCCTCATTCCAGGTTCGATACGGCGATTGTGACGCAACCGCGCCCGCGGTTCAACTCGCGGCGGCAACGCGCGCGGGTTCCATGGTATGCTCTCGGGAAACACAACCGTGAGGATTTCGTTTCGATGCGCTTCGGTCTTTGTCTGATAGTGGCCTTCTTGGCGGGAGACGCGGTGGGTATGGAGGAGCACGGGGCAATCACGCTGGAGTCGGTACAGAACGCGGCGAGCGCGGTAGTCCCGGCGGACCCCGCGAACGAAGAGGTGTCGTTCGATCTGGAACGTGTCTGGGACGGCTCGCTATGCAAGACGCGGCTCGTCAACACGGACGCGAAGCCGCTTCGCGCGAAGGAAGCGGTTCTGTTTCACATCCCAATCACGCTGCCGGGCGACACGGCATTCTATGGCGAAGGCTTCACGATGTTGTCGCAGACGGGCGGCACGCTTGACCGTTCGGTCGCGCTCGGCGGTTACACGGATAAGGATCACTACAAGATCCCGCAACCCGCGGACGCGACGGTCGCGTATGGCATGCTCACGCTGACGCCGCCCGGCGGCGACACCGTCCTGATGGCGTTCACGTCGTGCAAGCGGTTCGTGGGGAAGTTCTACGTTCGACGGGAATCCATCGACGTGGTCGTCGATACGGAAGGGCTGGCGCTCGCGCCGGGCGACGCGTGGGATCTCGAGGAGTTTCTCTTCTGCACCGGCAAGGATCGTTCAGTCCTTCTTGCGAGTCTCGCAGAACGGATCGAGACTCACCATCCGCGTCTCGAGTTCGCGCCGGTCCCGACGGGGTGGTGTTCGTGGTACTGCTTCGGGCCGATGGTAACCGCGAAGCAGGTCGACGCCACGATGCAGTGGATGGGCGCGAACATGCCGTCGCTGAAATACATCCAGATCGACGACGGCTACCAGGCGGCGATGGGCGATTGGCTCGCGACGGGCAAGGCGTTTCACGGCGGCATTCGTGACGTCCTCGCGCAGATCAAACAATCCGGATTCGAGCCCGCGATCTGGGTCGCGCCGTTCGTGGCCGAAGAGAAGTCGCAGGTCTTTCAGGAACACCCCGAATGGTTTATCCAGGACGCCGAAGGCAAGCCGTTGCGTTCGGACCGCGTGACCTTTGGCGGGTGGCGATGCGGGCCGTGGTACGCGCTCGACGGGACGCATCCCGGCGCGCAGCAGCATCTCGAAGAGGTCTTTCGCACGATGCGCGACGATTGGGGCTGCACGTATTTCAAGCTCGACGCGAATTTCTGGGGCGCGATGCACGGCGGCTGTTTCCACGACCCGAAAGCGACGCGCGTCGAGGCGTATCGGCGCGGCATGGAGGCCATCCGGCGCGGCGCGCGCGACGCGTTCATCCTCGGGTGCAATCATCCCATATGGCCGTCGCTCGGCCTCATTCACGGGTCGCGCTCGTCGAACGACGTCGGGCGTTCGTGGGACAGTTTCTCCCACGTCGCGCGCGAGACCTTCTTCCGCAACTGGCAGAACGGACGGCTTTGGTGGAACGACCCGGATTGTGTACTGCTGACCGGGAAACTCCCCGAGGACGAGTTCCGGTTCCACGCGACGGCGATCTACGCCTCGGGCGGCATGCTGCTTTCCGGCGACGACTTGACACGGATTAGCCCCGAGCGCCTGGCGATGTTGCGCGTGCTGGACCCGCCCACGGGCGTGGCCGCACGATTCGAGGACGACACATTCCGCGTGGGAATCGTCGATTTGAAGGACAAGCGGCTGGTCTGTCTGTTCAATTGGAACGACGCACCGCAGACGATTGCGTTCCCGCTCGAAGTCCGCTCGCGCGTGACGGACTGCTGGTCGCACGCCGACCTCGGCGTTCACGAGGGCCGGATGGAGATGAAGGATCTGCCGCCCCATAGCGCAACGTTGCTGGCCTGCGTTCCCGAAGGCCGGTAGCGGGAGTCACGCATGGACGGTCTGGTAGCGATTCTCGGCGCCGGCGGGTTCGCCCGCGAGATGTACTGGCATCTGCGCGACGCGTGCCCGCGGGCGCGCGCCGTGTTCGTCGACGATCTCTCCGATACGCGCGAAGTCCTGATAGCGGAGACAACGATTCCGGTCGTCAAGGACTGGCGGTTCGACGCCATACGGATTGACGGACCAAACCGTCCGACTGCCGCGTGCCGCCAATTCGTGATCGGCGTGGGCCACCCGGCCACCCGGCGTTTGCTCGTAGGAAAAGCCCTGGCGAGCGGCTTGGCGCCGATCCCGACTGTCGTGCATCCGCGCGCGCTGGTCCAGGGAGGCGACTGCACGATAGGCGTTGGCGGCGTGATCGCGCCAGGATGCGTCGTTACGGCGAACGTCTGCATCGGCGACTTCGTGCTGCTCGGTGTCAACGTCGCCATCGGCCACGACGTTGTCATCGGCGATTATGTCACCTGCAATCCCGGCTGCCAGGTCTCGGGCAACGTGCGCCTGGGAAGTGGAGTTCTCGTGGGGGCAGGCGCTACAATCCGCGAACAGATCACTATCGCGCCGGATGTCGTGGTGGGCGCCCAGGCGTGCGTGGTCAAGAATGTGGACGAATCTGGCACAACCGTGGCCGGCGTGCCGGCAAGACGGCTCCGTTAGCGTCAGGCGGCGGATTGCGTAAGTTCTATTGGGCGGGAGGTGCGTGTGGAAGAAGAAAGGCGTGGGTTCCGGCTTCTCGTATTCCTAGCGGCGTTCTGCTGTCTGATGTTCGAACTCATCATCTCGCGCGTCGCCGATTTTCATCTCGACGCGCGCAACAGTTTCATCGCGATCCCGATTACGTTCCTGGGCCTGGCTCTTGGCAGCCTGCACGTGCATTTTCGCCGCCGTATTGTCGAGCGGTTCAGCATCCGGGCGAACCTCATTCTGCTCGCGGTGGTGTCGTTCTCGACGCTGGCCGTGGTGTTCTTCATCTTCAGCCAGTACATGACGGTCATCGGCGCGTTCTCATTCATGAGCGCGATTCGTCACACGCTGAACAAGACCCTCTTCTTCGTGGCCGCGTTCATCGTCCCGTTCTACTGTTTTGGCCGCATCCTCACCGTGTGCTATCACCTGAACCGCGAGCGCATCGGGGCAATTTACAGCGCGGACTTCTTGGGTGCGAGCCTTGGCTGCTTCCTCACGCCCGTCCTCTTTCACGTACTGAGCCTCCCCGGCGTCCTGTTCGCGTTCACGTGCGGCTTGTCCGTGTTGATCCTCATCTTCCTTCGGCTGCCGTGGAAAGCGGCCGCAGGCCTCTTTGTCCTCCTGGCTCTTGTCACTGGGGGACTGCTCGCTTTCCTTACCTACGCCGACAACCATACCAACTTCAACGATCTCTTCTCCGGAGAAAGCGGCGCGCCGAGCGAAGAAGTGGCCCATGCCTGGAACGAGTTTTCGCGCGTGTCGGTGCTCCGCGTGCGCTTTCCTGGAAGGAACCCCTCGTACACGATCATGCACGACAACGCGCAGAGCAACGTCAACATTTCCCGCTACCGCCCAGGGGTGTTCAGGCATGCCACTCGCCCCTTGGGCATCGAGGCGTTGTTTCTCCGTGGCAAACCCGTACAGGACATCATGGTCATGTTCGCGGGATGCGGGGCCGAGATGGTTCCCCTCTATGAACTGAGCGGTGGGCAAGCCCACATCACCGGGATCGAGTTGAACCCGCTGGTGAAACAGTTGGCGGAAGATACGCCGGAACTTGCCGACTTCAGGCTAAAGGAGTTCTACGCGCTGCCCAATATCGACCTCAAGATTATGGAAGGCCGATCCTTTCTGATCTCCGATCCAAACAAATACGATGTCGTCTTCGTCGGTTCTAAGGCGCAGACTGCCGTGAAACTCACGGGACACAGTCGCAAGTATCTGGATACTGTCGAGGCGTATGGCCTGTACCTGGACCATCTGCGCGAGGGCGGCGTGCTTTTCTTCGATCATCAACCTCTCGACGATGTGATTACCACACTGAAACGAGTTTTCGAGGAGCGCAAACTGCCGCCGTTCGAGCAATCCGCCATAGCGCTCAAAGTGGGCCGCCGGTTCGACCTCATGGTGGCCCCCGGCGGGTTCTCGCGTGAAGACGCGGCCGCCCTTGTAAAGGCGGACGATCCGAAGAACGCGCTTATCGACTATGCTCCCTTTGTGAAGGAATCGGGAGGGCGTTTGGCTTCCACCATTCGCGCGCCTCTCGATCCGAAGGTGGCGGCTATTACGGACGACCGACCGTTCGTCTGGAAACTTGCGTTCGAAGATTACACCCCTTTTCCGAGCCTCTCACGATTCGCCAACGAGTTCTTCTATTTCAACTGGACCCGCATCACGACGCTCTTGGGACTGTCTTGCTTCGCGAGTTTCTTCATCGTGATCGCCTGTATCGGCAAGACGCGCCGGCTTCCCGCGGCAACCTTGATCTATCTCCTCATCACCGGGTTCTGCTACATGCTCGTCGAAGTCACATTTATGGCGAAGCTTGAGCTCTTCCTGCAAAACCTGTTTGTCAGCATGGCCACTACGCTTACCGTGATCCTAATCGCGAGCGCCGCGGGCAGCGCCCTCTCCGAGCGCTTCGCTAAGCGGCTCGACATGCGGATCTTCGCGTTTGCCGTAGCATTGCTGGTCTGGCTGTCCATGTTTGTCTTGGACTACCTGACCCATCACCTGCTCGGGTTGCCGCTTGCCGCGCGCATCCTGGTCGTGGTGCTGGCGGTGTTTCCCGTCGGCATGTGCCTCGGTGTGTTCTACCCGTTCGCGATCGCCGGTCTCGTTGCGCGCGGATGTGAAAACGCGGTCCCGATCACGTACGGCGTCAGCACCCTCGCGTCCGTCGTCGGCGCGACCTACGCCATGACCATGATGCTGAACTGGGGTTTCAATCGCCTGCTCGAACAGGTCGCGCTTGCCTACGTCGTATTGGGCATCTTCGTCGCGGCCTATTGCGCTGTATCCAAGCGCAACGTGCTGGCTCTCAAATAGAGAGACGGCTGCCGCGTACTCGACGGGCAGCCGTCTCCTCCTTCCCGGCCTGCCTATTGCATGGCCAAATTCGACTGAAATGCTTTGAGATGGTTCAGCGAACCATCCATCAAGTTGGTGTATACGTTCGTGATATCCCTGCGGTTCGTGGCAGCCAAGGCGTCCTGCAGATCGACGAGGTCTGTCTCCTCGATCAGCACGCCGACGTTAAGCGCTTCCACGAGCGACGCGCTGCCCTGAGTCACGAGCGCCTCGTACAACGCCTGCAACTCGGGATTCGTGAACTCGCCCTGCGCCTTGCCGGCCGCCGGATCGGCCAGGCCATACTTGTCGAGCAGGCTCTTGACTGCGTCCATGTGGCGCTGTTCGCTGCCGGCGATCGTGCTGAAGATCGACGCGCCCCATACGTCGTACAAGAAGAGATAGACATCGCGCGCGACCTTCTCTTCTTCGCGCATGTACGTCAGCCAGCTCTTTTCCGTAGCCGTCAAAGCGGCCGCCTGCACATACCCCGTGGACGTAAGGCCCATCACTACGAGCAGTCCGCCCGCCACCAGCCATCGTGTCGCGCTCGTGCGCAATCGAGTTCTCATAATCCGGATCTCCGTGTCAGTGTGTCGCGCCTGCGATTGAGGCGCAGGGTCCATCATGGTGTCCCGCGCCACGTGATGCACGAGCAACCGTTGTGCCAGATCGAACACGCGGCTGAGAGCTCGCTAGGCTGAGAGTTCTGAATCTCTTGGGAACTCCTCTCGGCTATGGGCGCCGCAAGACCGTGCAAAGTCTGCATAGCGCAAGTCCCTTTCGTGACGGATTTGCACAGCCACCGCCCATAAATGCCCCCAGAAGGCTGGCACAGGCCTTGCTCTTTAGCCGGTACGCTGCTAAGGCAGACCGTGTGTGAAAGTAAATGACGGGACCCAAAGAACTGGTCCGGAAAGGATGATGCGAATGAGCCCAATGTACAAGACGACTGTAGCGATATTGGCGGTGGCGTGCGCCGCGATGCTGGCGGGATGTCCCGCGAATCTCGCGGAGATCACAAAGGCAGCCTATGCGTTCGTCGACGAGAACGGCGACGGAATCTGCGATACCTGTGGCCAGGGAATCGACGCGGACGGCGACGGGGTGTGCGACAACTTTGTGGATGAAGACGGCGACGGCATTTGTGACAACGCGCAGTCGCATCTGCGTCTGGGATGGAACTCGGACGGATACAGGCTGTGTGACGGCGATGGCGATGGCGTATGCGACCTCTGCTCGGGCCAGGACCTTGACGGCGACGGCATCTGCGACAACTTTGTCGATGAAGACGGCGACGGCATTTGCGATAACCGGCAATCGCATGTAGGCACGGGCCTCGGGACTCGGGGCTACCAGTTCCAGGATGGCAACGGCGACGGCGTGTGCGACCGGTGCGGCGAAGGCGACGGCAACGGCGATGGCATTTGCGACAGCTTTGCGGACGCTGACGGCGATGGAGTCTGCGACCGGCATGACTCGCACGAACAACACGGCGGACATGGCAGCGGAGGTGACAATGGCGGCGGTAATGGCAACGGCGGCGGCGATGGCAATGGCGGCGGGCAGAACGGATAGCCTGGGCCACGATGGCCTCCCACCTCGAACACAGAAAAGGACGTGAATCATGAAGAATCCTGGGAAGAAGATAACGATGGTAACGGCTGCGCTTGCCGTGTGCGCGATTGGATGCCTGTATCTTGGCGCCACAGCCCCGGCGCATGCGGCGCCTGATGCCGAAGCCGCTACGGCGGCAACAGGCGGCGAGCCGAATGGTCCAGGCGCGGGCTTTGTCGATGCCGACAACGACGGCGTCTGCGATAATCGGAGCGCCGGGGCCTGCTGTGGCAAAGGCAACTGCCGCGCGGGCGCAGGCTTCGTGGATGCCGATGGCGACGGCGTATGCGATAACCAAGGCGCGGGGGCTTGCCGAGGCAAGGGCAATCGCGGCGCCGGCTTCGTGGATGCAAATGGCGACGGGGTCTGCGATAATCGTGCGGCGGGCGGGCAATGCCAGCACCGCAATCGCGGACAGCATCGAGGCCAAGGACGCGGACAAGGCAATCGGTGAAGGTCAAACGTTCCAGAACTATCGTCGGACTCGCGCTGGTGGCAGTCTTCATGGCGGCCGCCAGCGTTTATTCATTGTTCATTTCCTATCGTGCCGAGGTCGAGTCCCACCGCCGCGTCCTGCTGGCCCGCGGCCAAACCGTGCTTGACGCGCTCAAGGCGGGCATCCTCGCGCATGGAAGGATGGGCCGCTACCGCGGCGAGCGTCTTGCCGTCATCTTCGACGAACTGGCCCGGAATCCCGGCATCGTGGCACTCGAACTCCGTAGTCCTGACGGCGCCGTACTGGCCTCCGGAGGGCAAGAAGACCTCTTGCCTGACGTGCCACCGCGCCGCCCGCACTGGACCACCGTCCAGCTTACAATGGCGAGCTTGGTCGACTTTCGCGCGGAGTTCGGAAACGGAGAACGGCGTGGATGGATGAACCGGCAAGAGGCGGATTCGTGGAATGAATTCGTGGAAGGCAACTATGTTCTCCTGGCGGGCCTCGAAACCGCCGAGGTCAATCAGGCCATTCGACGCCATCAAGTCCAATTCGCGGTCAGTGTAGCGGTGATCTCTGCCGCGCTCGGCCTGGGCACGGTGGCCGTCGTGCTCTTGCTCAAGCGCGCCGAGCTGGCCTCCGAACTCGAGCGCGAACGCGAGCACGCGCAACGCCAGGAACAGATCGCGCAGTTGGGCGCGGGCCTCGCCCACGAAACGAAGAACCCGCTCGGGATCGTCCGGGGATTGGCGCAGTCCATCGGCGATTGCTCGCATCACAACTGCCCCATCAAGGACCGGGCGAAGACCATCGTCGACGAAGTGGACCGCGTCATTGGCGGCATCAATTCCTTTCTCGCGCTTTCGCGCCCGCAAGAAGCCATTCCGGTTCCTCTCGATCTGGACCGCTTCTTCGAGGCCTTTCTGCCGCTCGTCCAGATGGACGCGGCGGCGGCCAAGGTATACGTGTGGTACGAACCGTCCGGTATCGAGGTGATGGCCGACGAAGGCCTCTTGAGACGCGCGCTACTGAACCTGATTCTCAACGCGTTACGCGCGTCCAAGCCTGGACAAACCGTCCGGATCGAAACGCGCCGCGACGGAGCGTCGCTTGCGTTGCGCGTCGTCGACACCGGATGCGGGATAGCGCCCGAGGACTTGCCGCGCGTTGCCGATCCGTACTTCACGAGGTTCCCGGGCGGTTCCGGCCTCGGGTTGTCGATGGTTGCGCAAATCGCGGCCGCGCACGGATGGCGGCTTTCGCTCGCGTCTGAGCCAGGCCAAGGCACGCAGGCCGCCCTCGAGGGCCTCGCTATCGTGGAGGCCTCATGATGCACGCACCGTTCCGCATCGCGGTTGTGGACGACGAGCCCGCGCAGCGCGAACTCTTGGCCACGGCGCTGCAATCGGCCGGATACGCCACCGAGCTATGCGCCGATGGCCAGGCGGCGATCGAGGCCGCGGCGCGATGCAGCCTCATGCTGCTCGATGTGCGCATGCCCGGCATGAGCGGACTGGACGTGCTCGACCGCGTCAAGACCGACTGGCCGTCGCTGCCCGTCATCCTGCTGACTGCATTCATCGACGTTCGCGACGCCGTCGCGGCGATTAAGGCAGGCGCGCTGGATTACCTCGAAAAGCCCGTCGACATCGACGAGTTGGTAGCCGCCGTCGACGACGCGCTCGGCGCATCCGGACGTATGGACCGGACCGGCGCCGCCATCGAGCCTCCTTCCTACATGATTGCCGAAAGCCCCGGCATGCGGGCTGTCCTGGAACAAGCCGCGCGCGTGGCCGCTTCGAACGTCACCGTCTTGATCCTCGGCGAAAGCGGCGCGGGCAAAGAGGTGATCGCGCGTTTCATTCACGATGCCAGTCCGCGTCACGCCGCGCCATTGGTCCGCGTCGATTGCGGCGCGTTACCCGAGAACCTCGTCGAAAGCGAACTCTTCGGCCACGAGAAAGGCGCGTTCACCGGGGCCGAAGCCCAACGAAAAGGGCAATTTGAAGTCGCCGAAGGAGGCACCGTGTTCCTCGACGAGATCGGCGAACTTCCGCTGCCCGTCCAGCCCAAGTTCCTCAACGTGCTCGAGACGGGCCAGTTCCGCCGCATCGGAGGGAGCCGCGAGTTCCACACGGACGCGCGCGTCATCGCGGCTACTAACCGCGACCTCGAAGACGAAGTTCGCAACGGACGTTTCCGCGAAGACCTCTTCTACCGGCTCAACGTGTTTCCCTTGCGCGTCCCGCCGCTACGCGAACGCCTCGACGACATCCTGCCCCTCGCGGACTACATTCTCAGGAACCGGAAACTGCGTCTCGCGCCGGCGACCGAACGCCTCTTGCGCTCCTACGACTGGCCCGGCAACGTGCGCGAACTCCGCAACGCCATGGAGCGCGCGGCCATCCTCGCCAACGGCTCGCTTGTGCTTCCCAGCGATCTGCCGCCACAACTGCACAAGGCCAGCGAAACCCCGCGTTCGGGCAGCGTTCTTGTCGGCGACATGGGCGAGATCCAGCGCCGCGCAATCTTGGAAGCCCTCGAAAAGACCCACGGCAACAAGACCCAGGCCGCCGCGCTACTCGGCATCAGCCGCCGCAACCTCATCTACAAACTCCGCGATTACGGCATGTGATTTCGACGGCACGCCGTATACAGCCTTGCATTCATCCGTGGTCGTGATCGTGATCGTAGTCGAAATCGTAATCGACTTTAGACCTTTCGATTACGACTACGATCACGATCACGACCACGAAAAGGGACGCGTCAAGACCTAATGCGTGAACTCCGTCGCCGATGCCGCAAGCGCCTTGGTAAACCGCTCGAGATCCTGAGCCGACAACCGTTGCTTGATCATCGTCCGATAGTTCAACCACGAGAACTTGAGAAACTCGATGGCCCCGTGTGCGCTCGCGGTGGCGGTCCATTTCAAGTCCGGGTCGAACTCGATGAGAACGCTCAGGAAATTCGGCGCGGCGATGGTCTGGAAGAGGCGTCCGGCCTTGCGCAGTTCGACCTCGCCGTGCAGCAGCAGATATCCCGCGTCTCCGCAAAGACCGTCCTGATCGAACAGGCACGCGCCATCCGGCAGGACAACGCGTTGCGCGATCCAATGCAAGGAGAGCGACACGCGTACCTTGAGCGCGTCCGGCAGTCCGCGCAATGCGGGCAGATCCACCAGCGTTTCCGGCGCAATCCGCTCGCACACGCTGCGTTCGAGCGCGTCCATCAGCAACCCTTGTTCATTCGGGGTCAACGACAGTTGCGCTGCGGCATAGAGGTCCTGCCATGAAAACCGCCGTACCTTCACTGCGCCTGCCGCGCGCACGGTGGCCGTCCGCTGCGCCCGCGGATTGAACTGGTGAATCTCGCCGAGCAGCGCTGGCGCCGGCACGATCGCCGGCGCGGCTTCCGGGAGCGCCACTTCCACGCGCCCGTCGATCAGCAGGAACCCGGCGTCGCCGCCGAGGTCGCCCTGATGGAGCAGCGTCTCACCATCCGCCACCTCCGCCGCTGTCGATACTCCGAGAAACACCGACGCAACCCGTTCTCGTGTCTCTGGCGGCATGCGCTCGAAAAGGGGCAGCCCCGCAATCGTTGAAAGCTCGCTCTGCATCGCCATACGCGCGCCCTCCCTTATAGCCTTCCCCGGCGAGTTCAGTATACACGAAGCCGCCGCGATATGAGGCATGGTGTTTCGCTACGGCGAAGCCCCTGCGCGGCAAGCGTGTCCTTCCGAGGGATATCGAGCAGGCGGGAAGTGCGGTCGCGTTCGATACGTGCTAACGCGCAATGCAAAGCCTGCCGGCGCGATTGCGCCGGCAGGCTAGAGCATTTTAACTTATTATACCTACGCCACAGTGACAAAAAAAGCCAGCTGTGTCGTCCGGTGT
>CAYOCT010000062.1:0-39578 GCA_964402555.1 uncultured Nitrospiraceae bacterium | reverse complement strand
GATCGTCCCAATGTTCACGTGCGGCTTGGTCCGCTCAAATTTCGCCTTGGCCATGTTCGTCTCCTCAGTTCACTCGCGTGGTTCGTCGGGCGGCGCGCTGCGCCGCCACGCGTTAATTCCCGTCTTACTCCTGAAACCTATACAAACTTCCGGTGTGCTGCATAATCTCGTTGGCTACCGACGCCGGCACTTGCTCGTAATGCGAGAACTCCATCGAATACGCCGCGCGCCCTTGCGTGCGCGACCGGAGGTCGCTCGCGTACCCGAACATCTCGGCCAGCGGCGCTACGGCATACACCTCGCGGAGTCCCGCGACCTGTTCCATGCCTTCGATACGGCCGCGCCGCCGATTGAAGTCGCCCATCACGTCGCCCAGGTATTCCTCCGGCGAACTGACCTCGACTTTCATCATCGGTTCGAGCATTACAGGCCGGCCCTTGGGGACCGCCTCGCGCACGGCCATCGAGGCGGCGGTCTGGAACGCCAGATCGGACGAGTCCACTTCGTGGAAGGAACCGTCCAGGAGTTCCACGTGCACGTCTACCGTCGGGTAGCCGGACACGATACCGCTTTCGAGGGCTTCGCGCGCTCCGCGTTCCACCGAAGGGATGAATTCCTTCGGGATGGAGCCGCCCACCGTCTTGTCTTCAAATGTATAGTGCGATCCGATCTCGCCGGGCGATACCGCCAGTTCCACATGGGCGTACTGGCCCCGGCCTCCCGTCTGCCGCACGAATTTCATTACCGTTTCGACGCGCTGGCGGATCGTCTCGCGATACGCCACCACGGGCTTGCCTACGTTCGCATGGACGTTGAACTCGCGGCGCATCCGGTCGATGAGAATGTCCAGATGAAGCTCGCCCATGCCGGCGATAATCGTCTGGCCCGTCTCTTCGTTGGCGCGCACGTGGAACGTCGGGTCCTCGTCGCTGAGCCGCCGTAAAGCGTCGGAGAGCTTGTCCTGGTCCGCTTTCGAGCGCGGCTCGATGGCGATGTGGACCACCGGGTCCGGGAACGTGACCGCCATGAGCGCCACCGCGTGTTTCGCGTCGCAGAGCGTGTCGCCGGTCGTCGTGTTCTTCAACCCGATCACCGCGCCGATGTCACCCGTGCGCAGTTCCTCGAGATCCGTGCGTTCGTCCGCATGCATCTCGAGCAACCGCCCCAGGCGTTCCTTCTTGCCCGTGCGCGGGTTCAACACCATGGCGCCCGTCTTGACGACCCCGGAATAGACCCGGACGAACGTCAAGCGGCCGACGTGCTGGTCCGTGAGGACCTTGAACGCCAGCGCCGCGAAGTGCTCGTCGTCGCTAACCTCGCGAACGATCTCGCGCTCGGGCCGATCCGGATCGTGCCCCGTAACGGCCGGCAAGTCCGTCGGCGACGGCAAGAAGTCCACGACGGCGTCCAACAGAAGCCGTACGCCCTTGTTCTTGAGGGCGGACCCGCACATCACCAGGCAGAGCTTGTTCGCGATCGTGCCTTTGCGCAACGCGGCGATCAGTTCCTCGACCGAGACGTCTTCCTCATGGACATATTTCTCCATGACGGCGTCGTCGACTTCGGCCGCGGCCTCGAGCAAGTCATGCCGCGCCGTCGCAACGGCTTCGCGCATCGATTCGGGGATTTCGCACTCGACCGGTTCGACGTCGATCCCGGCGTCTTCCCAGCGCACGCCCTGCATTCGTATCAGGTCGATTACGCCATCGAACGCGTCTTCCGCGCCCAAGGGAAGCTGCACGGGAACCGCTACCGCTCCCAGCCGCTCGCGCATACTGTGAACCGCGCGGTTGAAATCCGCGCCGACACGGTCCATCTTGTTGATAAACGCGATACGGGGAACATGATAGCGAGTCGCTTGCCGCCAGACGGTTTCCGACTGAGGTTGCACCCCGGCCACCGCACAGAACACGGCGACCGCACCGTCCAGCACCCGGAGACTGCGTTCGACTTCAGCCGTGAAGTCGACATGGCCGGGGGTGTCAATGATGTTGACACGATGGCCTTGCCATTCACAGGCAGTCGCCGCAGAGGTGATGGTAATGCCGCGCTCTCGCTCCTGGACCATGTAATCCATGGTCGCCGTACCGTCATGGACTTCGCCCACGCGGTGCACCCGGCCGGAGTAGTACAAGACACGTTCGGTGACGGTGGTCTTGCCGGCGTCAATGTGAGCCATGATGCCAATGTTACGAGTTTTGTCGAGCGGATAACGGCGCGCCACAGTTTCTACCTCGTCGGTGACTTACAAGGAAGCGCCCAGCGAACGCGCTGCCGCGCCCGCTGGTTCATCGCCTGCTGCGATTGTCACCTTGATGATCACTGTAAAATTCCGTTGTTCCGCCCGGCATCCGGGCTCTACGCTCATGCTAGATTCAACTGTAAGTGGCCGCCGCGGCAGCCGATATCCTTAGAACCGGAAGTGGGCAAACGCCTTGTTGGCTTCCGCCATCCGGTGCGTATCTTCTTTCCTCTTAATCGTCGAGCCCTGGTTATTGAAGCAATCCAGGAGTTCGCCCGCCAGACGTTCGGCCATCGTCTTCTCGCCGCGCTTACGCGCGAATTCGATGATCCAACGGAACGCAAGCGCCGTGCGCGTGGCCGACGGAATCTCGATAGGAACCTGGTAGGTGGCGCCGCCGACGCGCCGCGACTTAACCTGCAATACCGGCTTGGCGTTATCCATGGCCTGGGTGAACAGGGCGAGCGGGTCGTCGTTCGGCCGCTTCGTCTTCAAGACGCCCAGAGCGCCATACACGATACTCTCGGCGGTGCTCTTCTTCCCGCCCAGCATGACCGTGCTGATGAACTTCGTCACAAGCGTGCTGTTGAACTTCGGGTCGGGCAACGGCGCCCGTTTCGTCACTTCACGTCGTCTTGGCATTGCTGGCTACGCTCTCCCGCGTCGTTCCGTTACTTGGCCTTCTTCACACCGTACTTCGAGCGGCTGACCCAGCGGCCCACGTGCACTTTCTTGCCGCCATCGTCCTTTTGGCTCGAGGTCCCGCCACAATCGCCCGCAGCATCCAACACGCCGCGGATCATGTGATAACGTACGCCCGGCAGGTCCTTCACACGGCCGCCGCGAATCATCACTTGCGAGTGTTCCTGGAGGTTATGCCCCACGCCGGGGATATACACCGTCACTTCCATGCCGTTCTTAAGACGGACACGGGCCACCTTCCGCAGCGCGGAATTCGGCTTCTTCGGCGTACTCGTCGAGACGCGCGTGCAGGTGCCCGACGCTTGCGGGCAGCCCTTGAGCGCCGGCGACTTCGTTTTCGTCGCTAGCTTCTTACGACAGTTCCGTACCAGTTGATTAATCGTTGGCACAACAAGCTCTCCCTACGAGTCTTCGGAAGTCCGGAGACACAAAGTCCCCGTTAGGACAACGGCGTGATACTGTAGCATACGCCAAACCCAATGTCAAGCAACTTTTTGCAGCAGGTTCGGCGTCGGTTTTCGGACCCGGTCTGCCCTGCCAAGAACACACGGAAATAAGTAACATGAAAGGCTGCGTCTTTGTTCCCAACGCGCAGAAGATAAACGCACACAAAGATATAATGTATAATATCAGTAGTATGGTTATACTATAGTGTCTAGTCGGGATGAGAACATGTGAACAAATGGCCAGAATCTCCACGTGAGGTCTGGCCGCGCCTGTCATTCTGAGCAACGCGAAGAATCTCGCTGCAAGTAGAGGCTTTGATCTACATGCGATTCTTCGCGTTGCTCAGAATGACAGGCAATACATGGCTGCATGGTGAAGATCCCGCGTCTGGCGATTCCTTCACAAGCTCGGAGCGAAGCATCTCTTCAAAGGAAACCCCAGAGACTACGGAGAGCCGGCACTTCCGAATGATCTCGCGTACTGAGTCAAAATGGAAGCAGCTTAAGTAGCATCCTAGAACGTGGCGAAGAACAGGGGCTGACTTGCTTTTCGGCAGTTTGAGAAGCGTGTCTCTCCCTGCTATTCGCGGCCTTCGCGCCCGATGATAAGCTGCCATCAGCATGACTCATCACGCGAGTCCTTCGCCGCGCTCGCTGAAACCAGCGCGACGGCATCGAAAGACCCAGCCAAAGAGCGCAACGAGCCGGCTGGCCTCCGACAGCAGCGCTAACACGCTTCCAGCACCACGAGCCAGTCATGCACTTCGGGCGGAAGCGGCGGGCGCCAGTTGCCATCGGCATCAGGCGTCACGGCGCCGAGCGGAATGTCCTGGCCCGTGCAGGGATCGAAATAGAGCGCGCGATACGCCACGTCCGATTCGAGCGCTTTGATGAGCGGAGGATCCCACAAGAGCGGCACGTACACGATCCGAAGCCTGCGCGGAATGCCGACACTCGTGCAGGTGTAAGGGTTCGAAGCATCGTATGCGGGGTCGGCCCATTCGGGATGGCGCTCGAGTTCCCACCACGGCCACCGGCGCATGAACGCGCCGCCGATACCGATTTGACGCGACCCAGGAAGATGCATCGCCTCTTGCCACGGCGTGTTGCCCCAGCAACGCCCGTGCGGCGACGGCCCGTAAGGATGCTCGCGTGTGCTCATCTGCCAGATGCCATTCCCCCCGTAGGTATGCCCCGCGGTTCCGTTGAGGACGCTGCCGTAGAAGCACAGGCGCTGAATGTTCTGCCAGCACCGTCCGAGAATCCCTTCATAATTGACCTCGGAATTGACGACGGGCATCGTGGGTGTCCGGCCCATCGCCGTGATGACGGTCTGCATCGTCGGGCACACACTCTCAAGGTCGCCATGCCCAGTCTGCAACATTTCAAAATCCATCAGCGCCGGGTCTTCGACCTGTTCGCGCCCATACTGCGTCGGGTGGATGGAAATGGGGTTGCGATAGGGGTCCGTCTCCCGGACGTAGCGCATCACCTCGGTCCAGCCTTTGCACTGGGCCTCGGAGTCCTCCTTGGGCGACTTGGAAAGATAGTAGGCCATCTTGCCTTCGCCGCAGATGCACCACGCGACGGGATACGCGCCGTACCGCGCCACGAGATGACGCCAGAAGCGCTTGATCTTTTCGACGCCGATCTGCGGGAGGTAATAGCCCCACATGCCAACGATGCACGGCACAATGCCCGAGGCGGCGAGATGCGCGATCTTGAGATCCGCCTCATCATAGTAGGCCGGGTTGATACGCTCGAAACCTTCGGCGAACGGAAATCCGGCGTCGTTCCGCCCTCGGGGATCCCAGGCATCCATGTCCGGATACGGCCCGGCGATAATCTGCACTACATTGAACCCCTTTGAGACGCGATCTTCCGTAAGGGCCTTGAAACCCTGCGGCCAATCGAGCCGCGAACACAGTCCCATCCACCACGTGTCGCCGGTCCAGAAGAACGGCGTTCCATCGACATGCTCGAAATGGCGCCGGTCCTCGGCCACACGCAAACGCCCATGGGTCGCGCCATCGTCCGAAGCCACAGTGACTATGCCCGTCTGCCCATGGAGGCCGGTGTCGCCCTGCTCCGAACACACGCTGCTATAGCGATACTCGCCCGCGCGGTCCGCCGCGAACCTAACCTTCCATATATCCCCTCCTGCCCAAAACGCCGGCACGGTGATCAGAAAATCGTCAGGACCATGAAAGACAACGTCGAGTTCGACCTGATTGTACGGGTCGGCGTACGCTGACGACGAGCGAAACGAGATTTCGACTACGGCGTTGCGCGCTATATTCATGTTCATTGGTGCTCCTCTCCGGAATTGCCATCCGCCGCTTGACCGTCCTGCGACTTCATGTCGCGGTCCCTGTTGAGTGCCTCAATCTCGGGCTTGACGATGGTCTCATAACATTTGGGACAGACCCCGTGCGAGAAACGCACCCCGGCACGCCTGCCGATATAGGTCTCGATCTCGTTCCAGTAATCCTTGTCGTCCCGGATCTTCTTACAGTAGGCGCAAATGGGCAGCAGGCCCTGGAGCGTCTTGATCTCGGCCAGGGCTGTTTCGAGATCGCGGACGCGATTGGCGAGCGCCGTCTGCAACTCGACAATACGTTGCCCCGCCTTGAGCCTTGCCGAGAGTTCGTTGCGATCGAAGGGCTTCGTAATATAGTCATCCGCGCCCGCCGAAAGCCCCGAGACGATGTCCGCCGTCTCGCCTTTGGCCGTCAACAGGACAAGGTAACGAGGCAATGGGGCCGCTTGGGCGCGCGCGAGCCGGCACACTTCGACGCCGTCCTTGCCCGGCATCATCCAATCGAGAATCGCGATCTGATGCTCGGTATCGTGTTCGAGCGCGTTCCAGGCCTCGTCTCCGTCGCGCGTAACCGTGACCTCGTACCCCCATTTCTTCAACAAAGACTCGAGCACGCGGCAAGATGTCGGATCGTCTTCAGCAATTAAGATCTTCACGGAGCCACCTCGTCTTCAGATTATCCCTCGCGTTCCAGTGCCTCATCCTAACGCGCCAAGCGCGTTGCGAAGCGCATCGAGTTGCGGTTCCAGCGACGCCGCCCGCGCGCGAACCGCATCGAGATCGCCCGCCTGGGCCGCCGACTCCATCTCGGTAGCCAGCGCGCGGAGCGCCTCTGCGCTCACGTTCGCCGAAGCGCCCTTGATCGTATGCGCCACACGTTGCGCCACGGACGCCTCGCCGCTTTCCAGTGCCTCGTACAGCCGCCGGATCTGCTGCGGCACGTCGTTAACGAACACTTCCAGAACCTCTCGCGCCAAGTCCTCGTCGTCCCCAACCCGCGAAAGAAAGGCATCGCGGTCGAATACTGGCACGGCATCGTCGAGCGGTTCCGGCAACGGCGGACTCTTGGGCGATTCCTCGACGCCAAGCATCACCGGATCCAGCGCGTCAAGTCTTCGCTGGATGGCTTCCGCGAGTTCGTCGGGCCGGATCGGCTTGGAGACGAAGTCGTCCATGCCGGCCTTCAGGCACATGTCCCGGTCGGCGGATGAAGCATGAGCCGTCATTGCGATGATACACAAGTGCTTGCCGCTGGCCACTTCGCTTTCGCGGATCCTGCCGGTCGCCTCGATGCCGTCCATCTCAGGCATCTGGACGTCCATCAGGACAAGATCGTAAGGAACCGATTCGATTGCGGCAAGGGCTTCCGCGCCATTGGCCACGGCATCCGCTCGAAATCCTAGTTTCTCCAACAGACGCAAGGCGACCTTCTGATTCGTGACATTGTCTTCCGCCAGCAGGATTCGGACCTTGCGCCGTTTTTCCTCCGACAGCAGATGCCTGGTCACAAGCGGCTTCTGCCCGGACGCCGCTACCGTCGTTCCGACCCCTAGCGCGAGTGCGAGCGCTTCGCGAAGCTGCGAACTGCGCACCGGCTTAATCAAATACCCGGAGAAACCGGCTTTGTTGACGCGGATCGCATCGCCCCGCTGTCCGCGCGACGTTAGCAGCATCAGTACCGTCGAAGCGATTTCCGGATCGTTCTTTACCGCTTCGCCCACGCGGATGCCGTCCATATCCGGCATTTCCATATCGAGCAAGGCCATGACGAACGGGGCGCCCGCACGGACTGCCGCGCGCAAGTGATCGAGCGCGGCCTTTCCGCCATCGGCCTCCTCCGGCTGGCATCCCCACGCGCGAAGCTGTTCGCGCAGGACAAGCCGGTTCGTTGCGTTGTCGTCCACGATCAAAATCCGGCAGCCCCGAATATCCTGCTCAGGCAACGGAGCGCTTACCGACCCTTCCGGCTGCTTCTCGAGAACGGCCGTAAACCAGAACGTCGAACCCTCGCCTTCCGTGCTTTCGACACCGACCTCGCCCTGCATGAGTTCCGCAAGTTTCTTCGAGATGGCAAGGCCGAGCCCGGTCCCGCCGTACTTTCGCGTAGTAGACGAGTCGACTTGCGAGAACGACTGGAATAGCCGGTCCAGGCGATCGCTCGGAATGCCGATCCCAGTGTCGTGTACGGCGAGGCGAACCTTGGCTTCGGTGTCCGTCTCCGACACGAGTTCGACTCGAATCCCGACCTCCCCTTTGTCCGTGAATTTGATTGCATTGCCCGCAAGATTGATCAGGATCTGCCGCAAACGGCCAGGGTCGCCTCGCAAGAGCGAAGGCACTTCCGGATGCACAAGACACGTCAGTTCGATCTCTTTCTCGTGCGCCTTGAACGCCAGCATGTCGACGACATCTTCCACCGCCGATCGCAGATCGAAGTCGAGCTTCTCGAGGTCAAGCCGGCCCGCCTCGACCTTCGAGAAATCGAGAATGTCGTTCACAATCGCCAGCAACGCCTCCGCCGACGTGCGCACGATTTCAGCAAACTCGCGCTGTTCGGGATTCAAGTTCGTATCGAGCAGCAGCCCCGTCATCCCGATCACCCCGTTCATCGGCGTGCGGATCTCGTGGCTCATATTGGCCAAAAACTGGCTCTTCGCAATGTTGGCGATTTCCGCCTGCATGGCCAGATGGTTCGCGCGAGCGATCGCTTCTTCAAGTTGCACGTTCATGGACTCGGCCGCCTCTTTGGCGCGCCGGAGGTTTTCCTGCGAACGCTTGCGCTCGGTCACGTCGCGCAGGAACGCGAAGAAGACCCCGTGTTGCGACGGCATGTAGCGGGCATTAATCTCGACGTCCAAAACGCGCCCATCCCGGGTTCGATGCCGCGTTTCGAACACGTCGCCGCCGGCGGTCATGATACGGCGGATCTGTTCCGCCGTCGTGCGAGGCGCATCCTCTGCCTCCACGTCGGCCACGCGCATCCCCAGCAGGTCGTCGCGAGAGTGCCCGATCATGCGGCAATAGGCTTCATTCACTTCGATGAAGCGCCCATCCTCGCCGACGATCCAGAAGCCTTCCTGCGTGGTTTCGAGGATCGAACGCAACCGCTCCTCGTTCTCGCGCAGCATCGCCTCGACACGCTTGCGTTCGGTAATGTCTTCGACGGTGCCATCGAAATAGGCCTCGCCGGCCTCGTCGCGTTTCATGACTGCCGACACGGCGACCCAGATCGGCTGGCCCTTCAAGGTCCGCAGATAGATCTCTTCGTTCTTGATGAATCCCTGCCGCTCAGTCTTCTCGACAACGGTAAGGCGCTGGAACGGGTCCTGATAAAAATCGCGGACCGGCGTCGACAACACCTGCTCCCGCGAATCCGCGTCGAACAGGGCCACCAGAGAGGGATTCACTTCAATGAATCGTCCCGCCCCCCCCGACGTATTGCGATAAACACCCAGAGGCAGATTGTTGACCAAGTCCTCGTATCGCTGCTTCTCTTCCAGCGCCTGCGCTTCGGCGCGATGCCGCTCCTCCTCCTGTTGCCGGCGTTCGCTGATATCCGTCAGGATGCCAACGAACCGATGCCCGGCTCCGCCGACGCGCATCGGGTTCAGCACGGCTTCCCACACGATCCTTCGTCCATCGGGACGCACATACGCGCCGTCGAACGAGGCCCTGCGCCCCGCCATGGCCGCTTTCACGGCCTCCATGACGGCGGGTTTGAAGGCTTCGTCCCACAGATCCACGAAACGCCGTCCGAGGATCTGCGATTCGGGACGGCCCATCGCGGCCAAACCTTCCTTGTTCATCGTGAGGCAACAGCCAAACTCGTCGAACAGGGCTACGGCATGCGGATTGCCCTCGAAAAGGCCGCGATAGAGACTCTCGGCGTTGCGCGCCTGATCCGCCGTGCCCTTCACGCGCTGATACGCCACAAAGAACAGGGCGAATAGGACGGCAACCAGCAACGTAATCGCGCTGGGCGAAAGACGGGCCAGCGCAAGCATCTCGCGCCAGTCCCTAGCATCGATGTCCATTCCCAGCACCGCCACCACACGGCCTTCCTGAAGCGCCACAATCGGTACCAGTCCGGAAATCCATACGCCCCATTCGTCCGGCAACGGCCCTTCGGTCATCGCTTGCTTGCGATCGAAGATCCCCAAGAGTTCGGGACTGGCCTCGTCGTACGGATCACCCGGAGCCGAGTAGTCGTCGGAAGAAGGCGGTTCGGAATCGATGAGAAAGATCACTTTGCCCTCACGAAGCGCAAGCAAGTAGATGAACCTGCAATCGCGGTCCGCCAGGCGCATCGAGATCAGTTGCTCTTTCAGCCGTTGGTAGGAATCCGAACCGAGGTCGTCTTCGGTCCCCGTGAGCGACTGTACCTGCTGGAAATTCAAGGCGCAGGAAGCGAGTTGGGTCCGCTTGAGGAGCTGCCGGCGCAACTGGCCGTCACGCTGGCGTCCTGCTTGGTAGCACGTCAGTTCCCCGCAGAAGGCGATGGCGACCATGCCCGCAAGGAACCAATGCCACGGCAGAGACGTCTTCTCTCTGCGCAAGAGCGCGTAGGCGGCCGTCAGGAGCAACACGACCAACATCCCTGCCGCAAGGAAGAAATGATCGACGTTCGACTTCAGAAACTCGAACACCATCTGCACAGGCCCCATCGTTGGACTTTGGCCGGTGGCGCGCCGGGCGTGCCGCGCGCGACCGTGGCCACGCGCGTAGTGTATCCAAGCGGCAGCGGCACATCAATCTCTCGGATCGTCCATAGATCGAGGGCAATCGGTATGCGCGCGCATAATGGAGGGGAGAAATGCGATGCGCCACAATGTCGGGGCGTCTTCTAGTGATTCGTTACATCGGGATGAAACTCAGGATTGCCCGGATCGTCAAAAGCTACTCCCTCGGGCTTGCTGGGAAGATAATGCGACATCCAGTCGCAGAAGGGCACAAAGCGAACGGACCCGTCGAGCATCAGTACGTTTCCGCCGCCGGGAATATGGTTCCTCAGAAAGTCCCACATAATCGGAACGCTTGGAATCGGATTCCCCGGTGGCGGCAGCACAATAGGCGTCTTGGTATACGCGCCCATGTAGTTGTAACTCCTGCGGCAGCTCATGTCGCCGCCAAGATCGGAATCGATCAGTGTGGCGAGCGTAAGCTCCGTCCAGGTCGTGCTGTTCCGCCGGCTTTGGTAACCTCCCGGATCGGAGGGGCAGATAAGCGAGCGAAAGTCGGAGAGATAGTCGCCATAGAGCTTGATCATGCACGAGGCGTCGTTCTTGCCCCCGCTCCAGGGCAGTTTCCCATCGTGTTCTTGCGCGAACATCTGAAAGCACAGTCCCATCTGGGTGAGGTTGTTCAGACAGGAAGCGCGCCGGGCGCTTTCACGCGCGCGCGCCAGCGCCGGCAAGAGGATCGCCGCCAGAATGCCGATAATGGCGATGACACAAAGCAACTCGATTAGGGTAAACCCTCGGTCGGAACGCAGCCTCGTCATCGGACTTCCTCCCATTGCAGAGAGCGAATACGGCCGTCCGGACCGATCCCTGCGTGGAGCACGACCTGGGCCTTGGCGAGCACGCGCGTTCCGTCGCGGAGAAGCCCCGTCGCGCGGATGCGATACATCGGCTGGCCTTCCTCCGGCTCGACCTCGACGGCAAACGCGCCTTCGCCCAACGCGGTCTCGGACTCGCCCGCATACGGCCGGTTCGGATCGGCCACGAGCCGCGCGAGCGCCAGGTCGGCTCCGGCTTCGGCCAGCCCCATGCATTGCTGATGGCGGCCGGCATTGCCAGCCTGCGTCAAGGTCACGTGTATCAGCGTGAACATGCTCGCGGTGATCATCGTGACGATGGCCAGAAACCCTAAGACGAGGAACATGGCCATACCGCGCTCGGCGGATGTCGTAGTTTGCGTCATGACGCCGCCCTTTCCGAGATCCCTCTGAACGCGGCGAGGAAGCGATACGTCACCGGCGGCTTGGTCTTCTTCTTCGCCGCATTGGGCACGTCGAGTTCGCACTGGACGGACCTTGCATGTCCCGAATCGCACTCGAAGCGCAACGCCTTCACGGGAAGCGCGTAGGTCACATAAGCGCTTGCATCCAGTTCGCCGTCCTTCGACACAATGTCAAGCCGCGCCAGCCGCGATTTGGCTCCGAACATACCGAACACCGTATACCGCTTCACCGCGGCATCGGACGAGGGCATTTCAAGCACAAGCTGGTTCGCTCCGGACGTATAAGCGCCTACGCCCGGTGCCACGGCGCACGCGGACCGCACGGCCCGGGTGAAGGCTTCGCGCACGTCCTCGACTTCGCGCATGCGATCCAGCGCCGTGGTCTGGAACGCGGAAAGACGCGCTGTGCTTACGAATGCGGAGACGCACAGGTTCACGACTACGCAGAAGACAGCGATGTAGGCTAGACACTCGAGTAGCGTCGTGCCCGCATGGCTTCGCGTATCCATACGATCTCGGAGCGTCGCATTCATGGAGTTCGCCCGTCCTTATCTGCGATGAGCGTCGTGATCGATTTGCGGATCGGCCGCCCGTTATCTCCCCGCCAGACGACGGCAACCGTGACTTCCTTCACGGGCAACGCCCCGTCCAAGTAGGAACGAATCGTCACCGTGGGCGCGGCCCACACCAGTTGATCGAGGTCCGGATTCACACTCGCCAGCGGCGCGTCCGTGCGGTCTGTCAGCGCGGCATAGGGCAGCGCGCGCAGCGTCTCCATTTCGTTCTGAACCGCGCGCATCGCGATGGCCGACTCGCGCATCGTGCGAATCCTGTCGACGGCAAAATGGTAGGACGTTACCGTGCCGAGCAGTCCGACCGAGAACACCGACAACGCCGCGACAAGCTCGACAAGCGTGTAGCCGGCCCTGCGTGCTCGGGTCCTTGCGTTAGGCATGAGCGTCTCCCGGCGCATCGGGCGTGGGCAGTACCCGCTGCAACTCTTCGAGCGTTGTAATGCCTTCCCGCGCGCGGCGGACAGCGTCTTCGGCCAGCGGTCTCATCCCGCCGCGCAACGCCGCTTCGTGAATGACATGCGTGCGCGGCCTCGTCAAGATGAGATCGCCAAGGCCCTCGTCCATCATCAACAATTCGCCTACCGCGGCGCGGCCACGGAATCCTATGCCCTGGCAGGCCGCGCACCCCTGGCCATGGCGGAAGACAAGCTCGGATTCGTCCATGCCGAATCGCGAACGCAAGGCAAGATCGGGGGCGTATTCCGTGGCACACTCCGGGCAGGACCGCCTGACTAGCCGTTGCGCCAGCACGCCTGTCACGGAAGAGGCGATGAGGAACGGTTCAATACCCATATCGAGAAGCCGCGTGAATACGCCCGCAGCGGTACCGCTGTGAATGGTGCTGATGACGAAGTGCCCGGTCAGGCCCGCCTGGATGGCCGCGTGGGCCGTCTCGGTATCGCGGATCTCGCCGAGCATGATGACCTCGGGATCCTGGCGCAGTACGGATCGCAGGGCCGCCGCAAACGTGAACCCCGCCGCCGGATTGATCTCCGTCTGCGCGACACGTCCGAGACGGTACTCGACCGGGTCTTCGATGCTTACGCAATGCGGTGAAGGCCGCCGCACATCGAGAATCTCGCGCAGCAAGGCATAGATGGTCGTTGTCTTGCCGCTCGAAGATGGCCCCGTCAGCAGAAGCGTGCCTTGCGGCCGCGAGATGAGCGAACGCAATGCGCCCACGACTTCAGGGCCGAATCCCAGCGTGTCAAGCACGAACGGCGCCGTGCCGCATTCGAGCAACCGTATGACGATCTTCTCGCCGTTCACCGTGGGAAACGTCGATACGCGCATCGCCTTGCCGCACGGCGTGGCCTCGGGGTCGATCCGCCCGTCCTGCGGCAGGTCTTTCTGATACGTCACGATCCGCCCGAGCACCTTGACGCGCCCGACGATCTGTGCGTGAAACCGCCGCGCCACACGGGCCGCGTCGTGCAGAAGCCCGTCAATGCGGAACCGCACGGACACCACGTCGTCCCACGGCTCGATGTGGACATCGCTGGCGCGGTGCAGCAGCGCCTGGCCCAGCATCGCGTCCACCATGTCGATCACACCGGATTCGCCACTGGCCAGCAATTCCGCCAGCAGCGCCTCCAGCCGCGCGAACGGCAGCGCTTCGCCCGCGTTGTTCTCGGCATCCCGTGGAATCACCCGTAACATCGAACCGCCCTCACATCTGCGCGATGATGTCGTCGACAATGGCGACATACGCATGGAACGGAAAACTGTAGACCGTAAAGAGCACGCTCGCGACCGCCAGAATACACACTACAAACAGCGCCGAAAGCGCCATCTGCGAAACCCTCAGCGTCCGCGTCTCATACTGTTCGGCAAGGCCGTCCAGCATCTCGGGAAGCTGCCCTCCCGATTCGCCCAGCCCTGCCATCGTCCGGAACGACGCCGGAATGATCGGCTCCGCCGCGAGCGCGCCCGCGAAGCTCTTGCCTGCACGCACGCGCTCGTGAACCGCGCAGAGGGCCTTCCGCAGAGGCGGCTGAAGTTGTGCCGTCTCGGCCGTTGCGAGGGCTTCGTCCAGCGGGCACCCGCCGTGCAGAAGCCGCGCGAGGATACGCGCGAGGTGCGCGAGATTCGCTTCGATGACGCAACGCCGCGCGCCGGGAATCAGCATGCCGATTCGACCACGGCTGCGCCACACGCGCCAGATCGTAATGAGGAGCGCGGCCGCCACAATCGGCAACAGCGGGACGCGTATGTGGGCATCGAAAAGTGTCACCCGAAATAGGGTCACGTTGAAGAAATCGTACAGTGAGACAACCGCCGGGTACTGCGCCTTCGAGCCGGAGAAGTCCTGCATGATTTCTCCGAACACGGGGAAGACTTTCATGAATAGAAAGACTGAAATCGCGGATGTGATAAGAATGACCGCCGAGAAATACGTGGCGCCGGTCCAGAAAGAATCGCGCAGGCGCCAGCCCTCATCCATACCCGAAGCCAGTTCGCGAAGCGCGCCCCCGAGCGACCCGGTGCATTCACCCGCCTCGATCGCGTCGACATAATACTTCGGAAAGTACTTGGGGCTCGCGCGCATGGATTCCGCGAGCGACCGTCCCTCGGCGAGGCCCGTGCGCAACGAAGCCAGCATCCGCCACACGCGCGGATGCGTGCGGTCGGCCAAAGCGGCGTCGAGCGCGGGCACGAGCGGCGCATGGCACGCGACGATCCGCGCGAGCAACTCCGTGACGCGGATCAGATGCATATGGCGCGAAGATGCATTCGCTGTCAGGCCGCGCATGAACAGCGATGGAGGAACGCGCAGGGCCTCTCGAATGAGACTCTCGGAGCGCGCGAGAGACGATGCGGGTTGCACCACGATCCTGCCGAGGAGCAACTGGCCCAAATCGATATGTAGCGCGTCACGCCATTTCATGGCTAGCTTCCCGAAACCACATCGCCAAGCGAGAAGATGGGCAAATACAACGAAAGCACGATGAAACCTACGATCAGGCCAATCACGACCGCCACAACCGGCCCGATCATCAACAAGATCGATTTCCTCATACGGTCCAGACTTCGTTCGTATTCTTCTTGAAGAATATCGAGCGCTTGAGGCGCCGCGCCGCGCTGCTCCGCGTTGCGCAGCAGCCAGCAAAACCCATTGTCGAAGTACCCGGTTTCCTCAAGTGCGTCGGCCAGCGTCGCTCCCGCTGCAATGCGTTCCGCGCCACGCGCGACCGCCTTTTCGAGAACCGCATTCCCGGACGATGCCGCGGCAAGTTGCAGACTTTCGAGGATCGGCACGCGCGCGTCAAGGAGGATCTTCAACGGTCTGCAGAAACGGGCGAGCGATGCTTGATGGTATACGCGGCCGAAAATGGGCAGCATGCTTTTGAGCCAGTCGCCCGCAAGACTTCCGGATTCCGTGCGCCGGGTCAAACGGCGTACCGTGAGTCCCAAGAGGATAAGAACGATGAAGCCACAGGCGATGAGGAACCCATTGCGCGTAACGAAGTCGCTGAAATCCACAAGCAGTTGGGTCGGCGCTGGAAGCCGTCCCCCGAAGTCCCGAAAGATCTCGGCGAACACGGGCACCACGCGCACCATCAGAAAATACACGAGTCCCACCGCCGCCAGGCATAAGAAGAACGGATAGGTCATGATAATCTGGATGTCGCTGCGCAACGCCACCATGCGTTTCGAGTAACCGCTCAGCGCACTGAATACCGCCGCGAGATTCCCGGCGCGCTCCCCTGCGCGCACGAGCACCCGGTAGATGGGCGGGAAGCTCTCGGGCTGGCGGTTCATCGCCTCTTCGAGCGATAGGCCGGTTTCGACATCGCGACGCAAGTCATCGAGAACCTTCTTGAGGCGCGGATTGCGCAGGTCGCGGGCCATCGCTTCGAGGGAAGGCGCGAGAGGAAGGCTGCCGCGGGTGATAGTCAGCAACTGGTCGTTGAACTGTTCAAGATCGCTCCACGTCAGCCGCGGTTTGCTGCGAAACAGACGCGAGCGCGAACCGGACTCCTCGACGGAATTGACTTTCATTCCCTGCGTTTCGAGTGCCAGAACGACGCGCCGCGCCGAGGCCTCTTCCATTACCCCCTCGACTTGGGTTCCCTCGGCATCGACTGCGCGATAGCTGAACATCGGCATGACAGGCTCTCCCTCACGGGCTCGGTTGCGCACACAGTAGGTAATGACAAACGGGACGCAACCCGATCAACTCCAAACGCAGCCGCAGGAAATGCAGCGGCGCGCGGTCACCATTCTGCGCGGCGTATCCGCGCGCGAAACAGGACTCGGTTCCGGCGGATTCGCCTTGGTCGCGTTCTCTTGCTCGGGTTCCTCGGCCGGCGGCGTCGCATTCTCGGCCAGCCCGCGCGCCCAGAGAATCCGTTGCTGCCATACAAGCGCCGAGGGCGGCGCATCGCGGCGCGGCTCGGCCACGGTCTCCTGCGCATCGGCGGCGCGCGCGCGGTCCACGATGGTGACGATGCGCTCCGCGGCGCGAACGAACGGAGCGCCCACGCTCAGGATCACCAGCAGCAGCGCGGCGGCGGCCAAGGCAGACGCCAGCGGACGGAACGGCAGCGGGCGGCGTGGCGCGGCGGACGCGTGTTGGCGGATCTCGGCTTGAATCGACTCGAACCGATCCACAGGATGCGGGTGACGCAGCGTATCCCGGCACGTGTCGAGCACGGTCACGATCTCGTTGACTTCCTCGTGGCACAAGTAGCAATGCTCAAGATGCGCCTCGACGGCTTCATGGTCCCTCGCGGGCAGATCGTTGTCGAGATAACGCACCAGTCTCAGACGAACTTCATGACATTCCATAAGAACGCCCTCCTGGCTATAGGATTTTGGATTTTAGATTTTGGATTTTGGATTGAGGCAACAGGAAACCTTGACTCAATAACCGCAATCGAAAATCCAAAATCTAAAATCCAAAATCGTCTCATAAGAACACCATCATCCCGCGCAGGACTTCGCGGAGCCTGCTAATAGCCAGCAGCCTCCGCGACCGCACGGTGTTAACCGGACACTGCATGACCTTCGCAATATCGTCCAGCGAAAGCCCCTGGACGGTGCGCAACACAAACGCCATTCGTTGCTCTTCGGGCAGCGCATCCAACGCGGCGAAGATGCGAGTATCCATCTCCGCGCGGTGCGCCAGTTCGTCGGGACCGGGTTGCGACAAGGAAGCCTCGGTCTCGGACGCTTCGCAAGGAGCCTCGACGCGGGCCACCTTGCGCCGGGTCCGGCATTGCTCCTGCCAGATATGCCGCGCGATGGTGAACAAGTACGCGGCGAACGAACCCGACGCCGTATAGCGAATTCTCAACTGCCATAGCCGAAGAAAAGTCTCCTGGCACAAATCCTCGGCCCGCTGCGGATCGCGGCTCATGCCGAAAAAGAAGTCCAGCAGCCTGCGAAAATAGCGGCGGTGCAGTTCGGCGAAAGCAGCCTCGCTTCCCCACTGCACGCGGACCATTACGTCCGTGTCCGTCATTTCCGCAAAAGCACTAGGACCAGGCATGGCGCAACGACACCTCTTCCTCATCGATTATATGACAGCGAAAGACGAAAACGATCACTGCGATTTTGGATTTTGGATTGCGGATTTTGGATTACGAATAGAAGCCGGAAACCAATCCAAAATCTAAAATCCAAAATCCAAAATCCACTCGACTGCTTGCGGTAAGGCGTCGGCCACGTAGTCAGGCTCGATGACGCCGGGGCGTTCGCGCAGATGGGTATCGCCATAACCCGTGCGGACGAGCACCGTTACGCATCCCGCCTCGCGGCCCGCGAGAAGGTCCTCGAACTTGTCGCCAATCACAAAACGCCGGTCGTCGCGCAGATTGAAGTCACGAATCGCCTGCTCGAACATGCCTGGCTCCGGCTTCCGGTCGCGGCTGGGTTGGGCATATTCCGGCACCGCGCCTTTCGGATGGTAGGGGCACATGTAGATGGCGTCGAGGTGCGCACCCGAGCGCGCCAGTTCCTCTATCATATAATCGTGAAGGCGCTGGACGTCGGCCTCGGTGTAGTACCCGTGTGCGATGCCGGCCTGATTGGTCACGACGATCACAAGCGCCCCCGCGCGATTCAAGCGCGCAATGGCCTCGGGCGCCCCGGGAATGAACGCGAAATCCTCGATGCGGTACAGGTATTCCTTTTCGACATTGATCACGCCGTCGCGATCGAGAAAGACCGTCAGAGGCGCGTTCATACAGGGTCAGGCCTTTCCGTCGACATACGCGCGGCGACGCGCCCCGCGAACGAGTTCGCGCGATCGGGCGAGTGGGTCAGCGTGATGACTTCGTGTCCTTTGGCGAGCAAACGTTCGGCGATGTACCGCCCCGAATAGCCGAACGCGCCCGTAACCGCATGGCGTTCCATACTACTGTCCGCCTTTCTCCATCGAACCTGAGAAGGAATCCTAAAGCATCAGCATCAGACTCCGGACCAGGACGATCTTCATCCCTCATCCCTCATCCTTCTATCGTTTAGCCTTTCATCTCGTTGCGGCTCGCCGCCCTGTGTTCACTCCCTATCCCGCACTAGCGTGTCGAGGATTGTCTGTTCGCGCGCGGTAAGGAGCTTCCCCGCAGCGTTCAGACCGTAACGATAGGCTACCACGGCCATCGCCAGCATTGCCACGGATACGACAAGGCCCAGCGAGACGCCCTCATACCCATACGTCGACGAGGCGATGCTGTCGAGATAAAGGCAGAGCAGCGTAGGCGCCATCAGCACCGCGCTAAACGTCAGCACAAAGAGCGCCGCGAAGAATGTGTACGCCGTCGGACGCTTGCCCCGCATCCCCTCCCACCCCATCCGATACGGGAATCGAATCGAGAGGAAGTTTCCCATCGTGCAGAAGATCAGATAGAGGTAGAAGGTGTGAACGATCGAGATGAGGAAGGCTACCCACCCCGGACGCAACAGGACAGCGCCCGATATCACGAAGAACGTACTCAACCCGCCCACCATCGGGAACAGGGCCAAGTTCTTGCCCAAGAGGTATTTCCTGCGTTCCGTCGGCAGCAGGATGAAGGCGCGAAATCCCGTGCGATCCATGCCGAACAGGTTGGACATCAGCGCCGCGAAATTCAGGATCGGCCAGACCGTCACAAAGAACGGCGCGATGCCCGAATGCTGCTGCCCGCCTTCGCGCAACACGTTCGGCGCGTAGACCACCATAAACCCGACGCCCATCACGACGGGCATAATCAGCATCAAGTAGATGTTCGGCTGCCTCAAGTACGACAACCAGCTCGCCACCGCCACCGCCGCGGTATCGTCGTCGACAAACGGCAGCCTCCGCATCGCGAAAGACGGCCGCAGGCGCGAACCGCGCTCGACGCGTTCGACGGGTTCGCGGGTCTTTCCGCTCGCCGTGCCCATGTAGTACCGGCGCGTCGAACGGTAACCAAGCGCCAGCCCCAGCAGCGTCAACGCGCCCATCCCCGCCGCGCATGCCACGGGCGTTGCGGCCTCGCCCCGCGCGATGCCGTAGAGGCCGTACGGCAGCCAGAACGGCGGCACGGGAATATGAAACATGCGGACCATTTCGACGGCCCGCGCGTCGGTCCATCCTTGCGGCTTGGGCGTATTCGGCTGACCGGCTTGGGCTTTGAGATTCCGCGACTGTGGTTCAATCACGGTGTGGACTAGGATGTTCGGCATCTGCCCCAGGAGGACGAAGAGGAAGGCGATTAGCGTCACCACATAACGCCGCCGGCGCTTGTTCTCCATCACGGCCGCGAGGATACCGCGCACGTAATACGTCCATGAGGCCAGCATCAGGTAGAAGACCGCGGCTATGGGCAACGCCAGCCACATCCGCGCGCCCATGCCGAGGGCCAGGCCCGCGCTCCACGCAAACGCCGGAAACGCGAACAGGATCAGTGCCGGACTGAACACCGCGACGCCGTAGTTGAGCAGAAACACCACGGGTAGGGAGACGGGAAGAAACAGCATCTTGCGGAAATCGATCGTTTCCGAACGCTGGAGTTCGAGGAGCATGCCAAACATCCAGAAGAAAAGGAAGACAATCAGGCACGCATCGCTGATCAGCAGAACCGCGTTCGCGTCGCTTGGCTTAAGGTCCGCGCCCACCTTGAACAGCACGGCCCCGACGCCCAGCGATACCAGCAAGGCCCCCACGCAGACGATCGCCGTCAGCAGGATGGACACAGCCTTCCCGCCGGTAAGCGTGTGGCGAAACACGATGAACCGCAGCCATATCAACGTCTTGAACTGGTCAAGCATGCGAAGGACCAGACAGCCAGGACAGGCTTGTGGCGGCTTTCTCCGGCGCGCCCACGACCTCGACGAAAGCCTGTTCGAGCGAACCGCGCGCGGCCAGTTCCGAAAGCGGCGCTTCGCGCACCAGCCGCCCGTTGCTGATGATGCCGACGTGCGTGCACAACTTCTCGACGATCTCGAGGACGTGCGACGTAAGAAAGATCGTCGCGCGCCGTTCGATCAGGCGTTCGAGCACGCCGCGAATCGTCCGCGACACGATGGCGTCCACGCCCTCGAACGGCTCGTCGAGAAACAGCAGTTCCGGATCGTGAATCAACGCCGCCGCGAGCGACACCTTCTTCTTCATTCCGTGCGAGAACTCGATGATGAGCTTCTTTCCCGTGTCTTGCAGGTCCATCAGCGAAAGCAACTCCTCGCACCGGGTCTCGATCACCTGCCGCGGCACGCCGTACATCCGCGCCATGAAGATCAGATACTCGCGCGCCGTGAGGTTCTCGAACAGGCACAAGTCCTCCGGCACAACGCCGATCCGCCCCTTGATCGCCAGCGAATCGCGAATGAGGTCTCCCCCGAGCAGACGCGCCGACCCGCCTGTCGGCGCCATCAGGCCTGTGAGGATCTTGATGGTGGTCGACTTCCCCGCGCCGTTCGGACCGAGGAACCCGTAGAAACTCCCCCGTTCGACGTGCAGGTTCACGTCATCCACCGCACGCAACGCGCCGAACGCCTTCGTCAGCCCAAATGTTTCGATGCAATAGTCCATGCCATGAGACTACCCAACACGCTAAACCAAACACAAGAACCAACGGGTTATCTCAGCGCCGCATGCCAATCTCGACCAAGGACAGGCTGTACGGCGCGCACGAAAACTCGCACGTATCGAGTCCGCACACGATGGTCTCGCTGGATGGCACAATACGGAGCGGTGCGTCCCGGCTGTTCATGACCTCGGCGGTTAACGCCTCTTTGCCGTCGCTGAGCACAGTCAGCGTCGCCTCATTCCCGTCCGCACCAGTCCCATCGATCCCATTCGTCCCATCGGTCCTATCCGTCCCATTGGTCCTATCGGTCCCGCGAAAACCCTCCAACTGCAATACAAGCCCTATCGCGTCACCGCCAGGGTTGACCGCGTAAACCCGTAGCGTCTTGCCATCCCCGCTCAGTACCGCGCTGAGATCGGGCGTTTGCTCGTGGGGTTGCCCCGGTTGCGCGCGTTCGATACGCAGGGCCCGCCCCCCGGCGGCGCGTTGGTAAAGCTGCTGCGCGTAGTACGTCGGCGCAAGATACATCCAGCCGGGGCCGGTTTGGATAACGCCCGAACCGAAGCTGTCAACGAGATTCGAGCGAATGGCCATCTCGACAAGATCTGCGTTGCGGTGCATAAGGTTTTGGTAGCGCGCGCAACTGAGCGCGTTCGATAGCGTCTGCAAGGTCCCGCGCCCAAGGCCCCAATCGCCCGCGGTCGTGTTCCACTCCGTCACGGCGACGCGCACGTCACGGCCATGGGCGTCGCGCGCGATCTGCTCGCGCAGATGCGCGAACTCGGCGGCTTTCCCGGCGAGGTCGGCACAGCCATAGTGATGCGGACAAAGATAATCGAGATAGTCGCCGCCCTTGGCCAGCGTTTGGTCGGTGAGAAACGCGGAGCATATCTTAATCGAAGGATCGGTCGCTTTCATGGCCTCGGCGAACGCGCGGACCGAGGCGTCGTAGCCCTCCCCTCCCACCTCGTTGCCAATCTGCCAGTACTTCACGCCGTAGGGCTCCGGGTGCCCATTGTCCGCACGGACGTCTCCCCAATGCGTGCCCGCGCGGTTGAAGTATTCGACTTGCGCCGCGGCATCGGAAGGCTGCTTACCGGACCAGCGTATGCACAACAGCGGTTCCGCGCCGATGAACCGGCACAGTTGGGCGAACTCTTCCATGCCGACGAAGTTAGGTTCAAGCCCACCCCAAATGGTCGTGAACGGCGCGCGCGTGTCCCACGGGCCAATGCACTCGGTCCACTCGTAGCCTTCGGTCGTGCTGCCTCCCCAGCGAATGACGCCGGGGTTCATCGCGCGAAGCGCCTCGACCACGTCCGGCCGCCAAATGCCAAGCACAGCGTCATCGCCGATGAGCGAGACGCGGTCCAGCCAGATCGTGCCCGGGCCGTCGGCCTCGATGGTCAGCGTGGCGTTGTCCATGGTGCGCGTCGCCGCGAGAAGCGTCTCAACCGGCGTCCAGGACTCCGAAGCGAAGCCAAGCGGTACCGGGCCGGCAATCGGACCTCCGCCGCCGTGCAGCGACGCCCAAATGGGGATCTTGGTATCGCTACGCACGTGGAACCGCAGCCGGTATTGGACGCCCTCGTGCGTGTAGAACCCGTCTTGCGAAATGCCCGCGCGGCAGTATGCGCTGCGGATGGCAATCTTCTGACAGCGTTTGCCGTTGAAGGGCTGCTCCGTATCGTAGCTGTACTCGGCGGCGTGGACCGCGCCGTCGGGATACCAGGGCCGGTGGGGACGGTCCAGATCTTTCTTGTAGGCGACGTGGTATGGCGGTTCTTCCTCGAAACTGCCCGAAGCCACCTGTTGCGCGATCATCGAAGGGATGAGATTGCACAGCGGTTCGATGAACTGGCCGCCTTGCTTGAGGTCGATCGGCTGCCGGCAAATAGGTTCGTTGATCACGCGAATCGTCTCGGATGCCATGGGTGTGCCCTCGGGTTGGCCGCCAAATGCCGCAACACTTGTGAAGATCGCCGCTACGATGAGACCGCATCGAATCGCACGCACGGAATCCCTCCTCATGTCATGTGAAAGCGCATTCAACGGCGTATAAACCAGGAAAGGTGTCGCACTCCCAGTCGTGGTCGTGGTCGTGATCGTAGTCGTAATCGAAAGGTTCGTAGTCGATTACGACTACGACCACGATCACGAGTTTCTGATATCCATCTCCCTCGCCAATCCTGGTTGGTTCGTTGTTGATTGCACCTCCGCGCCGCGCCCTGCAAAACAAAGCGGCTTGACGCTACCGGGATAACCCCGGTCGCGTCAAGCCGCTCAAGCCAAAGCGGCGTCGAGCCGCCGCACTCCATGGCCTAGGCGATCTGCGGTACCTCGAAGCCCTTGCGGTAATCGCGCTTGAGGAACGCATTCGCGTCGGCGTCTTTGAACTGTTCCGTCTTCGGATCGAATTCGAGCGACCGGCCCAGGCGATACGCGATGTTGGCCATATGGATGTGGACGCAGGACTGATGCGCGGGCAGGACCGGCGCGGTGCAATCCTCGACCTTGCGAGACCGGATCGCCGTCACAAAGTGTTCCCACTTGCTCTTGCCTTCGGGCATCGGTTCTTTCACCTCGATGGGCTTGTTGTCATAATCGAAGAAGCCCTTGCCGCGGACATAGTAGCCGTTGCTGCCGAAGAAACTGTCGCTGCAAGCGTCGTTGCAGGCTTCGGGGAACGAACCCATGTTGCGGACCTCGAAGGTCAGCATCGAGCCGTCGGCATACGTGAACGACGTGGCTTGCGTATTCGGAGTTTCGGCCTGATCCTTCCAGGCATACCGTCCGCCGGTGCTGTAGACCTTCACGGGCAGGCCGCGATTGTGGCCCCACACCGCGATGTCCATCTCGTGCACGCCCTGATTGCCGATTTCGCCGCAGCCGTATTCCCAGAACCAATGCCAGTTGTAATGCACGTACAGGCCGGCGCCGTCTTGCCGGACGACGCCCGGAGTGGGCTCGTCTTTGACGATAAAGTCGTGGTCCGGCGAAGGTCCTTGCCACAGCGTCCAGTCGAGGTTTTCGGGCGGTTTACCCGGCTTGCCGAACCCGATCGGTCCACGGTTGCCGTTCTTGTAAACGTACCCGCGCGAATGCGAGATCTCGCCGATGAAACCGTCATGCATCAATTTGATGTCGCGAATCAGCGTGGCGTTCGAGCGGCTTTGCGTGCCGTGCATGACGATGCGCCCGTGCTTCTCGGCCGCGGCCACCGCCTGGCGTCCTTCGTAAATATTATGCGAGAGCGGCTTTTCGACATACACGTCTTTGCCGGCCTGGCAACCCCATACCGTCACGAGCGAATGCCAATGGTTCGGCGTGGCCGTGGTGATGGCATCGATGTTCTTATCTTCCATAACCTGGCGCACATCGGTATAGGCCTTCGGGGCTTTCCCTTGTTCCCGTTCGACCCGGCTGCAGCCGCGTTCGAGCACGCTCTTGTCGACATCGCACAGCGCGACGATCTCGACATCGTTCTTCATCTTCAGCAGGTCGCCGATATGGCTCCCGCCTTGGCCGTGAAACCCGACCGTGCAGAATCGAATGCGTTCATTGGCCCCAAAGACCTTGCCCTTGGCCGCCGTCCCCGCCACGATCACCGCCGCGGCTGAAGATCCCAGGAATTGCCTGCGTGACATTGCCATGATGTGCCTCTCCTTACCTCGTAAACCTGAATGCCCTTGGCGAGCGTGCTCGGAGCAGCGCGACGGCTACCCGGCCTCCGCTATTCTCTATCATGGAGTTCCGAGAACGCAACGTCTCGTTCCCGCCGAGGATTGAGACTTAAAAGCAAGGGCCGGAGTTTCAAGCACGGCACAATGGTCTTGAACGCTCGCGCGTCTCTGGTGTATCGTAGCGGCGGTTTGGGGCGGCTAGGGCTGATCGGCGCGCCCGATAGGTATGCATCGGAGCGCGGATCGTTAACCAAAGCGGAAAGGCTGGACGACTATGAGCACGGCCAAACTGATTCTCGACGACAAGGAATACGAGCTTCCGGTACTGGTAGGCACCGAGGGCGAAGTCGGCCTCGATATCGGCACCTTGCGCGACCGTTCTGGAGCCGTCACCTACGACCCAGGCTTCATGAGCACGGCCTGCTGCAAGAGCGCTGTCACGTTCATTGACGGCGACAAAGGCATTCTCCGCTATCGCGGTTATCCGATCGAGGACCTGGTCCATGCGGTGAAGTTCCCCGCCGTCGCGTATCTGCTCATCTACGGCCATCTGCCTGAAGCGGAGGAATCGCAGGAGTGGCGCCGCAAGCTCACCCTGCACAGTTACATCCACGAGGACATGCTCAAGTTCTTCGAAGGGTTTCCGCCCTTGGCGCACCCGATGGCCATTCTGTCCGCGATGGTGGCCTCGCTGTCGGCGTACTACCCGAATTTCGAGGACCCCGAAGAGGTCGACCTGAATATCGTACGCCTGATCGCCCAAGCCAAGACGATTGCCGCGTACTCGTACAAGAAATCCATCGGCGAGCCGCGCATCTATCCGCGCACCGAGTTTAGCTACTGCGCGAACTTCCTGCGCATGATGTTCGCGACACCCGCCGAAGAGTACATCGTGCCGGAAGCGCTCGAGGAGGCCTTGAACCTGCTGCTGATCGTCCACGCCGATCACGAGCAGAATTGCAGCACCTCGACCGTCCGCATGGTATGCAGCAGCAAGGCCAACCTGTTCGCGGCGGTCTCGGCCGGGATCTCCGCCCTCTGGGGCCCCCTGCACGGTGGTGCGAATCAGGCCGTTATCGAGATGCTCGAACGCATCCAGAAGAACGGGGGCGACACTAAGGCCTTCATGGAGCGCGTGAAGGAGAAGAAAGAACTCCTGATGGGGTTCGGCCATCGCGTCTACAAGAGCTACGACCCGCGAGCAAAGATTCTCAAGGAATCGATGGATCGCGTCCTGCGCGAGTTGGGCGTCGTAGACCCACTGGTGGACCTCGCCCGAAGCCTCGAAGAGACCGCGCTGACGGATAGCTACTTCGTCGACCGCAAACTGTACCCGAATGTCGACTTTTACAGTGGCATTCTGTACCGCGCGATGGGCATCCCCACGAACATGTTCACCGTGATGTTCGCCATTGGGCGCATCCCGGGGTGGATCGCCCACTGGCGCGAAATGCGTATGGGCGCCGACCAGAAGATCTACAGGCCGCGACAGATCTACATCGGTCCGAACATGCGTCCCTCGGTCGAGACGCAAGGATGCCACAGCGACGCGGGCGACAAACCCCGCCGGTAGCCAGCAGAACCGGGCCGGCTCAGAACGGCCACACGCGTTTCCCGCGAAGGAGGCGTTTTAGGTTTGACGTCTCCCACGCCGTGGCGCGTTCGTAGTCAGGATAGGCCTGCTCGCGCCGGCGAAACTCCGCGCCGTGTACAATACGCCGCCCATCGCCGCGCGGCGACTCCTTCGCGAGTGCCGCATGCAGCATCTCGTGAAAGACGATGTACCTGACGAAGAATTCGGGCACGAAATCCTGGTCCAGCAGTGGATGGATGCGAATCAGGTTATCGCGTTCCCAATAACTGCCGAAGCGTATCGAACGCTGCCGCGCGACCGGATTCAGGCGCCCCCACGTGATCGCGGCGTCCACGGCGCCGTCGAACCACGCGCGATTGACCTCGTCGAGCAGGACCCGCAAATCGAAGTGCTTCCCCTTGGGTTCAAGCTTCGCGGCGGCGTTCGGACGCGTCCCGATCTCGTCCCGGTGCTGCCGGATGAACGCATCGATAATCGCGCCCTGCCGCTCCGACCGAGGATGCAGAATCCAATGCGCGAGCGCATCGAGGATCGAAGTATCTGCCGAAAGAAACATGTGATGAAGGCGTAGCCGCACATGTCCAGTGGCTCGATCGTGTTTGACTGACAAGACCGATGAAACGTTGTCCGTAACGGTCAGGAGGATGAAGCGTCCAGTCCGTTCCCGAAGCGCGGCGCGCACCGCCGTGGCCCGCGCCTCACGGTCCGCGTTGTCCCCGAGCGGCGTAGCCTCGTTCGCTGACGCCCGAAGCCCATGCGCACCATTGGTCCCATTGGTCCTATTGGTCCTATTCGTCCCATCGGGCGGCGTCTGCGGTGGTGGCGCCCCCTCCCACGAGAACTCCAGTTGCCCCTCGGTTTCGTGCCGTTTCTTCAACGCGTCTTCCGTTCGTCGACAACGTCGTCCTTCGCGCGAATCGTGTTGCCTTCGAGCGTCACCTCGCCAGCGCGAACGCCGATCTTGATGCCCACGTTCTGGCCGCCCTTGCCCGTATCGCGGATCGTGTTCCCACGAACGACCGTGCCGTTCGTCTCGCCATCGATGAAGAGGCCGTATTCCTGATTGTCCTCAATCGTGTTCCCGACGAACTCGATCCGATGCGCGGCCATCGGCGCCTTCTCGTTGCGCCAATAGACGCCGCCCTTGCGGTTGCCGGTCACGGTATTGCCCTTGACGCGGTTGTCGCTGTCCTTGTGCCCAATCGACATGCCCACGCCGCCGTTGTTCCGGAACGTGTTGTTCTCGACCACCGCGTTGCGCACGCGCCAGCAGAAGAAGAACCCGTCGTCGTCATTATCCTGCGACGTGCACTCGCGAATGACGGGCCGTTGCGAACCGCTGCCTGGATGCAGGCCCTTCCCCGCATTGCGCTCGCACAGACAATGCAGGACCTGGACGTCGTTCGATTGCTGAAAGCTGATGCCGTCGCCATTGTAGCCTCGGACCACACAGTCCTGGATCACGCCGCCGTCGCCGCGATAGAAGAAGATGCCCGCCCCGCGGCACCCGTCGATGATAGGATCGTTGTGTTCGCGATTGCCCACAATCGTCAAATTCTCGATTCGGAAATCCTCCGCGTTGTAGACGCTGATCACCGGGAACACGGTCGCCGCAAACGCGCCCTGCGCCATCATGCAGTCCGCGTTCAACGGCCGGCTGATGCGAAAGTAGTTGTCTTTCTGGTTGAGAATCGTCGCGCAAATTCCGAAGAAGCCCTGCGCCTGTTTAGAGGCCACCCATACCCCGCGCCCCACCTCGAAGCCGGCGGGGTCCTGGACCGTAATGGCCTCTTCGCCAAAATCCCCGTCCGCGGCGAGCAGGCTTCTCGCCGAGGCGTCCTTCTTGAGGACGGTCGACTCGCCCGCGCCGCGCAACGTGATAGGGCCGTGCAAGTGAAGCGAGTCTCGCATGAGGTACTCGCCGGGACCGATCTCGACCGTCCCCCCTCCCAGTCCCGCGACGTAATCGACCGCCGCCTGAAGCGCCCGGTTGTCGCGGCCCACGATATCCGCGTCCGCCAAGCCCACCGTGACGCGGACCGACGTGCGCGCAAGGGTTTCATTCTCCGGATGCGTTCGCACGGCAACATCTCCCCAAGCGCCCTGCGTGATGGACGCCCACACTATCAAGCTTGAGATCAGATACGTTTTCATGGCCCAAGCCTAGCGCAGCCCTCGCAGCATGTCAACGCCGACGCGATCGCGGCCGCCCTAATGCTCGCCGCCCGAACGATACGTCATGCGTCCCATAGGTCACACTGGTCCTATGGATTAGCCTGACCCCTTTTCAAACCCACCCATCCGCCGCCCCTCACCGCAAGCGCGCAATTCTTCCCCGAACGCGGACGTTGATTACGCCGCGATCATCGAATATCATAACGTCCGTAGGATGAGGGAACTTCGATGTTCTTCAAGAAAAAGAAACCGGCGGCGGCGCCTATCGTTCGCGAAGAGGAGAATGTCAATCCTACCGAATTGGAGCTCGAACTCTCGAATGTAGGCCGCTATGAGATCGTCGCCCCCATCGGTAGCGGTGGTATGGGCACCGTGTACAAGGCCATCGACCGGGAACGCGATTTGACCGTGGCCATCAAGGTCCTCGATCGGCGCTACGACATCGACAAACGGCGCCGCAGACGCGACTACCTCGGACGTGAAGTTATGATCGCGGCGTCGCTCAACCATCCCGCCGTGGTCCGCATGCACAAGGAAATCATCGTGCAGCAGGACCGCGAGGGCCATATGCGGCGCTGTCTGCTGATGGAATTCGTGGACGGGCACAACCTGCGCAAGCACATTCAGGATCGCGATCTGACCATGCGGCAGATGATTGAACTCTGCAAGAAGCTCTGCATGGGACTGGACTTCCTTCATCAGAACCGCATTGTCCATCGCGACGTGAAGCCCGAGAACTTCCTGCTGACGCGCGACCTTGCCAACGTGAAGATCGTGGACTTTGGTCTCTCGAAAGTCACCACGGGCTGGATGTCGTTCTGGGACAAAGAAGGCGGCGGGACCCGCAGATACATGTCGCCGGAACAACTCGGCAAGCGCAAGCTCGACGCCCGCTCCGATATCTTTTCCTTCGGCCTGACCATGTACGAGTTGTTCGCGGGACGCCATCCGTGCGTAGGCCCCGATACGAAGGAAATCCTCAGACAGCTTCGGAGCAGCTCGTATCGCTTCGAGCCGCCGTCCAAGTACAACTCCGAGGTCCCGCCGGCCCTGGACAAGATCATTTTGAAAGCCTTGCGCCGCAAGGCGGAAAGCCGGTATCAATCGGTGACCGAATTGCTCCTGGACTTGTCTCGGATGGGCGAATCGCGCATCTGAGCGCGCTCATAGTGCAGCGATGTTGAATCTGTTAACTGTGTTTGTAAAGTTCCAAGACTGAGCGAAAAGCGTGTCTGTGCCCGCTTTTCGCGGCATCTCGCGCGGTACAAGGCGCCATCGGGACGGCTCAGTACGCGAGCGGTCAAAAGAACGGATAAAGGAGAAGTTCTCATTCTGATCTTTGCTCCCAAAAAGGAAAAGACATGGCCCAAGGTCGTGGTGACGCTGGTCATCGCGGCGCTTGCCGCCCTGGGTGCGTGGCATTGCTGGACGTGGTTCACGGGCGGCCATGCTGAGACCCCGGCCGCCGTGCCTTCGCCCGTGGCCGCGGCGGAACCGGTGCAGCCCGATATCGCCCGCGCGCGCGAACTTATGGATCAAGGCAAGACTGCCGAGGCCGGCGCCATGCTCGAGGCCCTGCTGAAGGGCGCGCCCGACGCCAATGTCGCCCCGCAGGCGCTGATCATGCTGGCACAGGCGCGGCAGCAGGAAGGGAATCTCGATGGGGCGGCGCAGGCGGCCGAACGCGCCTATCGCGAATTCGCATCGAGCCCGCATCACCCGGAGGCCGCGGTGGCCTACGCGCGCATCCTCGAAGCGACGGGCAAAGCCGAGGAAGCCGCGAAGATCTTCGAGGAAGTCCGCTCCTCGGCGCCGCCCGACATGCGGGCGCCCGCCATCACGGCGGCCGGAAGACAGGCCGAGCAGGCCCAAGACCTCGTCAAAGCCCGCGACTTGTACCGGCAAGCCGTCAACGAAGCCCCTTGGGATAGCGACGCCTGGAACGAAGCCGTCGAAGCGCTCGGCCGGGCAAACATCGCGCTGATCTTCTCGCCCGGACAAACCCCCGAGAGCAAAACGTACACGGTTCAGAAGGGCGACAGCATCACCAGCATCGGCAATGCGCTCAATACGACGCAAGGCCTGCTCATGCGCGCCAACAGCATCGACGAGACCACCCGGCTGAACCTGGGGCAGCAACTCAAGTACACGCCCAAAGACTTCCGAATCGTCATCGAACGCTCGCGATGCCGCCTCTTCCTTGTGGACAAGGACGGGATATTCAAGCTGTACAAGACGGGATTGGGCAAGCCGGGCCACGAAACCACGCTCGGTTCCTACAAGATCGGCAACAAAGAGAAGAACCCGATCTGGCACAAGCCGGGCGCCGGACCGATTCCCGCGGGGGACCCAGGCAACGAACTCGGCACGCGATGGATGCCGCTCGTGCCCGACCAAGCCGGCCTGCCGAAGGATCTGGGCATTCACGGAACGATCCGCCCGGAAACCGTGGGCCTGTACTCTTCCAATGGATGCGCAAGATTGCTCCCGGCGGAGATCGAGGAACTGTACGACTTGGTGGTCCGTTCGACGCCCGTGGATATTGTCGAGACGTGCACGCCGGAAGATCTGAAACGAGGGGCGGATGTCCCGGCGGCGTCCGCGCAGGAAAAGACCCATTAGCGTGGCCAGTATCATCGCCACAGAGTCTGCGAAAGCGTAGCCGGATATGAGTACAATCGCGGATCGTCCCGCCGAATCGCTGCTGACTCGAGTGCAGCATCTCGAGCGCGTGGGCGTGCAGCCGGGCGCCCCTTTGGTACCGCTCGACGACTTCGCGCTGTATTGCCTGCTCGCAAGCGAGATTGCGCGCGCGGCCATGAGCGACGCAGGCGAGGGCCTGTGCCTCCTGGTCGATGCGCACACGGCCGCCAAAGTCGACGCGGTAAGCGCCGCCTTCAGCGCGGCGGAACACGTCAAGATATTCGGCGCGGCGCCTGCCTCATGGACCGGCGCGCGCGACGTCGAGGTGCTCGATCTCGGACCGGAACTCGACGAACACGACTTCTTCCTCGTGGCCGTCTCGCCGCGCTTCAACGTGGCCATCGTATGCGAACAGACCGCCGTATCGTTCTCGGGCGCCTGGACCGCCAGCCGCCCCGAGGTCTTGCACATCGCGGCGCTCGTGGTGCGCAGCGGCGGCCTGCCTCCGTGCGCGGAATGGGCTGCCGATCCGGAAACCGCCGAGGCCGCCGCCAACATGGAATGCGCCATGCGGATGATGGCGCAGCATTCGCGGCAACTGGTGCTGCGCCAGCGCGACATCTCGATGGATAAGGACGATCTGTTCTCCGTTCTGAATATCCTCAAAGCGGTGTCCGCCAAGCGCCGCGCGCACGACATCCTCTTCGTCTTTGTCGAACAGATCGCGCGTGCCGTGCACATCGATCGCTGCTCCGTGGTGCGCGTTTGGGGCGGCGACGACAAAGGCCACGTGCTGGCCTCGCACGAGGACGAGAGTATCGCCGACCTCGTGATCGACCTGCAGAAATATCCGGAAGTCCGCCGTGCCATGGAAACCCGCCAGAAGGTCGTGGTCAACGACGTCCGCCGCGATCCGCTGACGCGCCGGTTCGCGGCGCAGCTCGAACAGTCGGGCATCCACGCCGTGCTCGTGATCCCGGTCGTCTTGTTCGACCAGAACGTCGGTTCGTTCCTGCTGCGCGCGGCGCGCGTTCAAGGCGCGTTCTCGTTGCGCGAAATCAGTTTCTGCGAAATCGTCGCCGAAGCCGCGGCCAACGCGCTCGAACGCGCCCACCTCTTCGAGAGTATCCAGCGCGCCAACGAGCGCCTCGAATATCTTGCGGATACGGACGGGCTGACCGGCCTCTACAATCACCGCTACTTCCGCGAGCGGCTCGAGAGCGAGTTCGAGCGCGCCCGGCGGTACGCGCTTCCGCTCGCCTGCATGATCATGGACATCGACAGCTTCAAGAACGTCAACGACACGTTCGGCCATCTTCAAGGCGACTGTATCCTGCGCGGCATTGCGGCCGTCGCCCAGAAGAACGCGCGCAAGAGCGACTTCGTCGCGCGATATGGCGGCGAGGAGTTCGTGCTCATCATGCCCCAGACCGGCCACGAAGGCGCCAAGGCCCTGGCCGAACGCATTCGCAGAGAAGTCGCCGAGACCGCCTACGACGGAATTCCGCAAGAGTACACGATTACCGTCAGCATCGGGGTCGCCATACTCGACATAGAAACGATGCTGGATTGCGAAGCCCTGATTCGCGCCGCGGACACCGCGTTGTACAAGGCCAAGCGCGAGGGAAAGAACCGGACCGAAATGGCTCAACCGTGAGGAGGCCCACCTTGAAACGCTTCATCGCCGCAACCGTACTACTGGCCCTGATAGGCTGCCGTTCCGTGATGGCGCCCATTACCCACCTCAAGCCCGATTACTCGGCGCTTAACGCCGAGTCCCTGCAGCAGGTAGCCCAAGACATCGAGAAGGCCGTGCAGAACGGCGAGCGCGACGCCAAGATCGTCGCCCCCGAAGGCATCGTGATCGACGACGCCGTCCGCCAGGCCATTCGCACCCGCGCGGCGCGAAGCGAACTCGTGAACGCGATCCTGGATTCCGGACACGCCTGCGAGAAGAACAACGGCCTGCTGTACTTGTTGCGGACATCCGCCTACAAGAAGAGCACCTCCTCGAAACAGCGCGACCGCGACGCGTTCCTGGTGGATAACGAAGCCACGGATCGCTGGACCATCTACGAAGGCATCATGGATGCCAGCAAGCTGCCGCCGAAATCGCTGTCCGCAATTCAAGAGACGTTCCACGCCGCGCGTGTCGCGTGCATGACGCCCGGCCAGAAATATCAGGACGCCTCGGGCGCCATCGTGGCCAAGTAAGAAAACCGGCGCAACCCCATGAAGCCCGTTGACTCAACGAAGGTGGCCAACACCATCGGGCGCATCAAGACGCTGCCCACGCTGCCCGCCGTGTTGAATCGCATCCTCGCCACGACCGCCGATGCCGACGCCTCGGCGGTGGACCTCAGCCGCCATGTCGCGTCGGACCCGAGCCTCGCCGCCACGCTCCTGCGCGTCGTCAATTCGGCCTACTACGGCCATTACCGCCAGATCGACAGCATCACCACCGCGATTGTCATGCTCGGCTTCTACGAAGTCCGCAACATCACGCTCGCCACCACCACCTTTCGCACGTTTGCGAAAGGCCATCCCGATTTCGACCGCGCGCAACTGTGGCGTCACTCGGTGGCCGCCGCCATCGCCGCCGAACGCCTCGCCAAAGTATCGAACATCCCCGCCGAGGGCTGTTTCGTAGCGGGCCTGCTCCACGATATCGGCAAAGTGGCCCTGGATGCCGTCTTCCCGGCGCGGTTCCGCGACGCAGTCCATCAGGCACACCTCAAGAACGCCTACGTCCGCGAAATCGAGCCCGAGATGTTCGGCCTCGATCACGCCGAAATCGGAGGTATCCTCGCCGAAGAATGGGACCTCCCCCCCGCCGTCGTCGAGGCGATACGCCACCATCATACCCCCGAGTTAAGCTCGCTGGACACGCCTCTCGCCCCGCTTATCGCCGTCGCCGACTTTGTCGCCTACCAAGTGGGGTTCGGCGAGTCGAGCAACGGACGCGAATGCGCGCTTCCCGAGGCCGCGTGCACAGCAGGATTCGGCGAGGCGCAATGGACGCGCGTCTGCGAAGACCTCGCAAAAAACCACGAACAACTGTCCGAATTCCTCGGCGCGCTGGCTGGATAGCCGGCAGCCCGAATAGAATCTCTTCTGAACACCGGGAGATGCCCCGTGGCCGCCCTACTGACACTGATCGCAGCGATACCGCTATGGACGACGGCCGCAACGGGCGACGGCGCGCCCACGCTGCCCACGTCCGAAACCCCGGAACAGCGCGACGCCCGGCTGGCGTGGTGGCGCGAGGCCCGGTTCGGCCTGTTCATTCATTGGGGGCCGGCCAGCGTCAACGGCACGGAGATCAGTTGGTCCCGCATCGGACATCCGCACGACCACCCGGGCATGGAAACCGTGCCGCCGGAGGTCTATGACCATCTGTACGAGCGGTTCAACCCCGTGAAATTCGACGCGAAGGCATGGATGCGCCTCGCCAAAGAGGCCGGCATGAAATACGTCGTCTTCATCACGAAGCATCACGACGGGTTCTCGATGTGGCCGACGCAACTGCGGCCCGAATACAGCATCGCAGCGACGCCATTCCATCGCGATATCTGCAAGGAGATCGCCGACGCGGCGCACGCCGAGGGCTTGAAACTCGGCTGGTACTACTCGACGCGCGACTGGACGCATCCGGATTATCTCGTCGGCGACAATCGCAAGTACGACGCGTTCTATCGCGGGCAGGTCCGAGAGCTGCTCTCGAACTACGGGCGTGTCGACATGCTCTGGTTCGACCACGTCGCAGGCAATTGGGGCGACTACGATTTTTCAAGCCTCTACGACATGCTCTATCGCCTTCAGCCCGGCATCCTCGTCAACAACCGCGCGGCACGATTCATCCGCCCCACGAAAGACAAACCGGCGCCTGAAATCGAGGCGCTCACACGCGGCGATTTCGACACGCCCGAGCAACAAGTCGGAACGTTCCAGAACACGCGCCCCTGGGAATCCTGCATCACGATCACCGAGTGCAAAGACGGCGGCGGATGGTCGTACCGCCCCGACGGGCGGACGCGGTCCGCGAAGGAATGCATCCGCATGCTCGCCAGTTGTGTGAGCGGCGATGGCAACCTCCTGCTCAACGTCGGCCCGATGCCCACTGGCGAGATCGCCCCCGACCAAGTCGAGGTCTTGAGACAAATCGGGGCATGGCTCAAGAAATATGGCGAAAGCGTCTACGGCACACGAGGCGGCCCCTATCACAACGGCGCGTGGGGCGGCTCGACCATGAATGGCAATACGGTCTATCTACACATCTTCGAGATCGGAAACGACGGCCTGAGATTGCCTGCGCTCAAGGCCAAAGTCCTCAATGCAACGGTCTTGACTGGCGGCCCAGTTCGGTGCGTGCAAGACGCCGATGGCCTGCGTATCGAGGTCGATGAAGCGCATCGCGACGCCATCGAGACACTCGTCAAACTCGAACTCGACGCCCCCGCGGCCAGCGAGATCCAGGACAAGCCTCTCCAGGTCGAGTAACGCCGCAAGTACCATCGAGTACCCCCTCTCGTTCCCAAGTTCCACTTGGGAACGCACTTGCTGACGAAGCTGTGCTTCGCGTTCAAGTGGGTTCCCAAGCACAGCTTGGGAACCAGCAGGTACCAGCAAACACCAGGCGAAGACAACGCCGCGCGTTTTCCACTTGACTTGCGCGCTCAAGTTCCGTACTTTCCTCCCTTGTCCCATGTGAACGCCGTTTCGATACCGCGAGAAGTTGGCATGCGTTTTCGATACATCGTGTTGGTGGTAATCATCGCCGGGGGAATATGGCTGTTGTGGCCTGAGCCCCCGGAGCAACTGCCTGCCGCCCCCGCTTCGGCGCAAGGAAGCGCTTCAACGTCCGGAGAAGTCCGGTTCGTCCTCAAGTTCTCACCCGGCTATTTCTTCATGCCCGACACGATACCTTACGGCATCGGCAAACCCCTCCAGGGCCTGAAGACCGTGGTCCGCGAGTTCGAGGCGCGCTTTCCCGACACCCGCGTCGAGTTTCTCAACGTCCCCGGCGTGCGCGAATACCTCGTCACGCAACTCAGCAGCGGCCGCGCGCCCGACATCATCAACGTCAACGTCGAAGACGTCTGGACCGATGTCCAAAAGGGCTGGTACGTCGCGCTCGACCCCTTTCTCGAACAACCCAACCAGTTCGTCGTCGAGAAGGGCGATCCCAGCGCGCCGGGGTACAAGGAGTGGTGGGACATCTTCCGGTATCAGGCGATCAGCCGGGGCAAGGCCGCGCCCGACGGACTCGTCTATTGCCTGAGTTACGACATGATCGAGACGGGCATCTTCTATAACAAAGACATTTTCAAGAAGCTGGGCGTCGAAGTCCCGCAAGACTGGGACGCCTTCCTCGATATCTGCAAGAAGGCCCGGGAGGCGGGATACACGCCCGTGCTCGTGAACACGGAGGTTTTCAACGACTGGTGCACCGACCTGTTCTTCGACCAGCTTTACTACAACCTGCTGCCGGGAATCGACCTCTCCAAGGATCCCAAGCGCGAGCCTTACTTGCAGGGGTATCTCGACTGGGACGAGATCTGCTTCCTGCATGGCCACGGGTTCTTCTCGCCGCGCGACGAGCGTTACCGCACCTTGTGGCGTCTCATGAAAGAGTTCCGGCAATACGCCAACAAGAACCTCGCCACGACGGACCTCACGCGCGAATTCGTCACCCAGCGCGGCGCGATGCATTGGAATTCGAGCAACTTCTGTTACCGTCTGATCGCGGACAAACAACTGGGCTTCGAATGGGGCGTGTTCTACCCGCCGCAATTTACGGACAACACGACGCCCTACGCGTCGCACGTGCCGATGTGCGTGATCGGCGGGTCCGCCAACCAGATTGAGGTTACCAACAGCGCCTTCGGCGACACCGGCGATCCGAAGACCTCCGAGCGCCTCAAGCGCGTCATCGCGCTGCTGCAATTCCTGACGCTGCCCGAAAACTGCGAACGGATCGTCAACGAGTATCCGTGCTTGATTCCCAACGTGGTGGGTGTGCCCGTGCTGCCGCAGTTGCGCCCGTTCGAGCAGATCCTCGACCGCCGTTACACCACGACGAAATGGGTGTTCACGTTCGACCTCAAGTTCTCCGAGATCCAGCGCCGGATGCTCGAGCTTTACCTAAACGACGGCATCGATCTCGACGGGTTCCTCGCGTGGCAGGAAGACAACCTCGACAACGCGTGCGGCAACCTCGTCAACCGGAAACCCATCGACACGGCCCGCATGGAGGCGGCATGGGAGGAGTTGGCGCCTGTCCGCGCGACGATGAAGGATCTGCCGCATGAATAAGGCATGGTTAACGAACCACCGGCTCCGCGCCACGCTTGCGTGCTGGGCCATCGTGGCCGTGCCCGTTCTGATGCTGACGGTCTTCGTATACTTGCCCGTGCTCTGGGCCTTCAGCAGATCGCTCTACCGCTTCGAGATCGGCGGGGAATCGAAGTTTGTCGGCGTCTCGAACTACGTCGAGTTCCTCACCGCGGACCCGGTAACGTGGCCGGCCTTCGGGCACATGATCCTGCTCACGCTGTTCGCCATTTGCGTGCGCCTCACGATCCCGCTCGCCGTGGCGAAGCTGGTCCATTCGATCCGCATCGAGCGCTGGCGCTACGTGTACCGCATCGTGTTCCTGACGCCGATCGTCGTGCCGGGCGTGGCGGTGCAACTGATCTGGAGCGGCCTGATCTACGCGGACAACGGCTTGGTCAACGAAGCGCTGCGCTCGATTGGATTGGCTTCGATCGCGCGCGGGTGGTTGAGCGATCCGGTGACGGCCCTCCCTGCCGTAGCCTTGATCGGCCTGCCCTTCGTCGGCGGATTTGAGGTGCTCATTTACTACGCGGGCTTGTCCAACATCCCCGAAAGCGTGAACGAGGCGGCGCGGCTCGAGGGCTGCACCGGCATCAAGAAGTTTTTCATGATCGATATCCCGATGGTCATGAGCCAGCTCAAGCTGATCCTCATCCTGACGATCATCGGCGGCGTGCAGGGATTCCAGGGCCTGTTCATCGTGACGCGCGGCGGTCCCGGCTTCGAAACCACAGTGCCGGGCCTCTGGATGTATTACAACGCGTTCAGTTTTCAGCGCATGGGCTACGCGTGCGCGATCGGCGTGTGCCTGTTTGTGATCATCTTCGGGCTGACCCTGCTCAACATGAGGTACTTCCGCTCGACCGAAGAAATCGAGGGCGGATCATGAACCGGTACAAGCAACTCGCGCTGCACGCCGCTATCCTGGCCTTCGCCGCGGCCACCCTGCTGCCGTTCGTTTTTGTGCTCAACAACTCCCTGCGCTCGAATGCCGAGCAATACCACGCGTTCTTCGGCCTGCCGCAATCCGTCGAGCACGTGCTGGGTAGTATCCCCGCCGCCCTGCGCGGCGAGAAGCAGCCCGTGTCCGTCGAAGACGAAGAGGGTACGCTCAAACAGGCCGCGCCGGCCGAGGCGATTCGGCTCTCGTTGCGCACCGCCACCAAAGGCTACCGCCACGCGTGGCAGGTCATTCGCCCCTACATGCTCAACTCGCTGTTCGTGTCGCTGACGACCGCCGGAGGCGTGCTGCTGCTCGGGTCGCTGACGGCCTATATCCTTTCGCGCCAGCGTTTCTTCGGGTCTCGGGCGTTGTATTACTACATCATCGGCACGATGATGTTCCCCGGCGCGCTGACCCTGGTACCGAGTTTCATGCTCGTAAAAGAGCTCGGCCTGCTCAACACCTACTGGGCCATGGTCCTCCCCTACATCGCGGGCGGCCAAGTCTTCGCCATCTTCGTGTTCAAGAGCTTCTTCGACGGATTGCCCGAGGAACTGTTCGAGTCCGCCCGGCTCGACGGAGCCGGCCATCTCCAACTCTACCGATACATCGTCGTGCCCCTGTCCAAGCCCGTGCTCTCGGTAGTGGCCGTCATGTCCATTCTCGGCACCTGGAACGAATTCCTCTGGCCCTTCATCACCAACACCGAAGGCAAGTACCACGTCATCGCCTCCGGCTTGTACGTCCTGGCCACTTCGCCCTACGCGTCCAATTTCAGCACCCTGTTCGCCGCCTACCTCATTTCCAGCGTCCCCCTGCTGCTCCTCTTCGTGTACGCAACCAAACCTTTCATCCAAGGCGTCACTTCCGGCGCCTTCAAGGCCTAGCCCGTATTGTTCACAAGTCTGTGGTGTCATTGCGAGGAGGGGTTCAGCCCGACGAAGCAATCTCCCGGCCTGTTGTGC
>CAYOCT010000061.1:0-39762 GCA_964402555.1 uncultured Nitrospiraceae bacterium | reverse complement strand
ACGTAGTCAAGAGGCAAAGCACCCGCGTTTCACCATTTCTTCACAAGGTCTGAGCGAAGCGACGAATCTTCCTTTGAGATGAGGCCTTTCCTTTCAAGAGATTCGTCGCTTCGCTCAGAATGACAGGAGGTTGGCTTTCGATCTACGAGGTAACACGAGCACAAGCACGAGAGGAAACAACGCCCGCTTGACAACGTGGTGCACAGGGACTATAAGTCACGCCTAGATTGGATGAGCAATGCCGGATGTTTTCTCATGAAGCAAGGTGCGGCCGTGCGATGCGGGCATCGAGCGGCCGATTGGGCGTGTCTAGAGACGAGGATCGGGATGGTTAGTCAAGAGAAGCCGCGCATCGGCGAATTGCTGATTGAAGCCAGCCTCATTAACGCGGCACAGCTTCAAGAGGCGCTTTCCTGGCAGCAAGCCCACGGCGGCAAGGTCGTGGAAATCCTGATCGACATGGGATATCTCGATCTCCCGGGCTTCGTTCGTTTCCTTGCCCAAGAAATGCGCATCCCTACGATTGACATCCTTAATTGGGAAATTCCCCAGGAAATCATCGAGTTAATACCGGCAGACTTCGCTCGAACCCACGAAGTCTTCCCCCTGGACCGGCTCAAGAATCAGCTTACCGTCGGCATGGTGTGCCCGACCGACGTGCGCGCCATTAAGGAACTCGAGGCCTTGACCGGCCTGCGCGTGCGCGCGTTCGTGTGCAACAAGCCGGATCTGGATGCCATGATCCGGGCGCACTACGGCGGCGATCCCATTGTCGCCGAGATGCCCGCCGCGCGGGAGGTGCTTCCGGCGCCGGAGAGCCTCAAGGTGGCGACACGCGCGCGGCATCTCGTGCGCTTGATTCGCAATATCGACGCGTTGCCGTCCTTGCCCGCGACGGTGCAGTGCTGCCGGGAAGCGCTCGCGACACCAGGGATCTCGGTCTCGGAGATCGCACGGTCGATAGAAAAGGACCCGAGCGTGGCCGCCAATCTCCTGCGCCTCGTGAATTCGGCGGCGTTCGCCTTGCCTCGCCGCGTTTCCGACATCCCCTTCGCGGTGTCGTTCCTTGGACTCAAGGAAACGTATGCGCTTGTGCTAGCCTCCGCGGTTCCCAATGTGCTTCGAATGCCCGAGCGCTTCGATATGGCCGGTTTTCGGCGCGACTCGCTGTTCTGCGGCGCGGCCTGCAAGGCCATGATCGCGGCGAATGCCGTCAACCGTTCGGCGTCGGCGTTCACGGCGGGTCTGCTGCACGACTTGGGCCGCGTTGTGCTGGCGCTCGTAGCGCCGGAGCGCTATGCCAAGATCCCCGCGGACTTGAATGACCGAGATCTCATCGAAGCAGAGGAAGCGTCCCTGGGAGTCGGCCATCCCGAAGCGGGCTATATTCTCGCGCACAATTGGGACCTGCCCGGCGAACTTACGGACCCGATTCGCTTCCACGCGCGGCCGGAAGACGCCCCCGAAGCATCGGATACCGTGCTGGCTGTCGCGCTCGCATCGGACGCATGGGAAGCCATGACGGGGACGTCTGAAGATGAGGAGACCTTCGCCGAGCGGAACGCCGCACGAGTCGAGGCAGTCGGACTGAACAAGGCCGATTTTTTCGCGATTCTGCGTGGGGCCCGGGTCGCGACGGAGGCCTCCGAGAAGTCCGGAGAGCCGAACGGCTCCTTTTTCGCCTAACGCCGGTCGGTCGCCGAGACTTCTGGGCATCCCGCAGGCGCTTTCTTCTCCCGTCTCATGCGTGGCCTTCCGAAGCGCGGGAGACGGCATCAGAACAGTAACGGCGCAGGATCGACGCATTCAGGTGCGTTGCGCCAGTGGGCCAGCAAGTACGCCTTGTTAAAGTGGCCCTCGCACTCCAGCAGTGGAAACGTTCGAGGCGAATCCAAGATAGCGGCGATGCCCTCGAATCCTCTGGCCGGGTGAACCATGAGCCGTTTGCCTTGGGCAAGCGCATGTTCTCCAGTGCAGATACTTCCGCCGATACGGCGCGGCTCGATGACGCAGGCCAGGCGTGCCAAACCGGCGATGGCCGCGTTGCGCGTCACGGCGGCATGCGTCTCCCAGTTTGCGGCCGGCGGGAATCCGCTGCAAAGGAGCGCGCGCCCTTCGGCTACCGCCGCGGCTATATCGTGCGGGGCACGATAGGTCAGAATTCCCTGGGGCAGGACGACGATCGTGGCGCCCCCGGCGGCAAGCGCGCCCTGGTGCGCGCCCGAGTCGATGCCGCGCGCGCCGCCGCTGACGACAACCACGCCCTCGCTCGCGAACGCCGCGGCGCAGTCCCGCGCGAGGCTCAAGCCTTCCATCGACGGGTCGCAGGTCCCGGCGATCGCGGCGGCTGGTTTCCGGAACAACGACGAGGAACCCGCGCAAAACAGCAGCGGAGGCGCCGCATTCTGAAGCGCGGCCCGCAGCGATGCGGGATAGAGCGGATCGGCTTCACACAAGACGTACGCATCGATGGCCCGCAGGCGTTGCATCAGTTCACGGGCCTGGAACCGTTGCGGCGCGCCACATGTCGCGAGCGGCGTGGCGAGATCCTGGAGGCCCGCGGGAAGACATTCCATCGCGCCCTTCGAAGAACATGCCAGAAGCGCATCGAGCGGGATGCCCAAAATCTCTGCGGCGGCCACGGCGCGACGCGCGGTGGCAAGGCCAATCCCCGGGGTTAACAATAACGCGAGTATAGCCGGCGCGTCAGGATGCATGGCGGTTCTCTTTCATACTCGGGCATTCCGTGATACGATAGTCCCGCCTTATAGACGAAAGAACGTGCGGTTTTCGTGCATGAAAAACGAATCGATCGTAGCGCCGTCGCGAGTTGGCCGGAGAACGGTATACGTATGATCGTCGCGGTTGAAGGGGGTACGACTCGGACGCGCGCGGGCCTCTACACCGCCGACGGCGTCATGCAAGCGGAAGCCGAAGGCCCCCCGTGCAACCCGGCCGAGTTCGGCGTGGCGCGTTGCGTCCGCACGATTGCCTCGCTCGCGCGAGGCCTCACGCACGAACCCGGCATCATGCTGGCGGCGGGGGTCTCCGGCGCGAAGGCCCTGGCGCTGCGCGAGGCCGTGGCGCATGAACTCCGGGACGATCTCGATGCCGCGCGGGTCGTAGTGACGGACGACCTGCACCCCATTCTACGGGCCAGCGCGCGCAACGCCGCGGCGGTCCTCGCGATCGCGGGCACGGGTTCGAGCGTCCTTGTTCAAACGGCGGACGGCTCGTCCTGGATCCTCGGCGGGCGCGGACGCCTCTTCGGCGACGACGGCAGCGCGTATCAGATTGCGGTGGCCGCGTTACGCGCGGCGTCGCAATCGGTCGACGGCCTCGCACCGCCAACGGCGCTCGTCGAAGCGCTATCGCAATCGGCAGGCGTGGCTGCGTTCCACGATCTGGTCCCGTGGTCCATGCGGGCCACAAAGGATCGAGTCGCCGCGCTGGCACGCGCCGTGGACGCGCTGGCGTCCGGGGGCGATGCGGCCGCGGCCGCATGCGTCGCGGACCAGGCGAAACGGCTTGCCGCATTGGTCCAAGCCGGTATCGTGCGCCTGGGTCTGCCGGCGCCGCCGCCCGTATACATTCACGGGGGCCTGTTCGAGCAATCCACACTATTCCGCGACGCGTTTTCCGGCGCGCTCGTATCCGCGACCGGATGCGCGACGCCGGACTTTCCTCCGGTACGCGGCCACCGTGCCGTCCTGGCGCTCGCGGAAGGTCCCGTGCCCGAGTGGGCCTCGGAATGCATCCGCGGTCGCGTGGCATCCGCGCAACGGCGCGAGATCCCAACGGAGAGGGCGCTCGACGCAGGTCCGCCTCTCGATGCGCTCGCGCCCATCGACATCGTGCGCACGATGCATTGCGAAGACGCGCGCGCCGTCGAGGCGGTCGCTCTTGAGGAGACCGCGGTCGCCGCGGCTATCGAAGCCGTGGCGTGCGCGTTGCGTTCCGGAGGCCGGTTGATCTATCTCGGCGCGGGGACGAGCGGACGGCTGGGCGTGCTCGATGCGTCCGAATGTTTGCCGACCTTCGGCGTGCCCTCGGACCGCGTGATTGGCATCATTGCGGGCGGCGAACGCGCGTTGCGCGAGAGCGTCGAGGGCGCCGAGGATGACGAAGACCTTGCGCGCGCCGACCTGGAACGCATCGTCCCACCGCTCGATTCGCGCGACGTGGTGATAGGGATTGCCGCCTCCGGCCGGACGCCGTATACGCTCTCGGGACTGGCATGGGCCGCCTCGCGCGGCGCGACCACGGCCCTCGTGACGTGCGATCCGCGATGCGACGCCAGCGTCGATATCCTGATCGCGTTGGACACAAGCGCTGAAGTGCTTGCGGGTTCGACCCGGCTTAAAGCGGGCACGGCCACGAAGCTCGTGCTCAACATGATCTCAACGGGCGCGATGGCGCGCGCGGGATACGTCTTCGACGGGAAGATGATCGGCGTCCGTCCGATCAACGCCAAACTGCGCCGCCGCGCTGTGCGAATCGTCGCGACGCTCGGAGGACTCGACGAGACGGATGCAGGCCGGTTGCTCGAACAAGCCGGCGGCGCAATTCCGGTGGCGGTCTTGATGGCGCGCAAAAGATTGGATGCAGAAGCCGCGCGACGGCGGCTGCGTGAGGCGGGAGGGATGCTACGCGATGCGCTCGATCCGGAATAGCACACAAATCAATTATAATAGTATAGATATTATTATACTGTGTCATTGCGAGCGCAGCGAAGCAATCTCCCCCGAACAGGCCAGGGGATTGCTTCGTCGGGCTGGCGCCCTCCTCGCAATGACACTGAAAGACAGGATTCGTGCATGACAGATCTTCGTCGAGGCGTTTGCTGTGAGTTACTGGCGCTCGTGCTCTGTTCGGCGGCGTTCGCGGCACAGGACGCGACAATCGGCGCTCAGACGGTCCGCGTGCGGCTGACTTCAGGACAGAAAGATCTCACGATGCGTACGCGTGAGGAAACCGCCGCGGGTCAGGGCAAGCAGGCCGTTCGGCTTCCTGTAGGAACGTACACGCTACGCGCCGCCAACTCGACGCCCGCGCGCCAGCGATTCCAACTGTTCGCCAAGACCTTCACTCCGGCCGAGGCGGAGCAAGCGCGCGCGTACGTGGCGGAATGGAAGGCGCAGGGCTACGACGCGGAGATCGTGACGTTTGGCAAACGTCTCAAGACGGACTCGGGCGCTTCGGTCGACAACCGCAGCCTGTGGGTTTCGATCGCAAAACTCGATACGATGGACAAGGCGAATGCGCTCAAGAAGAAACTCGAAGGGCAGAGCGTGTGGGCCTGGATCGTGACGGAACGCACGCATCCCGGCCAGGGATCCATTGCCCTTCGCGACAACCATGGCAAGTCCTATGGACCGGTGGCAGCGCCTGCTGCGCTTCGCTCCAAGCAGCCCATCGAGATCCGCGGTCTCGATTTCGGGTTTTGGAAACCCCAACGCGCGAACCGTTCCTACGCGGGTGATCTCGAGATCGCCATCGGCCCGGACGGCTTGATCGAAGTGTACGTAACGCTTCCCATCGAGGACTACCTCGCGGGCGTGCTCCCCGCCGAGATGCCCGCCGAATGGCCGCTTGAGGCATTGAAAGCCCAGGCCGTCGCCGCGCGTAGCGAGGTCATCGCGAGCATGGCCGGGAAACATATGCTCGAAGGGTTCGATTTCTGCGGCACGGAACATTGCCGGGCCTATCTGGGTTGCGGCGGCCGCGCGAAATCGACGGATGCCGCTGTGCACGAAACCGCGCGGGTCGTGCTGACGCATGAGGGCTACATCGTGCCCACGGTGTTCTGCGCATGCTGCGGTGGATGGACCGAAGACAACGAAACCGTCTGGTCGGCGCCGCCCAATCCGGTGCTTCGCGGCGTGCCCGACTTCCCGTCCGGGAAGAACCCCGCGCCCAAAGGCCCAGGCAACGAGGGCATGGCATCGTGGGTGAAGAAGACGCCTCCGGCCTTCTGCCGCGACAGCGGCCATTTCCGCTGGAAGAAGCGGTTCACGGCCAAGGAACTCACCGATCTCGTGAACAAGAAATACCCCGTCGGCCGGATTCGATCGATCGTGACAGGCGACCGGGGAGCGAGCGGCCGCCTCAAGTGGGTCAAGGTTGTCGGCGAGAAGAAGACGGAGACCATTCGGAAAGAGTTGAGCATTCGACTTGCATTTGGGGGGCTGGACAGTGCTATGTTTATCGTAGAGGAAGAGGGTTCGCCCGGCCGCCCGGCGGCATTCGTCTTCATTGGCGGTGGCCGCGGGCACGGGGTGGGCTTATGCCAGGACGGCGCGCGTGCCATGGCGCTTGCCGGGACAAAGTGCAACGCGATCCTCAACCATTATTTCGGCCGTGCCGATGTTGTGAGGTTGGATTGACATGAGCTTGGATGCACTGAAGAAGAAACCGATGCGCTTTATCATCGGGTTAATGTCGGGCACGTCGTGCGACGGCATCGCCGCGGCGCTGGTGCGTGTCAAAGGCACCGGGCCGGGATTGCACGTCAAGTTCGTCCACTTCGCCACGTTCCCGTACGAGGCCGCTCTGCGCAACCGGCTCCTCGGCACGCATTTCACGGCGCAGGACGTCTGCCTGCTGAACTTCGAACTCGGCGAACGCTTCGCGGACGCCGCCCTCGAGATGCTCAAGATCGCCAAAGCTGAAAACGTCGAGGTCGATTTCATCGCGTCGCACGGGCACACCATCGCGCACGTGCCGCCGCGGGCCAATCACGCGTTCGGCACGCTGCAGATAGGCGAATCGGCCATCATCGCCGAACGGACCGGCCTGCCCGTCGTATCGGATTTCCGCACGCGCGACATGGCGGCGGGCGGCCAGGGCGCGCCGCTCGTGCCGTACGCGGACTGGGTGCTGTTCTCGCGGCCCGACTGGTGCATCGCGTGCCTCAACATCGGAGGCATCGCCAACTTCACCGTCGTCACGCCCGAGTTCGACGATGTCATGGCGTTCGACACCGGACCGGGCAACATGGCCATCGACGGCGCCGTGGGCCTGCTCACGCGCGGCGACAAGCAGATGGATACCGATGGCGCCGCCGCGGCGCGCGGCACGGTGGTCCCGGAGTTCCTCGAATACCTCTTGTCGCACGCCTATTTCGACCGCGAGCCGCCCAAGAGCACGGGGCGCGAAGATTTCGGCGCGGACGTGTACTTGCGCGACGCGCTCGCGCACCGCAAACAGCACACCTACGAAGACCTCGTCGCGACGGTGACCGCCGCGGTGGGGCAGAGTATTGTGCGCGCCTTCGACCGCTTCATCCGCCCCAAGTACGACGTGTCGCGCGTCATCGTCAGCGGCGGCGGCGCCTATAACAAGACGCTCCTCGAATGGATTAAGATCGGTATGCCAACGATGAACGTCCGCGCGAGCGAACAGTACGGCATTCCCTCGAGCGCGCGCGAGTCGCTCGCATTTGCGTTGCTGGGCAATGAGACCATATGCGGCTCGCCCGCCAACGTCCCCCAGGCCACCGGCGCAAGCCATCCCGTGCTGCTCGGAAAGATCACGCCAGGCGACTAACTCGCGACCATAGTCGTAGTCGTGATCGTGGTCGTAGTCGTGATCGTAGTCGACTACGAATCTTACGATTACGATCACGATCACGACCACGAAAGGGGGGCACGAAAGGGGGGCACGATACCCGTTGATTTGTACGCCTTTGATCGCAACGTGGTACGAAGGCTACAGTTCCAGCAGGTTGACCAGTTCGGCCCACGCGCGGCTGACAGGATACTCCCCGGGATACTTGACGAACTCGACGTGCCCGTCCATGTACAGCACGTTCGCCCCGCCCGGCACGTGATTGAACCCGATCGCTTTCGTGTCCACGCGGTCGAACATGACCGGATAGATGCTCTGCGAGATCTTCGATAACGACGGGTTGTTGACGTCCTTGATCATGAAACGCTCGACGCCGTCGCGCATCCGCAGGCATTCATGCTCTTCGTCGAACTCGTCGATGAATTTCAGGCTCGCCTCGAAGTCGTCGATGTTCTTGGTCGTGATGCGCTTCTTCAACGCGTCGGCGAACCGGTGCGACACGTCGCGCGTGCCAGGCTCCTCGATCCAATTCTGGTCGAGGATCCAGCTCACGTAGAAATACGAGATCTGGTCGAACAGGCAGGGGTTCGTTGAACCGTCAACGCGCGATCCGTTGCGGCCGTCCGGCCGGTTCCAGCGGCCCGTGCGGACCTCGTCCAGCGCCGTCGCTCCGGAAGGACACGCAAGGATACGCGACTCGGTCAGATACTCCGGATACACCGAAGGTCCGTCGAAGAAGAGAACCCCCGGATTGGGCTCGTTGCAGAGCGGGCCAACATGGCGCTGGAGCGTCGGATAATTGCCCGCGTGCTCGCTGTTGTACATCTTGAACACCATCGCCATCTGGCGAAGGTTGTTGGCGCAACTGACGCGCCGCGCCGCTTCCCGCCCGCGGGCAAGACCTGGCAGCAACATTCCCGCGAGAATGCTGATGATCGCAAGCACGACCAGCAGCTCGATCAGCGTGAATCCTCGGCTTCGGACCATGGGCGCTTCCCCGCGCGGTTCTACGACCGATTCGCGAATACAACAATCACTCCTAGTACAATTCTACAGTCTTAGAGTGAATTGGTCAAGACAAAAGATGCGCGCCGGCGCCTGCAAAGCCCCGGTCAGTGCCGCTCGAGAATTTGGCGGATTTGTTTCTCGCGCGTCTCGATGCTTTCGGCCAGCTTAAGCTGGACCCGCGCCCGGTTGAGGTTCTGGCCGTCGTAGCGCGTCTTGAAATAGACGTCGCCCGCGACGAAATCGGCAAAGAACCGCAGCCCAAGCTCGAACGCAATCAACCGGATCGCATCGAACAGGTAATGCCGGTCGGCATCCGTCAGGAACCCCCGGGCCTGGGTCATGTAGCCCTGCACGATCGCTTCGCACAGGTCCGTGTCGAACAAGACCCGGTTCAGGTCCAGCACCTCTTCGCCCGCGGGGTTGCAGCACGACCGCAGGCAGTCGCCGAAATCGTAGTGGATGAGACCCGGCTTGACGGTGTCGAGATCGACGATACACGTGCCTTTGCCCGTCGCGTCGTCAATCATGATATTGCTGATCTTCGGATCCCCGTGCGTCGGCCGCTGGAGCAATTCGCCGCGCGCCTTGGCGTCTTCGAGCACCGAGCACAACGCGCGGCGCGTCTCAATGAACCGGTAGCAGCGCTCCGCCTCGACGGAACTCTTCAGCCTCGCCTGTCCCTCGGAGGTGGCCAGCGCCGCGTCGAGTTTCGCGAGATACCCCGGCGTGATATGAAAGCCCTCGAGCGTGTCGTGCAGCGTCTCGATCGACAAGTCGCTGATGAGCCGCTGGAAATGGCCGAGCACAAACCCCGCTTCGCGCGCATGTTCGACGCTTTGCACCTGGCCGTACGAGTGCGCCGACGCGATGAGCGAGATCGCCCGCCAGTAATCCCCCTCGCCGTCGACGATGTAGTCCTTGCCATCCTTCGCGGGGATGATCCGAGGCAACTGCCAGATCCGGTCCGACATGTCGGCCTCGTCTTCGATGCGTTTGTGCACGTGTTCCGTCACGACCCGCATGTTCTCCATGATGAACTCGGGACGCGGGAACACGCGCTTGTTGATGCGCTGCATGATGAAGCGCTCTTCCGAGAACGTCGTCCGGAAGATGGCCAGATAGGTGTCGTTGACGTTGCCTTCGCCGGTGTTCTCGACGGTGACAAGACGGCCCGCCACATCGAAGTTCTTCCCTACCAGGGCTGCTTTCATTAGGTAGAATGGCCTCCTAGGCGCCGAGGATTTGCTGGACTTTCTCGACGAGTTTCTTGGCGTGAATCGGTTTCGGCACCACGGCCCGCACGGGCAGCGATTTGGGGTCGAACACCTGATCGGATTCGTTGGTAATAGACGAGAACAGAATGATGGGGATCGCGCCTCCGAGCTTCTCCGCCACGGCGTACCCGCTGTCGATCCGCTCCATGATGATGTCGAGGATGATCAAGTCGGGAGGTTCCGAAGCCGCCGCCGCGAGACCGCTCGCGCCGCTGTCCGCCATCTTCACCGTATACCCGGCCGCTTCGAGGGCGGTCTTGCACAAGAACCGGACATCGGGATCGTCATCCACGACCAGAATCGTTTTGCCCTCAGCCATGTCCCAATCCTCCTCGCCGGTCCGGCGCTACGCACCTGCAACTACGTGCGGCGATTATCGTACAGCCCGGAAAACCTTTGCAACTCGCGCCAGGTTCGAAACATCTGGTGCGAGTCAAGAGACGCCGGGGCGGCGCCTGCTTCCCGAGATGGACCAAAGCGAGATGGATCAAAGCTTGACTACATAAACCACTTTATGTTAAGTACGCACAGATATGTAGGTTTACTTAGGCTCAGGTGACAATGCTTTGAGGGCCATTCCCATGACGACGACGACGACGATGATGCAGGAACCGGAAGAAGAGCGTGAAGCTTCGACAAGTCTGGCAAGGCCTACATACCGCCCAAGAATCGAGGAAGCCCTGGAAGCGGCGGCGCCTCACGCAAGCAAGGTCGAGGAGCCCGCCGCCTCGCTCGCCCCACAATTGTATCGACGAGGGGTCGTGGACTTGCACGGTTTCGCCGTGCTTCGCCAGTGTAACGTCCATACGAGCGAGGAGATCCTGAATCTGTGCATTGCGTTTCCGGCCTTAGCACAAGAAGGCCATCTCGATTTTGCAGCCCTCAGCGGCGAAGTCTCCACCGAAGCGACCATGCGTAGCTTCGCGGTGTCGGACGTTAGCGAAATCATAGGGCTTGCGCCAGTGGAACTGGCTATGGGCGCACAGATTTCCGAGGAAGCAGCGAAGCTCCTGCCCGGAATCGTCGCTTTCGACGAGACTCTGGAGGACGAACAAGTCTTGGCGGCAAAAGCATCGGTCGCGCTTTCGGCCTGCAATGTGCTGAGGGGCACTCCTTGGCCCATACGCGACCAGAATCCGCGCGGCACATGCGTGGCGCACGCTCTTGCGGCCTGCATGGAAGACAAGCATTACTCGACCGTTTATCCGGATTTCTCAGAACAGTTCTTGTACCTTGAGACGAAGCTGCTGCCCGACAGTTGGCCCACGAAGGACGGAACGACGCTCGGCTTCGCGCGGACGGCCATCGCCAAGTTCGGAATCTGTGACGAGATTCTGCATCCCTATGTCAATCAGCTTATAGATGGTGACCCGGGACAGGCGGGCTCTTCCCCTGCGTCGGCGCCTGCGCTGGCCAACGCGGCGACCCGAAAGGCAGCCGCAAGTCTATATGAGTCGCTTCCTTCTGCTTCCACTTGCGCGGTACGGCTTCACGCCGCGCTTGCTCAGAACAATCGGCCTGTGGCGATCGCGCTTCGCGTGTTCAAGGATGCTATAACCAAGTACACGAACTGGAATACTCCGCTCGGGTGGCGTTATGGACTGGTTCTCGATCCTCCTCCCACGTCAATCGACGTGGGAGGCCATGCAGTTTGCGTCGTGGGATTTGCGCCGTCCCCGGCGGAACCCAGCGGCGGGTATTTCATCATTCGCAACAGTTGGAACACGGCGTGGGGAGATCAACTGCCCGCGCCCGGTTACTTCGCGCCCATGCCCGGATACGGCCAGATTTCGGCGACCTATGTCAACAAATTCATGACGGAAATGTGCCAAATGTAGTCTTCTCGCATCCAAGAGCCGCACGACGCCGGCCTAAGTCCTCTTTCCACGGCATGCCGGAAAATGGTATAATCATCATGTGATAGAGCCTGCACAGAAAGGAGGCGGCATGATGCGCATACGCGAAGATGATCTTGCCTCCTGTTCGCCTGACGACATCAGGCGGCAGCTAATTTCGTCGGGGGTGTTACGCGTGCCTAAGAAGGTGAAGGCGCATCTCGACCGAATGGGTATCTTTTCTGCGGAGGATCTCGTGGCGATCCTTCAGACCTATCCGTCAAGTGTTTCCTCCGTCTTCCGCTGGTCACCCGATGAGGTCAGGTCGGTTACAAAGGAATTAGTATCCAGCGGCGCATTCGGAGCGGAAACCGAGCCTAGGGTTGTTGCGTTTGGCGCAATGGATCCTCGCGACGAATAGAGGCTCGACGCAGCCTGGGGTTCTAGGCTAGCCGCTGCCGTTCAGCGCCACTCCAAGAGCGCCAAGCTTATGCCGCGATAGTGCCATTCGGCGCTCGATAGGTACCACGCGCCATCTTCGCCCTGGAAGATCTCGGGGGCGTGGGCATCGAGCTGGGCGATCTCGTGGGCCGGGTCGAAATGGAGGGGGTCATCGGAGGCGTAGACCCGGGTGACGTGCTGATACGCGCCTTGAAGATTGCGCATGTCCCAGTGGCCGTCGTAGTCGCAGACGAACAGGTAGAAGACTCCATCGCGATGAATCAGCGTCGGCGATTCGGGGTCGCCGTCGTGGTTGAATTCGAGCAGGGCTTGCGAAGGGCCGCAGGTGGCGAACGCATCGAGGGTCGCGATGCGCACGTCATGGACGCCGCACGTGATCACGCGCCAGGCGTCGTTCCAGAAGAAGAGGTTCGGGTCGCGCGTAATGGGCGGGTTGGCGAGCGGGCCTCGGGGCGTCCATGCGTACAGGTCCGTCGAGGTCGCGTGGCGCAGCGGCGCGGGACCGTAGAGCATGTGGTAGACGCCATCGGCGCGCACGATACAGGGCGCGTGGTTCTCAGGAATCTCGCCGGGACGCTGGCTCGGCGGCAAGACCTTGGGTTGATCCGTCCAGGCTCCCGCCTTCAGCGTATCCTTCAACACGCCCGCGGGCGCAAGGGCATGGAACGACTGGTATTCGCCCGCATGGACGTTCTTCAGCCCCGAGAACGGATGCGTAATCCCGAAACAGTGCCAGTGGCCCTGTTCGTCGCGGACGAAGCAATGGTCGTTGGCCACCCATTCGTCGTAGCGGCGTCCCGCTTCGAGCGGTTCGACGGACGGTCCGGCAAACACGTCCGGCCCGGGCCGGTACACGTTGACATATTCGCCAGCGATACGCGGGATCATGGCCTCCATGGCGCGCGCCTCCTTTACGCTTCCCGTAATGGCGCACGCCACGGCGAGAGCGCTGGCCCATGCCCGCCCTAGTCCGTGCACGGCGTCACGCGCAACAGCACAACGCCGTGGCGTCCGACGTTCGCGCTGAACTCGGCGTCGAACGTGCCGAGGTCCTGTTGACGCCACAAGTCACGCGCACGCTGCTTGCCCTTCAATCCAATTTCCTCCCAACGCACACTGACGGGGCGTTCGGATTCGCCAACGTTGAACAGGCCCACGGCCACTGAACCGTCTTCGAGGGGCTTGGTCCATATCTCGGCCTCGTCCGCGTCGCGGATCACGACGGGGTGGCCCTGGACACCGAGAGGATCCTGGTTGATGTCGATAACTTCCGGATTGCACAGGACGTTGAGCGTGAACTCGTCGAGCCGCGTCATGTCGCCGCTGTAGAACAACGGCGACGCCATCAGGCACCACAGCGACATGTAGGCGTATTGCTCGTTGCCCGTCAGCGAGCACGGGATCGGCTCGCCCATCTTGCCCGCATTGCCGACGAACCCAATCAGGAGATAGTCGGGATCGTTCCACGCGCCGGGCCGCGCGAACTTCCAATGTTCGGCATTCCGCCGCGCGACGTCGTGATACTGTTCGAGTTCGAAGCCGAGGTCGCCCGCGGTGCGCCAGCAATTACCGCCGACTTCCTCGCCCCATTCCCACACGTCGCCCATGCCGTACTGGCAGAGGTTCAGCACGATATCGCGGTCCTGTTTCCTCAGGTACGACGACATGACGACGTATGGTTTCTTCAATTCGTCGAGGCTCTTGTTTTTCGCCTTCTTGCTGTACGAACACCAGTCGTATTTCAGGAAATCGAATCCCCACGCCGCGAAGGTCTGCGCGTCGAGTTCCTCGTTACCCCAGCTTCCCTCGCACCCGGCGCAGGTCTGCGGGCCGGGCGACGTGTATAGGCCGGCCTTGAGACCCTTCGAGTGGATGTATGCGGTCATCGCCGCCATGTCGGGGAAATAGGCGTTCGGTACGATACGGCCGTCGTTGCCGCGCGTCGGGCCGGCCCGTTTGGGATCGCGGTGTTTCGATGCGTTCATCCAGCAATCGTCGATGTTGACGTACTGATAGCCCACGTCGGCCATACCGGACGCAATCATGATGTCCGCCGCTTCGCGCATCATCGCGTCGGTGATGCGGTCGTAATGGGCGTACCAGTCGTTCCATCCCATCGGCGGCGTCAGCGCAAGCGTGTCGCCGACGACGATCCGGAACTCACGCTCAGCCTTGCCGGCCGCGTTCTCCGCGACGAGCACCGTCTTGTACGTGTGCGGCGTGCGGTCTTCGATACGGCCGGAGAGGATGCCGGTATCCTTGTCGAGCGCCAATCCCGCGGGCAGGTCGCGCGCCTCGAACCGCATGGGCCGTTCGCCCGTAGCGGGGATGCGGAACAGGACCGGCGAACCGGGCCGGACGCCGTTTACGCGCGCGCCGTTGATCCGGGGTTCCTTGCCGGGTTTCGGCGTTAGGATAACCTTCGGCTCGGTGGGACCGCGCACGAGTTTGGGCGCTTCGCCCGAGACCGTGAACCGGGCGTCTGCCCAGTCAACGTGATCGAAATTCCGGTCGTCGCCGCCGGTCTTCATCGTCACCGCTAGCAGGCGCACACCCGCCAGATTGAGGTCGATGGTCTCGGGCGCGCCCTGGCCTTTCAGTATGCCGCTGCGGAACAGTTCTTTGCCGTCCCCGTAGAGAACGACGTTGATGGTGCCTTGGTCGCCGGTTTCGGCGTCGACACCCACGACCGACTGGAACCGCTCGGCCTTTCCATCGAGTTCGACGTAGAAGACGCCGGGCGCGTGCGAACCTACCCCGCGCGCATACGTTTCTTTTCCAATACGCAGGTCCTTCTCCTGGACGGATTTCCGCGCCTGCGCGTGTCCCCAGCCCTGTTTCACAAGACCTAGGTCGAGTTCGTCGAGATAGACCGTGCGCGTCTCGGCGGCAGCCCAACACGCCGCCAGCGCGATCCACGCAATCATTATCGCCCTGCCCTTCGCAATCCTGGCCATCCGAAGTCCTTTCCGCATGTCTGTACATCCTCCCGCGCGCAGTGTATCACACTCGAAGACGCCGCGCCGCGCGCCATGTAGCGGCCGGAAACGCCCTGGGATCGCAAAGCGCGGCCGGGAAAAAACTTGCGCCGTCCGCCGTTCGTATGCTATGGTCGCTCGCTTTTCAAATCACAGGGGTCTCGCAGTGTTGCAGGCTCGGGTGCCCGCCGTGTGGGCGGGTCGGCCAAGGGACCCCAAGGACAACCCAAAGGGAGTCGTGTTATGCCTATCGTCACGATGCAACAGCTCTTGGAGGCCGGCATCCACTTCGGCCACCAAACCCGCCGATGGAACCCGAAAATGGGGCGCTTCATTTTCGGCCAGCGCAACGGGATCTACATCATCGACCTGCAGAAAACCCTCCGCCAACTGACCAAGGCCTACATCCGCGTGCGCGACATCGTCGCCGAAGGCGGCAACGTCCTCATGGTCGGCACGAAGAAACAGGCGCAGGAAGCCGTCGCGCGCGAGGCCCAGCGCTGCGGGATGTACTATGTCAACAGCCGCTGGCTCGGCGGCACGCTGACGAACTGGGATACGATGCGCCAGAGCGTTCGGACGCTCGAACGCCTCGAGGAACTCGACACGAGCGGCAAGATGGACGAGCAGTTCACGAAGAAAGAAGCGATCCATCTGCGTAAACAAGCCGAGAAAATCCGCAAGAACCTGAGCGGCATCCGCGGCCTGACGTCGCTGCCCAAGGTCATGTTCGTCATCGACGCGAAGAAAGAAGCCATCGCGATCCGCGAGGCCGAGCGCTGCAATATCCCGTGCATCGGCATCGTCGACACCAATTGTGACCCGGACGTTGTGCCGATTCCGGTCCCCGGAAACGACGACGCCATTCGCGCCGTCGGCCTGTTCTGTTCGGTGATCGCGGACGCGGTCATGGACGGGCGCATGAAGGCGGACAAGATTCTCGCCGACCGCGAAAAGGAGCAGCGCCTGCGCGAGAAGGAAGCGCGTATGGCCGAAAAGACCCGCGCCGTCGAAGCCGCCCAGGCCGCGGTCGAGGAAACGACGTTCGCCGCGGCGGAAGCGGCAGAGATCAACGGAGAGGAGTAAGAACTACCATGGCATTTACCGCAAAAGACGTTCAGAGCCTGCGCGAAGTCACGAACGCGGGCATGATGGATTGCAAGAAAGCCCTCACTGAAACCAATGGCGATTTCGACGCCGCCGTCAAGTGGCTGCGCGAACATGGCATGGCCCAAGCGGCCAAGCGCGCCGGGCGCGTCGCGGCCGAGGGCGCGGTCGCGTCGTACATTCATCTCGGCGGCAAGGTCGGCGTGCTGGTCGAGATCAACTGCGAGACGGATTTCGCCGCGCGGTCCGAGTTGTTCCAGGGATTCTGCAAAGACATCTGCTTGCAGGTTTGCAGCGCGTCGCCGCGCTGGGTGCGCCGCGAAGACGTGCCCGCCGCCGATATCGCCGCGGAAAAGGAAATCTACATCATCCGCGCGCGCGAAACGGGCAAGCCGGAGAAGATCCTCGACAAGATCGCGGAAGGCATGCTGACCAAGTGGTACAACGAAGTCTGCTTGATGGAGCAGGAATTCGTGAAGGACGGCCAGGAAGCCAAGAAGCGCAGCATCGAGGATTTGACCAAAGAGGTCAGCGGCACGCTTGGTGAGAAGATCGAGATCCGGCGTTTCGTGCGGTTCGCGCTCGGCGAAGGCATCGAGAAGACCAAGGACGATTGGACCCAGGAAGTCGCCAAGGCGGTCACTGGGTGACCATTCCGTTCTGCGAAACGCAGGGACAGACACGCATTTCAGACTGACGGAAAGTGTGTCGGCGCCGAGGTTCTTGTTTGTTAGTTCGAGGTCCCGCGAAAAGCGGGGACAGGCACGCGTTTCAAACTGCCGAAACGCATGCCAGTCCCCGTTTTTCGCGAACCCTACGTCCGCGCGGGGTGTCCGGCTCGCACGCGGATGCAAGAGAGAGGATAGGGTCCCGTGGGCGCCTGCAAGTACAAACGCATTCTGTTGAAGTTGAGCGGCGAAGCCCTCCAAGGCCCGGCGGACAGCGGAATTGATTTCGCGACGCTGGGCGGGTTCGCGGACGAACTGGTTGAGGTCCACGCGCTGGGCGTCGAAATGGGGCTGGTCGTCGGGGGCGGCAACATCTTCCGTGGGGCCAACATGGTCGAAACGGGGGTGGACCGTCCGACGGGCGACTACATGGGCATGCTCGCCACGGTCATCAATGCGCTCGCAATCCAGGCCGTGCTCGAACGCCGCGGGGTGCCGACACGCGTCCTGACCGCAATCGAAATGCGCCCCGTCGCCGAGCCGTACATCCGCCGCCGCGCCACGCGGCATCTCGAAAAAGGCCGCGTGGTGATCTTCGGCGCGGGCACGGGCAATCCCTTCTTCACGACGGACACCGCGGCGGCGCTCCGCGCGAACGAAATCGACGCGGACATCCTGTTCAAAGCGACGAAGGTCGACGGGATCTACGACGCCGACCCCATGAAGCACAAAGACGCGAAACGGTACACGGACTTGACCTACAGCGACGCGCTGGCCAAGAATCTACGGGTGATGGACGCGGCGGCGATCTCGCTGTGCCGCGACAATCGCATACCGATTCTGGTGTTCAATTTGAAAGAGCCCGGCAGTATTATCAAAGCGTTGCGCGGGGAAGCCATCGGCACGATCGTGCAAGGCGACTGACCGCTTCCCCTGAAGCTTGGAACGGGTAGAGAAGGAGAGGGACCGATGAGCCACACGCTTGTGAAAGAAGCCCGCGAGAAGATGCAGAAGAGCCTCGAGAGTTTCAAGGTCGAACTGACCCACATTCGCACGGGACGTGCCTCGGTAGGCCTGCTCGACGGCATCGAAGTCGACGCGTACGGCAACAAGATGAAGATCAACCAGCTCGGCAACGTCACCGCGCCCGAGCCGCGCATGATCGTCATCGCCCCGTGGGACAAGACCCAGTTGCACGCCATCGAAAAGGCCATCATGGCCTCGCCGCTCGACATCATGCCCTCGAACGACGGTCACGTCATCCGCATTCCATTCCCGCCGCTGACCGAAGAGCGGCGCAAAGATCTCGTCAAGGTCGTGGGCAAACTCGCCGAAGAAACCCGCGTCTCGATTCGCAACGTCCGCCGCCACGAAGTGGACACCGCGAAGAAGATGCAGAAAGACGGCGAACTGCCCGAAGACGAAGCCCACAAGGTGACCGCGGAGCTTCAGAAGATCACCGACGAGTTCATCGAGAAGATCGAAGAGGTCTTCAAGGCGAAGCAAGACGAGATCATGGAAGTCTGATCGCCCTTCGCACTCGTGATCGTGATCGTAGTCGTGATCGTAATCGGACTTCGAACTCGAATACGACTACGATCACGACTTTGATGGGAAGAACTCGCTACCCCTTAATACCCGTGAGCGTAACGCCCTGGATGAAGTGCCGTTGGGCGGCGAAGAAGAGGAGGATCACGGGCAAGGTCATCAACACGGACGCGGCCATCATGAGGCCGTAGTTGCCGAGTTGGAAAACCTGCAACGCGAACAGGCCCAGGCTCAGGGGGTACAGGCGCTGGTCGTTGAGATAGATCAGCGGCCCCATGAAATCGTTCCAGGTCCCCATGAACGTGAAGATGCCGATCGCGGCGAGCGCCGGTTTGATCAGCGGCAGGATGATGCGCGCATAGATGCCGAGATACCCGCACCCGTCGATCTTCGCGCTGTCCTCGAGGTCCTTCGGAATCCCTTTCATGAATTGCCGCAGCAGGAAGATGTAAAACGCGCTGCCGAAGAACGAGCCAATCCATAGGGGCTTGAGCGTGTTGTACCAGCCGAGGTTCTTGAAGATAAGGAATACGGGGATCATGGTCACCTGCGCAGGGATCATCAATGTAGCGAGGACAAGCATGAAGCAGAAATCGCGCGCGGGCCAGCGCAACCGCGCGAACGAAAACGCCACCAGCGACGACCCAATCAATTGCCCCACGATGTTCAATGCGACCAGCCACAGGCTGTTCTTGATATAGGCCCAAAGTGGCACCATGCGCAACGCGTCGCGATAGTTGTTCGTGTACTTGTTGTACGCCGCCCATATTCCGCTCGCTTGCGTGAATTCGAGTGTCAACTTGACCTTGCCCGGCTCGTTGAACGGCGACGGCCCGGCATCGTCCAGTCGCAGCCACGTCTTCATCTTGATCCCGTGGTCATCCTCGCTGTGGAACTGCCACGCCGTATCCTGCCAGCGGTCGCTGCCGAGGAACCCGGTTTGCGAAGCCCTGTAGGTCCGCCCGGCGAGTTCGACGGTCAGGCTGAGTTCGTGCCACGAACGGTCCGCGTGATTACTCACGACGATCTTCTTGAGGTTCTTCGGCGGCATATGCAGCGGCAGCACCGCGCCCAGCGCGAAGGAATGGTCCTTGCTGAAATCGTATTTCAGTTCCTGGGCGGGGCGGCGCAAACCCTCGGTCCGCGTGATGAGTTCAACATCCCCGCGCAGGACCTTCCACGGGAACTTGGCCTCTTCGGTGGCTTGTTCAACGGTGACGTCCCATCCATGAAATACGACGTCGGACAACGCGACGCGGCGGTACACGGCGTCGAACACCTCCGAGACGATCTCCGCATCGACGTTGTTCGCGAACCAGGCGACGGCCTCGGGCTCGGTCTTGTCGAAGAGTTCGTCGGGAGCGCGTTTGAGGATGCGCGCGAAGATGCCTTCGGCGAGCGTTGGGTCTTCGAGATACGGGCGGTAGAACTCCGGCAGCGAACCGGCGATCGCCGCGACTTTCGCCGTGATGCCCTTCTGGATCGGTCCCGCGAGCCGGTCCCAGTTCGCCAGGGTTACGCGCAGCGGCATCACCGCGTGCTCGTTGTCGCGCATCTGGATGTAGGGCGACTGCACGACGCGCGGCGGGATCTGCGGAATCCAGCGCGGCGGATACATTTCGTCCGCGACCTTCGCGCTGGTGCTCCCTAGCCAGATGAAGGGGATCGCAAACACGATCGATCCCGCCACGAGCACCACGTGTAGGAACACGCGGCGGAACGCCCGCTCGCCTTTGGTAATACGCCGCATCATAGATCGGACTCGTAATGCACCCATCGCTTGGACAGGCGCAGTTGCAGCACGGTCAACGCCAGGACAATCCCGAACAGGACCCACGCGAGCGATGACGCGTAGCCCATCTTCATGTAGCGGAACGCATTGTTAAACAGCAGGTAGGCGTAAAACAAGGTCGAATCCACGGGCCCGCCCTGCGTCATGATGAAAGCCTGGGTGAAGATCTGGAAGGTGCCAATCAGGCCCATGATGAGATTGAACAGGATGTACGGACTCAGCATCGGCAGGGTAATGTTGAAGAACATGCGGAACCGGCCCGCGCCGTCGATTTCCGCGGCTTCGTAGAGATGGGTGGGGATGCCTTTGAGGCCCGCGAGCCACACGATCATCCCGCCGCCCGCGCCCCAAAGCCCCATCAGGATGATTGAGGGTTTCGACCAGTTCTGGCTTTGCAGCCACTCGGGACCCGCGATGCCCACTTTCGCGAGCAGCGAGTTCAGGATGCCTTCATGGGGATTGAAGATCCATATCCACAGGATGGACGCCGCCACGGCCGGCATGATCGACGGCAGATAGAAGAACGTGCGGTATACGGCCATGCCTTTGATCTCGTAGTTGAGCAGCATCGCGATGCCGAGGCTCACCATCATGCCCAGCGGAATCCCCATGGCCATGAAGACCGTGTTCCACATGGACTTGTAGAACAACGGGTCGTCGGTGAACATCGTGATGTAATTGTTCAGTCCAACAAATTTCGGCGGTGACAGCACGTCGTATTCGCAGAAGCTCATGATCAACGAAAAGACAATGGGACCGCCGCCGAAGATCAGGAACCCGAGGAACCATGGCGATGCGAATAGATACCCCGCATGGAACTCGCGGCGAAAGTAACCACCTGCCTGCGCCCGGCGATCGAAATAGAAGTACAGGAAGAGCACACCGGCAACCAGCAAAATGACGTACCCCACAAAGACCGGCGTCCAGCTTATTTCCGGATAGTGCTTGGGTTTGTAGATCCGATCGAGTTCTTTCTGGACGACTTCCGTGCTCTTTTCGAGCGCGATTTGCGCGTTGTGAACGATGTCTTTGGCGTCGTAGCGTTTGTAGATGCCGCCGTCCATGGCGCGGACCTGGTAGTTCCACAAGACTTGTCCCGCGGGCGAAACCGGACGGTACTTCGAGAAGGGCAGCGCATCGACGAATTCGTGGTCGGCGATCTTGAACTTCGTATCGAGCGAGGGATCGCTATCGACATATCGCTGCAACGCCCACGCCGCAACATCCTTGCGCGCGTGAATGGGCGGGATGAATTGGTTGCCACCCGCGTGCGCGGCTTGCAGGCTTGCGTCACAGCGGATCTCGAACGCTTTCCGCGACGCGAGATACTTGATGAACGTCCACGCCTCCTCGGGATGCGACGCGTTGCGCGGGATTACATAGGCCCAGCCGCCGCACCAGCCAAGGCGCTTCTTGCCCTCCGGCGCGGGCGCAAGCGTGACGCCGAAGCGCAGGTCGCGTTTTTGATTCGCGATTAGATTGACCAGCCAGTCGCAATCGATGCGCAACGCGACTTTGCCGGACAGGAATGGGTCGAGGTCGCCGCCCTGCAACGTGGACTGGAACGCGTTGACGGCCTGCGCTCCGCCCATGAGGTCGTACAGCTCCGTCATGTAGGCGAGAGCTTCGACGTTCTCTTTCGAGTCGAGCGTGCACGTCTTGCCGTCGTCGCTCAGGAAACTGCCGCCGTTCAGCCAACTGTAGATATAGAACCACGAGTTGCCGAAATTGGGAATGAACCCGACCTTCTCGAGTTTGCCGTCCGGCCCGAATTCCGTGAGGATTTTGACGCAGGCCTTGAGTTGATCCCACGTCCTCGGCGGCCCGACTTTCGTGGGATCCTTTGGATCGACGCAGCCCACCGCGATAAGTTCCGCCGCGTGCTTCTCGAGGATGTCGATGTTGTAGTACATGAGGCGGTTGTCAGTGTCGGAAGGTACCGCGAACAATTCGCCGTGGTAATTCGCCTCGGCCCAGCACGGCTCGAAGAATTGTTCCTGCTTGAGCGTCATTGGATCGTCAGGCCGTTCCTTGAGGTCGCGCTCGTAGAACGACTGCAGCGACATGAACGCGCTACGCGCCGCCCACTCGCCGACCGCGAACCGGTCGAACCAGACGACGTCCGGCGGGTCGCCACCCGCGACCGCCGTCAGCAGGCGCTGCGGATCGTCGGTCTTGTTGAATGTGGCGCTCTGGCCCATGATGACTTTGTAGATCGGGCCGCCGTCGCTGCCGTCATGCGTGCGCTCGAAATACTGGATCAAATCGAGCGCAAGGGCATCTGCCTCGTTCCCCCAATAATAGAGCGTAACCGTGTCCGGCGTACCGGACACGGCTGTCATCATTGCGCACGCCCATACGGCAACTGCAACCACAATCCGAGTCCCCTCGACCCGAGGCCGAGGGCATCAAACCACAGAACCCCGAACTAATTCAAGCGATGTCCGCGCTGGCCACTAGCCACTAATCACATCCTTCGGCTCTTTGGGAAAGCCTTTGACGCCGCGCGAGGAGTCGAACTGATAGATACGCTGCTTCGGCCGCGCCGCAAAGGGGAATCGGAGCAGCGAACCGTCCTTGTCCAGGGCGCGATTGGCATTGACTCGGTTGAGCGCCTCCGCCGCGGCTTTCCGCAGTTTCAACGTGACCGAAGGTTGCGCGCCAAGTTTCGGATCGAGTTCCTGCGGGTCCTCTTCGAGATGGAACAATTGTTCGCGCCCGCCGTTGGCGAAGAAGTTATACTTCCACGCGCCCTCGCGGACCATGATCTTGAACAATGGCGTGCCGGGCGTGCCGTAGTAGCCGAAGAGACGCTCGCGGCCCGGGGCCTTGCCATCGAGCAACCCGAGCACGTCGCTCCCCTCGCGGAGTTCCTGGGCTCCGGCGGCGGTCGTCGCGATGCCGAACAAATCCGCGAGGCTCACGAGGGCATCGTTCCGCCCGTTGGCCTGAATCCGTTCCGGCCAGCTCACGAGAAACGGGACATGGCACGAGGCCTCGAAGTAACTCTCCTTCTGCCACGCGTGGTGATCGCCCAGATGATCGCCGTGGTCCGAGAAGAAACAGATGACCGTGTTCGCCGCGTCGTCGCGCGCGTCGACCGCATCGAGAATCCGCCCGAGGCATGCGTCGATGTACGAGATCTCGCCGTAGTACCGCGCCTTGAGCACGCGCGCATGCGGGTCGTTGATGTCCTCGGCCCAGATCGCGTAGTTCATCCACGGGATCTGCTCGTCGAGATGGTCCACGGCGAGGTCGCCGCGCACGGGATTCGGCATGCGGTCCGGGTCGTACATCCGGTTATACGGGATCGGCGGCGCGAGCGGCGGGTGCGGTCCAACGAACGACACGAACCCGAAGAACGGCTTGCCGTCCGCCTGCTTGATCTGCTCGACGGCCCGGTCGGCGGCCCATGCCTCGACGCCGAGCTTCGCCGGAAGCGGGCTCATCTGCGGCATGTAATACATCTCGGTACGTTCGCCCATGAGGCATTCGACGAAGTCGTATTCCGGATGCTCGCGCTGGATGAACCCGGCGTACGCGTCGCGCGATCGCTGGTCCTGCGAACCGTACAATTCCTCCGAATGAAGATGCACGTCGAAACCGAGGTCCTCGTCCCACGGGTGCGTGTGGAACTTGCCGATGCCGAACGTGCGATAACCCAGCCGCGCCATCGTCCTCGGAAGATACGCGCCGCAACGTTCCTCCATCGATTCCGCCTGCCCCTGCACGAGGTCCGGCCTCATGTTCGCGTAGATCCCCGTCGTGGGCGGCTCGCATCCCGTGCGAACCGTGTACCGCGCGGCGACGCACACGGGGCACTGCGAATAGGCGTTCGTAAACGCCACTCCGCGCGCCGCAAGCCGGTCGAAGTTCGGCGTGTAGATGTTCGGGTTCCCCAGCGACGCGATCGTATCCGCGCGCTGTTGATCCGTCATGATGAACAACACATTCGGGGCTTTCGCGGATGCCATCGGCGTTGTGCTCCCTCCCGGGTCGGCGGCAGCCGCGACTGCGGCGCCTCCGGCCATCAGTCCAAGAAAATCCCTTCGCGGCAACGTGTGTTTCACTTGTCGTTCTCCGTGGAGTGCGGTGGCTCGACACCGCCTTCCTTCTGCGCGGCTTGACGCGCCGGCTCCAGACTCTTCACGTCAAGGTACTCTTCGTCCCAATTCGCATACACGCCGTCGAGCGCGACGGGCGCATCCGGCGCGACAGACATCAAGGCAGCGAGGTCCGCATGGCCGGCCACGGGACCGTAGGTCTGCCACAACGCGCCCGCGTCATCATACACCGGCGTCGCGGCCAGCCACAGACCGATCCGATCCTTGACGGCGCCCACAGCCACAAGGTCCGCGTGCCGGTCCAGCAGCAGCGCGACGCTCGGCGCGAGTTTCAGATTGGGTTCCGCGACGTGCTCAATCAGCGACGCGGCTTCCTGCACGCTCGCGCAAGCTTTCGGACTTGTCCGCAAGTAGACCGTGACGCTATGCCCGGCAGCACGCTTGCAGATCTCGCGCAACGTCGTTTCGAACGACGCACGGGTCTGCTCGGGCGTGAAGTTGTTCTCGGGAGTGCGGTGCAATGAGAGGATCGCGTCGTGCGCTCCCAGAGTTTCCATCTTGTCGAGCACATCCGTGATCGCGGCCATGGATTCCGCGTAGGGTTGCGGGTCGTTGTCGACGAGGCGCAAATCGGGATACAAGTTGATGCCGGACGTGAGATCGACATACACGCGCAGCTTCTGCCTCGCAATCCAGCCCGCCTCGCGCGCGAGAGTCTCGCGGTCGCGTTCGTGCACGTAACGCCAGTCCACGGCGACGCCGTCGAAATGCGCGAAGAACGTCGGACGCAGCAGGACTTCTTCCTTGATCGATCGCGCGTGCCGAAGCGGCAGAATCCGGCCCGGAACGCGGCGCGGCGGGACGCGATGCTCAATTTCCGCAACGCCTTCCTCGCGGACCTTCACGGCGAACAGCCGCACGTCGCCTCCGGCAACGACGCTTTCGTTGCTTGCGCCAACGTCCGCGGCTTCGGAGCCGGTGGGAAGATACCCGGTCGCGTCCTTCTCGGATTGGTCCAGCGGAAGTTCGCTGACGGATTCGATCGGACCGCAGTGCGAGACGATCGCAAACGGTTTCGGTAGAAGCCCATTGTTGCAGATGCCGAGCGTGTACTCACCCGCGCCCTTGCGGCACACGATTACGCTGAGGCCCTCGCCTGCCTCGAAGAGCACGGTCTTGCGGAAGACGCCATCGAGCGCCGCGCGAACATGATTCAACAGCGGGAATGGCTTCGGCAGCGGCGCGTCGATGTCACTCTTCGAGGGAACCGGCACGACTGGTTCGGCGGGCACGCCGAACGTGCTCGCCATCGCAATGATGGCGCCCTTGCCTCGCGAGACCTCAATCACGAGCGGCGTGTCGCCCGCGCGCGCAAGCACTCGGGCGTCTTGCGGCAACGTCGTGAAACGGCGGACGTCGAACGGATACGGTTCAGCGATTTCGGTGCCGCCGGACTGATACGTCACGCCGGCATCGAACCGCGCGGCGTCGCCGACGGCGATGCCCGCTAGCCCGCCTGGTAGTTTCGCGAGATTGCCTGATGTGATCATGAGCGTTCCGCCGCCCTCGACGTACGCCGCCAGTTTGTCCCGCAACTCGACGCCGCCAGCAAGTTCTCCCGCGAGCACGAGCACGGGATATTGTTCGAGCAGCCAGCCCTCCGCGTCGCTGAGCAGACAATCCGCGCTGTCGCCGTAAGGCGTCGGCGCGATGAACCCGGACTCGTTGTGATAGAACGACGCGTCTTGATAACCGGGATACACCATGTCGATCACGCCGTCGGTCAGATAATCGCCCGCCTCGTACGGAAGATTGCCCCAGACGCGGTACACGTTGCTCGTGTAGAGGTGCCTCGGGAACGTCCAGCCGGACAGGAAGTCCGCCATGATCGCGATCGGCGTTTGCATCGTGCCCGGCTGTCCGTGTTCGCGAATCCAGCGATGCGCGGCCTGATGGATGCGTCCGATGGGCGTGAGCGTGTCGCCGTCGAACCAGCCCGCTTCGAATCCCACGAACACGCAGTTGTAGAGGACGTGGCTGTAGATGAGCCGTTTCAGCAGGTTGAGGCTGGTGCCCTTCGTCGGCCCGTGATCGGCTTCGTCGGCTCCGTACGACTTGTAGCCCCAGCGGTTCCAAATCGACGCGTTGCCAAACCATGGCACGCCGTACTGTTTGCCCGCGCCGCGAATGAACGCGTAGTACACCTGCCCGTTCGGCAGGCCCTGCGCGGTCTCGGCGCCAATCAGCGTGTACAAGCCTTCCTTGAGAAAGTGATGGCCGAAGTTGAGCGAGACCAGCGTTGACAGCTTGTTGCCGAGTTCGTCGCCCATGCGCTCGAAATGCCGCTGAAAATTGAGGTACTGTTCGCCGCGATCACGCGAGATAGGATAAACCTGGCTCGCGTACCCGCCGATGTAGCGCCCGTCCTGTTCGCCGACGTCCATCCCGAGCCAACGATCGCCCAGCGTCGATTCGAGCAGCGCGAAGGCTTCCGCGGGAGGCCGGTACTGCGTCCAATAGCCGCCCGGTCCCGACCCGGGCACATAGCCCCACACATCGAACAGGAACAGCCCGCGCCGTTTGACCTCTTCGGCGAGATCGCCGAGGTTCTTCGCGAACATAATGGGATATGACGGCCACAACACGTCGCCGAGGTCGAAGGTCTTCGTGTACTTGTCGATTTCCTCGACGTACTTCACGATCGTGTCGTTCTCGACCCCGAACCCGCGCAGGCTCGTGCAGCGCGTCCGGTTGCCGAAGGTCTCCCACGTCGGCGGCTTGACGTGCCGCCGCGCGTCGTCCGGATGCTCGCGCGGATCGAGCAGGTTCATATAGACCCGGTGCGCCGGTTGTAGCTCTTCGGCGCTCGCCGCCATCGCGATACCCGTGGCCAGAATGACGACACCGAATGACATGGCTCTTGTTGTAAACATGACGCTGCCTTCTCCCGCATCCGCCAGGACACCTTGCGTCGATTATGCGCAAAGCGCCGCGTGCCATCAAGGCGCGCGGGGATTTTGCAAGCCGTCGCGAGGCTGTGCCACACTCCTGGCGGCGGCGGCGCTTCGGGGAACGAACAGGCAGGAAGCCAGGCGATGAGCAACGATACGGAACAACCCGCAGGCCCGCGGCGGGATCCCGAACTCCGCGTTGCGCTCAAACGCGCATTGCGCGACCTCGGGTCCGCCGCGCGCGACGCTGGCTTCAACATTCCCGGCAGCCACGAGATCCTCGGCCAGCTCGAGGCCGCGGAAGCCGAACTGCGCGACCGCCTCGGCAACGCCGATCCGAACGAGTTCCGCAATGACGAACGCTGCATCCAGTTGAACCGGTATCGAACCCAAGCCTACGTGGCGTTCGGCCAGCTCATTCACGAAACGGTTCCCATCGAGAATCTCCCCTCGGGGCTTCAGCCGTATGCGCTGCGCGTGCACGTGCTCGACCCGAAGGCCGACGTGGTACGCGGACTCATCGCGTCCCCGATGCAACAGCAACAGAAAGACGGGACCTTCGTCCTTCCGGGGCACGTGATCCAGCCCAACCGCGCGGCATTGTGGTATGCGCTTGCGGCGGGCATTGCGGCGCTCGCCGCGATTGTCGTGTTCGTCCTGTGGTCGCGCGCATGACAGCGCTCGGCAATCCTAGTATCGACTCTTGTAGTTCACTACGTGTTTTGTCGACAGGATAACTGGATGAACTGGATAGATGGAGAACCGGACGTGTACGCGTTCATCGCGAGCTTGGCACTGCCGGTTTACCATAGACTATTTCTTCTCACGGCATTCGTCGTGACAGGGTCATCCTGTTTATCCTGTCATCCTGTCCAAATATAGGATCTCTTAATTGCGATTCAACGCATCAGAACATCCTTTCCGTGTGGCGCATGTCATCACGCGCTTGTGTAAAGGCGGCGCGCAAGAGAACACGTTCCACACGGTGCGCCTGGCCAATCGCGATCGATTCGCGCCGGATCTTATCAGCGGTCCGCCGCAACCCGGCGAAGGGAGTATCGAAGACACGGTCCGGGCCGCGGGCGTCGACATCGTGCGCGTGCCCAGCCTCGTCCGCGCGGTAGATCCCATCCGGGACCTGCTCGCGCTGCGGCAACTCACGCGCCTTTTCCAGGAACGCCGCTACGACATCGTCCACACGCATACGTCCAAAGCGGGATTTCTCGGAAGGCTCGCGGCGGTGCGGGCGCGCGTCCCCGTCGTCGTACACACGCCGCACGGCAACATCTTCACCGGCTATTTCGGAAATGTCCTGACGCGCGCGTTCGTGGCCATGGAACGGTACGCGGCGCGACGCACGGACCGCATCATCGAACTGACACCGGGCGGAATAGACGAGCATCTCGCACAAGGCATCGGCCGCCGCGAACAGTACGTCACAATCTTCAGCGGCGTCGATTTCGCGCCATTCGACGCCGCCATGGCGCGGCGCGATGCGACACGCGACGAGCTGGGCGTGCCGCCGGGCGCGGTCCTGATTGGCGGCGTCGGGCGCCTCGAACCGGTCAAGGGATTCGAGCATTTCATCGAGGCCGCGCGCATCGTTGCGAGCTCGTTACCCGAAGCACGATTCGTCGTCGCGGGCGATGGCGCGCTGGCGCACGCGTTGCGCGACAGTTCGGCGGATCTCGGCGAGCGGTTCCAGTGGCTCGGCCATCGCGACGACGTTCCGGATATCATGGCCGCGCTGGACGTGTTTGTGCTTCCGTCGCTGAACGAAGGCATGGGCCGTGTGCTGCTCGAATCGGGCGCAGCCGCGACGCCCGCGGTTGCCACGCGCGTCGGCGGCGTGCCCGATGTCATCCGGGACGGCGAGACTGGTATACTCGTGCCGCCACGCGATCCGAAAGCGATGGCTAACGCCATTGAAGCGCTGGCACGCGACGCCGCGCGGCGCCAAGCCATGGGCCAAGCCGCGCGCGCGCACGTCGTGCCGAACTACGGCCTTGACCGGATGGTGGCGCGAATCGAAGCCTTGTACGAAACGCTTATCGAGGAGAAACGCCTTGACGCTTGAAGACACCTTTCTCTCGCAGCAACGCCTCCTGGTCATCGCGCCGCACGCGGACGACGAATGTTTCGGATGCGCCGGGACCATGGCGCGCATCAAGCAACTCGGGGGCGAGGTGTACGTCATCGTGTGTTCCGTCGGCGATCTCAAGCATTATGACGGCAAGGCCGGCCTCGTCACGAGCGGCATTCGCGAGAAGGAGCTCAAGCACGTCATGGAGTTCCTCCGCGTGGACGACTGGGACCTCCTGTATCGCGATCCCGAGACCCATCTGCGCCTCGACGCGATCCCGCGCCGCGACCTGATCTCGCAGTTCGAACGCGACAGCAAACTCGCGCTCGATCGCCTGCGCCCGACCATGGTCGCCATCCCCGTCGGTTCGTACAACCAGGATCACGAGGCCGTGTTCCGCGCCGCGTTCACGGCGTGCCGGCCCGGCGTGCCCGCCATCAAACCGTTCCAGAAGATCGTGCTCGGTTACGACAACACCTCGCTGTTCTGGAGCCTCGAAAACGAGAAGTTCCACCCCAATTTCTACGTGGATATCAGCGACTTTCTCGAAGAAAAGCTCAGCGCGCTGCTTATGTACGAGTCCCAGATGCGCGACTCGATCCATCATTCCAGCGTGCAGAACGTCGAGTACATCGCGCGCGTCCGCGGCCGCGAAGTCTCGCTCGAAGCCGCCGAAGCGTACATGACCTTCCGGCACGTCCTCTGATCCGTTGCGCGAGCAAGGCGCGTGGGGTACTCTATGAGCGTGGCAACCGAGGGAGGCGCACGCCGTGGCGGACTCGATGAAGAGCATCCCTGAACATGGGATGGACAAGGACCACATCTTAAGCCAGATGGAGGCGCTGAGCGCCGAGGACGTGCGCTGGCAGGACCATCGGGCCTTTGCGCTGGTCTATCACCATAGCGAAGAACACACGGACTTGCTGAAAGCGGCCCACGGGATGTTCTTCTCGGCCAACGGCCTCAACCCGATGGCCTTCAAAAGTCTTCAGGTTATGGAACGCGACGTGACGCGAATGACGGCGTCGATGTTCCACGGGGACGAGAAGACCGTGGGCACGATGACCTCGGGCGGCACCGAAAGCCTGCTGCTCGCGGTGCTCACCTATCGCGACCGTGCGCGCAAGAAGAAGCCGTGGATCCGGCGTCCCGAGATTGTCATCCCGGAATCGGCCCATACGGCGTTCATCAAGGCCGGCGAGTATTTCGATGTGACTATCGTACGCGTGCCGGTGCGCGCGGATTTCCGCGCCGATGTCGACGCCATGGCGCGCAGGATTAACCGGAACACGATCGCCATCGTCGGTTCGGCGCCGTGTTATCCGTATGGCGTTGTCGATCCTATCGAGGACTTGGGCGCGCTCGCGCAGTGCCGCAACCTGCCGCTGCACGTCGATGCCTGCCTGGGCGGATTCTTTCTGCCGTGGGTCGAGCGCCTGGGCCACCGAGTCCCGCCGTTCGATTTTCGTGTGCCGGGCGTCACGTCGATCTCCGCCGACGTCCACAAGTACGGCTACGCGGCCAAAGGCGCGTCGACGATCGTGTACCGGAACATGGATTACTTGCGGCATCAGTTCTACGCGGACGTGAACTGGTGCGGCGGGGTCTATGCGGGCGCCACGATGGCCGGCACCCGGCCCGGCGGACCGATCGCCGCCGCTTGGGCTTCGCTGCATGCCCTGGGCGAAGAGGGATTCTTGAGCAACGCGAGAACCGTCATGGACACCGCGAAACGGCTTCAGGAAGGAATCGGCGCCATACCCGAATTGTATGTCCTGGGCGAGCCGGAGATGGGCGTGTTTGCCTACGCCGCGAAAGACAAGGGTTTCAGCGTCTATGCCCTCGGCGACTTCATGGAACGCAAGGGCTGGAGCGTCGACCGCCTCCAGAGACCCGAGAGCCTCCATGCCATGTTGAATCCGGGCCACGCGAAGATCGTCGAGCCGTATCTCAACGACTTGCGCGAAGGCGTGGCGTATGTCAAGGCGCATCCCGGCGCGGCATTCGAGGGCATGGCCCCAATGTACGGGCTGATCGCGAAAGCCCCGATGCGCCGCATGGTCAGGAACAACGTCCTCTCGATCATCGGGCAACTGTACAGCGGCGACGGCGCCGCGCCCGATCTCGATGCGGCCAGCGATGGCGCAGGGACGCCGCCCGGCGTGCCCAAACCGGTGCTGGCCCTGATGCGCATGAAGGCCAAGCTCGGGTCGATTTGGCGGCAAGGTTAGCTCTTGGCGTGCGCTCGACAACAGCTTGTTCGTGTCATTGCGAGGAGTGGCTTTAGCCCGACGAAGCAATCTCCCCGCCTGTTGTGCGCAGAAGTTCAGGAGATTGCTTCGTCGGGCTAAAGCCACTCCTCGCAATGACACCACAGGATTCTGACTCCTGACTCCTGACTCCTGAATTCCCCCCGCTTATCCCCCCGTTCGATTCTTCTGCGCGAGGGCCGCGACTTCGCTTTCGGGAAGTGCGCGCTGGTAGACCTGCACGTCATCGATCATTCCTCGGGTCTGGTACGGCGCGCCGATGTCGGCGTATTGCCCAATGCGCAACTCGCCCGGCCACGGGGCGAGATCGGGCTGGCCCACATCGGCCTGGCCTACAAGCTTGCCGTCGACATATAGGCGGCTGGTCTGGCCGTCGTAGGTGGCCGCGAGATGATGCCACGCGCCGGTGGGGAACTGGCCCGCGTCGAGGATGCGCTGTTTGCCGATGTACCAGCGGATGCTGCCGCTGAAGAGTTGTATCCAGTATCCGGGTCCCTCGAAGTGGCCGAACGATAGGAGGACGGGCATGCCTTCGATACGGTCCAGGTTCGCCCACAAGGCGGCCGTTACGGGACCGCTCAATTGCAGCCGCTCTTCGTTCGGGAAGCTCATCCAGCCTCCGGCGCGCAGGTCGAGCGCGCCTTCGCGAATAGAAGCGCCCTCCTGCAACGTGCCGGTCTGGCCCGTCTCGGCGGTTGGGCTGTCGAAAGCTATCGCAAACACCGGCTCGTGCGGCGGCGCGATCGGGGTCGCCGCGGCCTCGGCCGAAGGCTCGCCACTGCGTCCGGCGCGATCGACGGCCACAACGCGGAAGCTGTACTCGCGCGCGTCGTTCAGGCCGCCGACTACGTAGGCCGTCTCGGCAATCGGTTTGGCTCCGCTGACGACGTTCCAAGCGCCATCCTGTTCTCGGAACACGCTGTAGCCGGCACAGTTCTGCCCCACCGGATCCCATTGCAGCGTCACGCGGCCGAGACCCGCGGCCGCTTTCACGTTGGCGGGCGCCGCAGGCAGCGGGAAATCGGCGACCGAAAGAGGCGCGGCATAACATGGCGCGCTCTTCTTCTCGCCGTCGTTCACCGCGATTACAGCGTAATGATACGTCACGTTCGGTTTGACGCCCGCGTCAACGTAGAGCCGCCATGGCCATCGCGCAAGCAAGGTCGCCGCGTCCGGCGTGAAACCGGCCTGCTCGGAACGGTGGATTTCGTACTCTGCCGCGCCCTGCGATGCATCCCATGTAATACGGGCCAGGAACGCGTCGGCTATCTCTACCTTGAGTTCGCGAGGCGCATCGGGAGGACTATCCGCGGTCAGTTTCAACGGCAGCGTGTCCCCGACGGATTTGCGGCCGAGGCCATCCGCAACCGTGAATGTACCCGTGACCTCAAGCCCGCCCGGCATTCCGGCGAGACGGAAGAAGCTTTGGTCGTAGACGGAAAGCACTCCCGGCAGGTTGTCCATCCCCGCAAACGAGAGCCGCGTATTCAGCGCGTCGTACTCGATGTCGGAGATGGCGACCCCGCGCAACAGGGTCAGCGCCTCCCCCTGCAAGGCCTGCTTGAAGGCCATGCTGCCATGAACCCATGGGCCGTACACGCGTGGTCCCGAAGCCGGAAGCGTAGCGGCGGTAAAGACCGCATTCGCAGGCCCGATCGGAAGCGACGCGCGTTTGCCATCGAGCGATTCCGCTTCGACACTGAATTCAACGCCGCCGCCATCCACGAACTTTGCGGGAAGCGTGGCGGCGTAGCTGTCGCCCCACGCGCGTTTGGCGGGGATCTCCTGGAGCGTCGTCTCGCCGGGTTTTCGGCAGAGCACGCGGACGGAGCGGATGCCGTTGCTGTCGAGCGCGACAGCTCGGACCACGAACGGCGCGCCCTCGGGCAGCGCGGTCGGTGGAGTCCGCATCTTCAAGACGGGTCCGTCGGGCACGGGGGCGCTCGTCAACTCGCCGGGTATGGCGCCGAGCAACTTCTCGACGCGCGCGAGCGTCTTCTCGTACATCGCGTACGCCTTGATATTGATCGTTGCCAGGTTGCCCCAGTCGCCCTGCGTGGTAAGCCGCGTCGTGAATGCTTGCATGGCCTCGCGAAGTCCGCAATCGCGCAGGATTCCGACTGCCCGTGCGCATTCGCTACGCGCAAGATCCTCATTGCCTTGCTGCCGTGCGGATTCGGCCGCGGCAAGCGCGCGGTCCGCTTCGCCACCGGACGTGAGCGCAAGGGCGGCCCGGTCGAAATTCGTCAGCCAGTCCGTCGTCGCGATGAGATAATTCAGCCGTTCGAGATGCGCCCGCGCGCTTCCCTGCTCGAACGACGCGCGGATCGCTTCAAGCCGCTCGCGTATCGCGCGCAACTTCGCCAGATGCTCTTCGTTCGGCCGCCGTTCGTCGGAGAACCACGAGAACCCGCCGCATTCGACTTGGCCCGGCCCACCGGTCCATCGCGGTCCGAGGGCTTCGAGATCCATCAGGATCTGCGCCATCTCCGCCGCGTGTTCCGCGCCGAAACACCGTTCCGCGAAACCCGTGTAGAAGTCTTCGTAACTGAGCGTGGGGTTCCACGCGAACTGCGCCATGTACGCCGCGACTTCTTCGACGCCGCGGATCTCCCAATGGATCGACAAGACGCCTTCGCACTTTTTTGCGAGCGCGTCGCGGAGCAGCGCGGTGTAGGGCTTGACGTTCGTCTGCGGACCCCACTGATCGCGGCGCGTGCCGCCGCCGTCCGATTGCCACCACGGGATCGGCCAGCGCTCGCGTCCCGGCGAGAGTTCGCCGTAGGCATGGCTGACGTGCTCTTGCGCGCTCGGATCGATGTTGTCCAGCGCCGCGAATACGATGTCTTTCCGGACCAGCGCATCGAGCCCGATGTAGAAATCGCTGAACTTCATCCACGCGTCGCCGCCCCACCCGCTGACCACGATCCCGATGTCCGGCTTCACGCGCCGGACGACGTCGTACGCGAATTGCACGTACGCCGCGACGCGCGCGGCTTCATAGACCCGCTCGGGCTTGTCGAGGTACTTGAACGAGGGCGCGTACTCGTCGCTGAGCAGGCGCAACGGCGTGCCCAAGGCCGGCACGGCCAGGCCGCCGCCCGCGCCTTCCTGCTGCCAGAACCAGATGTAGTCCGCCATCGGATACGTCGCGAGCGTGTTGCGGATACGGGCCTCGGCGTGACGCCGCGTTTCGGGATTCGTGGGGTCGCCCTGGAGTTCGTAGCCGACGCATACGTGCAGGCCGCGCCTGCGGGCATAGTCGAGCCCTTGCGCGAGGCCGCATTGCGCGCGCAGCACCGCGTCCTGATCGCGTGTGCGGCGCGTCACGTCGGGCCATGCGGTGGCCTTGCTCAAATCCCCGGCGCCGCTGGCCTTGGCTCCGGTGACCGAACGCGAACCGAAGACTTCGTCGAAGAAATAGCGGCCCGTCCCAAAGCCGAACTCATCGCATTTCATCCCGCGAATAGTCCCCCAGCCATAGGTGAGCGAGGTCGCGGCGGGCGCGGCGTCATACCACTGCGTGTCCAGCGGATACGCGCAGAACGGTTCGCTGTCGTACGAGTGGAAGCCCACAAAGTTGTACCGCATCTTCGCCATTTGGTCGAAGAAGTACTGGAAATCTTCGAGGTCCCACGTGGTCGGACTGTTGAGGAAGTTGTACCAGGGCAGGCTGCCGCGAATGCGAAACGCCGGCGTCCCGTGAATATCGGCCCCGATCGGAACGGGCACGGCCTCGCGCTGTTCCGGCAGCGCGTCGCCGCCGAGATAGAACCCGACGCCAAGACGTTCGACCAGCGCGTAGACGCCGTTCTGCACGCCTATCGGCGTCTTGCCCGAAATCACCACGGCGCGTCTTTCGGGGAGGATGCGAATGAGGTAATCCTCTGCGCCGTAGTCGTCGACGCCCTCCGTCATTGGAATCCCAGAGGCGGGCGTCCCCACGTAGACGGCAACGCCTGCCGGCGTTGGCTCGTCTCCCTTGGCGACGGCGCTGGTCTGGCCACTAAGCAAACGGAGGTAGCGCGCCATCTCGCGCGCGGCAAAGACCTCCGTGTCGGTGGCCCCGGAACCCACAACGACATGGGCGCCGGCCAAATCGAGGGAAGGGGGAGCGTCGGCGGCAATACAAAGGCTGAGCAGTACAAGCAGCATGAGTAGTCTCCTTGGCCAAATTGTTCATACGCCCGTAGTGTCATTGCGAGGAGGGCCTTCTCCGATCAAGGATTAGCCTCCTCGGGTCAAGCCATAGTGTGAACCGTCTGGGTTAGCCGAAGTTCCGCCTTCGGCCATCCATGGCCATGGTATTGCAAGCCGGGCCGCCGATCGAGCGGCGCAAGGGCCGAAGCCTTCTGAATCGAATCAGATCAAGCCTGCCGTACGCACTTCGACGTTCTGGAGTGGAGGCAGGTCGTTCTCAGGCCGGTCGAGATAGAAGTAGGCGCACGCGGCCCAGTCGTCTTGGCGTTCGAATATGCCGTAGTCCTTGAGTCCGTCGCCCTGTGACCAGTCCACGGGCTTCTTCTCAGGACCCGCGAGCGTATAGGCGTTTCCGGATTTCACCATGGCGGGCTTGCTGTCAGGCGTCCAGCATCCGATCTGTTGCATCGTGACGCGGATGTCTTTTTGGAAGAACACGGGGTCGGGAACATGGAGCCGGTAGAAGCAATACTGCATGCGTTCCTTGTCCGCCAGCGGACAGCCCTGATAGCGCTGAGCGAACGCGCCCAGGAACCAGCCCGAGCCGATGTAGTCTTCGGTACCGGTCCCGCACAGCGTTGGATGGTCGGTGTCGCCGTCGATAAAGGCCTTGCATTCGCCTTCGCCCCACCAGGAATTGAAGTATTTCTTCGTGTCGGCGTTCACGCTTACCGTCACGCCAAGATAACGGCCGCGCCCGGCGACTTTGGGAAGGAACTCGAAGTCCTTCTGCAACGTGGTGGGGTTCTCGCGATGGAAGTACGCGTGGAAGTAGGTCATGTCCGGGCCGTGATCGTCGCCGAGCGTGTAGTCCACGTCGTACGCGACGATCATGATGTTGATCGAAGTTGGGTTCGAAAGGACGATCTTCATGCCTTTCCTGAAAGGCATCGGCACGCAGCAGTTGAAACTACGGCCTTCGGGACTCGAGAAGTATTCGGACTCGAACGCGTAGGTCCGTCCGGCGCCCATGCCGAAGAAATCGCCGATCGGCGCGCTGACGGCTGGTTTCGCTGCGCCGTCCCAGTAACAGTCGAGCTGCACCCCGCGCAGCACTTTCGGCGTGCGGTCGTTCAACGTCAGCCAGATCCGCCGCACGGCGCCGCTCGAACCGCCGACCTCGGCCAGCACATGGGCCTCGCCCGGTTTCAAGGCGAAGAATGGCGATCCCTTGCGCCCCCCGGCGGCCTGGCCGCCCTGGCCTTTTTCGCCTTTGGTGTTTTCCTGGCTGGCCCAATGCGTCGTGACGCCGGGCGGCGCGGCATCGTAGACCGCGCGTTCGCGGGCAACAGGCGCGCCCGCCGGACCGCCGCACGATACGCTTGCCATCGCCAGGAGCACCGCTGCCGCATACCCGAATCGCATAGAAGACCTCCCTCCGTCCCGTCCGCACGGCCGGTCAGGGTTTGCGATATACGTAGAAGAAATCGCGCGTGTCGTTCTTGGCGAGGAACTTGTAGCCGCCGTCGTTGCCGCCGCCCGCGTTCATGTCCTTGTGCAAATGCTCGACGCCCGAGACTTTCTTGTCGGCGTCGCGCGTGTACAGGGCCATGTAGCAGTAATTGGGCGTGTTCATGTCGAGCAGCATGGCGTAGCGGCACCCGTACGCCTGGAACACGCGCGCCATGGCGTTGGGCGTCGCGCCCGTGAAATACGCGAAGATCAGGAACCGGTGGCCGGCGTTTTCCTGCAAGGCCGCGCTGGCGCGCAGCGTCACGAAGTCGCCGTCGCGGTTGGCCGACCACGAGCCCACCGCCCAGTTGTTGACCCACTGGCCGGGAATAGGGATGCCGTTCTCGTCGATGCCCTCGACGATGGCCACGCAGTTCTGCCGCGCGTCCGCGATTCTCGGAAGTAGCTTCGTATCGTCTTCCGGCCAGGTCAGCATGTCCATCGAACCGTCGCGGAAGATCGCGAACGTGGCGAGGCCGGGAGCGAGCCGGCTGAAAATCGTGCCTTGCTCGACGAACCCGAAATGGCTCCCGTTGTTGACCTTGGCAAGCGGACCGTGATTGAACGCGGCATGCTCGCGCTTGAACCCGCCGACGAACGTCGCTTCGACCAGCGGCGCGTAGTACGGCGGAACCGCGCCAATCGTGCACAGCGGCGCCTTGGTATTGAACCCGTCGGGACCCGGCCCCGTGTGAGGCACCTGCGTTGCGCGCGGCGCCCAATCCAGTTTCGGATGGTCCGCGCCCAAGGCATATCCGAGCCGGTAGTCGTCGAGGTCGTATGCAACCAGATAGACGAGCGCCTCGACTTCGCGTCGTTTCTTGTCACGGGTGCCGATACCGCCTACGCGGTCCGTATACGAATCCAGGATGGCTTTCTCCACCACCGTGGGCTTCATCATACTGACGAAGATGTGGGGATGATGCAGCGCCTTGTACCAGCGCCCGTAGTAATACTTGCGGTCCGCGGCGTCGGTCTCGATACCGAGGTTGTTGGGCGTCATGTATAGCGTGATCTGCGTCTCGTCCACGCGCGCGTCGAGCGGATAGACCTCGCCCGCGGCATGTTCCGCCGCTGCGGTCCCGCGATGGTCTTCGCCCGTTTCAGGCGGAGGGATGAGATACGGTTTTGCCTTCTCGACGAACCAGTCGCCGATCCGTGTCTCGCGCAACAGGTCCGTCGCGACCTCGAGTTTCGTGGCCGACCCCGGCTTTTGCGTGCGAATGAGCACGAAACCGTCGCAAATGGCCGTCAGTGCCGACGCGAACTTGTGGTTTTCCGAAAACACCTCGGCCAGAACTGGCGCGGCGTTTAACTCCTGCGCGCCGGCCGAAGCCTCGGCAGGCGTCCCCTCGGCAGCCCATAACGGAAAACGGTGGGGCGTTCCGTCCACGGTGACCTCGAGCCCATCGCGGTACAATGCCAGAAGCGGTTTGCGCGTGGGGTCGCCTTGCAGCGAGGGCACTTCGAGATGATAGGCGGCTTTGCGCCCCGCGATGTTCAGGTTAAGCACATACCACGAGCCGATGTAGGGGCTGAGGTTCGTGAGGACGGCTTCGTCGCCTCGGGCGTTCGCGAGCCGCTGAGCGGTCTTGAACTGCTGCAAATCGATAATCGAACCGACCGGCGTGAACTCGGTGGGATGCGCCATTGTCGGCGGCTGCACCGTGTCGGCGGGCTTGGCGGGAGCTTGTGGCGCCTGGGCCGTTCCCGCTTGCGCCAAGACGAGGCCGGTGTTCGTGCGGTCTTCCAGGTGTAAGGCCCCGCCGCGCCAGTCCATGCTTCGATCGGCGTTACGGTCCGCGCCGAGCAGGCCGCGCACTTCGAGCTGCCCGCCAAGGCGTCGTTCCGCCGACGCGCTCGTAGAAGCCGTAGCGACGGCAGGCGTCGCCTCGGGCGTGGAAACCGGCTCGGGCGCCGCGACGTCGGCCACTTCTTCGGCGACGACCGGCGCGGTATTCGACATGCGGGCATGAACGACATAGACCGCTACGCCCGCGAGGCCAATTCCCAGGAGGCAGACGGCGAGGGCAGCCCGCGCGGCCCATCCTTTCCAGGAACGCCGGACTCTGGGGGCAGGCGTGTTAGCCGCCGGCTTCTTGGCGTGGCCGTTCCCTCCCGGTTTGTCGCGATCCTCCGCCTTCAGAAACGCCGAGAGCTGCTTCCAGCGGGGATCGTTGAATTCCGTCCGCAGACGGTCGCACAAGGCCTCTGCCTCATCGCGGCGGCCCATCCTCGCCATGCACTTGCCGCGCGCGAAGATGATCTTCGCGTTGTCGGCCTGGCCGGCTTCATCGAGCAACGCGAGCGCCTCGGCGTACTTGTGCTCTTGATACAGACGCTTTGCCTGATTATAGATCTCGTTCAATGCTACTGAAGACATGCGTGCTCACCGGAGAATATCGAAAGACTCTACCGTATTCCCGAGGAAGATGTCCAGCATCGGAATGGCGGCGGGTGAGCGTCATGAAAAGGGGGTTGTGGGAAAGTTCTTCTTTTTT
>CAYOCT010000060.1:33270-41121 GCA_964402555.1 uncultured Nitrospiraceae bacterium | reverse complement strand
TCAACACTGAAATGGGCAGCCTGAAATGTCCGAAAACAAGTACCGCGTATTTAGATTATGTGACAAGCAGTGATTGGACACCTGGGAGTCTCTCGGATCCTCGGAAGGATCCAGGCGTACTGCCGTGCAGCGATTTCAGATATCCGGAGTTCGCGCCCCGCAAGCCGGGGATGACCATCTTTCATTCATTGCCCTCCCTTGTACGCGCGGCCCCGAAACCGAAACTCTCCAAGGACTGCCAAGCAGCACAGGCGGCCGCAGCCCATAGCGTTGCGAGCGAGACAAGCGTCGAGCCAGCCACGCCGCCGCCATCGCGCAGCCTTCCCGACCCGCGGATAACGTTCGGCTCGCAGACAATTGATGCCCTCACTTCCGATGGCTATCTGTCGGCCGGCGGCATGACCTTGTTAGTGACGGAGAATCGATGCAACTCGACGGTCCTTGCCCTGCATTTTCTCTTGGGCGAAATCGGCAACGCCAACATGAAACAACAGGCCAAATCGGGTTCACAACCTCCTTGTCTTCCCAGGAGCGTGTTGTATGTCGCGCTCGATAACGACCTGGTCGGAGTCCTCCACGACATCTGGCGCTACCCTGTGTTGCGGGCAAGCGTCTTCCCGAACGAGAAGGCCAAGGATAGCATTGCTGTGCATTGGGACAAGATTGCGCTGGCGCTTCGATGCCACGAGCAGATCAATCACAGGCCGGGAACACATCTTCTCTATCGTATCGCCGTAACCCACCCCGTACTCAATGAGGATTGCCCCGTTGGCGGCGGAGGCATCTACCGGACGCATCTCTACATTCTTGTTCCCGACCTGGTGTGGTGTACACCGGAAGAAGTCATCGAATCATTACGTTCCCTGCTTGACAGCGCCAGACACGCAAAGGGCGATCGGGAACCAGAGGAATGCAAGGAGTGCCTCCGCATCGACCGGATGGTCCTCAACCGTGTCAGCCGAATTCCTGCGAACTGGCCGATGATTCAAAACCCGACCTTGCTGGTGTCCAATCTGGCCAGGCTGTGCGCCGCCAACGATATCGATCTGATGGTCATCGACGATACGGCCACGCAAAGTGAAACGACTGGCCATATCGAATCCCGATGGCAGAACTCCGCGCGCAATATCATTCGGCTGCGCCGCGTGCCGCTCCACGGCACGGAAGTCGTCGGGATGGAACTTATCCGGGCCACTGGCGTATACGTCAAGGCCTTGCGGCCGATGGAACTGCGCGCCCACAGCACACCCGTGCCGCCGGGGCAGCACAAGGAGGCAATCTCCGAGTTCAAACTCGTGGCCAGCGACACGTTCCGCGGCTATACGGGTATCTTCAGCGGCAAGCCCCAGCGGTGCCGGACCACGGTCGATATCACGTACGACGTCAAGGACAGCCCGCTCCACCGCGATGCCTTGAATATGAAGCGCAACCTCGAAGGCATCATGGACAACATCACCGTGAATGTCCTCGGACCCAAGGAACGCCCCGGCGTGAATTCGGCGCTGAGCAACCTTGCCGATGTGAGCCACGACAGTTGCCATGTCGTCTCGATAGACGAGATCTGGCTGCACCGGCTGATGCGCGGCATCAACAGCATCCCGGGCTTGGTTGCATTTTCAAAAGACGAACTGAAGGCGATACTACCTGAGCACATTCGCAACGAACTTACAAAGGGTGCCGTTGGCGGTTGGTCGATTCAGGACGTGGGCAAATACTATGTAAGCCAGGCGTTGACGATTGCGACGCGTAAAGCCCGTGGTCCCCAGGCTGCCGCTGAACCCTCTCCATTTTGTGCCATCCCATTCAGACACAACTGGGGCGTGCTCGCGGTTTCCGAATTCGAGCCGGACATGCTAGCGGGCTTCTTGAAGGACGACTCGGAGGACCATCTGGAAGACGATGGTGTCTTCAAGTTCCTGCGAAATCCGAGGAAGGAACCCTTGCCGACTTGGGAGAAGTTGATCACGTTCAAGGCAGACCATTGGAAAGGCTGGGACAAGGGAACGCTCCGGTTTTTCGACTTCCAGCGAAATACGGCAGATTCGGTGGTGACGTTCTTCTTGGAATTGCTCTTGAACTGTGCCGGCATTGAAGAGGTGTTTTGCCCCGCCCGATGGTGCCTTTCGGAAACGGAAGTAAAGGAAGATTCGGAAGGGCTTCTCTTCTTCAATACGCGGAATTGGACTAGCGTCACAACAGCAAGCGACTGCAAGAAGACGCGTCCTCGTGAAGAAAGTCAAACGATCTCCGGGAAGTTCCGATACGCGCTGACGTTGATGTATCACCTGCTTGACGACGACCAACGACGGGAGGTAGCTCTAGGAGAAAGCCTCTACAACGAAGAGGACTACGCCGTACGAGTCGAAGGCGAGACCGGACGATTCCTGCGGGTGAAGACTCCCGAAATGAGGGAGAGACCGCCTTTGTCTCCGGCGTTGCTCTCTCGAGAATGGGTCACAACGGCGCCACGAGGTGGAGTTATACAAGAGCGTGACAACCGAAATGACTCATCCAAAGCTACCTCGAACTCGCGCCAGGCCACTGAGAACGGCAGCAACGCCGATTCCGAAAGCGATGCAACGAAGCAGAACGATCTCAACCGCCACATTGTTCTAAAGAAGCTCCCCGTGTCGACACTGGCCGGGGATGAGAACCTTGTCGATGCCATCCTAGCTCTGTGTGGCACCCCGAAAGACGGTATGAACGAACAATTCAAGACAGGCCTGCGCGATGTATTGACAGGTTGCCTGGGCGAAGGGAATCTTAAGTCGTGCGGAGTAACAATTTCAGGTACCTGGTATTTGGGCACGATGAGCGGCGGCAATCGCGAGCTGGCCACCGATATCATCCGGGAGCTTGTTTCTGAATACCACGAAATGGACCGGTTCTTTGCCGGCAGCGGCGCACCTGTGTCGCAGCGTTTCTATCTAGAAGATGCCTATCGGCAGACGGAGGAAGAGAGGCATTCGGGGAAACCTGGCACGGGTAGGGACTCCTCCTTGCCGCCAATTGACGAACACGCGATATCTGCGGAAGCCGAAGGATTGTGGACGTCAAAGTTGCCCTATGGCGATGTTCTAAGGAGCCTGGCAACGGAGGAAAGGACCAAGGATGCCTTTCTGAACACGAAGATCATCTTCCCCTTCTCCCGAGCGCGCATTCGCAACTACACGATGGTCGCGCTGGCGATCTATATGCTCATTCGAAAAACCATGCGTCTCGATAAGAACAAGGTGCCCGCCGTGCAGAGCATTGGGAATGGTGAGAAGACGATCCTTGATGTGTTAGTCGAGGCTGCGCTGGACCGGATTGACGACATTCACGGAAAGAGCTTGGTCCCGCCGGAGGGCGTGTCATGATCTCGCGAGACGAACTCAGACGCCAGGCAGAGCAGTTGATGGAGGACTTGAGCCGCGGCTTTCAGGCCGGCCATCTCATTGAACCGCACAGCCGGTATCGCGTCGGCATCGGATATCGCTCGACTCGGACGTTGGGTCTCGAAGATGTGCGCCTGCCCGTGCGTTGGGGCGCCATCGTGGGACTGGACATCCGCGAGTGGACGCGGCGGGACCATGCGAGCCAATTGATCGTCGCAACAATCGCGAATTCGTGCGTCGTCCATGCCGTGGATATCCTTCATGAACACGGCCTGTTCACCAAGGACGATCCCCTTTTCGCGCTGCCCACCGGAGACGGCGTCTACATGGTGTTTGACGCCGGCGAAGACCTGGAGGCGGATGGCGCGCAGGTTGGCCACGAGGAACGCGAGGCGGTGACGGAACTTGTCGAGGCGATACGTAAGAGGGAAGAGGCGCAGGCGCACTTTGACCCGAAACAGTCGAAGACCGCAGCGACCCTCGCGAACGCGATCACCGCCGAGAAGGAGGCCAAGGAGCGTTTCGATTCCGTGTCCGGCAAGCCTTCTGGAGGACGAATCGAAACGAAAAACGCCGAGCGCGAACGGGTCGAAGCGATCGGGAAAGCGTTGTCGTTCATCCTCATCCTAAACACGCTTCTTCTCGAACAGAATGCGCGGCGTCCGGCGGGCGAGTCGTTGTTCCGCGAAGAGAAAGAGATGTCCGTGTGGCCGATCTATCCGCGCTTCTCGCTCACGTTGGACCGGCTCCTGCCCTGCCTCGACGCGAACAAGAAGCTGAACGTCATCGGCCCTGGGATGGTGACCTGCGGACGCCTTCTTTCCGCGGACCACGGGAACCATTTCCTCGTGCACGACCGGCTCTTGCACGAATGCGATCCCCACGGCGGCCTGGCGCGGGTCGCGTCGCGCGCGGGCGTCGGTGATTGGGACGCGCATTTCCATTGCGCGGAACTGCCCGACGCGAAGATCAAGTCCGGCAGTTTCCGTTATGCGGACGTGTTCGGGCATTACATGGACACGCCTCTGCTCCGTTTGCACGGCGTCCGTTCGATCCCGCCGATGGAGTATCACATCGGCAGCCACGACATGTTGGTCTTGGACAGACCCAAGTGATGCGTGCGCGCGGGGTCACGCGCGAAAGTGGAGATTGTTCACCTGTAGCCAGTGCATTGGCGGCGTACCGGGCGATGGCGTGAAGGGACGGGTCAATCCGACGCAAAGGATGGCTTCTTCGGACGCCAGGCGTTCGGACGCGGACTTGACCGCCCCGAGATCGGGTTCGGCGCGGTCTGGCCCGTATAACCGGATGTCCGTCACGCCAAGGTCGAGGTCCCATGTGCCGTCGTTGAGGCGAATTCGGACCTGCGACGCTTGCCCCAGGCGCGGCTTCACGTAAAGCTCAGGCGGCTTTATGGGCGCGAGGCATCCGAGCGAGGCCTGTCCTTTTCCGAGATCGACGGCACAGGCTTTCTCGCCGACTCTGTGAAGGTCCGGTCCGAATAGCTCCGCGAGCGAAGGCCGCGCGAGAAGCGACAGCATGTTCCAGAAACGGGGCGCGGCCAGCGTGCCCAGACACTGCATCGGCGCGAGGTCGAAGGTGACGTCTTCAATCTGCGGGGCTTGCGCCGCGTTCCGCGCCGGGCCCAATTCCAGAATCGCGCCGATGTGGAGCGGACCGCCCTCCGAAGCGAGCAACGAGGGGCGCAGGTGAGCCCGGAACGGCAGCGGGCGCACGTGCCGTTGCATGGCAACATCGACCCCGGCCATGCAGAGATACCCGGAGTGAAACCGCGTCAGATGGTTGATGACGATCTTCACGGCGCGCCTCTACAGATGAACGACGGGAAACCCGCCCCAGCGCGATTGCAGATATTCCGCCACGAGCCTGCGGTGGCAATGCTCGGGCGTGGGTTCGCTGCACAACAGCGCAACCGGCCGGTCGAACAACGCGCGCGAGACCCTCGTCTCGACCTTTCTCTCCGACATGAGGCGCAGGAAGTCGCGCTCGTAGAGTTTCCAATCCCCTTTCTTCTTCTTGAACGCGTCGAGGATCTCCCGCGACGGCGCAAGCAGCGGCTCGTGGACGTAATCCGCGCCGCAGATCGCGCGAAGGAAATACTCGAGGTCGTCGCGTTTTGTGAACCCGGCGAGTTGCGAGCGGTTGTTGAGGCGAATGTCGACGACCCGGCGGACGCCGGCCTCTTTCAGGGTGCCGAAGAATTGGGCCGCGGTCTTTTTCGTGAAACCGATTGTGTAGACCGTCTCCATGCCGATGCGTCCTCCTGGTCCGCAAACAAATCGCCCTGCCCCCCGGATTCTTCTCGCGCGAGGTCTTCCTCGGACTGAAGCCGGCCATCGCCGCGGATATGATCGAGCACAATCCCGCGCAAGGCAAGCGCGTGTCCTATCAGCAACCGCCGGTGGCACGCGGCCGGGTCTTCTTCGCCGCACATGATTGCGATGCGGTGCTCGGCCGCCCCGTGTTCCAGCCGCCGCAATCCTTCGATAAACGCGGGCGTTTCGGCAATCCGCGCGTACGCCACGTGGCCGTCGGCATCGTAGAACTCCGGGTTGTCCGGCTGCCCGCCCATCTCCTTCCCGAGGAAGAGATACTTAATCCCGGCCGCAGCCACGGCGTCGCGCAACGGTTTCGCGTCGAATTGGCCGGCGTATTTCGAGTAGGGATGCGAGCGGACGTCCACCAGGACCGCGATGCGATGCTGCGTGAGCAAGCCTAGGAAGGTCTCGATGGCGTGATTCGAGTGGCCAATCGAGAACAGCCGCGCAGCGTTCGCTTCTTCCGCCATTACGCCCTCCTTCGTCATGCCCGCCATTGTAGCGCGCGGCTTTACTTGATGCACAGTCTATGATAGCGTCTTGAGCGGAATGGGGAGATTGGGCGATGGTAGCACGAGGATTGGGTTTGGGGTTGCTGCTGGCGTGTGGCGCCGCGATGGCGCAGACGACGCTTGGGCTGGCGCTCAACGAGGACGACAGCCATTTCTACATGTCGCGTGCCCCGGAGGCCATGTCGCTCGAAGGTTGCAACGCGTTCGTGGACCAGTACGCTGGGACGCAGGTCACGCAATTGTTCCTCTGTCCAAACGCGATGAAGGCCAGTTACCGCAGCAAGGTCCGCGACGCTATCTGGGAAATCGACGGCCGCCGGGTGCGCGAGGGCGACACGGTCGCGCAGACGTGGATCGACAACGCGCGTCTGCTCGACGAACGCGGGATCGATCCCTACGCGATCTGGATAGCCCGCGCGCGTGAGAAGAAGATCTCGCCGTGGATTTCGATGCGCATGAACGACGTGCATAACGTCGACGATCCCGAGAGCTACATCCACAGTTCGTTCTGGGTCAAGCATCCGGACTATTGGCGCGTGCCGGGGAGCTCGGGGGCGTGGGTGAATCGCGCGCTCGACTACGGCATCCCCGAAGTGCGCGAGCATGCGATGGCCTTCGTCCGCGAACTGCTCGATCGCTACGATCCCGACGGCCTCGAACTCGATTGGATGCGGTTCGGCTATCATTTCAAACCGGGCCACGAAGCGGAAGGCGTGGCAATCCTCACGCAGTTCATGCGCGACGTGCGCGCATTGACGCGCGAGTGGTCCGAGAAACGCGGCCATCCGATTAAGCTCGGAGCGCGCGTGCCGACCTTGCCGGACGCGGCCGTGGGCCTCGGCATGGACGGCGTGTCGTGGGTACAAGAGGGTCTCGTGGACATGCTCGTCCCGACGCCGTTTTGGGCCACGACGGATTTCGACATCCCCATCGAAGCATGGCGCGAGCGCATTGGACCGGCGGCCAAGCAGATTGTCCTCGCCGCGGGCGCCGAGATTTTGTTGCAGGCCTATCCCGGTTCCAAACAGATCGAGAACGACATCACCTCCGCGCGCGGGTTCGCCGCCGCGCATTTGTATCGCGGCGCGGATCAGATCTACCTGTTCAATTACATGGACCCCGCGCCGATGCAGGGCGGCAAGGAAGCCTATCGCGCGCTGTTGGAAAAGGGCTTGAGCCTCGAAGAGGCAACGCGCGAGCCGCGCCGGCACGTTGTGACGTATCGCGACACCGTCGCGCCCGGAATGTCCAGCGGCGCGCAGCTTCCGATCGATGGCGCGAAAGGCGGGACCCTCAAGATCTATATCGGCCCCGTGCCGAAACAAGGGCGCGCCGTGCTGGTGCTCGGAATGGCTGCGCGAGACAAGATCGATGACGCGGCGTTCGATGTCGAGGTCAACGGCAAGCCGTGCAAAGCCGCCGCGGATATCAAGAAGCCGGAACAGTTTCCCGGCGTGGCACGCGCCGTTGCAGTCGAGTGTCCGCTCGACGCGTTGAAGGACGGATACAACGAGTTCCACGCGGTCCAGCGCGGCGACACTCCCGCGCAGCAGATCGTGTGGGCCGAATTGCGGATAGAACCGGGCGCGTAGCGCACACGCACACGCGTTCGTGATCGTGATC
>CAYOCT010000060.1:0-33170 GCA_964402555.1 uncultured Nitrospiraceae bacterium | reverse complement strand
TTGCGGATAGAACCGGGCGCGTAGCGCACACGCACACGCGTTCGTGATCGTGATCACGAACGGGAGAGGATGGAAGTCATGGACATGGAACTACGGTACGCGGAACGGCTGAATCGATATGTCACGGCGATGCGGAACGGCAAACCGGACTGCGTCCCGATCCGCCCGTTTGTTGCGGAGTTCACCGCGAAGTACGCGGGCTACACGTGCCAGGAAGTCGCGCATGACTACGAGAAGGCGTTCGCCGCGGCGCGGAAGTGCGCGGCCGATTTCGACTGGGACGCCGCAGTCGGCAACATGGTCTACGTGTGGACCGGCCTGACCCAGGCCATTGGCTTGAAATACTACGCGATCCCCGGCATCGACGTGTCCGCCGAGACCGGGTTCCAATACCGCGAGCCGTCCGAATCGAACGCGAACATGCTGCCCGACGAATACGACCGACTCATCGACGACCCGACGGAATTTCTCTTCAACGCGTGGCTGCCGCGCGTGTCGGCCGAGGTCAGCGCGATCGGCCAGCCCGCGACGTATCGCAACAACCTCTCCTTCGTCAAAGGCGGCATGGCGATGATGCAGTACTTCGGCGCGTTCGGCACGCAGAACGCGCTGCTGCGGTCCGAGTCCGGCACGGTCTCGGCGATTTCCGGTATCTTCAAAGCGCCGTTCGACATCATCGCCGATAAGATGCGCGGCTATATCGGCCTGACCATGGACCTCCTGGAACAGCCCAAGCAGGTGCTCAAGGCCTGCGAGGCGCTGATGCCGCAATTGCTGCACGTCGCGTTGTCGGGCGCGGACCCGGATAAGAACGTTCCCATCGGCTTCTGGATGCATCGCGGCTGCGTGCCGTTCATCTCGCACAAGCAATTCGCGGAGTTCTACTGGCCGACCTTGAAACCGATCATCGAAGAGATCTGGCGTCATGGCCACCAGGTCCTGTTCTACGCGGAAGGCAATTGGACCGAGCACCTCGAAGCGTTCACCGAATTGCCGGACCGCAGCATCGTGTTCCACATCGATCAGACCGACATCGCCAAAGCGCACAAGGTCCTCGGGCACAAGTTCTGCCTCAGCGGCGGCATCCCGAATTACCTGCTCGCGCTCGGCACGCCGGACGAAGTCCGCGCCGCGTGCAAGAAGGTCATCGACATCGCCGCGCAAGACGGCGGCTACATTATGGATGCGAGCGCGATCGTGCAGAACGATGCGAAGGTCGAGAACATCCGCGCCATGACGGAGTTCACGCGCGAATACGGCGTCTACAGCGGCGCAGCCTCTCCGGCGCCCCCGCCGCCCGAACCGAGTCCGTGCGAATGCGCCACGGCCGTCCCGCAGGGCCGATCGAAGCCCGGCGTGTGCCTGCCCTGGGAAGAGAAGCTCAAGGAAATCCCGGTGATCCCCGGCGACAAGGATCTCGCACGGTCGATGTGGGAGAACATCGACGCGCTCGGCTACCTATACATATGGCATTGCTTGCTTTCGTTCTGACGAATGGGTGAGGACGATCGCGGGACATCTGATATAATGATTCCGATACGGCATGCAAGGTTACGGAGGCCATCGCAATGGTCTTGAAAGCGATCGTTCATGAGGCGGAAGAGGGTGGGTACTGGGCTGAGGTGCCGGCCATTCCCGGGTGCGCGACTCAAGGCGAGTCACTACAGGAACTGCGCGCAAACCTCTTAGAAGCTATAGAAGGATGCCTGTCGGTAGGGGTTCCCGAACATATCTTGCACACGTCAGACCAGGTCATTGAAATTGCGGTATGAAGAGTCTCTCCGGGAGGGATTTGGCGCGTGTGCTGGAACGTCATGGATGGACCCTCTTGCGAGTTCACGGGAGCCACCATATCTTTGGAAAGCCTGGCCATGAAGCCCATATCTCCGTGCCGATTCATGGCGGCGCTCCGTTGAAGAAAGGCTTACTGCAACACTTGCTCAAGATAGCGGGCATCGCCGAAGGCGATCTCTGACTGGGAGCTAATCCATGCGTCGGGCATTCCCAATGGCGACTTACTTGTGCTGGGGCCGGTCTCATGCATCCTAAGAAGTGCCTATCGCGGCGCCGATTTCTCAAGGCAATGGCGGCCTTTCCGGCCCTGATTCCCGCCACGGCGCTGGGTCGTAGCGGTGTCGCGCCGAGCGATCGAATTACACTCGGGTTTATCGGCACGGGCGATCACGGCGTCAACATGAACCTGCGGTCGTTTCTGCCGCACGCCGACGCTCAGGTAGTCGCGTTGTGCGACGTGGACGCGGCGCGTGTGCAGAATGCGCAACGTATCGTGACGGACCATTACGCCCAGCAGCAGGCATCGGGGGCGTTTCGCGGATGCGATACCACCGGTGACTGGCGCGAGATTATCGCGCGCGACGATCTCGATGCGGTCGTGATCTCGACGCCGGATCATTGGCACATCATCCCCGCGATTGCCGCGGCGAAGGCGGGCAAGGACGTATTCTGCGAGAAGCCCCTCACGCTGACCGTGCGCGAGGGCCGCGTTCTGAGCGACACGATCGCGCGGTACGGACGCGTCTTTCAGACGGCGAGCGAGAATCGGTCGAAATGGAACTTCCTGCGCGCGGCGGAACTCGTGCGGAACGGCCGTATCGGCAAGTTGCACACGATCCGCACGCAACTCCCCGTCGATCCCACCGCATGCAGCACGCCTCAATTCACGCCGCCCGCGGAGCCGGTCCCGAAAGGTTTCGACTACGCCATGTGGCTCGGCCAGGCGCCGCTCGCGCCGTACACGCCAGGCCGCTGCCATTATCACTTCAGGTGGATTCTCGATTACTCCGGCGGCAGCTTGACGGATTGGGGCGCGCACATCAACGACATCGCGCAATGGGGCAACGACACGGAACACACCGGCCCGGTCAGCGTCGAGGGGCACGGCGTCTTTCCGCGCGACGGGCTGTACAACACGGCCATCGAATGGGACATCACGTACGAATACGCGAACGGCGTCCGGCTGATCTGTACGAACGGGACGCCCGCGATCCGCTTCGAGGGGTCCGAAGGCTGGGTGGCGTGTACGTGGGACGCGATCGACGCGGACCCGCCACGGTTGCTGAAGACCGTCATCGGACCCGGCGAGATCCGCTTGCGGACCTGTCCCGAGCGCGAACAGCGCGACTTCCTGAATTGCGTCAAGAGCCGCGCGGAGGCCTACGGTCCCGCCGAGATCGGGCATCGCACGATCACCATCAGCCACCTGGGCAACATCGCGATGATGCTCGGCCGCAAGCTCCGCTGGAACCCGGAGGCCGAACGATTCGTCGGCGACGACGAGGCGAATCGCATGCTGTCGCGGCCCATGCGCGCGCCGTGGCATCTTTGACTTCGTACGCGGCGGCGTTTCCGCTATAATGGGCGCAAGGAAGGAGGCTGCCATGGTACCGATGGAAGTAATGGGTGTCAGCCAGCCGGACAAGGACGGGTTTCCGGTGGTCTTGTTGCGCAACGAGAACCGTATCCTGCCGATCCTGGTAGGCATGCCCGAGGCCAGCGCCATCCAGATTGTGCTGATGGGCCAGTCGCCGCCGCGTCCGCTCACCCACGACCTGATCTGCAACCTGCTCGCGGGGTTGCGCGGCGAACTCAAGTCCGTGACCATCTACAAACTCGAGAACGAGATCTTCTTCGCGCACCTCAACATCGAACAGAAATCGGCGACGGGCCAGGTCGAGCAGGTCCTGCGCGTCGACTCGCGCCCCAGCGACGGGATCGCGATCGCGGTCCGCATGAACTGCCCCATCTTCGCGGCCGAGGAAGTCCTTGACGCCGCTGCCCAGGATGCCGCCAATCTGGAAGTCATCGAAGAAGAGGAAGAGGGCGGCGAGGAACGTGACGAGAACGAATTCGAGTCCTGACGGACCGGTGGACGAAGTGGACTGAGTGGACAAGGTGGACGGCTTTTCCGTGTGTCCACCTAGTCCACTCAGTCCACTTCGTCCACAAAGTACCGCCCGCTTCGCGGATCTGGTAGTCTGTCCCCATCAACCGAAAGGATACCTGCGATGAAGTCCGTACGTTTAGGCATCATTGGCGTCGGCGGGATGGGGACCTCGCATTCCCGCTATCTGCGCAAGGGCGAAGTGGATCGCTGCGAACTCGTAGCCGCGTGCGACGTGGACCCCGCGCGCCTCGAACCATTCAAGGATCTCAAGACCTTCACCGACAGCCGCGCGCTGATCCGCTCGGGCGAGGTCGACGCGGTCATCGTGGCAACGCCTCATTACGGGCACACGACCATCGGCGCCGACGCGCTCGACCATGGCCTCCACCTGCTCACCGAGAAACCGCTTTCAGTGCACAAGGCCGATTGCGAACGCCTGATTGCCGCGCACAAGCGCAACAAGAAACAGGTGTTCGCGGCGATGTTTCAACTCCGCACCGTGCCCGCGTTCAAGCGTATCCGCCAATTGATTGCCGCGGGCGAACTGGGCGCGGTCCAGCGCGTCAGTTGGATCGTCACTGCATGGTATCGGACCGAAGCCTACTACGCCTCGGGCGGATGGCGCGCGACATGGAAAGGCGAAGGCGGCGGCATCCTGCTCAACCAATGCCCGCACAACCTCGACTTGCTCCAGTGGATCTGCGGCATGCCCGTGCGCGTGCGCGCCGTGTGCGGATTCGGCAAGTATCACGACATCGAGACCGAGGATGACGTGACCGCGTATTTCGAGTATGCCAGCGGCGCGAACGGCGTGTTTATCGCGACGACGGGCGAAGCCCCCGGAACGGATCGCCTCGAAATCGCGGGCGACCTCGGGCGGCTTGTGTACGAAGACGGAACCATCACGTTTGTCCGCAACGAAATGGGCGCGCGCAAGTTCAGCAAGACGTCGAAAGGCTCCTTCGACAGGCCCGAAACGTGGAACGTGACCATACCGGTCCGCGACACGAAACACGGCCATTCCGTAGTGACGCAGAACTTCGTCGACGCCATCCTCGACGGCGCGCCGTTGATCGCGCCCGCGCAGGAAGGCATTCATTCCGTCGAATTCGCGAACGCGATGATTTACTCGTCGTTGATCGGCAAGACCGTCGAGCTTCCTCTGGACGGAAAGGCGTACGAGCGGAAACTCAAACAACTCATCGCGCAATCGAAGTTCCAGAAGAAGACCGTCAAGTCCGGCGAGTCGGACATCAGCAAGTCATTCAGATAGGTGTCAACCACTAGCCGCTAGCAACAATGCCCCCACGCACCGACATCCTCGGTTTCCTGGGCCTGCGCCGCAGCATGGCCGGCCTGCTCAGCATGGTCATTCTTGTCGGCATGGGCGAGCGCATGGCCGAACGGTTCCTGCCGGTCTACGTCATCGCCTTGGGCGGCAGCGCCATCATCGTCGGCCTCCTAAACGGGCTCGATAACCTGCTCTCCGCGCTGTACTCGTTTCCCGGCGGCTACCTTTCCGACCGGCTGGGAACGAAGCGCGCGCTGCTCGTTTTCAATCTGCTCGCCATGGTGGGTTTCGTCATCGTGTTCCTGATTCCCACGTGGCCAGCGGTTATCGTGGGATCGTTCTTCTTCCTGTCCTGGACCGCGATCTCGCTGCCCGCGACCATGGACCTCGTTGCGCGCGTGCTGCCCAAGAACAAACGCACCATGGGCGTCTCGATGCACTCGCTCGTGCGCCGCATCCCGATGGCACTGGGTCCGCTGATGGGCGGCCTGTTCATCAATCTCTGGGGACCACGCGACGGCGTGCGCATGGCATTCGTCGCGGCGCTGGCGATGGCCGGCCTCGCCATCGGCCTGCAACAATACCTGATCGAACCGGACGCGCGGCCCGATCCGGGCGCGGTGCACGGCAATCCGTTCCGCCTGATGCGCCGCATGAGTCCGGACCTGCGGATTCTGCTCGTCTCCGACATCCTGATCCGTTTCTGCGAACAAATCCCCTATGCGTTCGTCGTCGTGTGGTGCATGAACACCGTGGCGTCACCCGTATCGGGATTTCAGTTCGGCGTGCTGACCACGATCGAGATGGCCACGGCCGTGCTCTGTTACATCCCCGTCGCTTATTTCGCGGACCGCAGCGGCAAGAAGCCGTTCGTGGTAATGACCTTCGTCTTTTTCACGCTGTTCCCGTTGTCGTTAACGTTCTGCCACGCGTTCTGGATGTTTGTGCCGGCCTTCATTCTGCGCGGCCTCAAGGAATTCGGCGAACCGACCCGCAAGGCGCTGATCATGGACCTCGCGCCGGACGACGCCAAAGCAGCCATGTTCGGGTTGTATTACCTGATACGCGATGCCATCGTTTCCCTTTCGGCATTCGGCGGCGGTGTTTTGTGGTATTGGTTCTCGCCGCAGGTGAACTTTCTGACGGCCTTCGGATTCGGCATCCTCGGCACTGTGTGGTTCGCCCTCTACGGACGTGACTTGTCTCCAAAGACAGTTTAGAATAAACGCATGAAATGTATCGTTTACTCGAACGGTTCGATCGAGAGAAGGAAGTTACTATGAGCAATGGGCGAGCTTGGATTATAGCTATGTGGGTTGGCGCGATAGCGGCGCTGTGTTCGGCGGGTTGGACCGAGCCGTTGCTGAAGAGCGAGCCGCAAAACGCCAAACGGAACGCTCCGCTGGTCCAGAAGAAGAATGAACGGCTGGACACGCGAATCACTCGCACGGACAACCGTGTCAACGCCGAGAAACCCGGTGCGCCTGTGCGCGCCAAGGAAGGCCGCAACGCCGTGAACCGCGGCCGGGAGAAGCAGGCCCCGGGTACATCCACCGAAAGCGATCCCGGCAGCAACACCCTCTTCGGCGCGGACACGTCAGCGCACGTCGGCGCCCGTGCGATCGGCGAGAAGAAAAGCGCCAAGCCGGATCGGAGATAGAAAAGTGACGCCTTGCTTAAGGCGTGGAACCGCGTCACGCTCCAACCAAGGTATGCGCCCCGAGAGGGCGGAACGCAATAATGCCCGTTCCTGCAACGAGTTAGACGTTATCGTCATGGTGGCACGGCAGTTGCTGTTGGCGCGTGGAGCATTGTAGGTGGCCACGCCTTACCTCGGCGAGACCGCTTGGAAACGTCGACGGTGTAGAAAGGGAATTCCGATGAAGAAGCTATTGGCAATGGCAACGATGGTCGTTGTCGCGCTGGGGTTCGTGGCTCCATCGTACAGTTGGGCGGAACAGGCCCAGCAACGGTCCGAGCAGAACACGAAACGCACCTTGTCCCAGAAGAAGGCCGACTCGAAGAAGGCCAAGAAAGAGAAGAAGGGCAAGCGCGGCAAGAAGGGCAAACACTCGAAGAAGACCGCGGCCGGCAAATCCGACAAGCGGGCGAAGTCCAAGGCCTCCAGCGCTACGACCAATACGGGCGCCGACAAGTAGTCTGCCCGGCAACCGGCACTCGGGGTTTGCGCTTCCGCGCACCGTAACCAGGCGGCGCGCGGAAGGGCAAACCCCGGTTTGTTTTTTTGCGTCTTGACCGTTTTATTTTCAGCGTTCGTCTGCTAGAATCATTGCTTGTGCCGTGCGCGGCAGGCGCGCGCAGAGGGTTGAGGATCCGCTGTACGAGGGGGTCCGAGGCGGGATGCGGTAAACGGACTACGGAGGAGAGCGTCAATGATAAAGTTGGGGTTCGTGGGTTGCGGCGGCATCATGCAAGAACACTACAGGCATCTTAGCGCCATGAGCGGCATCAAGATGGTCGGCCATTGCGACATCATCAAGGAGCGCGCGGAATCCGCCGCGGAACGCTTCGGGGGCGAAGCCTACACCGAGTTCGCCACCATGTACGACAAGGCCAAACCGCACGCGGTATTCATCGCGGTGCCGCCCTACGCGCATTGCGGCATGGAGGAAGCCGCCGCCGAACGGGGCATTCATCTCTTCATCGAGAAGCCCATCGCCATCGACCGCGAGACCGCCAAGCGCATTGACGCGGCCATCCGCAAAGCCAAGATCATTTCGAGCGTCGGGTACTGCTTCCGCTACTACGACACGAGCGACATCGCGCGCCAGATCCTCAACGGTACTCCGGTGTCGCTGATTCGCGGATCGTGGAACGGCGGCATGCCGGGCGTTTGGTGGTGGCGGCGCATGGATAAGGGCGGCGGCCAGATCCTTGAACAGACCACCCACATGTTCGATCTGATGCGCTACCTCTGCGGCGACGTCGCCGAGGTCTATGCCGTAGCGTCGACAGGCTGCATGACGAAGGTCGAGAACTACAACGTCCACGACAGCAGCGTCGTGACCATGCGCATGAAGAACGGCGCCTCGGCCACGATCACCTCGTCCTGCGTGTGCAACCACGGCGGCGGCGTCACGCTCGAAATCGTCACGCCGGAAGCGACGTTCTCGATCGCGGGCGGCAACGTCACGGTTCGCGAAGGCGGCAAGACCACCGAGTACCACGCCAAGGTCAACATGTACGAGCAGGAAGACAAGGTCTTCATCGATGCCGTCCGCACGGGCAAACGCACGAAGATCAAATCGCCGTATCCCGACGCCCTCAAGACCTTCATGGTCACGTACGCGGCGAACGAGTCGATTCAATCGGGCCTCCCAGTCAAACCATAACGGGGATCACTACGGTTAACTGCCGGCCGTCCGGCCGGAGTTGCGAAGCCGCGCTGCCGCACGTTTGTGTGTGAAGGTCCGGCGTGAGTGTGTAGAACGAAGGTCATTTGAAGCGCAGTACAGGAGGGGCGTAGTTATGAAGAACAGGGTCGGTGGGAGCGTCTGGGTGTGGGCGGCGATAGGCCTTCTGATTGCCGGAGGGCGCGCGTGGGGAGGAGACAATGTAACCCAAGAGAAGCCGGAGCAGGGGGCGGTAGCGCGGGAGGCAGGCGGCGATGCGGCCCCCGCGAACGACGATTCGGAGGCGTAGCGTAATGCGTGGTTCATGTTCTGGGGGCCCGCCAACGTTCACGCCGAACTGAAGGAATCCGAACGCGAAATCAACACCCAGATCAACGACGTGTACGCGCCGCTCATCCCCCAATGGGACCGTCCTCAGACGTTCAGAGACTGGAGCAACGATTGGAAGTTGTGGGACTTTCACGTCGGCGTCGGGCGCGATCTCGGATTCAAGTGGTCCTGGTTCCTCGACCTCGGCGGGATCGTCGGCGAGGTCAAGAACGACAACAACTACTACCCGCTGGGAATCCCGATCAAAGTGAAGATCAACTTCTCGCGCCTACTCTGGTTCGCCGCGACAGGCGTCGATTACTTCCCGTGGGGCAAGCCGTGCCTGGCCAAGGTCCAGGGCCATCACGGGATCGTGCGGTCGCTCCTCGCGGCCCGGCCCTACCTCGAAGCGGCCGCCGGCTTCGTGAGCGTGAAGGAAGTCGCCGACGGCAAGTTCAGCCTGCGCGGCACCGGACTCGAAATTGAGCAGAAGCAGACCACCTATCACCACGTCACCTACGGAAGCCCGCGCGTGGGCCTCGAGATTCCGCTGGGCAAGAAGGACTCGCTCGCCCTCGAAGCGGGCTACCTGTTCTTCACAAGCCACGCCAGCGATCTCAACAATCTCTCCCTCTACGTGCTGCATCAACACCGTTTCTAAGATATACATCAGGACAACTGAGCAGAAGACGGGGACTTACACGCTTTTCGCGCGCGTTCCCTTGCGGCTTCTGCATCTCTGCGTTGGCATGCGCCCTTTTTGCGGGCGTTTTCTCACAACCCATAAGCAAGAAACGCCATACGTTCGGCACGCGCTATGGAGTCTTCATCGTCCTGATCCTAATCGTCCTGTCATTGCTTCTTGTCTGTACACAGGACGATTGAGAACAGGACGATTACGAACCAGTCTGGTGACAAGCCGTACGATGCGTGTACTCACTACCCAGATTCGGAGTCGATGCAACGTTCTTCTCAGGGCCATTTCAACGCAGAGTCGCTGAGAACGCGGAGGCCGCAAAGACTCCGCGTTTCTTTGCGGCCTCCGCATCTCTGCGTTGGAAGAAGACCCACAAATCGCGCACGCGCCATTCCTCTGGGGGGCGCTCGAATCTACGCCACTCCTTGAAGCCGCGCCGGGCGGCGCAACGAACACACGAAGAGGCCGCGCCCGCGCACCGTGTCCCGGTTGACGACGCGGAATCCGAAGCGCTCGTACACGGGGACGTTGACGGGGTTGTGCGTGATCACGTAGCTGGGGATGCCCGCCGCATCGGCGCGATCGAGCACGGGCTGCAAGAGCGCACGCGCGACGCCGCGGCGCTGATGGGCCGGGTCCACACCGAGCGTGTCGAGGACCCAGTGCGGCCCGTCGATCTCGCGATGGTGCCGTTCAAGCACGTCGGCGTAGATGCCCCAGTTGCGGACGATGGACTTCATCCCGATCAGCCAGAACCCGTACAGCAGCCGCGGATGAATCGCGCGCCACGAGTCGACTTCAGGCGCGTGCTCGGGGGGGAACCAGAAGGCCGCGCCTTCGAGATTCGACGTGACGTAGCATTCGCCGACCGGCGCGGTCAATCGCGCGCCTTGCTCGAACAGCCATGCGAGTTGCGGCTCGCGCCAGCGCGCATCGGGATACGCGTACCGCCAGACGGGATCGGCGTCGAACGCGCGTGCGAGCATCGCGCCCACGGCGCGGTAGCGCGAAGGGTCGAGGCGCTGTACGTCGAAAGCTTGCGATGAAGAGTCCATACGGTATGCGCGAAGACGGCTAGCGGCCGTTTCCTCCCTCCGTGCCGTTGTGGTTCCCGTTATTGGAATCGTCCGGCGGGACGGACGGACTCAGCCAGCCTTTTCTTCGGAAGAAAATCAGCATGCCGACGAAGACGGCGATGATCGCGACCCAGAACAGCGGGTAGCCGAAATACCAGTTCAATTCGGGCATGTTGAGCGGCGATTTCTCGGTGTTGAAGTTCATGCCGTAGATGCCGGCCAGGAAGGTCAACGGGATGAAGATTGTCGCGATGATCGTCAGCACCTTCATGATTTCGTTCATGCGATTGCTGATGCTCGAGAGGTACATATCGGTCAGGCTCGCGGCGAGCTCGCGATAGATCTCGATCAGGTCGACCACCTGAACCGTATGGTCGTGGCAGTCGCGGAAATACGTCAGCACTTCGGGCGTCACCAGCGAATCGCCATCGCGCAGCACGACCTGCAGCGCTTCGCGCAAGGGCCACGCGATCCGGCGCATGTCGAGCAGATGGCGTTTGATCGCGTGCAGGCGCGTCATGGTGTTCGGGTTGGGCTGCGACACCACTTCCATTTCGAGGTCTTCGAGGCGCTCGCCGAGGCGTTCAAGCACGGGGAAGTAGTGGTCGACGACGGCGTCGATCTGGCAATACAGCAGATAATCGGCGCCCATGGCGCGGATACGCCCGATCTTCTTGCGGATGTGGTCCCGGATGCCGCCGAAGGAATCGCCAGGCCGCCCCTCCTGAAACGTCAGCACAAAGCCCTTGCCGAGGAACATGCTGACTTGCTCAGTCTCGAGATCCTGCTCGAACCGGGTCATGCGCGTCACGACGAAGATCTGGCCGTCGTACTCCTCGACCTTGGGACGCTGATGCACGTGGAGCACGTCCTCGAGCGCGAGCCCGTGCAGGCCGAACATCTCGCCGAGCGTCTCGAGCACCTTGGCGTCGCCCAGGCCTTCGACGTTGACCCACGTCACCGGCCATTCTTCGAGATACCGGCGAAGGCCGCGCAAGTCCTCGACCTCGTCTTCGACGAAACTGCCCGGCCCATACGCGAGCACCGTGATCACGGGCTTCGACGCGTTCGGATCCGCGCTCAACGTTCCGGGCGGCGTGCCGGGCGGTTTTGCCTTGCGCACAAAGACCCCTTTCTTGCCGTGCCGCCCTCTGTGCTTCGACATGGATCCACCTCGCCCCGCGCACGCACTGTCACGCTTTGCTCGCCACTGTGTTCCTTAGGCTTCCGATACCGTCGATAGTTATCGTCACCTCGTCACCGGACCGCAGCGTCAGCTTCGGATTGCGGGCCCAGCCTATGCCTTCCGGCGTGCCGGTCATGATGACCGTGCCCGGCAGCAGCGTCGTGTCTTCGGACAGGAAGCTGATCAACGTGGCCACGTCGAAGATCATGTTCGATGTGAATCCATGCTGGACCTCGGTCCCGTTGTGCGTGGTGCGCACCGTGAGCTTCTGCGGATCGGGCAACTCGTCCGGCGTAACCAGCACCGGACCGAGCGGCGCGAATGTGTCGAAACTCTTGCCGCGGCACCACTGCGACCCGCCTTTCTTGTCCTGCCAGATCCGCGCCGAGACATCGTGGCCAATGGTGTAGCCGAGCACGTGCTTCAGCGCGTCCGCCTTCGACACGCTGGACGCGGGCTTGCCGATCACCACCACGAGTTCGCCCTCGAAATCGACTTCATCATCGCAGACCTTCGGCAACAGGATCGTTTCCTCGTGGCCGATCGCCGCGCTTAGGTTCTTCATGAAAAGGATGGGATACTCGGGCGGAGGCGCGCCGCCCTCGGCCGCGTGAGCCGCGTAGTTGCGGCCAATACAGAAGATCGCGCGCGGCGCTACGGGCGGCAGCCATCGCGCCGGAGCAACCACTTCGCGCGAGATCGACAGGCCGCCCTCCATCAAATCGCCGGTCGCACGATGCAGCATCCCGTCCGCCTGTTGCACCGCCCACGTCACCGTCCCGTTGTCCAGTTCGATCCGCGCTACTTTCATCCCTGTGTCCCTTCCGGTTATTCACGCGCTGTCGTGCGGGCCGTGGTCTTGAGTTCCGCCATCCAATTGACCATGGCCGGACAGCGGCAGAAACGCCGCCCGTTCAGCCAGTCGCCTTGAATATGGTAGCGCACCGGCGTCGCATTCGCGAGTTTGACGACGACCTGATGCTGATCATCGAGGTCCGCAAGCCGCACGAACGACGCCGCGGGATAGATCACGCCCAGCCCGATGGTCCCGATGGACGGCTCTTGAAAACCCCAACTTGCCATAACGCCGGCATCCGCATCGTGCGCGAAGACTTCTTGCTTGAGCTTCGTGATGCCGATGCCGAGCGCGAGCGCATCCTCGGGGCGGCCTCCTTCAACCGTGACTTCGATCGGCGAATCGCGGCGTCCCGCCAGCGCCGCGCACTGGAAACGTACCGTGTAAGGGTGCTCTTTCGCGCCTACGCCCTGCGCGACGAGTTCGACCGTGACGCGCTCCGGGGTTTCCGAGACCAAGCGTTTCGACCAGACGATACCGCCCTTCCCTTCCGGACTCCACACGGGATACGCCGTGTCGTTGACGTACAAGGTCACGCCGCCGAGACCGGGCGTCGTGCCAACGTGAAAGGCGTCCATGCCCCAGTCCTGTTCGACGTGGTAGCTATCGGCGCCCGGCGCGAACGTGCTCATCACGAGACACGGTTTCTTCTTGCCGAAGAAATCGAATTGTCCCCAATAGGCGCGATAGCCGCAGACTTCGGACTCCCACCCGATGTTCGGCGGCACCCAATCCTGCGCCCACGCGACGCGCGGCTTCGCATACTTGGCGAGCAGCGACGCTTGAAGCGCGGCGAGTTCGGGCAGCGGTTCCTTGAGATTGAACGCAGTCTCGACGAACGTCCGCATCCCATCGAGATCGCCGTCCCCGCGCAGGCCATCGAACGTCTTCCAGAATTCGGGCTGGGCATGACGCGATTTTAGCGCAATGATCAGCCTGTCTTTCACGAGATCCAGATAATAACGCCAGGACTCCTCGCTCGACAGCAGCCGTACGCGCAAGTCCTCTTCGAGGTCGGGCGTGTCGAATCCCGAGAGAAGGCACTGCATCACGGCATCCGGCTCGTTCACACCGAACGTGGCGAGCGCCTGTTGCAGCCGCGTGTCGAGTTGGAAAAGCTGGTTCGGGACGCGCGCCAGCAAGGGAATCATCGTTTCGCTGACCGCGGTCCACGTGTACGGAACATCGATAGGTTTCGCGCCTTGCGATGTCCACGTGTCCTCGGGCTGCCCGTCGCCATTGATGTCGAGACGCCACGTGTCGATGTACCCGTCGCCATCCGTGTCGGCGTAGTCGTAGCGCATATCCAAATTGTTGTCGTAATTGAAGTCGGCCCACTGCCACATCTTGTCCGCGCCAAAGAGGTGCAGTCGCTGATCCGTTGGCGAGTAATACACGTGCCACGCTTCGCGCGGCGTCGTGGCTACTTCGACGCGCTTGTTGAACAGGCCGCAACTCGGGCCGCCGATCTGCTTGAAATACTCGTTGCCCTTACAGATGACGCCTTCCCACCGTTCCTGCGTGTCCGTGAACCGTCCGTCGCGCAGCCCGTCGCCATCGATGTTCAGATCGTTCTCGTCCCAGCACAGCAGCATCTTGTCCCACGCGCGATCGTGCGCGAAGTCGCGCGCGGCGGAGTAGGCCAGGAACGGTCCTGTTGGAATCCCGCGCAGGGCACGCCGTTCCGATAACCGCTCTTCGAGCGCGGTACCCGGCGGCGCAAACGCCGAGATCGAAACGTCGAAATCGCGCGGGTTCTCCAGCGTTGCGTCATGGTCCGCGTCGAAACTGTAGCGGAGATTGTCGATCAGATCGCCGCGCCCGCCTATGCGGATCACTTCTTCCGTCACGCCATCGTGATCGTTGTCGTAGAAGAGAAACGGGTTTTCCCACAGCGGCGTCCACTGCGAGTCGTTCAAGCCGATCGTGAACGCACAGAAGAGTTCCGCGCCTCCGAAGTGCGAGCGATACTGGCAAAGCCGCTGGCGGTACGTGTAGCCGATGTCGTACCACAACTGGTTATCGTCGCCCACATCGTCGCCCCACCACACCATCAGCTTCTCGGCGCCCACGCCTCCCGACGATCCCGGAAAGTACAACCCCATCTCGTCGACATCGTTATCGCCATCACGATCCGTATAGTCGCACACGGCGTCCACCATGCCATCCGCTTTCCAATCGGCAATGTACAGATCGCTGTCAAGGTCCGGCTCGCCGCCCATTTCCAGGTCGTGATCTTCGTCGACAACGCGGACCAGCAGCGGCTGCGTTTCCGGCGGATGCCGTGGCGACGTATCGATGAACCACACTTCCTCCGGCTTCCCGTCATTGTCTTTGTCGACGTAGTGCCGTTCGCCGGGTTTGCCCTGAAGCGCTTTGTCCACCATTGCCGGATCGAACTTCACCGCCGAACCAAATACCCGCTCGAACAGCTTCTGCGTCTGCACCGAGTCGGCGCTGCAATTCGATGCAAACACGAATGCGATGCCTAAAGCGACCGCGGCCCAATACTGTCTGTTCATCGTCCTTCCCTCGTGGCTATCGCGCGCCGACCATGGATCGCTTGGAAGCTTTTCGGCGCCTGGGTGCTGTTGCATCGACGTCTTCCTTTGTCACAGGTTGCGCGTGAAGCTCGAGGCCCAGAGCGCCGATAACCTTGAGAACCGTATCGAAACTGGGATTGCGTTCACCGGAGAGCGCTTTATACAGACTCTCACGAGAGAGTCCGGCATCCCGCGCCACCTGCGACATGCCTCTTGCCCGCGTAATGTTGCCTAAGGCACGCGCCACGAACGCGGCGTCTCCTTGCGCTTCTTGGATACAGGCTTCCAAGTACGCCGCCATCTCCTCGGGCGTGCGGAGATGTTCGGCAGCATCGTAGCGAGTTGTAATGGTTCTGGCCATACTTTGCTCCTATAGGGCTTGCGCAAGGCGCAAGGCTGTTCGTATATCCCTCGGCTGGCTGTCCTTGTCGCCGCCTGCCAGCAATATAATCACAGATCGTCCGCGCCCGACATAATAGACACGGTAACCGGGACCGGCATCGATTCGCATCTCGAAAACTCCTGATCCGATCGGCTTGACGTCGCCAAGATACCCGTCGGCCAACCGGTCGATTCGAGCCATAATCCGCGCCCTGCTCCGAGTATCGGACAGGCCGTCCAGCCACTTCGCGAAGAGACCGGTCTTGCGGATTTCGATCATAAGACGAGTGTATCCTATTGGCTACATCGTGTCAATTGGTTCGCGTTGCAGGTTCGGCCTGGTTATCCACGGCCAAACGGACTTCCGTTCCCGTCTTGCTCGACTCGTAGGCCGCGCGTACCGCGGCAACGGCTTGGCGGCCGTCCCAACCCGAGATTCCGGGTTCACGGCCCGAGACGACGGCATCGACCAAGTCCTGGAGGATGTCGCGGTAGGTTTGAAGCCGGTTCGGATCGAGGAAACCTTGGCCGGCCCAGTCGATGGGCGGCTGGACGGCGAGCGTCTGCCACGGGCCGCCGCCGATCGATGCGCGCGTTTCGTCGTATGGGTCGAGGTCGATCAAGCCGCGCTCGCACACGATGCGCGCGCCCACCTCGCTGCGCGGGAACCCGGGCTTGGGCGCCTCGAACGAGCAGAACACGTAGTGTACGCACCCGTCGTCCATGGTCAGAATAACGTCGGACGTGGCCTCGACCGGGGCGCCCGTAAGCGATCGGCATTTCGCGAAGACGGACACGATTTCGCACCCGGTCAGCGCGCGGATACCGTCGATATTGTGGACGCCGTGGCCGAACAGGAACCCGAGATTCTCGGGCAGCAGTTGCCACGGCCTCGCCCCGGCGATGCCATCGGGCACGATCTGGTAGGACCGGATCTCGAGGACGCGGCCGAGTTCGCCGGAATCCAGCGCCTCTTTCGCTTTAACAAACCCTATGCGTTTGCGTTGCGTAAACGTCACCGAACACTGCACGCCGTGCTCGCGGCACGCCTCGAGGATCGTGTCGCACGCCTCGACCGAATGCGCCATCGGCTTGTCGATGAGCACGTGTTTGCCCGCGTGGATCGCCGCGAGCGCGTGGTCCGCATGCTGCGCGTGGGGCGTCGCGATGCACACCAAGTCGATGCCGTCGCTCTCGGCCAGTTCGCGATAGGACGGATAGCATCGGACGCCGTACCTCGCCGCGAGGCCTTCCGCGCGCGACCCGCCCGCCACACCCGCCAGACACACGTTCGGCGCCATGGCCTCGATCGTCTTTGCGTAGGTCTGCCCCATGAATCCGGCGCCGACAATTCCCGCGCGTAATGTGATCATGTTATGAACGTCTCCTGAGTTGGCGACATGGACGAGCAAGGACTCAGAGATTGGCCAGCGGGTCAGGGCTATCGAACTTCAAGTGTTTCGCCACGTGGATGCCCTGTAAGGTCAGCGTGATTCCGATCCAGGTTCGGTCCGGGGCGATCGTGCGCGTGCAGAAGCCGCGCACTTCGAGTTGCTCGAACGCGCCGAGCGCCGATGCCTTCACGGCGTCGAACCGATCCTGTCCGATGTCGCGTATCGAGAAGAACTCCCCTCCCGGTTCGGTGCGCGGGTCCAGCGCTTTGCCGAACCATCCCGGCTCGCGATAGGGAAATCCGTAAACCTCGTGCAGCGCCTCATGGTCGAACAGATCCGCGAGAGCGCTACCCCCTCCTCCGTGCAATCGTCTGTCCCAATTGGCATACGCCGCTTTCAACAGGTCCTGTTCCAAGTCCGACATCGATTCGTCCATCGTTCATCTATCTCCTTCCATGCGTTCAAACCGGCGTGCCGCCGCCCCAATCCCCGCGCCCACCGCGATCATCGCTGCGCCCACCGCCAACGAGACCCGGCCGCCGGCCCATGCGCCCGTGGCTAGCACCGCGCCCCATAGTACCGCGCCCATGGCCGCGGTTGCGATTCCGATAACGCGGATTGCGCCGGCAGCTTCGCCGCCTCCGCCGCTTGCAACGCCTTCCACGCGCGCGAGTCCATCGAGAAACCGGTCCACGCGTTTGCGTGCCTCCAGTCCGTCCGGACAGACCAGACTCACAAGGCCAAGCGCAGCAAGCGCCGGCGCCGAAGTTATCCACGGCAGGTACGGAATGCCGCGAAGGAACGCCCAGCCTTCGATATAGCTCGCCGCGTACGCCCCGATTCCAAACATCGCGCCCGCCATGAAACTCGCGATGGCCCCGGCATTCGACACACGCCTCGTCAACAATCCGAACATCATCGGAATCGCCACGGGCGGCAACAGGACGCTGAAAAGTTGCGCCATGTACTCGACGAGGTCGCGCCGGCCTTCCGCGCTCGCCAGGACCAGCGCGATGCCCAACGCCGCAAGACCTGCCGCCAGCGTCGCAATGCGGCCCGCGCGCACGAGCGTCCGGTCGGAGCCGCCGCGCGCGAACAGGCGGAGGTAGATATCGTTCGTGAGCACCGACGCGACGGCATTGTAGTCGCCAGACAACGTTGACATTGTCGCCGAGAACATCGCGGCGAGCATCATGCCCATCATCCCGGCGGGCAGCAGTTGCCGGCACAACAGGGCATAGACATCTTTAGCGTCGGCCACTTCGGGCATGAACACGCGCGCCGCCATCGCAGGCAGGAATAGCAGCGGCATCCCGAAGAACGTCAAGGCCGCAACGAGGTACCCGACGCGGCGCGCCTCCGCATCGCTGCGCACCGAATAGAAACGTTGCACGTATGACCAGCGCGTCGCATACGCGAAGAACTGGATGAACCCGAACGGAATCAGCCACGCCCACGTGTAATCGCCACTCGTCAACGCCCAGAACCCCTCGGGCGCGAGGCTCGCAAGTTCGACGGGACCGCCGGCCTTGGCTAGAGCCAGCGGCACAAGCACGAGCACGGCCCCGGCCATTACGACGAATTGCACGAAATCGGTGATCATCGCCGCCCACAGCCCGCCGAGCAACGTGTACGCCAGCATGATGCCGCCACACGTCGCAATAATCCATGGGAGCGTCTCCGGGGCGTTCATGCCGAGGCTCACCGCGGCCATCTTGCCGATCACGAACAGCTTCAAGGCATCGTCGATCAATACCAGCGGCACGCCCAGCCACGCGAATCCCTGCCTCAGGAACGGACTGTAGCGTGTCTCGACGTATTCGACGGGCGACGTCGCGGCGGTGCGCCGCCATCGTGCCGCAAACAGCCACGTCGCGAGCAGACAGCACGGGACCGACGACCACCAGACGGTGATCGCGACCATCCCGTGTTTGTAGGCCACCTCGCTGTACGCGACAAACGCGAACGCGCTGAACGTTGTCATCCATAACGACACGCCCGACACCCACCACGGGACTTCGTGCCCTCCGGAGAAGAAGGTCTTGAGCGTCTTCATGCGGCCGGCGAAATACACGCCGATCCCAAGCATCACCACGAAGAATCCGGCGACGATGAGGTAGTCTGTGGCGCCGAGACCGCTAGCCATGAGCCATCTCTCCAACCTGTCCGCATCTTAACCGAAATCGGATGCGTATAGAACCACGTGGAAGCGGGCGCTTCGCTCGCAATGCTTCGATTCCGCATATACAATGCGATGGCCGTCCGGCGAAGGAGCAGCGCAATGGCACTACCCGAGTACGAGGTACTCCGCATTTCGGAGTTCGAGTCATCGGCAGGCGAGATCGATTGGAACGGCATTCCCGCTGTACGCGTCGAGAACTTTCATCCGGCCGGCAGCGATCACCGTCCCGCAGTCGAGGCGCGGCTCGCTTACGACGAACTCGGATTGCGCGGGCGGTTCGACGTGATGGACCGCTACGTCGTCTGCACGCACGTTTCGTACGGGTCCCACGCCTACAAGGATTCATGCGTCGAGTTCTTCGTGCGCCCCAAGCCGGCCCTCGGGTACTTTAATTTCGAGATGAGCTGCGGTGGCGGCCTCTTGCTCTACTACATCTCGGACTGGACGCGGAAAGCGCACCCGGAAGATCCGGACGACGAGTTCAGCGCGTTCGTCAAGATCCCTCCGGAAGTCGGCACGCAAGTCAGACTGCGTCCATCCATGCCCGGACCTTTGCGCCCTGAATCGACGGGACCTCTCGCATGGTCCATCGAGTTCGACATTCCGTTCGGAGTGCTCGAAACCTATGTTGGACCTCTGGGCGCGCTGCCGGGCCAGGTTTGGCGCGCGAACTTCAACAAGTGCGCGGACGAGAGTTCGCATCCGCACTGGGCCACCTGGGCGCCCATCGGAGAACTCCTGGACCTCCACCAACCGGACCGGTTCGGAGTCCTCCGCTTCAGATAACGAGGCCAGGGATGCGCGCGCCGTTTGCGGAATCTCGGGCGGTCAGGTACACTTGCGGCATGAGCGAACAAGATAAACTCTGTCAGGATCCGGCGGCGCCCGGCGCGCGGTGCGAACTGCGCAGGCCCGGTTCCGATTCCTTCGAGCATGGCTGAATTTTCGTGCAGGCAGGCCACATGGGGTGGCTCGCAATAGCTGCAATCGCACGAAAGGTACTCGCGCTGGTTCGTCCGCAGTCAGGACGCGCCTAGGCGGCGTGGCCGCTTTGGGATTCCGCGCCTAGGATCCGCTGGGCCAACTCGGCTCCACGCGGGTCGGCATACGCCTCCGTGAGCCGCGTACAGCAGTCCAGCGCGCTATCCAGCCAGCCCAACCGGTACAAGCACCACGCGCGCGCGTACGCCAGATTGCATTGTTCCCGCGCCCCGGCCCGGTCCCAGTCGGGAAGCGCCTCCAGACATTCGAGCAGGGATAACGAACTTGCATAGTTCCTGTTGCGGTACGCGCGCAAGGCTTGCGCAAAGATTTGGTCCACCCGAGAAACACTCATACCATCCCCTTTGTGCACTTGGAACTCTCAACGCACCTCGTTAGTAGTATTTCACATGCCGGTCCGGCTCGTCAAGAAAGAACTGTCGCAAAACCTACAAATCTGACGCAAGCCCGGGGGCTTGATTGGGCGGGGGCGGGGCCGTTACGCTTGTGGGGTTGTTCTTGAAGCAACTTGGGAGGTCTTTGGAATGGATGCGCTGGAAGCTTTGAAGACGCGGCGGAGTGTGCGTAGTTACACGAATCAGCCGGTGGCGAAGGCGGTTATCGAGGATATTGTCGATTGCGGGCATCTGGCAGCAACGGCGCGGAATGAGCAGTTGTGGGAGTTCGTCGTCGTGACGGATGCGGCGGTGCGGGCGCGGATCGCGGCGGTGGCGCCGAATGGCCCGTTTATCGCGGACGCGCCGGTGTGCGTGGTGGTGCTGTGCAAGGACGGGACGTATTACGTGGAGGACGGCAGCGCGGCAACGCAGAATATGATGGTGGCGGCACGGGCGCATGGGCTCGCGTCGTGCTGGGTGGCGGGCGATAAGAAGCCGTATGTCCAGGCGGTGCTGGATGCTGTGGGCGCGCCTCCGGGCTATCGGTTGGTCAGCCTGGTCCCGATGGGGTATTCGACGGCGTCGCCCAAGCCGGTGAAGCGGGCCGTGGCGGATGTGTTGCATTGGGAGAAGTTCTGATTCGGGCGCTTGGCGAAAAGAACCATTAGCCGCAAAGTGCACGGAAGACGCAAAGGAGCTTTCTGGGCTGCTTGTTAACTGCGGTGAGATTGCTTCGCTGCGCTCGCAATGACACTGAGACTGTACACCGCGTCGAACAGCAGCAACACTGGTAATCACTCGAAGCCAAATCCTTGTCTACAAATCTTGGGAGCGTCGTTTTGTATTCGTATGTGTTGGCGATAGTGCTTGCGGCGGCGAGCGGCTTGCCTGGGGCGAAGGAGTATGCCGCAGGACATGACGCGGAGTCCGCGGCGCGGTATGGAGACGCGGTCAAGGCGTACGCGGCGTGCGCGGCGTTGGATGGGCCGTTGACGCCGTATGCCGAGATCAAGACGGCGTTTTGTCGCGCGGCCTCGGGAGATAGGAGCGGGGGTATCGAGGGGTACCTGAATGTGTTGAAGTCGCGTCCCGAGGGGCCATGGGCGCGGATGGCGCAGGTGTATCTGGCGTCGCTGCTGGCGCTGGAGAAGCGATACGTGGATGCGGCGGAGGGGTTCGAGACGGCGCTGTCGTTTTCGCCAAAACCGTGGTGGGTAGATCGGTATGATCGCGCGGCGGCGGATGTGTACATCGAAGTGCCGGACGCGAGGGAGAAGGGGTATCGCTACTACCGGGACATCGTTGCGACGACGCGGTGGCGCGCGCCGCGAATCGAGGCCGCGGGCATCCTGGCCAAGTCGCCCAGGAATGAGGATAAGCTCGAGGGCGCGTGGGGTCTGATCAAGTCGTCGGAGTGCACGGATGGATTGAAGCTCTTGCTCTCGCTTGCGCCGTCAATGCTCAGCGCGGATCTCGCGTTGCCGGACCTCGCTCCGCCTCCGGCGAAATCGAAAGCGCCGCGAGTCAATCCGATGGAAGCGCTCGAGGGCCTTTTCGAGGGACGCAGGGAGAGTCCGTGGATGCGGGTGTGCCTGTTGTACGTGGTCCGGAGCCAGACGCTTTCGAGTTCGACGGATTCGGCGAAGGCGGCCTGCGATTTGTTTTTGAAGGCCTATCCCGGCGCGGACGAAGGGGGCGACGCGTTGTGGTGGCTTGGAAACCGGCTTGCGAAGGATGGGAAGAAACCGGAGGCCGTCGCGACATACACACAGATTGCGGAGCAGTTCCCGAAGCATGCGCGCGGGGATGACGCGTTGTATGAGGTAGTGGATATTCGCCTGGACCAGAAAGACACGAAGGCGTGCGCGGATGCATGTCGGACGCTCGCGGAGCGGTATCCGGACAGTTCGTTTGTGCCCAAGGCGTGGTATCGGCTGGCTCTCGCTCAGGAACGGGCAGGCGAGAAGGCCTCTGCGCGCGAGTCGCTCAAGAAGGCGGCGGCGGGGGACTTGGGCGATTTCTTTGCGCATCGCGCGTTGCAGCGGTTGAGCGGTACGAAGGTCGAAGGGATTGAGCCGGGCGCCGATGTCAAGGTGGATGGCGTGAAGTCGTTCCTTAGGGCGCGCAAGATCGCAGACGAACTTCCGAAGCAACTCCCGGCGGAATTGCGCGCGTCCCTTCCGATCGAGCGCCTGTTCTTCTTCGGTTCACATGGGTACGAGGAGGCTGAATGGGAAGCGCTCGGCCTTGCCGATCGGATCAAGGACGGCCCAGACGCGGCGGTCTTGTATCAGGCGCTGGGCGAGGCGGGCGTGGCGTTCACGGCGATGAATTACGCGTTCGCCTATGGTTGGGGTACGCAGGACGGCATGCCGACCCCGGCGCGCTTGCGGGTTCAGTTTCCGCGCGCGTATTGGACGCATGTGGTCGAAATTGCGAAGGAGACGGAGCTCGATCCGTATTTGCTCCTGGCGGTGGCGCGGCAAGAAAGTACGTTCCGTCCGGCGCTGGTTTCGAGCGCCGGGGCTGCGGGCGTGATGCAGCTCATGCCGGGCACGGCGAAGCATCTGGCGAAGGCCGATCCCGAGGTCGGCCCGGAGCATGCGGCGAACCTGGAGTCGCCGACGAATTCGCTGAAGCTGGGGGCGCATTACCTGAAGGCAATGCTCGACAAGAACGACGGGAACCTCGCGTTCGCGCTGGCGTCGTACAATGCGGGACCGGGCAATTGCGCGAAGTGGCGGAAGCAGTTCCCGAAAGCGGACCTCGAGACGTTTATCGAAGCGATCCCATTTCTCGAGACGCGTGATTACGTCAAGATTGTGCTTGGCAACTATGCCGCGTACCGGTCGCTGTATCCGCCGACCAAGCAAAACCGCGAATGAACGCGAATTGACGCGAATGTGCGACTCTGGCAAAACGATTTGGGGGCAAGACGATTGGCCCATGTCGTGTCCGCGCGCGTGGTGTCACTGGGATCTTGGGAGTGCCATCGGCGGCAATCTTTCACTGAAAACGAAATTCCCCTTTGTCCATGGCGAGAATAGCGACTGCTCTCTTAGCGGCGTAGCGAAGCAATCTCCATGAGTTCAGGCCTCTCCTTTCGGGGGATTGCTTCGCTACACTTGCAATGCCACTTAGGTGTGCTCCTCGTTCTGCGCGGGCCAGCGTTGGTTTGTGTTGTCGCGCTACGCGCAGCAGTCCATGTGAAGCGCTTCGGCTACGGCTTTGTACATGATCTTGCCGTGGTAGAGATTCAATCCTTTGCGTAGCGCGGGATCTTCCTCCATGGCGCGGTCGACACCTTTGTTCGCGATGGCCAGGCCATATCCGAGGGTCACGTTGGTCAGGGCGTAGGTCGCGGTACGGGGCACGGCGCCGGGCATGTTGGCCACGCAATAGTGGACGACGTCGTGGACGTGGTAAATGGGGTCGTGATGCGAAGTCGGATGCGAGGTCTCGAAGCAGCCTCCTTGATCGATGGCGATGTCGACGACGGCGGAACCGGGCTTCATCTGCCGGACCAGTTTCTTGGTCACGAGGCGCGGCGCGCGGGCGCCCGGAATCAGCACCGAACCGATGACGAGGTCGGCCTGGGTGACTTCGTCGGCGATGGTGGCGGTGTTGGACATGACGGTGGTGACGTGGCCGCCGGTGATGTCGTGGAGGTAGCGAAGCCGTTGCGGGTTGACGTCGACCACGGTGACGTGGGCGCCGATGCCGACGGCGATCTGGCAGGCGTTGCTGCCGGCTACGCCCGCGCCGAGGATGACGACTTTGGCGGGTTTAACACCGGATACGCCGCTTAACAGGATGCCGCGGCCTTTGCTGCCGGCTTCGAGGCAGAACGCGCCCTTCTGAATCGAGAGGCGGCCGGCAACCTCGCTCATGGGCACGAGAAGCGGGAGCGCGCCGTCGGCGGTTTGAATGGTTTCGTAGGCGACGCCGACGATCTTGCGTTCGACAAGGGTGCGGGTGAGCTTTTCGTTGGACGCGAGGTGGAGGTAGGTATAGAGAATCTGGCCGGGCCGCATCCATTTGAGTTCGTCGCCGAGCGGCTCTTTGACTTTGATGACCATATCGGCGCGGGCCCAGATTTCTTTGGCGCGATTGACGATCTGCGCGCCGGCGGAGCGATAGGCGGCGTCGGGAATGCCGCTGTTGACGCCGGCTCCTTTCTCGACAAGCACCTTGTGCCCGTGCGTGATGAATGCGGTGACGCCGCTGGGCACCATCGCGACGCGGCCTTCGTCCGGTTTGATCTCCTTGGGAACTCCTACGACCATACTGCGTCTCCCCGTGGGCCGCGCCAGCGCGGCCGTTACTTCCTACTGCTGAACCGCACGTGCGACGTCATTGTGAACTAGGGCGGAGTCCAATTCAACGCGGCGGCAGGGCTGTGGACTTAGTGGACGGAGTGGACTGGGTGGCCGCTTTCGGTAACTCGTGAGGACACGTGTGGCCTGGTTGTAAGGCGGCGTTCGGTGGGGGATTAGGGCGGCAGCGGCCACCGATCCATGTCGCGCGGGAGTGCAATGCCGTGGGCTAAGTAATAGAGGGTGTCGATCGGACTAGCGAGGTAGACGCGATGGCGAACTGGCTCAATGAGATTGCAGAGTGGGGCATGCGGGTCACGGATCTTAGGCGGCGGCAGCGCGCGACGCGCGGGCAGGCGCGGACGGTAGAGACGTTCCGGACGGTGTCGCTCGCGGAGGACGTGTCGGCTTTCGGGAGCGCGTTTCAGAGTTTCGTGCCGCTTCCGAACGCGACGCCGTTCTCGATGTTGCAGGTGTACCGGTTTCTTCGGGACGCGATTCCGGATATCTCGGACGCGATCTGGACGTGGAAGCGGCTGTGTCAAACGGGGTACGACATCGAGATCGTGAAGGCGTCGTCGGATGTCGCGGAACGGCGCGCGACGCGGCTGTTGCGCGAACTCGACCAGCGCGTCAACAGCGGCGATCGCGGCATGGATGGGCTGCTGGACGTGTTCTTCGGCTCGTTGTTCACGTATGGCGCGGCGGCGTTCGAGATCGTGCTGTCGCAGAGCCGCGAGTCGATCCATGACGTGGTGCCGGTGGATGTCTGGACGATTCGGTTCCGGCGGGAACACGGGAAGTTGCAGGCGTACCAGATTCACGAGGGGGAAGAGATCCGGCTGCCGATGGACCGGTTCGTCTACGTGGGAATGGACCGCGACGGAACGAATCCGTATGGGCGGTCGATGCTGCGCTCGATCCCGTTCGTTGTGAAGATCCAGCAACGGCTGATGGAGGACATGGCGAAGGCGACGCATAACGCGGGCTGGACGAAGCTGCATGTGAAGTACCGCCCGGAGGAACGGCAGCGCGGGGAAAGCGCGGAGGCGTATGCGAAGCGGATCGAGGGGAACTTCGATCAGTTGCGGTCGAAGCTGAGCGGGCTCGAGACGGACCAGAACCTGGTGACGTACGACAACGTGGCCATCGAAATGGTCCGGGGCGATCAGCACGCGCAGGTCTTTTACGACAATCACAAGGCCATCGAGGAGCAGGTGATCACCGGCATGCATCTGATGCCGATCCTGCTGGGGCGGAATTACGGAACCACGGAGACGTACGGGACGGCGCAGTTCGAGATCATCAATCGGCAGGTCGAGACGGTAAACCGGAGCGTCAAGCGGATTCTCGAGCGGCTGTACAACTTCGAGTTGGCGCTGATGTGGGGCGAAGCGAGCGCGCGGGTCAACATGCGGTCGAACCGCACGATCGACGTATTCAAGGAAGCGCAGGCGCGTGGGAAAGAAATCGCGAATGCGATCGCGCTACGCGATGCGGGCTTCGTCGACCATGACCAAGCCAGCCGTCTGCTTGGAATCGGGTGATTGCGGATCGCGGATTGCGAATTGCGAATTGAAAGGGCTACTTGTGGGAACGGGCAGTGCGTATAGAAGCGACCATGATGGCGAGGATCTCGCCGATCTCGGACCTGAGGTCAGCCACACGGCGCTCTTGAACCAGGCCGACGTGCACAAGCAGGTCAAGCCAGTAGAGGCATTCATCGGTTTCTTCTTCGACGATTCCGAGCTTGGCGATGAAATCGGCACGGGACCGCGCGCGGCATGCGGCTCGGTAGTTGGCGGCTACGGAAGTGCCGCAACGAAGGAGCTGCCTGGCAATCACGTCCGACGCTCGGGATTTTGGCAAGGAATCAGTCAGGCGGATAACGCGCACGGCAAGGTCGAAGGTCCGCTTCGTCACTTCTTTCGGAGTCATAGAGCAATCGTGACTTATCTATGTGGCGTAGTCAATCCGCAATCCACAATCCGCAATTCGCAATCAAGAACCTTTGGGAGGGTGTGAAATGGAATTGGAACCGTTCGTATTTCGGCATGATGGTTTTCTGGTGGGAATGCGGCAGCAAGTCGCGGAAGGTGGGGACGCGGATCCCGCACTGGAGCAGGTGAACCGATTTGCGTTGCGGCCGCTGGCGCCGGAGGAGTTCGTGGTGTTCACGCTGGACTTGTGCCACAACCAGGTGGACCGCCATTTCAGCCGGTTCCCGGAGGAGGAACTGGAAAAGATCAACGCAATGGCGCCGGGGCGCCCGTTGATGGAACGGCATGACCTCCGGGGCACGCTTCCGCGGGGGACGTTCTTCCAGTCGGCGCTGCATCGCGACGGGGAGCGGGTGTCGGTTCGCCCGGACGTGTATGTGTTGCGGACGGCGGACAACGAGGATTTCATTCTCAACATCGAAGGGGGCGTGTATCGGGAAACGTCGATCGGGTTCTCGTTCCGCACGCCGGAGTGTTCGGTGTGCCAGCGGGATCTGCGGACGTGCGATCACGTTCCGGGCCGGACTTACGGGGATGCGTTGTGCCATTACGTGATGCGCGACGTGCTCGAGGTGATCGAGGGTTCGGTGGTCTCGGCGGGATCGCAGGGGACGGGATTCGTGGCGCAGGAACGGACGCTGGCGAAAGCGCTCGACAGCGCGCGGCAAACGTATCACCAGCCGATCGCGTTATGGTCGAAGCGTCTTTGGGCGGACGAGTAACGGGGAAGCGAGGGGAATCGGGATGAACAAGAGAATTGTCGCATTCGGGATCTGTGCGCTGGTGTTGCTTGGCATTGGAACAGCGCCGCGTTATCTCGAAGAATTGCGGATCGGGGGCGGCTACGGCGAGAGCGTGGACGGCGGCGCGGACTTGGACAAGGCCGGCAATATTACGTCGAACGGCAATGTGGCGTGCCAGGACGTGAAGGCGGAGAGCGGCGTCCTCGAAGCGGGAAAGGACAGCTTGGTCCGCGGGGTGGTCACGGCGTGGGACGGCGCGGGGGGCGTAGCGCCCGGATGTTTGAAGCTCGCGTCGACGAACGGCACGTTGAGCTACCTTTTCATGTCCAATGATCGTTCGGGATTGCGGATTGCGACGTCGCTGCCGGCTTCGGACACGGACGGGGGCTGGCTGCCCTCGAGCGCGTTTCACGGCAGCGGATCGACGAGCGACGCGGTGGATTTGGCCACGGCGGAGGTGGCGGGCACGTTGCCGGCCGCGAAGGTCGGCGCGGGGCTGACCGATACGCAGGTCAACAACGATCTCACGATTTCGGGGGGAACGGTTAACGCGACGGCGATCGGCGCTTCGACGGCTTCGACGGGCAAGTTCACGTCGCTACAGGCAACGGGCGACTTGCTTGTGGACGGGGCGGACATCGGCTTGAGCAGCGACCCAGACCTGATGGGGCTGGCCTCGAACCACGTAACGGTGCGCGGGAACATCACCGCGCAGGGAGGCCAGGTTACGGGCGGTGTGAATGACACCACGACGGGCCAGGTTGTGCTGTACGGCGACAACAATGTGGGCGGCTCGGCGCTCACACTGTACAACGCGGCGTCGTACGATACTGCGGTCGATTACTGGTCGATCTTCTCTGGAATACTGGGGGTGTTCTGTGTCGGGGGGTTTGGCGGCACGGCGAACCCCGGGATTATCTGGGCGATCGATCCGAGCACGCTCAAGTGTACGTATACCTACGACGTCGACGTACTGGGCGGCGATCTGCAAATGGGGGAAACGGGCGGCACGCGAGGCACGGTGACGCTGCTGAGCGGTTCGGCTTCGGTTGCGCCGGGCTGTTTGAAGATGAGTTCGGCTAACGGCACGTTCACCTACGTGTTTGCGGCGAACGATGGAAGCGGGCTGCGTATTCACAGCGCGCTGCCCACCTCCGACACTGACGGAAGCTGGCCCACGTCGGGCAAGTTTCGGGGTTCGGGCAGCACTACGGACGCGGTGGATCTCGCGACGGCGGAGGTGGCGGGCACGCTGCCTGTCGCAAAAGTGGGCAGCGGCCTGACGGATGCGCAGGTCAACAATGACCTGACGATCGACGGGGGAACGATCAACAACTCGTCCATCGGCGCGTCGACGGCCTCGACGGGAAGGTTCACCACGCTGACGGTTACCGGCGTAGCGACTATGTCGAGCATCTTGACGTTTACCGCGAACGACACGACGCCGAGCGTCAACACGGCCAACATCTTCAAGGTGCCGAATACGTGGACCGCCGGGAACTACATCACGATGTTCGACAACGGCACGGCTGGACAGACGCTCACGGTCATCGGCGGCGATAGCGACTGCGTCGTGGTGGACGGGACGCATCTGAAACTTGCGGGCAATTGGACCGCCGCGACGGATGACACGTTGCGGCTGGTGTTCGATGGCACGGATTGGTTCGAGATCGGGCGGACGGACAACTGAGAAAGGAGGAACGATGACGTACGGACGGATGATGGCGGGAGCGCTGGCCATGCTGGTGTGCGGAGCGCTCGGGCAAACGGAGGCAGGAAGCGAGGCGGTTCATTTCGCGAACCCGGAGCGCCTGGCGCAGTACTTCGACAGCACGCCGGCGCTCGCGGTGCAGGCGCTCGAGCGCATTCTGACGCAGGACCAGGCCGAGGCTTTGGAGCTTGCGTTGTTCCCCGAGCCGACGGACGAGGCGAAGAAGGCGGTGTACACGCGGGTGGCGGACGATCTGAAGCAATTGGGGCTGGCCGCGGACGATGCCGTGGTGACGGAGGTCTCGGCGCGCATCGCGGCATTGGCCAAGGAGGGGCGATGAAGGACGAGCAGGATCGTTGCCGGTACGAGATGGCGTATCAAGTGCAATTCCAGAATCTGCGCGAAGATTTGAACGAACTCAAGGTGCGTGTCGGACGGCTCGAATCGACGCTGGCGCGCGGGGTAATGCTGCTGGTGGCGAATCTGGTGGGCGTGGTGGTGATGCTGGCCCACCAGGTGATTCGGCCGTAACGGCGGAAACGGTGGAGGACAAACGAGCATGTATTGGAATGTGATCGCGGAACCGTGCGGGGCCGCCGAGGCGGCGGAGCGAAGCGATGGACGGTTTGTGCTGCATCGGCACCATGACGCGAACGGTCCGCACCTGGACCTGCGTTTGGAGCAAGACGGCTATCTGGTGGGATGGCGCATTGACGGAACGTCGCTCGAATCGAAGCCTTGGGCTACGGAGAAGGCGCCGCATCCCACGCAGTGGCTCGATCAGGACGGCGACGCGCAACGCGTGGACGCCGGGTTGTACATGTGGGTCGAGCGCGGCGCGGACCGCCGCGTCCTGCTGCTGAACGGGCGCGAGGGAGCCGTCCAGGTGCGCGTCGAGCGCACGGAGGGCCTGCCCGCGCGAACGGTGCGGGCGATCCGCGAGGCGGCGCGTTCGTGCGGAGTTGAGCTTGAAGACGCGGGGCGGCTGGTCGTGGATGGGGTGACGGCGCGGCGCCGCGCGATCGAGCGATTGTGCGGGCTTGGACGCGAACTCGATGGCAGCACCTTCGACGAAGGGGTGTGGCGAAAGGCCCTGGCGGGGCTTTCGCTGGACGACATCCATGCGCATTTGCGCGCTTACGAGGTGCGATTCGACGCGAAGTACCCGCCGAGTCCGGTGTCGCGTCCGGAGACGCTTCCGGATGCGAACGAGGGCGAGGACTCGCCGCTCGGGCGAACGCAACAGGCGATGGCGATCATGCGAGGGTAGTCGCGGGCCGTCGCAGGGGCAAACAACCAACAACGAACAAGGAGAACGAACATGGCATTTGGAGATGTGGGCGGTGTCGTGACCGAACTGGTGATTACGTGCCAGACACCGGATTCGGGCGACGTGGCGATCACGAAGGGGGACGCGGTGAAGTTGTCCGGCGCCTATACGGTGACGAATGCGACGGACGCCGATGACGCGGTGTTCGGACAGGCGCTTGCAAGCGCGGACGCGAATGAGGTGGCGATTCCGGTGAAGGTGCGCGGGGTGTGCGTGTTCGCATACACGGGCGAAACGGCGCCGGTGGTGGATGGCGCGGCGGGCGTGACGGCGTCGGGAACGGACGGCAAGGTGCAGGCGCCGACAACGGGCAATGGCAAGGGGATCAACGTGAAGGTGGACACGGACCAGGGCCTGGTTCACGTGCTGCTGTAGGAGGCGAAGCGACTCATGGCGTATCAGGATGGTTTGATCAAGGATCGTGTGAAGTTCCTCAGCCAGGACGGCGACCGCCTGCGCGGAGTTCGGGGGCGCGAGTTGTATGAAACGCTCGGGCAACTCGGACTGACGCACAGCCAGTTCTTCCGCGCGCTGAACACGAACGTGCAGGATTACTGCGCGCAGGAATTCGGGGTGGACGTGAGCCGCGTCACGGTCGAGCGGTTCTTTCAGTCGGATCCGAACGCGAAGTGGTTGTTCCCGGACATCGTGCGCGAATCGGTGCTGGCGGGCATGAAGCGGAAGCCGGCGTACCCGTCGCTGATCGTACGCGACGAGGCGATCGAGGGGACGGCGTACGACATGCCGTATGTCGAGGAGAATGAGGCCGAGGAGGAGATGCGCACGGTGGCCGAGGGTGCGGCGATTCCGGAATCCGAGGTGACGTATGGCGACCGCATCGTGCGCCTGACGAAGTTCGGGCGCGGTGTCATCGCGTCGTACGAGGCCATCCGCCGGATGTCGGTCGATGTGCTGCGCGTCCATTTGCAGCGCATCGGCGAGCGGCTGGGGCGCGCGCTGGACCTGGGACTGGCGTCGGTCCTGGTGTACGGCGATTCGTCGGGCAGTTCGACCGCGCCGGTCACGGTGAACACGGCGACGGCGGGCGCGTGGGTGTATGGCGACATCCTCAGCGGGTTCATGAAGCTGACGCTGGATCATTACTTCACGCCGACGCACATGGTCGCGGACGCCACGCTGTGCAAGACGATCCTCGGCATGGAGGAGTTCCGGGACGCGGCACTGTTCGACTTTGCGAAGACGGGCAATCTGCCGACGCCGCTGGGTATGCGTCTCGTGCCGCTTGCGGGGCAGCCGGCCAACAAGCTGACGATTCTCGACGCCGGCTATGCCGCGCAGAAGTTGACGGAACAGGACCTGCTGGTCGAGAGCGACAAGCTGATCAACCAGCAGTGGGATCGGACCTACCTCACGGTGGTCACGGATTTCGCGGTCCTGTATCCGAAGGCGCGTGTCGTCGTCCAGAGCGATTGGTCGTAAGGGGGAGCACGGAAGAGGGGCCAATCTCCGCGTGAGGTCCGGGGGCGGCGCGCCGCGCCGCCCCCGGCAATCGGGAAAGGGGTAAGAGGCTATGGCAACCTTTGCGGCGGAAGCCGATGTGCGGATGAAGTTTCAGTTGAACGACACAACGCTTGTGCCGACGGCGCTGATCGTGGCGAGCATCGAGGACGCGCATCGGGAATTGCTGCGCTTCTTGGATCCGGTGTACAGCGCCCCGCCCGCCGATGAGGCGCTCGTGATGGGCGAGGTGCTGTTGGCCGGGGCGCATTTGTTCCGGACGCTGGCGTCGAAGGATGCCTTCGATCAGAAGCAGCTCGCGGTAGGAAGCCACCGGATCGATGCGGGCAAGCGTTTCAGCGCGCTGACGGCGATGGCGTCGTTGTCGGAACAGAACGCGTGGTATCTGTTGGAGCCGTACCTGCTGGACGTGCCGTCGCGCACCGCGCTGGGCGCCTCGGATACGGTGGCGGTGCTGGGGGAGGGTTAGGCCGTGGCAATCGTCTTGGGAAGTCTAACCCTGGATCCGGACCACACGACCGTCCGCGAGAAGTACGAGGAAGTGGGCGGACGCGATGCGCGCCGTATCGAAATCTCCGGAATGATCGTGGGCTTATCTTCCGTGGCGGCGATCGAGGCGGCCCTGGACGAGGCGCTCGAGGCCGTGTCGGAATTGGGCGACGCCACGCCGCTTTCGTTACGGACCGGCCGCCGGCTCCTCGTGCAGCGTGTGAAGTTCGTGCGCGAGATCGCCGAGGAATCTCTGGTGGGATCCTTCGTCTTGACCGTGGATGCCCACGAGCCCTTCGAGGAATCGATCTCGGAACGAACGGAAGACTGGGCAATTGAAGCGTCCGGCGCGACGTTGGCCGTCGCGGGGGGAGGCAATGTCTTCGCGCTTCCCATGATCGTGCTGACGGCGTCGGGCGCGATCGTCTCGCCGTCGTTCAGCGACGGGACACGCACATTGGCGTATGCGGGCGTCGTCGAGGACGGCAAGACCTTGGCGCTCGACGGGGCTTCGGGCGTGGCTACGCTGG
>CAYOCT010000059.1:0-44215 GCA_964402555.1 uncultured Nitrospiraceae bacterium | reverse complement strand
GTCGAGGACGGCAAGACCTTGGCGCTCGACGGGGCTTCGGGCGTGGCTACGCTGGACGGCGTCGACGTGACGCCCTACACGACGGGCGAGTTTCCGCGTATCGATCCGCTGGGCACGACGCTGATCTATGCGGACGATACATCGAGTTCCCATACCGCGTCGGCGCAGGTCGCGGTGCGCGATCGGTGGTGGTGATGATCGACTATCGCATCGAGGTATACGACACGGACGGGCGGCGCGTGGCGGTCTATGACGACGTCCCGCTGCTCGAAGCGGTGCGTTCGATGCCGGACGAGGCGGATACGATTCGCGGCATCCTGCCGGGGCATGTCACGGACTTGAGCCACGGCTACCGAATCCGCGTTTCGATCGCAGGCAGGCGATTCTGCGACGCCTACGTGACGCGGGTCGCGCCGCAGTGGACGGACACGCGAAAGCTGATCCTGGACAAGTACGTGACGTTTCACGAGGTCGTCGAGTTCGAGGCGGAACGCCCCGCGCGCGACGGCAATACCTCGGTGTCGCGAAGCTACGGGAGCCGCTCGATCGCGGCGATCGTCAAGAGCATCGTCAACAGCGCGCCGGGGCCGATCCATTACAGCGTCGATCACGAGGCGTATCCCGACGGGGCGCAGCGCGAGTACGCGAAGCTGCTCGCGCGCAAGACCGACGAGAACGCGCTGGAAATCGGCGGCATCTCGCAGGGGCAATGGGTCGGCGCGGACCGGATCGACACGAGTCTCGCGTACGCGAAGGACGGCGATACGATCACGGGGCTGATCGTGGACGGGCAGGCGTGGCCGGATGTGCGCTTGATCATGGTCGACACGGAGGAAACGAGTCTCAACTCGCACACCGTGGTCCGCCATCCGGAAACGGCGTCGTGGACCGACGAACAGTACGCGGCGAGCGGATACAAACTGCGCGCGGAGGCGGGAAAGCGCGCGCTACAAGATCTGATGGATACGAAGGGCATCGACTATATCGAGTTGAATCCGCATCAGGACGCATCGGGCGCGTATGACGACCGTGTCGATGTCTACGGGCGGTACATCGCGCTGGTGTATGGCGGGGGCGAGTGTTTCAACGCGGCGTTAGTCGAACTCGGGCTCGGCGACGTGTATCTCTGGCAGGATGGGAAATACCACGTTCCCGAACTCGAATTGAAGGACTTCTACTCGTACCTCGGCGAGCACTCGGACAGTATCGAGGAGACGGCGGCGGCGTTCACACAGTTCGACGTGGCCGGGGGCGCGCTCGAGATCCTCACCGCGCTGGCCTATGCGGCGGGCGGATACGTGTGGAGCATCGACCCGGACCTGGCCGTGCGGTTCTGGAAACCGGACCGGGGCGATCGCGTGGTCTTCTTCGATCCGGTCGCGATGGGCGCGGGACTCGGTTCCGATTCGAGCGCGATCGCCAACATCGTCTACTTCGCCGGCAACCCCGTGACGGGGTCGCTGAAGAAAACGTACCGGCGAAGTTCGAGCATTGACGCCTACGGCGTGGCGATCTCGCACCTGGATTACTACGCTTTGTCGGCAGAGGCCGACGCGGATCTACTCATGAATGGGTTGCTCGACGACCTGCCTTATCCGGAACCGTGCGGCTTTGTGCAGTTCTATCGCGGAGACACGGGTCTCGATGCCGGCGATCTCGTGGAGTTGCGCGGCGCTCCGTTGAGGCGGATCGAGCGCACGGTCGAGGGCGAATGGGGCGGGCGCTTCGCGGGCATGCACGTGGGACGCGTGCGGCGTGTGGCCCAGCGATTCTCCGGGAAGCACGTGTCGACGACGGTGTGGTTCACGTCGCCATTGCGATCGGTCGGATCGCCGCTGAGTTTCATGGCGCGCAGCCAGGAACCCGCGACGAACCTGTATCAATTCCGCTTGGACGACGCGGAAGTCGGTTTGGACATGGGGTATCACTTGGACTGAGAACAGGGGAAAAGGGAAAAGGGGGAAGAGGGGAAAAGAGAACGTACGGAATGCAGCGTGTGATGAGTTACCACAGTTCGTTTCCCCTTTTCCCCTCTTTCCCTTTTTCCCTTCGACAAAGGAGGCACATATGGCGGTAAAAGGCAATGGCTATACGAAGACGGCGTGGGCGTTCCAGGAACGCCCGGTCACATCGTCGAAATTGAACCAGTGGGACGACCGCATCGAGGCGGCGCTCGAACTGGTCTACCTGCTGCTGAACCTGGCGTGGGGTGGCGGCAGCGGCGTTATCCGGGGCGCGACGACCGACGACCTGAAGACGATCGCGTCTTCGCCCGCGAGCATGACGGTCAAGGTGAAACCGGGCTACGCGTTCGTGTCGAAGTTCCCGTACAAGCTCGCCGCGACCACCGATACCGCCGAGTTCGCCGCGCCCGTGGCGCACCCGCGCATCGACCTCGTCCAGGCGAAGCTCGATGCGTGGGGTATCAGCGTCAAGACCGGAACGGAAGCGGCCTCGCCGTCGCCGCCGGCCGCCGATACCGACGCGCTCGCGATCGCGCGGGTCTATCTCCGTCCGGGGATGGCCTCGATCAAAGACACCGACGATTCCGTCAACGGTTACATCATCGACGTGCGCGCGTTCCTGTAAGCGGAGCGGCGCACGCGGGGTAGAGGCACAAACCATGGAGGAAGGACTATGAGTATGCTCAACGTGTTGAATTCGGACGCGGGCTTGACGCTCGTGGGCGGGCTGCTGGGAGGCGTGTGGACGTTCTTCCAGTCGACCAACCTGTTTCGCCGCATGAAAGAGAAGCGCTTCGCGCAGGCGATTCAGGCCCTCGAGGCCGGCGTCGAACTGACCTACCGCACCTACGTCAAGGCGATCAAAGACGCGCGCGAAGACGGCAAGCTCACCGACGAAGAAGCCAAGATTGCGCGCCAGCGCGCCCGCGACGCCGCTACCGAGTTCGGCCGCACGCAAGGCATCGACGTGCTGAACACGCTAGGCACCGAATTCGCGGACCTCTGGATCAGCAAGCTGGTCCAGAAACTCAAGCGCGCCTGATAGAGTCATCGTAGCTGGACATTCCTGGCGGCGCGGCACTACGTCGCGCCGCCAGGATACGTGTATCGCGCTGCGTGCAACAGGCGATCATAGCTTTGCCCTCACGTCTAGCCCTTTCTGCAGCGGCGAAGACTCTTGGGTTGGAGGTGGAAGGCGAAAAGGCCCCCGATGCACGTTGTGATGTATGAGTATGTTATTGGTGCATTGTATAGTTATTACATATTATCTCCTGGAACACGATCAGAATGTCTGAATAAGACGTAGGCTTCGTGGCCTACAATGTCCGCTTCGATACCGCCCATATCAGGCGTGACACTCTAATATTGAATGCGCTAGGCTAATAACAAGCACGAGAAGAATGGGCGGATAGCGGAGGAGAAGGCCATGTCCACACGAGAGATCCTCGGGAATCTGGACGACGCTAGAACGTTATGAGCGAGATCAACCGGCCATACAAATATCATGAATACCGGCCCATCAATTCGGAGGTTTCGTGGTAGCCACCGAATGTCGTCTTCCTTGCTTACGAGATGTACCGCTGACCTTCTTTTCAAGTCGGGAACGGTCTACTTCTTTGTCCCGTTATGTGGCTCGGTCTCCAAACCCAAATGACCAGCGCGGCAACGAGGCAAAGACACACGACCTCGATTCCTGCCACGCGATCCGTCTTCACAAATAGCGCACCGCACAGGTTCCCTGAGTAATGCACGAGAACGGCCGACAGCGTGCTTTTCGCGGTGTTGTTATAAACCCATGTCATGAGAATGGATAGCGGAAGCATGGATGACAGGAAGATCCAAGAGCGAAGTGATCCGAAACCGAGGTTCATCTGAAATGTGCCTGGGACAAAGAAGAGCGGGACATGCCAGAGAGCCCATAGGGTCCCGAGGACTAGGCTTGCAGAGACGGCGCCCATACTAGTCTGAAGGCGGTCGAGCGCAAACCCTCGCCACCCCATTTCTTCGGGCAGAGGCCCGAACCAGAAGGTAAAGAACAGAAGACCGAACACCGCTGTAAGCGAATCCAGATGTGCGCGCAGCGGCGGCAGCGCCCCCCCGAGCGCAACATCCGCTGCAAAAGCGATTGCGATTAGAGCGGGGTGGAGCAGGAGCGCGGCCGCCCACCAAGGGCCGGGAATCAGACGCGGATCGAACGCTCGAACCCAGAACGCGCGGCGGGTAACCGGGTCCTCACGCAAGTGGGTCAAAGCCACCGCCGCGAAGAATGGCCCCGCACCACCGAGAAGGAAGAGAGGAGAAGTCGATGGATTGGCTTCGCCACAGGCCAGTACCGAAGCCCCCCAAAACAGCCACGACCAGCCGAACACCATCGCGAAGTAGGTAAGCGCGTTCGTTCGGACTGTTTGCATTCCCTTTGCCATTCCGTCGCCGCCAAGCACAGGATTTCCAGTACGGCCCTCACTCCAGCCAACATAGACGTTCTTTCAGTGATTCTACCGCTTCCTCCCGTCGCCGTGCACATCGATCTTGCTTCCGCAGGCTCTTTTCGCAACGTTTCACTACGTAGAACCGGCATTCAAGGCGCTTTGCCCAAACGCCAATGCGGATTGAGAAGAGTGATATCGCAGAATCTCGAAATGACTTATTGCCATATGCGTGGCGAGCGAGTTATAGACATGTCAATAATATAATCATTATACAATAAAGATTGATCGGTGAGTACTGCAAGGATCGTGACCTGTCCCCCAAGAACTGTAGGTGCTTGGATGAGGACGCCCGTGTGCTTTGCCGCTCAGGAAGAAGCGGTTTCAAAAGGTGACCAAGTGCAGTTCCGACTCTCCCTTGAGGCGATACGTGAACGCGTCCTTTCCCGAGAACTGCACATCTTGCACCTCGCGGGGCGACGGCGCGGCGAAGGTGCTGAACTCGGCGGGGTTGGTCGTATCCATTCCTGGCCAAGACAGATGCGAAGGGTGTTCCAGTCCGGGACGCGCCCGACCGTGCAATGGTCTCTCGATCCGAGTAGCACGAACTCGATGTCCGGCAAAGGAACGATCGCACCCGCTGCCGTTCGTCCCGCCAACCACTGCGCCATGTTCCGCATCATCCTCTCGTAGGGCGAGAGTGGTAGCGCGAGTCCAGGGTCGCTGGAAGCGCCAGTGATCTCCCTCTTTATGGATTCAAACGCTAGCTCCTGAAATCCGGGCCGCTGGAATACCCTCCGCTGGAGTAGGTGTTCCTAGCCAACTAGAAAGCGTCTCTTGAGCGTCCAACGTGGAGAGTTGACGATGCACGCATTGATTGGTGAGTTACCCATGGTCCTGGATGCGCCGGAATCCACGAGCCGCCAGGCGGAATGGGGCGGCATGACTGTCGCGCGGGAGACCTTCGCGGCGGGACTTGACCCCTCGCCATTGTTTCAGGGCCTGCCGGATGACCGCTGTCCTTGTCCCCATTGGGGATACGTCGTCCGTGGGCGGTTTCGCGTGAAGTATGCGGACCGCGAGGAGTCTGTCGGCGCCGGTGAGGCCTATAACCTTACCCCGGGTCATCTTGTCATCTTCGATGAGGAGACCGAAATCGTCGAGTTCAGTCCCCGTGAAACGTTGAAAAGGACCATGGACGTGGTGGCGCGTAACTTGGCCTCGATGGCCTGATTCGGCGTCCGAGAGTGGAAATCGCAGGCGCGAATACGCCGTGGGCAGGCACGCTTGAGACCCGGAAGCGCGCTTCAACGAACCGCTACCCGGAGCCACCAACTATACGTCAGGAAGGCACGCAGCGATGAGTATGAAGGCATCGACAGTCAATCCTTCAGAAGAGACCATCCGGATGGGAGCCTCGGGGATCGAGATTCGATTCCTGCTTACGCGAGAGGATACCGACGGCAACGTATCCGTCTTCGAGGTTCGCGTGCCCGCCGGGCAGAAGATACCCGCGCCGGCCCACAAGAATGACGCCTACGAGGAGGTTCTCTACGGCATCGAGGGGATTCTGACGTGGACCGTCGACGGCGTGCCGGTCGCCGTAGGACCGGGGGACGCATTGTGCATTCCACGGGGCGCGGCGCACCGTTTCGACAACTTCGGCGGCGAGGATGTGAAGCAATTGTGCGTCATCAGTCCAGCGATTATGGGCCCGGCCTATTTCCGTGAAGCGGCTGAAACGATCAAAGCTGCCGGAGGTGGTCCGCCGGACCCCACGAAGATGATGGAGGTATTTCGGCGTCACGGCATGACGGTGGCCAAACCTCCGACTGCCCCGTAGCGAGTGAAAAGGGCATATGCACGACCTCCGAAGAGCGCAACTTGGTCGTCCGACATCCAAGCGCGAGAGATGCTCGCAGCGTTAGCCCGGCGGGTTGATGTTACGTTGCACGAACTGGGATCGCCCCACAATCGAGGTAGAGGCCATGAAATCCAAGCGCATCATCGTCACTCGCTATGGAGGGCCCGATACTCTTGAAGTAATTGAAGAAGAGTGTCCCGAACCGAAGGCTGGCGAAGTACGGGTGAAAGTGATGGCCGCAGGCGTCTCTTTGCCCGACGTACTGGCGCGCGAAGGCGTCCATCCCGAAACGCCCCTGCCGCCCTTCACTCCGGGATGGGATCTGGTTGGGGAAGTGGACCGGCTGGGCGACGGAGTTACCGGAATCGAACCAGGCCAGACGGTTGCCGCGATGCCCATCAGCGGTTCGTACGCCGAGTTCGTCTGTTTGCCGGAGCGTGAATTGATTCCAGTGCCATCGGGGTTGGATGCCGCCGAAGCCGTCAGCTTGGTGCTGAATTATGTCACCGCGTACCAGATGATGCATCGCGCCGCCAAAGTCAAACCGGGCCAGCGTGTGTTGATCCACGGCGCGGCGGGCGGGGTGGGCACGGCACTCATGCAACTCGGGCGGCTCGCCGAATTGGAGATGTACGGCACCTGTTCGTCGCGAGGGGCGCCGGTTGTTTCCGACCTGGGCGGCGTTCCAATAGACTATCGGCATCAGGACTTCTTGCGTGAAGTTCATCACTTCACGGGCGGCGGCGTGGACGCCGTATTCGATCCCATCGGAGGCGCCCACCTCTGGCAATCCCGCGATGCGCTCCGGCCAGGCGGCAAGGTGGTGGGCTATGGCCTTTCCACTTCATTACGCGGGGAGGGGTTGACTTCGACGCGTCCGGGTCGGCGTCAACGCTTCCGTGGAACGGCTATCTTCGCGTTGTACATCGCCGGGGGCTGGCTTCTTCCAGGCCGGAGACGAGTGGTCCCCTACAGCATCCAATGGTTCAAACGGCTGAAGCCGGAGTTGTTCCGACAGGACGTGATCGCCCTGTTTGACCTCCTTCAACAGGAGAAGATCAAACCGCTCATCGCGCAACGATTTCCTCTTGACGAAGCAAGAAACGCACAGGAATTGCTTGCGAAGGGAGGCGTTACCGGTAAAATCGTGCTCGTGGTTAACGGACCATCGAGCGAACCGGGAGCGGCGCAGTAACGGCACGCAATGAACAGGGCATCACGCTCGTCCTACGACTCAACACGGAGGTTTCGTTTCAGAGCAACTCGGCGAAGCCGGGGCTTCGAGCGCCGCGACGCCGCAACGAAAAGCGAATTACTCAGATTCCTCTTCGTCAAAGTTGATCCGCTCGACCTCCACCACCAGCGGCAGATTTCTTCCTTGGCGATAGATCGCGCCCACCAGTTCGCCCAGGAATCCCAGGACGAACAACTGCACGCCGGACAGGAAGAAGAGTCCGATGATGATCGTCGCGATGCCGGGCGGCGAATCGCTCCATCGGAGCAGTTTGAGGAACAGGAAAATGAATGCCGCCAAGATGCTCACGCCGGACATGCTCAGTCCCACGAACGTCGCGAGCCGCAGTGGGAGCATCGTGTGATGAATGAACCCGGTCAGCGCGTAGGCGATAAGGTTAGTCGCGCTGGCCTTGGTCTTCCCGGAGTGGCGTTCCCCCATGTGGTATTCGATGCCCGTGTGCGAGAATCCCAGCGACGCCAGCAGCCCGCGCAGATACGGATTGGTGTCGTGGATTTGCCGCAACACGTCCTGGACTTTCTTGTCGAACAGGACGAAATCGCCCGCGTCGCTGACCAGTTCGTCTTCGGACATCTGGTTAAGCAGCCGGTAATACGCCCGGCGCAGCCCGGTCATCCATGCCGGCTCCTGCCGTTGCGCGCGCACGCCGAACACCACCTGGTAGCCCTGTTCCCACCGTTCGACAAACTGCGCGATCATCTCTGGCGGATCCTGAAGATCCGCCGCGAGCATGACGATGGCGTCGCCCCGCGCCGCGAGCACGGCATTGAACGGCGATCGGATTGAGCCGTAGTTCCGCGCGTTGACGATGATCTTAATCCGTTGGTCTTCAAGCGCCATCGCCTTGAGGACCGCAAGCGTGTTGTCCTCGGAGCGGTTGTCGGCGAAGATGTGTTCGAACTCGTATTCGGGCAGGCCGGCAAACACCTCTTTCACACGTTCGGACAGCAGCCGCACGTTGCCTTCTTCGTTGAAGCACGGAGTCACCACGCTGATCCGCTTCATGAGGAGTCCTTCCCTGCTTCCTGATGCCAGCGAAGCGTCCGGCCGATCGCCGTATCGAGGTCGACGGTCACGCGCACGCCGAGCGCCGATTGCGCCGCGCGCACGTCGGGCACGAATCGCGCCCCGGCAAGCGCGTCTTTCGGAAGCGTGGGTAGCGCAATCTCGACGGGACGCGGACACTGCGCCGCGATGGCCCGCGCGAGATCGTGCAGCGTGACGCCGTGAGGGCTGCCGATATTGAACGCCTGGCCGCTCTTGCCCGCGACAAGCCCGCGAAGCGTCCAGTACGCCATGTCGCTTGCATAGAGATAGCTGCGAACGGTCCCCGGATCGCCGAGGATCCGGATCGGCCCGCCGCGCAACGCGTCACGCAAGAAGTTGTTCACGGCCCACGGCTTGTCGAGCAACTGGTACGGTCCAAGATACGCGAAGGGACGCACGGTCACGATAGGCAGGCGATGCCCGCTGCGGTAAGCGGCGCACAAGGCCTCCGCGCATCGCTTGGCTTCGGCATAGACGGACGCCATCGCGGCCGGATCGAGCGCCCCCCACGAACGTTCGGACAACCCTTCTTCGCAGGACGCCGCGTGCCCGTACACCCATCCCGAGCTGACGTTGACGACGTTCCTCAGCGCGGGCAGACGCGCGGCCGTGGCGAGCAACGTCGCGGTTCCGTTGACGATGACGTCGATCGTGCGCAACGGATCGGATGCGTGCAGCCGGCTGTCGGGCGAACACGCCGCGTGGACGATCCACGCCACGTCTTCGGGGATATCGACCAGATGCCGGATGTCGCGCTCGATCGCCGTCACGTCGCCGCGCCCCGCGAGATGCGGCACGCGGTCGCGAAACGTTCCGGCCCGGCTCGACAACAACACGATGCGCGTGTTAAAGGCGAAATGGTCGTTGGCGAACGCAATGAGTTCGGCCAGCCAGGTGCCGAGAAACCCGGTGCCGCCCGTGACCAGGATCGTGCTGTCGCGCAAGGGTTCCAGTTCGCGCGCGCCGTCCGCGAAGAGGTCTCTGAAGTCCTGTTCGATGTGCCTGTCGCGCGCCTCGGTCATGTCCGGCCCTCGCGCTTGGCTTTGAGTTTCTGGGCCACGTCGAGAATGCGGTCTTCCTGTCCGGCGACGACACGCATGCGGCCCAGTTCGAAAAAGATATCGCGCGGATCGACGCCGTATTCGGCGGCAACGCGCTCGACATGTTTCGCAAATCCGGAGAACACGCCCGCAAGCCCGCTGACAATGCTCACCGGGGTGATCGACGGGATCGCCGTCATCAAATGGCGCTCGGCGATATCGCTCAAATCCAGCACCTTATAAAGATCGATGCCGGTCCCGTATCCCATCTTTTCGAGCACCGCGACCAGCACTTCGAGTTGCGCATTGCCGGAACCCGCGCCGAATCCGCGCGAACAACCGTCGAGAATGCGTGCGCCCGCCTCGACCGCGGCGATCGCATTTGCGATGGCCATGCCGAGATTGTTGTGCCCGTGGAATCCGACGGGAATGCCCACGCTCTTGACCACCGCGCCGACGCGTTGCGCGATATCGGACGGCAGCGACGCGCCCGCGGAATCCATGAGGATTACGCCGTTGGCGCCGTAGGATTCGAGCTTGCCGCATTCCTCGCAGAGCAGGTCGTCAGGCGCCATGTGGCTCATCATCAGCGTGCCGTAGACTTCTTTGCCCTGTTCGCGCACGAAGCTGATATGGCGCTGCGTGATGTCGGCCTCGGTGCAATGCGCCGCAATGCGCACCACGTCCGCGCCGATTTCGATCGCGGGACGCAAGTCGCGCTCGATGGTGGCAAACCCCGGTATCGCGAACACGCCCAGCTTGCTGCGCGACAGTTTCGCGCGCGCGGCCTTGAGCATCGACGCGTCGTCCGTGCGGCTGAGGCCGACCTGCAACGACGACGCGCCCAGCCCATTGCCGTGGCCCACCTCGACCACCGGCACGCCCGCCGCGTCGGCCGCTTCGGCGTATACCGCGATCTGCTCCGCGGTCAGTTGATGCCGGACCGCGTGGTTGCCGTCGCGCAAGGTCGGGTCGTGAATGATGACGTCAGGCATGATGCGTCGCCTCGGAGGAACGGACGTTGGGAACACAATAGACGGCCTCGCGCCTCCCGGCGCGGCCGGAGCCAATCGTGGTCGATGGTTGGCTTCTATGCATGCGGTTCTCTGGCGCGTTGCGCGAAGGCTTCCGCCGTGGCCAGCGCCGCGCAGTTAATAATGTCGAGATTCCCTGCGTACCGTTGAAGATAATCGCCGCGCCCCTGAACTTCAACCAGGACGGCCAGCCGATCGCCTTCCGCCACGGGCGGGCTAATCAGCCGGTATCCTGGCACGTACGCGCGCAGCTTCTCGACCACGCGTTCGACGGCGCCACGGACCGCGTCCACGTCCGGGTCGCGGACTTGGGCGAACACCGTCGTTTGCATGATGATGGGCGGCTCGGCGGGGTTGATGTTGAGAATCGCTTTCGCGCGCCGGCTGTGCGAGAAACGCAGGACGCCCCGCTCCGTCGTCATGACGTATTCGTCCATGTTGATGCGCGTCCCGGGGCCTGCGCTGCGCGACGCAATGGTCGAGACGACTTCGATGTAGTCCACCGGATGGTGCACTTGCGCGATGGCGTGCGCCAGCGGAATCGACACCTGCCCGCCGCAGGTGACCATGCTGACGTTGCGCGCGGCAAGGCCCTCGTCGAGATTGACCGCGGGCACGCACATCACCCCGAGATTCGAGGGCGTCAGGTCGACGACGATCTTGCCGAGGCGCTCCAGGATGGGCGCATGACGCATATGGTCCGCCGCGCTCGTCGCGTCGAACACGAGGTCGCAGCACTCGGGCTCGCGCACGATCGCGTCGATGCTCTGGTCCGAAAGCCGCATGCCCAGGCTCGCCGCCTTCGCCATACCCGGCGTGCCCAGCCGCCGTCCGATAAACAGCGCGCATTCGAGATACGGCGACCGCAGCACTTTCACAAGCAGGTCCGTGCCGATGTTGCCGCTGCCGAGGATCGCGGCCTTCAGTTTGGGATGCGTTTCACTCATCGGTACCCCGGTCCACAAAGGGAAACATCGCGTCGAGATCGGCCGACTTCATCGCGCCGTTGGGCAACCGGACCGACGTGACCGTCGGGATGATTTGCTGGCCTGGCTGAGCGGTGATGGAACACATGACGGGGCCTGGACGGTCCAGCGTCTCGCGGATTGATTCGGCGAGCCGCCCGCGATGTTCGCACGCTACGAATGGAATTCCGTAGGTGTCCGCAAGTTTGTCGAGCGGAGGAATCGATACGCCGCTGTCGCGGCTGCACCCGACGTAGAACCCGTCGAAGAACCCCGCCTGCGTGTTGCGGATCGACGCGTACCCGTCGTTGCTGATGATGAACAACTTCAGGTTCAGCCCGTTGTGCCGCACGGTCTGAAGCTCCTGAATGTTCGTCTGCAAGGAGCCGTCGCCCGTCACGCACACCGCCATCCGCGCCGGGTCCGCCACGGCCGCGCCGATGCTCGCCGGGAGCGAAAAGCCCATCGCGCCCAGCGAGCCGGATACGATGTAACGCTGATCGCGCTTGGCCTTGAACGCCTGGCCCATCACATAAAACGCCGAACCCGCGTCCGTGACGATCGTTTCGCTTCCGGCTAGCGCGTCGCTCAAGACATCCGCGAACTCGTAGAAGTTCACGGGACCGTCGCTGAGGTCGTGCGGCTCGTTCCGCACGGCGTAGCGCGCCTTCCATTCAAGGCATTGCCGCCGCCATGCTGCGAAGCGTTCCGCATCCTGCGGCGCCGTATTGGCTAGCGCGCCCGCCAGGAACGACGCGATATCACACCGAATCTTCTGCGCGACGTTCACGTCTTCTTTGCGCAGCACGGCGGGATCGGGATCGATCATGATCTTATGCGCGCGCGGCGCAAAGGCGTCGAGTTCGTACCCGGTCGTCATGGCGTTCAGACTGCATCCCAGGCACAGCAAGAGGTCGGCGCGCTGCACGGCGAAGTTGCCCGGCCGATCGCCCTTCACGCCGGGATGCCCCGTGAACAACGGGTCGTCATACGGCAACACGTCTTTGGCGAGTTGCGTGGTAATGACAGGAAGTCCGGACCGCGCAACCCACGAACGAAACGCGTCGACCGCCTGCGCGCACCGGACGCCGTATCCCGCGAGAACCAGCGGGCGTTCGGCGGTGTCGATCGCGCACAGGACCTCGCGCAGCGCGGCTTCGTCGACGGTTCCCATGTCCGGCGCCTGCGGTTCATAGGCGGGCAGCGTCTCGGGATCGATCGGCGCGCCCTGCACGTCGAGCGGCACGTCGATCAACACCGGACCCGGGCGGCCGGTCAGCGCGAGATGAATCGCCTTTTCGAGGTGGTAGCGCGCCTGTTTCGGATCGTCGAGAAACACGGCGTACTTCGTAACGGACTGGACGATAGGAACGATGTCGGCTTCGAACGCGCCGAACTGCCGGAGGCCTTCGATACCCGACCCGCGAATCGTCTGCGAGACTTTGCTCTGTCCCGTGAGGAACAGCACCGGCGACGAATCCTGCCACGCGCCGACAAGCCCCGTTAGAATATTCGTCGCCCCAGGGCCGCTCGTGGCATAACAGACGCCCAGCGATCCCGATTGCCGCGCGTACGCGTCCGCCGCCATCGCGCTGGCCTGTTCATGGTGATTGCAGACGTAGCGAAGCCCCGGAACGCGCCCGACGGCGTCGACCAGGTGCATCATGCCGCCGCCCGAGAGCATGAACACGGTCTTGACGCCCACGGAGTTCAAATGCCGCGCGATGTAATCGGCCACGCGCATCGGCATATCAACGGCTCCCGCCCGGCCTGCCGGCGCACGCCTCGCGAAACGTCTCGACGGCCTGCGCCACCGCGCCGCGGATCACGAAGGTATCGACCGCGAACACGAGCGCATTCGCGCCGAGTTCGAGCGCGGCGTCCATCTCCGCGCGCGTCTTGACCATCAGGCCCGCGGCCTTGCCCGCATCGCGTATCCGGCGCGTGGACGACACCACAAACTCGGCCACGCGCGGCGCGTGGACGTCGCCCTTGCACCCCAGCGCGACCGACATGTCGTACACGCCGAGATACACCATATCGAGGCCCGGGACTTCGAGAATGCGGTCGAGCGCGTTCCATGCGCTTTCGCTCTCGACGATAACCGACGCCAGCCCGAACCGGTTGTCGAGTTTGCCGGCTTCGTTCGTCGCGGGATTCGCGTACTGGGCCGCGCGCGTGAACGGGTTGTAACCGCGCGTGCCCTCGGGCGCGTACTTCATACAACGGACCGCTGCCAGGGCCGCATGCTCGTCCGGAACCTGCGGCACGACAATGCCGTGCGCGCCAAGATCGAGGACGGCCTGAATCGTGAATGGCGCGATGCCGGGCACGCGCACGAGCGGCGAACACCCCGCCGTTTCGCACGCGCGGATCGTGGCATCGAGCGTGCCCATGTCGAACACGCCGTGCTCCATATCGAGGATCTGGAAATCCAGCCCGGCCAGTCCCATGATCTCGGCGACGATAGGCGACGGAATGATCGACCACGTCCCGAGGATCGGTTCGCCCCGGGCAAGTTTCTGTTTGAGCGGATTCTCTGTCATGGCGATCCTCTCGGCGGTTACGGCGCGTAGCTCCGGACGGTTCGCGCGAAGCCTTCCTCGATGGGCGTCCGAGGCCGCCAGCCCAGGGCGCGCAACTTTGCGGTGTTCGGACAACTTCGCGCGATCGTGCTCTTCATATAGCCGGGCGAGGCGGACAGCGGATCGCTGATGACGCGCAGCCCCTTCTCGGGGAACAGACGCGTGAGCATCTCCGCCAGCTTGAGAATCGCCACCTCGCAGGCGTCGTTCCCCACATTATACGCTTGTCCGTTTTCGCCGTGCAGCAACACCGTGAAGAAGCCCTCGATGGCGTCGGCCAAGTAACAAAACGCCCGCGTCGCTTTTCCGTCGCTACGCATCACGATATGGCGGCCCTGCACGATGTCGGCCACGAAATCGGCAAACACGCGCCCGTCGTCCAAACGCATCCCCGGGCCATACGTATGGAACGGCCGCACGGCCTTCGCAGGCGCCCCGTGCTGATGCCACCACGCCGCGCACATGGTCTCGCCCATGCGTTTGCTCTCCGCATAGCAGGACCGCACGTCCATCGGGTCGAGCGCGCCGAACGTGCCCTCGTCCGTCGGGACCGCGTCGTCCGAGACGTGGCCGTAGACCTCGCCCGAACTCACAAACAGGAAGCTGCGAACCGGATGTTCGCGCGCCATCTCGAGCAAGTGGCGCGTCCCCAGCACGTTGGGTCCCAGCGTGCCCGTGGGATCGACCCCGTAATATTTCGGACTGGCCTGGCTGGCGGCGTGCACAATGAAATTGATGGGACGGGCGTACTGGAACGGCTCGCACACGTCCTGGACAACCAACGCGAAGTCCGGCCGGCCTTCATAGTTGCGGAAACGCTCGCGGCCGCGTTCCTCATTGCGGACCAGCCCGATCACATGGGTCGCGCCCAATCCGCGCGCCTCATTGCGGCGCAGCAGCGTTTCGACAACATAGGCCGGAAGAAACCCGTTTGCGCCGGTTACCAGCACCGTAGCGTCATCGAACGCGGACCAGTCCACCCGCGCGGCGAGAATGCGGTCCAGGTCTTCCTCAACAATCCGATGTCTCATCGTCATCCCTTCCGCGGCGCATCAAAGGACCTTCGGCGGCGGCACCTGCCATTCGAACGCCTCATGGTCTCGAAAGGACCGCAGGTCCGATGGCAGCGTCATATAGAGCCACAGCGGGAACTCCGCCGCGTTCCTCACACGATACAGCCCCTTGAACTTGGGCGCGATATCGTTCTGCATGCCGATCCCCACAAAGGGTTTGCGGATAGCCTCGAAGGCATTAATCCCGCTGGGCACCTCCGCGGCAGTATCGTATACGGCAAAGAAGTATTCCAGCGGACCTTGATCGCCAGGCCCGGCGTCTGCCACGTGCATCATCTGCGAATAATCGTCCGCGCACCAGCGCGAATCGTACTCGATCCAGATCACGCACCCTTTGGCGGGCGGCTCGAAAACCGCGACCAGGTACTCGCCCGGTACTTCCCAACCCGGCGTATCCTCCGGCACATTCAGCGACGGAAGCCGCTTCACCGGACGGAACCACACGCGCCCTCCCTCGTCCGTGCGCTCGGTCTCGACACGTTCGAGGTCCGCGTGGCGATGCTGCTCGACAAGCGCATGCACGTTCCGGCGCTGAAGCGCCTGGGCTCCGTACCACGGCGCGCCGAGAAACGCCACGAGCGCCACAACGACCACGGCCATGCGGCCCAGGGGCGGCAAGACCGCGGCGGGCCGCCACGAACGAATCTTCGCGCGCGCCTCGGCGTGCCGCAGCGACAGGAGCGCGTGAAGCGCGCGATCCAGCAGGAATCCCGGAAACCACAGCGCGACGAATCCGAACTGGAACACATGGCGCTGCTGGAATTGCAGCGCGGGATAGCCGCAAATGTAAAACACCAGAATGACCACGCTCAGGGCGATCCGGAGGTCGCGCCCGGCGATAAGCAATACGGCAAGCAACGCGTAGATAGGGCCGTATCGATTGAAATGCACCGCGAGCGGAACCTCCAGGCGAACTAGACGCGCCAGGATGGGATCGTCCCCTTGCGAGAACAACGCCAGTTGAAACGAGGTGCCGCGCAAGACCCGAAGCACGGCCCCGTAGGCGCGCGTCACCACGTCCCCGGGAAACGTCATCGCGACTTGGGCGAGATACCGGCGGCCCGCCAGTTCGGCCTCGCGGCTAAAGGTCCGCATGGTCTCGCGCGCGTGAAGTTCCGGCCGCAGCCGGCGATCGAAACTGTTCTCGGTCGCGTGGACGAGGCCGTCGCTGTTGGAATAAAGCAGCGTGTACGACGGCGGAATCAGGTTGAGCGCCTCGCGCGACTCCGCGCTGAAGCCCTGAATGATAAAGTGCGCGGTCGTCCCGCCGAATTCTTGCATCGCAATCAAAATGGGCAGCCCCGGGACGAGGAATCCCGCCAGGAACAGCGCCACTCCCGCCAGCCGCAGCAGCATTGGAAGGCGCCGTGCGCCCCGCGCGCAGAGCGCGACCACGAGGATGCCGCCCGGCGCGAAGACGAGCAGGTCCATACGGAATCCGAGCCCTACGCCCACGATCAATCCCAACAACGCCGACAGCGCGCAGAACGCCTTTCTGCTGAGCGGGGTCTTGATGAGGTAGCCGGCGATGAACAACGCGGCGAGTACGAAGGGGGCCTTGCTGAAATCGCGCACGAAGATCGATTGCTGAAGCACGGCCGGCGAATACATCAGGATCGCGGTCCCGATAACGCTGAACACACGGTTCATGCCCAGCCGGAACAGACCGTAGGCAAACACCGCGGCCAACCCGAAGACCACCGCCATGTACTTCGCAATTCCGGCCGTCGAAATCCCAAACGCGCGCAACCCCATCCCCATTGCGTAGAGCAGATAACGATGGGCCTGAAAGAACGCCGTGCGGACTTGGCCGGTAGGCTTGACGTTATCCGGCATCGGACCGTCAGGCCAATGGTCGATGCGTTGCGTGATGAAATCGTTGAGGCCGGGCACGCTGTAGATGTCCGAACAAAAGGTGACGCCGTGGCCCAGCGCCACCATCACGCTCGCCTGCAGCCAATTGCTGTCCATGGGAAACCACTGGCCGCCCAGCTTCGGGCGCTGCTCGAGATACGAGAAGCACGCCGCAAAGCCTGCCACGCCCAGCAGGATCGCGATCCCCGCGTCGCACAGAAAGCCCCGATGCGCGCGTGCCCGCGTTCCGATCCTCTCGAAGACCCGCCGCATGCGAACCCGTCAGACCTCCCTCGCCGCAACGCCGTCCGCAGGCCCCGCCCGAAGGGCCTGTTCGTACGCGCGAATATCGTCGAGGCAGAGCGCGCGAGCGTCCGCGCCGTCCGCCACGCCGCGGTACCAAACGCTTGTGCGCCGAACGGCCGTATCGAGGTCCCACTGCGGCCGCCACCCGAGCCGCTCGCGTGCCTTATCCCACGACAGCGACAGCAGCCGCGCTTCATGCCGCTCGCGCGATTGACGGTCCGAAACGTCGGTCCAGGTTCCGGACCCGTAGTGCCTCAGGAACGTCTCGACGAGTTCGCGGACGCTGCAACACGAGGCCGTCTCGGGGCCGAAGTTCCACGCGCCGCGGGCGTCGCCTCCCTCAAACAACCGCGCACCAAGCAGGAGATAGCCGGACAGCGGTTCGAGGACGTGCTGCCATGGACGGACCGCGCCGGGATGCCGCACCGCGATCGGCTGGCCCGCTGCCAGCGCGCGCACCGCGTCGGGCACGATCCGGTCGGGCGCCCAGTCGCCCCCGCCGATGACGTTGCCCGCGCGGGCGGTGGCTAGCCCGACGCCGCGCGTTTCGAAAAACGACCGCGCATACGCGGACGCCACGATCTCGGCGGTGCCTTTCGACGCGCTGTATGGATCATGTCCGCCCAGCGCATCCGATTCGCGATACGCATGGGCGGACTCGACGTTCTCGTAACACTTGTCGCTCGTCACCACCACCACCGCGCGCACCGACTCGGATTGGCGCGCCGCTTCGAGCGCGTTCACCGTGCCGCCGGCGTTGATGTCGAACGTCGCCTTGGGATCGTCATACCCGCGCCGCACGATAGCCTGCGCCGCAAGATGGAACACGATTTCGGGCCGCGCCTCGTCCATGGCACGCGCCAGCCGGTCCATATCGCGCACGTCCCCGCGCCGGTCGTCAATCCATTCGCCGAGCCGCGCAAGCCCGTAGAGATGGGGTTCCGTAGGCGGATCGAGGGCATAGCCCGTCACCTCCGCGCCCAGCGTATGCAGCCACGCGCAGAGCCACGCGCCTTTGAACCCCGTATGCCCCGTAACCAGGCACCGGCGATTTCGATATCCGTCCAGCCACCCCATAATGAACTCAGGACATTGAGTAATTAAGCAATTAAATAATTGAGTAATTGAGTAACTTGAAATTGAGTGATTGAACGATTGAAAGAACGAGAGTGAATGTCATCTCGTTTGATGACTCAATCTCAAATTACTCAATTACTCAATTACTCAATTTTACTTATCCAGAACGCCTCGCCTCGGTCCCAGAGATCGTTCAACTTCGCGTATTCGCGCGGCGTGTCCATGCACTGCCACGAGCCGTCATGCTCGTAACATCCGAGCTGCCCGTCGCCCGCCATGCGCACCAGCGGCCCGCGTTCGAACACGACGTCCTCGTCGCCGTCGAAATAGTCCCACAGCCGGCGGTTGTCGAACACCATAAACCCGCCGCTGATTCGTCCCGCGGTCACCGCGGGCTTTTCTTCAAAGCTGACTACCTTGCCGTCCTTGGCCTGCAGTTCCCCAAAACGCCCGGCGATACGGACCCCCGAAATCGTGCCCGCGAGACCCGAAGCCCGATGCGACGCGACCAGCCGCGCGATATCGATGTCCGCCAGCCCGTCGCCGTAGGTCAGGCAGAACGCGTCTTCGCCCTCTAGATAGCGCCGCACGCGCAACACGCGCCCGCCGGTCATCGTCTGCTCGCCCGTGTCCACGAGGGTCACTTTCCAATGCGATTCGGCTGCGTGGTCATGAAACTCGATGGCGTTATGCCGGCCCAGCGCGATCGTGAAATCGGACACCATCGGCTGATAGTTCAGAAAGAACTCCTTGATAAGCCACCCCTTGTACCCCAAGGCCAGCACGAATTCGCTGATGCCGTACGCGGCGTAGACTTTCATGATATGCCACAGGATAGGCTTGCCGCCGATCGTCAGCATCGGTTTCGGGACGACCTCGCTGATGTCGCGGATGCGGGTGCCTTGTCCGCCGCACAGAATCACGGCCTTCATCGAGAAGCCTCCTTAGCCGGAGCCTATGGTAAGGGACAGTCCGGCCCATTTCAAGACACCGACAGACACGGAGCAGCGGAGGCGCGGCCAAAAAGATGGAAGAGCAAAAGTCTAAACGATAAATGATAAACGGCAAAGGGATGAAGGATAAGGGACGAGAGATCAAGGATGAAGCTTTGATCTCGGTCTACGAAGGAACTGCGAGACGAGGCCCTACGTCCTGCTTCGGTTCCGCCATTCGTCCTCGGAGATCTTTTCGCCGTTCCAGTACCACTCATACTCCGGGCTACTCGCTTCGAATCGAATGTATCTGGTCCATCTTCCGTGCCGCTTGATACCGTCAGGCTGATCTGAAACCGGTCCTTTCGTTATACGGTGATAGTGGTCGCCGAGATCGCAAACGTATTCCGTCTCGATCCTATAGACGCATTCGCCGTTCCAGCGGGAACAGAAATCTTCACAGAACACACCGGGCCGGCCGCCGCCGTGCCACCGGCTGTAATCGCCGAATCGAAGAACAACGAAGTTGAACAGGACTGCAACGACCATCCCCCCGATTAGTAATCGCCTTTTGAATACAGGCCATCTCTCGACGCTTATCGATATTCCAGCGGCCAATACTAGAGCATATTAAATAAAACTATAGCCATTTTCTTTTCGTTTGTGCTATAAGTAGCCATGGTTACTTTGTCGCACGATCTTCGAGAACGCATTGTGAACGCGTATGACCGCGGCGAGGGCACTCGAGAGCAGATCGCGAGTCGCTATAATGTGTCGTTGGGTATGGTGAAGAAGCTGTTGCAGCAACGCAGAGCTACGGGCGATATTGCGGCACGGCATCGCTATTCGGGGGCCAAGCCTAAAATCACGGCCGAACACCAGCGGATGCTCGGCTGCTTGGTTCGCGACTCTCCGGACCTGACGCTTGAGGAACTGCGTGATGCGATCGGTGTCTCTTGCACGCCGCAGGCCGTCTTCTATGTCTTGAAGCGCATGGGTTTGTCATTAAAAAAAAGACGCTCTGTCCCGACGAGCTGAATCGCCCCGATGTCCAGGTGGCGCGTGTGCTGTGGAGTGAAACAGTAGCGCATGTGCCGCATCGTCGTCTCTTGTTTATAGACGAGTCTGGCGCGAAAACGAACATGACCCGGCTCTACGGCCGCGCCGCGCGAGGTGTCCGAGTCGTTGATCACGTTCCCAACGGCCGCTGGCAAACCACCACGATGATCGCGGCCGTAGGACGAAATGGCCCGCAAGCTCCATGGGTACTTGACGGTCCCATGGACGGCGACGCGTTCTCCGCCTGGGCCGAATTCGTACTCGCTCCCACGCTCGAAAGCAGCGACATTGTCGTGATGGATAATCTGTCCGTACACAAAGACGCACGAGCCCGTGCCGCCATCGAAGCGACAGGGGCCACCCTCTGGAATCTACCCCCTTACAGTCCCGATCTCAATCCCATCGAGAAGATGTGGAGCAAAATCAAAACATTCCTGCGCAAGGCCAAGGCTCGCGACCTCGAATCCCTATACGAGGCCATCGCTCACGCAATGGAGGAAGTCTCCTTCGCAGATATCAGTAATTGGTTTGTTTCGTGCGGCTACAGTTTAATTTAGGTTGCTCTAGCAGTTGGTTTACGAAGAAGAATGCGCCAGGCCAAGAGACTGGAGGGAAACGATACATGAACGCGGCACTTGCCATGCCGGCCAAGATCAGTACGATGCGTACCCAGTAGTAGACAATCCGATACCAAGGCGTCAACAAGTACCTTTCGATACCCCTGACTTTCCGAGCGGCGCGCCGAAGTCTCCTTTGTAGTTCGCGCGATTCCCCCTCGCTCTGTGTTTGTTCGATCGTGAGGCGCAGTTCGGCCACTTCTTCCCTGAAGCGGCCCAGTTTCAGCGCCCTGCTCGCCTTAAAGAACTGGCTCACGAAGGCAACAAGGCAGACGGGCGTCACGAGAAAGCCGCACGCAATGAGCGTCACCAGTGCACAAAGGCCCAAATCAGCGATCATCGTTGCCACGCAATCCTGCGTCCGCTTCGTCCATCCAGTCCGCTCTGTCCACCGCGGCGCGCGTTACTCGAACTGGATTCCGTAGGCCTTGTACAGGCCCAGGGTACTTGCGCGTAACGCGTCGATTTGCGTCTTGGCGATTGCGCCGCCTGCGAGCATAGGTTCGACTTGCTCCTTCCACGGCGCCTTTGCCTTGGCGTAGGCGTCGGATTCGGCCTTCGCCTTAGTCGCGGGTTCGGCGCGATCCACCGCCTCCAGCGCGGCCTTGAGCTGCTCGGCCGACACGCGGTCGTTGTCGAGCAACACGAGGAAGGCGTAGATGCCGTCGTTGGTTCGGTCGAGGCCCACTTCGCGATGCAGGTTGTAGAAATGACGGCGCAATTCGGGCAGCAGGATGCGCGCCTGATCGATATCGCCTTTGCCGAAGGCGTCCTCGGCCTTGCGCGTCAGCGTGTACAGATCCCGTGTCCAATCCGTCCAGCATTTCGCCTTCTCGAAACGCGCCGGATAGGTGCGCGCCGCTTCCGAGAACAGTTTCTTGACCGTCATGACGAAACGGCGGCGGAACTGGTCCTTGGCCTCGCCGGGCTTGTCCTGGGCGAGCAGGTCCATGGATACCGCATAACTCTCGGAAAGGTCGGTCATCCAGCCTTCCCAGAGTTTATCGAGCTGGGCCGAAGCCAACTGGCTCCGAGGGGGAGACCCTCAACCCGCGTGGGCGGCCTGCGGCAGCGCGCAGGCCAACATGACGGCCAGCACCGCGGCCGTCAGCATCCGATGTCGCATCATAGTGCGCCTCCTTTCGGTTGCGTCTCTTCGATTATCGTGCAGAGACGTGTGTAATGCAACGGTTATTTCGCTTCAGTGCTCCCACGTTTCTATGTGGCTCCGTCTATTCTTGCTCTTGGTCTTGGTCGTGCTCTTGCTCGTGCTCGTAATCGAGCTCGTAATCGAGCTACCTCGAAAACAGAAACCCGACCACCTGTCATTCTGAGCGAAGCGAAGAATCTCCTGGCACGTGAGGCCTCTATCGCAGGCGAGATTCTTCGCTTCGCTCAGAATGACAGGTGGTCCAGCGTTCCTTGATGTATCGGTTCGCCGCTTGAGACGCGCCGCATTTTCATCCTCCCGCGTGAAGCCGCGCTTCATGACGACTCGTAATCGAGCCACTGCCAGCCGAGTGTTGGCAATGGTCATAACCTCGGTGAAAAGGCCGTTCTGTTAAGACTACAGCCTTTCGATCTTCGGTCGATTACGATTACAAGCACGGGCGCTGAACCTCGTGAAGCATGGCTCCTCACAAAACGGGGAAGCGCTGAGTTATTTCGCTACCGTAGAGTCTTCCTGCAACAAGTCGTATTCGATGGCAAGGCCCTCGATGGGCTTGCCGTTCTCGGCCTTAATGCTCTTGAACGCACGTTCTTTGTTGCCCGGTTCCACGGCATAGACCAGGTCATATTCGCCCTCGGGAAGATACATTTCCCATGCTCCGTTCTCGTCCGGACGCGCCCATCCCGCGGGATTCTTGTCTTCCTTCTTGCGCGCCTGGACGCCGCAATTGGCTTTGAGCGGCTTGCCGGAGTTCTCTTCGAGGAAGGTCCCCCGCACGGCAACACCCTCGACAACCTCGACCGTCACCTTGGAAGTCGAGTTCACGGTGACGGTGACCGGCGCGGGAACGGGGCATACGTATTTTCGATTGGCCTTGTCGATGGCCTGGGCGAAGGCGCGGTAATCGCCTTCACGCAGACCGTCCACGGTGAAGGTCCCGTCGTCGCTTGCCGCGCTACGTCCATCCGCCTGATTCTGGAGTATCACCCTCATTCTGGGGACCAACGTTTCCGAGCCTTTGAGCACGATACGGCCTTCCACATTCCCGCCCGGCTTAAGACGAATGACCTTCTCCGCATCGGCGTCCCGCTTGGCGTCGAACCAGAAACGCTCCATGCAGTAGTTTGGCATGGTGACTTCTCCATTTACGCTGTACTGCTTTCCGATGCGCGTGAACTCGGCCCGGCCTTCCGCGTTGGCGCTGAACGAGGGACCGTCGGTATCCAGGTTCGCAAAGGCGCTGTCGTCACCTTCCTCCGCGCTATCGCGGCACGAGACCAGATGCACCTTGGCGCCCGAAACCGGCTTGTCGTTTTCGTCGAGCACCGTCACGTTCCAGCAGGGCGCGTCCTTCCGCACCTGCATGACGAGTTCGCGCTCTTCGTCAAGCCGCACGCCACGGTACGCGAGCGTGTATCCCGGGACGTCGCACGCAATCACGGCGCGCGTACGGGGTGCGTCTTTCAACGGCAGGGGCTTCAACTGAAACACGGCCACGCCGTTGCCGTCCGCGGTGGTGGCAAGTACCTCCTTCTTCGGTTCCGATTCCGTGAAGGTCTGTTGCGTCAACGTCACCGGCGCTTTGGGCACCGGCTTTCCCGCTTGATCCGCAACCTTGATGGCGAGGCGCAACTTCTCCGCGGCGGGCTTCATCCTCACTTCGACATCGAAACTGTTCGTCGGCGCGGTCACGCGCGCCGTCGTGTAGCCGTCCGCAAGCACACGCAACGTAACGTTCCCCGAAGCCAGGCGCGGGACCTCGAACTGGCCCTTCTCGTCAGTCTGGATGGCGGCTTGCTCGTTCTGCCGCCGGACGTCGCGCGATACCGTTTCAACGCGCGCCCCCTGGATCGGTTCGCCCCGTTCGTTTACCACGCGCCCCAGGAGCGCGTTCAAGTATTGTTTCGCCTCGAACTGGATCGGAGCCCCTTTGTCGAGCTTGGCAAGGTTCACCGTGGTGTTGCCGTAATCGTAGTCCCGATTCTGATCGTTGTCCGCCGACCAGAAGACCTCGTAGACGGCCTTCGGACACAGGTTCTTCGCGGTGAACTCGCCGTCTTTGTTTGTCTTGATCGTCGTTTGAATCCGATACAGGCCGTGATCGTTGATCTTGGGCTGAATGTAGAACGAAAGGTCTCCTGCGGGCAGCCCTTCAGGAGTCACGGCGCGCCCTTGGTACGTTTCCGTGGCCTCGACCGTAATTGTCCCTTCAGACGTGCCCGTCTTCAACGAGGCCACCCCGGACAGCACATTGGCGTCCGTACAAGCCATCAACTGGAAGTCCCGATCCGACGGCGCGGCTTTCATCTCGAATTCCCCCGCCGCGTTCGTAACCGCGGGGTCCGCCTCCGCGCGCACGTACACTTTCGCATCGGCGACCGGAGTGCCTTGCCCGTCGACCACCTTTCCGTGGAACGCTTGCACCGGCATCAGCTTCACTTGAAGTTCTTTGTCGAGCGTATCCTGCGTAATCACGCCGCTGAACGCCTGCCAATGATTCTGTCTCTGCCACTCTTCGTCAATGAGGTAGGTCGCGTCTTCGCGGGAAGGTTCCCACTGGAGGTTCAACTTCGCGCCGGACGGGACCAGCATGCGGAACGCGCCGTTGTCGTCCGTCACGACGTCTTTCGCGTCGAGGTAATTCCCCCCGGTCTCGAAATAAGAACGGAGTTTCATCGCCTTGACGGGGGCGTTCGAGGTGAGATCGATGACCTTGCCCGCGAAGACCACGCCTTTCGCAAGCGCGATATCCTGCGTGAGGGCGTCCCCGGGGTTGATGGGAAAGGCCTTGGGCAGATATACGAACGGGTAGTCCTTGGGCAGGTCGACGATCTTGAGCAGGCCTTTGCCCGGAGGCCCCGTTTCCTCCTCCGGCTTCATCCAGGGATAGCGGAACCCCGCGCTCGGCAGGTTGTCGAACGCGTACCGGCCCTCGCTGTCCGTGATCGTCGCAGTACTCCAGGACAGGCGGTTGCCCTGATACTCGAAAACGATGGGGGTATTCGCCAAGGGCTTTCCGTCGCCATCGCTCGCCTTGCCGGAGACCTTCGCGCCAGGGAACAGAATCACGGTCGACTTGCCGTCGAAATACCCCTCGGCGTATGTGTCTTTGATCACCTTGTAGCTCGCATCGTACGGCGCGACGACCGTGATGCGGCCGTCCGCGTCGGTCACGCCGGAACTGATGCCGATATCCTCATTGAGCCGCATGTAGCGATGCGACAAGTCCGGCTCCTTTTCGCCGCTCTTCGGAAACCTGGCGCTGCACAGGAAGACCTTGGCGCCTTCGACCGGCTTGCCGTCCTTGTCGCGGACTTGAATCCTCCGCTCGCTGAAGCGGACCATCGCGACTTTGACTTGGTCCGCGGGATCGTCCTGGGTCACGTTGACGAACGCGATGCCGAGTTTCGGATGCCGCACCGCGACGGTATACTTGGGCCGGTCGCGCTCGCCGGTCTTCGCATCGGCAGGCCAGGCCACCGCCTCTTTGAAGACGAATTTGCCCTTGCCCTTCGTCTTGGTCTTCTCCACGAAGCGGTCGTACACCCCGTCCTCGCCGTAGGAATAATAGAGGAAGACCTCGGCCTGCTTGACCGGCTTGCCGTCCTTGTCGACGACCTGCCCGGACAAGTCCGTTCCCCCAGGTTGAACGCCCGCCGCCTCGTGCGGCTTGGCCCACGCCATGCCCGGCATCGCCAGCAACGCGCCGAGCACGAGCGCCAAAACCGCATAGCCCACCAAGCTCCGGCCACTTCGCATCGTGAAGCCTCCCATGTCCGTGCACTGATCCGCCTTAACCAGCATAGCAGAGCCGCCCCATTTCGTCCATAGCGATCCTGCACTTTAATCCCCACCGTCGCGCGGATGGCTAACCCGTATTGTTCCCAAGTCTGTGGTGTCATTGCGAGGGTCAGGTCGCCGGACCCCGTATTGTTCCCAAGTCTGTGGTGTCATTGCGAGGAGGGGTTCAGCCCGACGAAGCAATCCCCTGTTCTTCTGCGCACAACAGGCCGGGAGATTGCTTCGTCGGGCTGAACCCCTCCTCGCAATGACACGAGACAGGTTGTTGCAGCGTTCACGCCAAGTTCTGAGACAGAAGCCTTTCGCCGACCAAGTGTTGTTCTCGTCTCATCAAGACACCGTGGGAACAATCCGGGCTAGGCTATTTGCCCTCGGACGAGGATTCCGCGGGCGCGGCTTTCGATATCACCGTTACCGGCGCGATGGCTTCGAGTTTCGGTTTGAGTTCGTTCGCGGGGCCGACGACGACAATGATCAGCTTCGCCGGATCAACGGCCGTCGCGGCAAGCTGCGTGCATGCCTCGGGCGTCGTGGCCTCGACGGCCTTCAGCAGCGCGCTGAAATGACCGTCCGGCAATCCTTCGGATTGGAGGAACCACAGATCGTCCGCCAATGCCCCGGGGGTCTCGCGCTCGCCGGGGAAGCTCGCCACAATGTACGCCTTCGTCTGGTCCAATTCCTTCGGGGACGGCGGCTCTTGTTGCAGGCGCTTGATCTCGTCGATTGCCGATTGCACCGCGTCAGGCGTCGTTTCGACCTTGCTGAACGTGCGAACGCCGAATTCGCCCGCCATCCGCTGCGTCGCAAACCCACCGCCCGCGCCGTAGGTCAGTCCTTTCTTGACGCGTAGCGTGTCGTTCAATCGGCTCCCGAAGGCCCCCCCGAAATACCCGTTGACGACGCGCGACGTGAAGTAACGCGGATCCTTGACCGTAATGCCGCGTTGCGCGATGCGAATCTGCGACTGATCGCCCGGCTTGTCGACGAGATAGATGTGCGTAGGCTCGGGATTGGGAAATGCGGGCAATTGGACCTCGGGGTTCGGACCGTTTGCTTTCCATGAACCGAACGAGGCCTTCGCAAGGCGCACCGCTTCATCGAGGTTCACGTCGCCCGCGACGTACAGGCACGCCATGTCGGGCCTCAGGAACTTCGACCACCACGCGCGGCAGTCGCTGGGTTCGAGCGCCTTGACGTCCGCCGCCTGGCCCTGGACCGTGCGCGCATACGGATGCTCGCCGTACAGCCTGTGCCTCATTTCGCGGCTCGCGAGATACGAAGGTTCGTTCTCGGACACGGCCAGCCCGGTCAAGACCTGCTTGCGCGCCAACTCGAACTCGCGGACTTTGAATTTCGGCATCAACACTTCTTCGCCCATCAACCGGAACGCGCGTTCGAGCTGATCCGTCACGCAGGTAGCCGTCACCGTCGACGTGTCCATCCCCGCATGCGCGCTGATCTGGATGGCGTGCGTTTCCAAATCCTCGGCGAGCTTCTGCTGCGAGTGCTTCCGCGTGCTTCCATCGAGCATGTTCATCGTCATCGCCGCGCATCCGGGCTTGCTCTCGGTCCACGCGCCCGCCTCGAATCCGAGCATGACGGTCACAAACGGCACTTCGTGGTTCTCGACCACAACGACCTTCAATCCGTTGTCGAGCGTTTCCGTCTTATGCGGCAACGACGGGTCGAAATCCGGCGTCCCGTGCAACGGCGCCGTGGCCGGATAGTCCGCCGGACGCGCTTCGCCCGGACGTCCCGGCGCAGGCGGGTTCGTCTCCGGTACGCCCGTAATCGGCGCATCGTCCTCCGGGTTCTTCTTGTCCTTGCTCAACATGCCTTTTAGGTTCGACTCGATCCGGAACGTCAGCGCGCGCTCGGGGTCGAGATACTGTTTCGCGACGCGCAACAGATCGTCCGCGGTGGTCTTCCGGATCGTCTCGAGCCGGCGATTGACACGCGCGGTGTCGCCCTCGATCACCGCGGCGCGCCCGAGGATGCTGGCCTTGTGAGCGACGTGCAGGTTCTCGCTCACGAGATCGCGCAGCATCTGGTTCTTCGCCTTCTCGAGTTCGCGCGGCGTGACCTTCTTCGTCCGGATCTTGCGGACTTCGTCGTTCATTGCATCGAGCGCTTTGTCCGGCTGGCCGCTGCCCACGGGCAGTCCCGCGCCGACGGCGAGGATGCCGTCCTGTTCAAGGGTAATGTCGATGGTCTGCGCGCCGATCGCCAGTTCCTTCTTGAGGCTCGCGCGGCCAAGGCTGCGGTTGGACACCAGCCGGCGATACATGCGGCTGCTGTTGCCGTCACCGAGGATCGTCGACAACAGCACGAGGGGTATCTCGTCATCGTGGCCTTCCGGCACGGTCCGATACACGATGCCTACGAGCGGCGCCGGGGCGTTGTCGAGTTTCATGACCACGTCGCGCGGCGCGTCGGGCATCGGCTCGCGCACGGTGACCTTCGGCGGATCGGGAAACTTCGGGATCCATCCGAAATAGCGTTTGGCCAGCGACTGTGCGTCCTCGTGCTTGACCGCGCCTGCAATGACCAGCGTTGCGTTGTCCGGCACGTAGTACTCGGTCCAGAACGCCCGCAACTCGGGCACGCTTGACGCGCGCAGGTCCGGGATGTTGCCGATCGGCGACCACCGATACGGGTGCACCTTGAAGATCTCCGCAAGCCCCTTCTCTTCGAGCGTGCCGTACGGCGCATTCAACCCGAGACGCCGTTCCTCTTCGACCACTTTCCGTTCGGTATCGAACGACGCCTGATCGATCTTGAGGAAGCTCATGCGTTCCGCTTCGAGCCAGAGCGCGAGTTCGAGTTGATTCGCCGGCACGGTCTCGAAATAGACGGTTTGATCGAACGACGTGTACGCGTTGCAGTTGCCGCCGATCTGCCGGATGTAATCGAAATGACTCGTCGGCCCAAGCCGGTCGGTACCCCGGAACATCATGTGCTCGAACATGTGCGCGAACCCCTGGCGTTCCGGGTTCTCGTTCTTCGATCCGACGTGATACCACAGGTTCACGGCCACGATCGGGCACGAGAAGTCCTCGAGCGTGATCACGCGCAGGCCGTTGTCGAGCACGGTTTCGCGATAATCGAGGTGTCCGGGTTCCTGCGTCTGCGCGAATGCGGACGCGCAAAGCAGCAACAAAAAGACGCATGCCACACGTGCTTGGATGCAGAGCTCGGAATGGGTCGTTCTACGCATATACAGCTCCTTCGCCTCGGTACCTGCGTTGAAACACGCGCGCAGTCCATCTTCTCAGGCTTGACTTAACGTGTCATTCTGAGCGAAGCGAAGAATCTCTCTTCGTTTTCGGAGCGACGCTCATCTGAACAGCGAGATTCTTCGCCTCGCTCAAAATGGCACGGACAACGCCCGCCCTTCATGATAGATGCGTTGCACGAACGGCGCAAGGTACAATCGCCGGGTATGCTCCCGATTCGCGATACTATTCCAAGCCGGCGGACGCCTTGGGCCACGTGGACGCTTATCGCCATCAACATCTTCGTCTTCGTGCGCCAGCTCACGTTACCCCAGGGCGATCTCGAACACGCCGTCTACCTGTTCGGCTTCGTGCCCTCGCGCTACACGCATCCGTACTGGGCCGCGCAGGTTGGGTTCCCGCCGCACACCTACTGGCCCTTCCTGACAAGCATGTTCCTGCACGGCGGATGGTTTCACATGATCAGCAACATGTGGACCCTCTACATCTTCGGCGACAACGTCGAGGACCGCATGGGACCGGTGCGGTTCCTGTTCTTCTACCTGGCATGCGGCGTGGCGGCGGCGCTCGTCCATCTGTTCACGCATGTCAACTCGACCATGCCCGTGATCGGGGCCTCGGGAGCCATCGCGGGCGTGCTCGCCGCGTACATGTTCTCGTACCCCTTGGCGCGCATCCTGTGCATCATCCCCGTATTCTTCATCCCGCTGTTCATCGAGGTGTACGCGTTTCTCTTCGTCCTGGTCTGGTTCGTCGCACAGTTCTGGAGCGGCGCGCTGTCGCTGATGTCGCCCGGACAGGGTGGCAGCGTCGCGTGGTGGGAACACATCGGCGGGTTCGTCATCGGCGCGGCGATCTTCCCGGTCTTCTTGCGCAAGCCTATGCCCGCGAAGCGCCCGCCGTCAGTTCCTTAACATCGCGTCGAGCAGGGCTTCAAGGCGCTGGCGCATCGCCGGAACGTAATCGAAGCCCGCGCGAATCGTGGCCGCGTCTTGAACGAACGAAATGGGCTGGAGTTCGCTGGCGCAGTGCTCGAGCATCCCCGCGATACCCTCCTCGGTGCACTCCAAATGAAACTGAAGCGCGACGACGTTGTTGCGATACACAAACGCCTGGTTCGCGCAGGCGTCCGTCTTGATCGCATGGATCGCGCCCGGCGGGATATCGAAGGTCTCGCCGTGCCAGTGGAACGCCACGAAAGTCTCCGGCAGGACGTCGAACGGAGCGGGCGTCGCGCCGGGCTGCGCGAGTGATACGGGAAACCAGCCGATCTCTTTGCAGGTATGCTTGTGTACCGTGCCGCCGAGCGCCTCCGCGATAAGTTGTGCGCCGAGGCAAACGCCGATGATAGCGCATCCCTTCGCGAGGGCCTCGCGCAGAAACGCCTTCTCCCGCGCGAGCCACGCGAACTCGCCCTCGTCGTGCACGCTCATCGGCCCGCCCATGATCACGAGCCAGTCAACTTCATCCACTGAGGGCAGCGGCTCGTCGAGCCAGAAACACGAGCGTGTGATCTCGAACCCCTTGGCGACGGCCCAAGGCCCGATCGCGCCGAATCCCTCGAACGGAACGTGCTGCAGGACGTGCATGCGCATGGACAAGACCTCCTCATTACTTCGCGAAATCGTGCTCGTGATCGTGCTCGTAGTCGTAATCGTAATCGATCGAAACCACCGATTGCAGATCTTGTATGGTTGGTCTTGACGGATGGAAACGAGGGGACTGTGTCTCGCTTGCGTGATGAATCCACGCCTACGAAGGAACAAATTCTTCGACGTGAATCGATTACGATCACGACTACGATCACGATCACGAAAGGAGGTAGATCAGATCCCGCTCACGAAAGAACGCTGGCTATTCGACGTAGGACGCCGCCATGGCCCGGAGGTGTTCGCGGTTCATCGTCGTGATGTTGCCGACGTTGACCTCTTTCGGACAGGTGGCTTGGCACTCGTAGTGCTTCGAACAACTGCCGAATCCTTCGCGATCCATGCGCTTGACCATCGCCCGCGCCCGCGTGGTGCGTTCGGGATGGCCCTGCGGCAGCAGCGCAAGCTGCGCGATCTTGGCCGCGACGAACAGGCTCGCGGAGGCGTTCGGACACACCGCCACGCACGCGCCGCATCCGACGCAGGCCGCTGCGCGGAACGCTTTGTCCGCGACGCTCTTCGCGATCGGCGTCGTGTTGGCGTCCGGCGCCTGGCCGGTCCGAACCGACACGTAACCTCCGGACTGGATGATGCGATCGAGCGCCGAGCGGTCGACGACCAAATCGCGAATGACGGGAAATGCCGTCGCGCGGAACGGCTCGACGTAGATGACGTCGCCGTCTTTGAAATGCCGCATGTGAAGCTGGCACAGCGTCGTCGCCTTTTGGGGTCCGTGCGGACGCCCGTTCACCGTCGCGCCGCAACATCCGCAGATGCCTTCACGGCAATTGCTCTCGAACGCGATCGGTTCGAGGTTCTGATGTTGCAGGCCCGCGTTGACGATATCGAGCATCTCGAGGAACGAGAGGTCCGTCGAGATGTTCTTCGCGGCGTACGTTTCGAGACGGCCCTTCGCGGTTGCGTGTTCTTGCCGCCATACCTTGAGCGTAATGGAAATGGTCTTGCTGTCCGTCATGCGTAATTCCTCTGAACCAGCTTGACCTCATCGAACGTTAACGGTTCTTTGTGAAGTTTGTGCGCGTGGCCTTCTCCCCGGTATTCCCAGGCCGCGGCGTAGCAGAACTTTTCGTCGTCGCGCTGCGCTTCGCCGTCCTTGGTCTGGTATTCCTCGCGCAAATGGCTCCCGCACGACTCGTTGCGATGCAGCGCGTCGTTAACCATGAGTTCCGCGAGTTCGAGGAAATCCGCGACGCGCCCCGCGCTTTCGAGCAACTGGTTGAACGTGCCTTGCCCGCCCAGCACCTTCGCGTCGGCCCAGAACGACTCGCGCAACGCTGGAAGCTGCTTCAACCCTTCCTTCAGGCTCTTGGCCGTGCGCGCCATGCCGCAGTTGTTCCACATCACGATTCCAAGTTCGCGGTGCAATTCGCGCACCGTCCGCGACCCCTTGAGGGCGATGAGACGGTCGAGGCGTTCCTTCGTTTCGCGTTCCGTGTCGCGCGCCGCGGGATGTTCCGCCGTGGCCGTCGAACGGCCCGCATCGGCGAGGTAGTTGCCGATCGTGTACGGCAGGATGAAGTAACCGTCGGCGAGGCCCTGCATGAGCGCGCTTGCCCCGAGCCGGTTCGCGCCATGATCGGAGAAGTTCGCCTCGCCGATCACAAACAGCCCGGGGACTGTGCTCATCAAGTTGTAATCGACCCACAGGCCGCCCATCGTGTAGTGCGACGCGGGGTAGATTCGCATCGGCGTCTTGCGCGGGTTTTCGTCGGTGATGCGCTCGTACATCTCGAACAGGTTGCCGTACTTCTCTTCGAGCGAACCCTTCTTGGCGATCGCCGCGCCGAAATCCAGATACACCGCGTACCCGCCCTTTACGCCGAAGCCGTCGTCGCAGACGCGCTTCGCCGCGCGCGACGCGACATCGCGCGGGACCAGGTTGCCGAAGCTCGGATAACGCTCTTCGAGGTAATACCAGCGTTCGTTCTCGGGGATCGAATCGGGCGGGCGCGTGTCGTTCTTCTTGCGCGGGACCCAGATGCGCCCGTCGTTGCGCAGCCCTTCGCTCATGAGCGTCAGCTTGGACTGGTGATCGCCGCTGACCGGAATGCACGTCGGGTGAATCTGTGTGAAACACGGATTCGCGAAGTACGCGCCGCGTTTGTGCGCGCGCCACGCGGCCGATGCGTTGGACAACACGGAATTCGTCGAAAGGAAGAAGACGTTGCCGTAGCCGCCCGTGGCCAGGATGACCGCGTCGGCCATATGCGTCTCGACCGCGCCCGTGACCAGGTTTCGGACCACGATGCCCACGGCGCGCCCGTCGGCCACGATCAAATCGAGCATCTCGCGGCGCGCGTTGAGTTCGACGTTGCCCCGGCCGACTTCCTTCATCAGCGCGCCGTACGCGCCGAGCAGCAATTGCTGGCCGGTCTGGCCGTTGGCGTAGAACGTGCGCGATACTTGCGCGCCGCCGAACGACCGGTTGTCGAGGAAGCCGGAGTACTCGCGCGAGAACGGCACGCCCTGCGCGACGCACTGGTCGATGATGTTGCCGCTGACTTCGGCGAGCCGGTAGACGTTGGCTTCGCGCGCGCGGAAATCGCCGCCCTTCACGGTGTCGTAGAATAACCGCCGCACGCTGTCGCCGTCGTTCTGATAGTTCTTGGAGGCGTTAATCCCGCCCTGCGCCGAGATGCTGTGGGCGCGGCGCGGGCTGTCGGCGAGACAAAAGACGTTGACGCGGTAGCCGAGTTCCGACAACGACGCCGCGGCCGACGCGCCGGCCAGGCCCGTCCCGACAACGATCAAGGTGAACTTGGGCTTGTTCGCCGGACTGACGAGCTTGACCTCGAACTTGCGGCGCGCCCATTTCCCTTCAATCGGGCCGCTGGGTATCTTTGCATCCAAGGTGTCTGTCGATCGCGTCATGGGGACCTTCTCTTCAAGCGGTTCACGGGTGGGCGGAGGCCAGGTACGTCACCGCGAGCACATACACGGGAATCGATATAAACGCGCAGGCGATCACGGCGCCGAGCGCCTGCGCCGCCCGTTTCACGGGAACGACGGCCCGTTCCGGCACCACGCCCAGCGTCATCCAAAACGTCGAGACGGCGCTGCTGAGATGCAGCCCCACCGCGCACAACGCCAGGATATACAGCAGTGAGTGAATCGGATTCGCGAACGAATTCCACACGATGCCGTATAGGCCCAGACTGTCGTTCGCGCCGGGCATCACGGACCTCGGCCCGGCCTGATCGCCGAACGCAAAGTCGGCCACGTGCAGCACGACAAACGTGATGACCACCAGGCCGGTGTAGATCATGGTGGTCTTCGCGACGTTCGTGTCGCGGTACCGAATCCGATACGCGTACTGCGTCATGCGCGCCGCGCGATTGTCGAGCACGAGCCATGCGGTGCAGATGAAATGACAGAACAGCGCCGCGAGCAATCCCACGCGGGCTGCCAAGAGCAGCGGACCCAACGAATGCAGATGATGGGCGTACGCGTTGTACGACGCGGGGCCGCCGAAAATGAAGAAATTCCCGGCTAGATGCCCGAGGATAAAGAGGACCAGCATCACCCCTGACACGGCGGCCAGGAGTTCACGCGGCAGAGTTCCAACTTTGGATACAGCGGCTTGCGTTTGCGAATTCATCGATCAACCTACGCCTGGGGTTCGTATCGGAGCCATGGAGGCGGATAGAACTGGTCGCGATAGCGTTCGTCCTGCCGAAGCTTCGCGCCTTCACGGAACCCGATCTCCAACGCCAGTTTGTTCTTCTCCCCCGTCCCCTTGGGCGCGCGAGCCAGGACCGCTTGCATCATGGCCTCGCGCGGGACGATCTCGGTAATCGCCGCGATGGCGCCCAGCGAAATTACGTTGGCGACCATCACGTTCTGCACCTCGTCGCGAGCCAACTGCGTCAGCGGCAACGCGAAGTGGAGCGTCTCCGGAGGATTCGTAACCAGCGTCTCGTCGATAATAAGTGTACCCTGTTCGCGCAGGTCAGGTCCATATTTATCGAGCGACTCCTGCGTCATGGCCAGCAGGAGGTCGAGCCGGAACGGTTTGGGATAGTAAATCTCGTTGGGCGACACCACAATATCGGCCTTCGACGCGCCGCCCCGGGCCTCGGGCCCGTACGACTTCGTTTGCACGACATTGATCTTCGGATCGGCCCCGAGCGCCTCGCTCAACAACATGGCCGCGAGCATCATGCCCTGTCCGCCCGAACCGGATAGCCGGATTTCGTACCGCGCCGCGGGAACTTGCACTTGCACCATCGTCGCGGGGCTCATGCCGAAGCCCCTTTCCCGAAGCGCTCCAGCAGCTTCTGATACTCGTCGCACAGTTCCGTCTTTTCGGTATCGCGGTACAGCACGCCGGTCACGATCAAATCCTTCTGTTCCTCCGGCGAGACGTTCTTCGCGCGCGACACCGACGCGGCCTTTTCCTGGAACATGCGCAGCAGTTCCGAGGCCTGGCCCAAACGGTTCAAGCGCCCGTAGTACGTGTGGCAGTTCGAGATGACCTCGACGAACGAGAACCCGCGGTGCGTGATCGCCTCGGTGATAATGCGGTCCATCTGCGGCGTGTGATACACCGTGGTCCGCGCAACGAATGTCGCGCCCGCGCCTTGGGCGAGCGAGCATGCCTCGAAATTCTTTTCGGCATTGCCGTACGGCGTCGTGGTCGCGAACGACCCTCCCGGCGTGGTCGGCGAAACCTGGCCGCCCGTCATGCCGTACGTATAGTTATTGATGAGGATCGTCGTAATGTCGATGTTGCGGCGGCACGCGTGGATCAAGTGGTTGCCGCCGATCGAAAGCGCGTCGCCGTCGCCCGTGACCACGATAACCTTCAAGTCCGGGCGCGCAAACTTTACGCCGGTAGCGAAGGCCAGCGCGCGGCCATGCGTCGTATGCAGCGCCTGGAAGTCCAGGTACACCGGCATGCGGCTGCTGCACCCGATGCCCGAAACCAGCGCGATATTGTCCTTCGGGATCTCGAGCTTCTCGATGGCGCGGACCAGCGAGCTCATGATGATGCCGTTGCCGCACCCGGGGCACCACAAATTCGGAAAGCGCTTGTGGGGGCGCAGGTAATCGAGAAAGACGTCCGACTTCACGCGTGGCTTGGGGGCGGCGCCGGTCGTAGTTGTGCTCATGGTCGTACCTCTTCGATCTTTTCGATGATCTGTGATGGGGTGAGTAGCTCGCCGTCATACCGAAGCAGCGGGTGTACCGTGGAACGCTTGGGCGCAATCCGCTCGAACTCGTGCGTAAGCTGGCCCATGTTCAGTTCCGCAACAATGATGTCGGAACAATTCGCGAGCAGTTCCTTGAGCGTCCGCTCCGGGAACGGCCAGATGGTTTGAAGCTGGATGCAGCCCACTTTGACGCCCGCGCCACGGGCCTGCATGACGGCTTCGAGCGCCACGCGCGACACGGACCCGTAGGACACCACGACGATCTCGGCGTCGTCCATCCATTCCGCCCGCAACTTCTCGATTTCGTCCTGATAGTCCTCGATCTTGTGGCGAAGCTTGTCCAGCGTGACGATGATTTCGTCGGCGCGGTTGGTCGGGAATCCGCGGGGATCATGGGTTAGGCCCGTCGCGTACCAGCGATAGCCATCGCCGTACGCGGGCAGCGGATTCACGAGATTCTCGGTCGGCCCATACGCCATGTAGTCATCGGGATCGCACGTGGGTTTGACCCGCTCGACGACATCGAAGTCGCCCGGTTCCGGTACCGAAACCATTTCCTGCATGTGGCCAATCACTTCGTCCAGCAGCAGAGTCACCGGCGTCCTGAACCGCTCGGCCAAATTGACGGCCCGGACGGTCTCGGTGAAAGTTTCCGCCACGGTGGACGGCGCCACGGCGATCGCGGTGTAGTCGCCGTGAGGAGCCCAGCGCGCTTGCATCGTGTCGGCTTGGCCGACCTTGGTGGGAAGCCCCGTCGAGGGGCCGCCGCGCTGGACGTTGATGATAACGCAGGGGGCTTCGATCATATACGCATAGCCGATGTTCTCGACCATGAGGGAATACCCCGGCCCCGACGTCGCGGTCATCGCCTTGAGACCCGCTATCGAAGCGCCGATCACGGCGCCGATGGAAGCGATCTCGTCTTCCATCTGGATGAAGCGTCCGCCCATCTTGGGAAGTTCGCGCGCGCACCCCTCAGCGACTTCCGTCGAGGGGGTGATGGGATAGCCGGCGTAGAACCGCACGCCCGCGTACAATGCGCCTTCGACGCACGCCTGATTTCCTAAGAGCAACTTGCGTTTCTTACTGGACATCGCCCTCTTCCCGTGCCCTGTAGAAACCAGCGGCTCAGTTGAAATTCGACGTGATGGCAAAATCCGGGCAGTGCATCCAGCAGATGCCGCACTGCGTGCACTCTTCCGGATGCGCGATGACGGGCTTGCGCTCCCAATCGGGCTCGATCACGCAGCGCGGGCACAGGGCCGAGCAGATGTCGCAGCCTTTGCACCACGCCAGGTTGATCTTGATGGGCGCCAGCTTGGCGGCGTCGATATCGCCAGCCGGGGCGTCCTTTACGGGCATGTCAAGTGTTGCTTGCAGCGATTCCATGATGCTTTCTCCTTTGGCCGAATTCGTTAACGCAATCTCGGAATACACACTACGCATACTGAAGGTCCTTCTCGCGGACCTTCGCGGCCGCGGGTGAAGACTCTTGCTGGAGCGCTTCCTGCACCAGTGCGGGGATTTCCGTGGGCGACCCGGCCACCGGCACGCCGGCCCGGTTCAACGCCGCGATCTTGTCCGCGGCCGTGCCCGAAGATCCCATAACGATCGCGCCGGCATGGCCCATCCGTTTTCCCGGAGGGGCCGTCTGCCCGGCAATAAATCCGACTACGGGTTTTGACATGTGCTGTTCGATGAACGCGGCAGCGGCTTCTTCGTCGCTCCCGCCGATTTCTCCAATCATGACGACGGCTTCCGTCTGCGGGTCTTTCTCGAAGGCCGACAGGCAGGCGATGAAATCGGTCCCGATAATGGGATCGCCGCCGATGCCGATGCAGGTCGTCTGGCCCATGCCGGCCTGAGTGAGCGCCCAGATCGCCTCGTAGGTGAGCGTCCCAGACCTCGAAACGACGCCCACGTTGCCCTTCGACACGAGTGATCCCGGCATGATGCCGATTTTGCTTTCGCCGGGGGTGATCAGCCCAGGGCAATTCGGACCGATTAACCGGGCGCCACGCGCGGTCACGTGCGCGTAGACCTGCACCATATCGCTCGTCGGGATGCCTTCCGTGATGCACACCACCAGCCGGATACCCGCGTCCACGGCTTCGTAGATCGCGTCGGCCGCCAGCGCCGGCGGTACGTAGATCGCCGTCGCGTCAATCTCAAACGCGGCGGCCGCTTCGCTTACGGTATTGAACACGGGAATGTCGGCCACGCGAATCCCGCCTTTGCCCGGCGTCACGCCCGCCACGACTTGCGTCCCGTACGCCTTCATTTGTTCGGCGTGGAACGACCCGTCGCGGCCCGTGATACCTTGCACGAGGACGCGCGTGTTTCTATTGATGAAGATGGACATAACCGAGAATTCCTATGAGGTCTGCTGCGCCCGCGCCATTTCGATGGCCTTCTTGACAACTTCGTCCAACGACTCGGCGGTGGGCAGCCCCGTGGTCTTGAGGATTTCCGCCGCGGCCTGTTCGTTGGTCCCGGCCAGTCTCACAACGACCGGCACGGAGGGCTTGAACTGCGCGAACGCTTCGACGATGCCCGTGGCTACGTCGTCGCACCGCGTGATCCCGCCCAAGATGTTGATAAGAATGGCGCGTACGTTCGTATCGGAGAGGATGATCTTGATGGCTGTCACGACCTTCTTGGGACTCGACGAGCCGCCGATGTCCAGGAAGTTCGCCGGCTCGGCGCCGTACCGCTTCACGAGGTCCATGGTGGCCATCGCCAATCCTGCCCCGTTCACAATGCAGCCGATCGAGCCGCCCAGACGGACATAGGAAAGTCCGGCATCGCGCGCCTCGACCTCGGCCGGGTCTTCCGCTCGCGCATCGCGCATGGCCGCGATAGCCGGCTGGCGGTACAGGCCGTTGTCGTCGATGTTCATCTTGGCGTCGAGCGCGATGACTTTCCCTTCCGGGTTGGTGATCAGCGGATTGATCTCTGCCAGCGAGGCGTCGCATGTCGCAAAGACGCCGTACAACTTCATAATGATGTCGGCGGCTTGCTTGGCGAGCGAGGGGTCGGTATAGAGACGAAAAGCAAGGTCGCGCGCCTGGTAGGCGTGCATGCCTTCCACTGGATCGATATGGAGTTTGTGAATCTTCTCGGGGGTTTTTGCGGCCACTTCTTCGATGTCGACACCGCCCGCCTTGGACACCATAATGACCGGCCGTTTCGCGGCCCGATCGAGCACGATGCCCACGTAGGATTCCGTCAGGCACTTCTCGGCGGCGGTAACCAACACGTCGTTGACTGTCAACCCCTTGATATTCATGCCGATAATCGCCTCGGCATGCTTCTTCGCGGACTCGGGATCCTCGGCGAACTTGACGCCGCCGGCCTTCCCGCGCCCGCCGACATGCACTTGGGCCTTTATGACCACCGGTTTCCCGATGCGCTTGGCAATAGCTTCGGCTTCCGAAGGGCTCGCAGCCAGGTCACCCTCGGTCACCGGAATGCCGCGTTCGGCAAAGACTTGCTTCGCGTTATACTCATGAATAACCATCGCGAATCCTATAGAGCAAGTCGTAGGCCAATTTCATAGCGAAGACCGCAAGTCACGATGCGTATTTGTAAACGATTGAAAAATAAGGGTTTATCATTGCGGTCTTGCGGAGGTACGACAAGCGGTTCAGGAAGGTTGCGGATGCGGAAACACGGAGTTCCGCATGGTATTCACGGAAAGGCGCAAGGACCTGCCGCAAGGAATGATCGCGGCGCGAGTAGGCGCCAGCGATAACCGGAAGACCAGAGGCAGCGTATACCTCACTTAACCGGCATAAATGCCGTATTTCGGCGAGAATCGATTCCCTTGCGGTGAAGGCTCGGCTCTTGCCGAGTCTATCGGCATCGCGTTCGTCGTGAGGAACGTTGCCGCAGGTCATTGAAGACAGAACGATTAAGGACAGAACGATTGAATGGCAAGACGATTACGGGGCAGGACGATTGGGGCGGGACGCTCTAGTCCATTGACGCATGCTGTTTGGAAGTTATCATTAGGACTGGATAACGGGATGGCAAGATAATTGAATTGAGAGCCAGGCACGAATTTGTTCTTTGCTCTTCTTGAAGACGGACGGTTAAGCCCAAATCCTCTTTTCCATGATTCATGTGAAGGTCAGGCCATCCCGCTCATCCTGTCATCCTGTCCGAAAAGAAGATCCATCAATTACGCGCCACTGCCCCGCGTCGGTCGGGGATTCCTTCAAGAATCAAGAGCCTGGTGTCTACCCTCCTCCCCTTCCCGAGTACCGATTCAATCCTCTCCTTGGCTCCCAAGGAAAGGTCTTCGGCAAGATGACACGCCAAAGCTGCAAGCATCGTCCTGCCCCTAAATCGTCCTGCCTTTTAATCGTTCTGTCACTCCGTCGAGGCGGCGATCAGGGCTTCGGCCTCGGACAGCGACGCTGCCGCGCAGCCGAACATAAACTGGCGGAATTGCGGGCCAAACTCGCGGCGCATGGCGCGAATCGACTCAAGGTCGCAGGAATACGAGTAGACCTTCTTACCCGCATCGAAGATCCGGTGGTACAGCGGCCACCACGCGCGGTCGTGCGGCGGCGGATTGCCCTCGCCCGGGGTCCACTGAATCATGTCGAGGCCGCTTATCGATAGAAGATGGTCGAGATGCGGGATGGCGCCGGGACCGTCCCAATGGTACATGCAGTGCGCGACGCGCCCGCACATCTCGTCGAGCACGGGAACCATGAACTCGCCGAACATCGCGGGCGAAATCATTGCCGAGAAATCGCACTGTAACTTGGCCATCCTCCCGGGCGCCCAAGCCCAGAACACCGATCCGCCCACCTCGTCGCGGAACAAGTCGTAGAGTAGATCATAGTAATGGAAATAGCGATCCGTGATCTGGCGCAGGCACGCGTGCACCCATTCGGGCCGGTCGAGCAAGTCGACGAGCAAGGCTTGATTGCCGCGCATCGCCGCGAGCGTATCGAGGCCTTCGATTAGGTCCGGGAAGGCCACAAGCAGCTTCCCATTGCCGAAGCGCAACATCTCCCGTCCCAGACGCAACGTGAACTGCCAGTAGAAGTTGTCCGGGTCGAACCGAAAACGCGCCTCCTCGGGCGACGCCATACACGGCTCGCACCACACCGACCCGGCCTGCTCGACGCCATGACACCCCAGATACAGCGCGAGACAATTGGGCGCGAGGTCGGGCGATACGAACGGCACGGCCTCGGCCAGATAATACGTCTCGACGCACGCGCGCCGCGCGAGATACACACGGTACGCGAAATCCTTGGTCGAATAATGCGTGTCCCATCCTTCGGGCATGGGCAACTCAGGAATGCGCTCGACAGGTTCGGGGCGCGGCGCCGTGAGCAAGAAGACCGGGCGGCCGATGTCGCCACCCTTCCACCACGTCGTGAGACGCGCGCGGGCGTCGTCGATATCGTCGCGATAAGCAAGCGGAGCCATGGCATCCTCCCGCGAAAACGTACCCGCCCGCCGGGCACGATGTCAACGTGTATGTTCATGCGCCGGCTCGACGCCGGGGAATAGCGCGCCGGGGTTCGGTTGTGTCATAATTAGCGACGGGGAAGGCGTTTCTAGTTGAACAGCGGCATCGCCGGCGTAAAGGAAAAGCGATCGAGTCTATGGTTGAAGGCGAAGAATCGGAATACACGGTCTGCGAGGACGTGGTGAACAGCATCACCCACGGTGTAGCGGCCGCGTTGAGTATTGCAGGGCTGAGCGTCCTGGTCGTCCTTGCGGCGATCAAAGGCGATCCGTGGCGCATCGTTGCGTTCTCGATCTACGGCGGCTCGCTGGTATTGTTGTACATGGCGTCGACGCTGTACCACGCCATTCGTTCGCCGCGTGTCCGGCGCTACCTGCGGCGGGCCGACCACATGGCGATCTACGTCCTGATCGCCGGCACCTATACCCCGTTCGCGCTGGTGTCGATGCGCGGCGGCTGGGGCTGGTTCCTGCTGATCGCCATCTGGACGCTGGCGGTGGCGGGTATCCTGCTCAAGATGTTCAATATGGACCGCTGGGAAGTGGTGTCCCTTGTCCTGTACGTCGGCATGGGCTGGCTGGCCCTGATCGCCGTCAAACCCGTGATTACGATGGTGCCGTTGCCCGCGCTCGTCTGGATGCTCGTCGGCGGCCTGTTCTACACCTTCGGCATCGTGTTCTACGCATGGCACCGCCTCCCGTTCAATCACGCGATCTGGCACATGTTCGTCGTGGCGGGCAGCGTCGCGCATTTCTTCGCGGTGCTGTTCTTCGTATTGCCGTAGCAGGAAGGAAGACCCATGCCGAAATCCGCACTGGTGCTTCTAGCGCAGGGCTGCGAGGAACTTGAGGCTGTCACCGTCATTGACCTGCTGCGCCGCGCGCGCGTCGAGGTCGTGACCGCGGGCCTCGACAGCCAGCCCGTCACGGCGAGCCGCGGCGTCAAGCTCATTCCCGATACGACGCTGGACGAGGCGCTGCAGCGCGTGTTCGACATGGTTGTGCTGCCTGGGGGATTGCCGGGCGCGGATAACCTCGCGAACGACCCGCGCGTGATCCGGCTTCTCCAGTCCATGGCCGCCGCGGGCAAATTCACGTGCGCGATCTGCGCCGCGCCGGTGGTCCTTGCGAAGGCGGGGATCCTCGCGGGCAAACGCGCGACGGGCTATCCGGGCAGCCTCGACGCGATGGCGCCGCCGGATGTCACATACACGGGCGACGCGGTCACGCGCGACGGCCTCGTCATTACGTCGCGCGGGCCGGGCACCGCGATGGATTTTGCGTTGGAGTTGATTGATGCGCTGGCCGGGGCGGAGACGCGCGCCCAGGTCGAAGCGCCGTTAGTGCGATAAGCGTCAAACGCGGGGAGGTACCATGTTCTTTTCAGGGATATCGGACGAATCGGGCGAGAGCATCGATGTGCAGATCAAGGCCCATCGCGAACTGGGCTGGTCGCGTCTCGAACTGCGGATGGTCGGCGGCAAGAACCTGACGTCGGTCTCGGACGAGTGTTTCGACGAGGTCTATCGGAAGGTAACCGAAGCGGGCATGAAGGTTTCCTGCTTCGCGAGCGCGATCGCAAACTGGGCGCGGCCCATCACGTGCGATCCGAACATCGACATCGACGACCTCAAAGGCGCAATCCCGCGCATGCACACGTTCGGCACGCCGTTCATCCGCGTGATGAGCTATCCCAACGACAAAGAACATCCCCTGTCCGAGCCCGAGTGGCGCAAGGAAGCGATCCGGCGGATGAAGGTCCTCGCGAAGATCGCCGAGGACGGCGGCGTCACGCTCGCGCACGAGAACTGCAGCGGCTGGGGCGGGTTGTCGTCCGAGAATAGCAACATCCTTCTGGGCGAAGTCGCCAGCCCCGCGTTGAAAGTCGTGTTCGATACCGGCAATCCGGTGACGTACCATCAAGACGCGTGGGAGTATTACCAGGCGGTCTTCAACGACATCGTGTACGTCCATATCAAAGACGCGAAGATCGTCGACGGCAACGAAGTCTATACCTACTGCGGCGAAGGCGACGGCTGCGTCAAGGCAATCGTCAAGGACCTGCTGTCGAAGGGTTACGACGGCGGCTTCTCGATCGAGCCGCATCTTGCCGCTATCATTCACACGGGCCAGAAGGCCGATACGTCCACGCACCTGTACGAATCGTACGTCGAGTACGGCCGGCGGCTGATGAAGATCGTTTCTGAAGCGTAGACATGGGTATCGAGGGAGGCGGGCATTATGCACATTACCAAGGTTCGTGAGTTTGGCGCAGGCGTGTTTGTCATCGTCCTCGTCGTCGCGCTGGCCATCGGCGTTGCCATCGCCATGGGCGTCCACGTGCCAGTCGTCAGCGACATGCTGGGCCGTTAAGCGCGTGTAGGAACGCGGCCGGACCCTCATGAGGCAAGTCCTAGTCTTCTTGTCATTCTGAGAGCGTGTGAAGAAATACCAAGGTCTTGCGCTTTCCTTTGTTGGCTTCGCCCTTTCTGTCATCCTGAGCGCAGCGAAGGATCTCGCTATGTGCATAGGCCTCTAATGCTTATGAGATCCTTCGCTGCGCTCAGGATGACAGGCAATACGTAGTCAAGAG
>CAYOCT010000058.1:0-44397 GCA_964402555.1 uncultured Nitrospiraceae bacterium | reverse complement strand
GAAGGCGGACGTACCGTCGGCGCCGGCGTCGTAACCAAGATTATCCAATAACGGAAAGATACGACCGATGCGAGAGAACATTTTGCTCCAGTGCACCGAGTGCAAGCGGAAGAATTACACCGGAATGCGCGACAAACGGAAGAAGACCGAACGGCTGGAATTGAAGAAGTTTTGCAGATTCGACCGGAAGCACACCGTTCATCGCGAGGCAAAGTAGACACCGCGCCCCGAATTAAGGTATGATGAACGAACGTGTCTGAACCGCTCTTTCGTGCAGGCCTGTAGCTCAATTGGCTAGAGCAGGGGCCTCCAAAGCCCAAGGTTGGGGGTTCGAGTCCCTCCAGGCCTGCCATTCTGCTGCACTTCGATCGGAACGACGTAGAGGAAGCTATGGCTAAACAGACTTCAGAGCCGGAAGCGAAGGTAAACATCGTCACGCGCGTCAAGGACTTCTACCAGGACGTCAGGACCGAGATGGGCAAAGTGACATGGCCTTCTAAAGACGAACTCAAGACCTCGACGTCCGTCGTCATGATTCTCCTGGTTATTTCGGCCGTCGTAATTTATTTCTATGACGTGATCTTCCAGGTAGTCGTGATGGGCCTGTTCAAGAAGCTCTGAGGAGAGGGATTCCGTGACCGAGGAACGCGACGAGACGCAAGAGGCTGAAACGGAACTAGCGACCGAAGAGGCCCCGTCGGAAAACCAGATCAAAGTGGTCGACGATGGGATCAAACGCCGCTGGTACGCTATCCATGCGCATTCGGGCCAGGAAGGCAATGTCAAGAAGAACATCCTGGTGCTGGGCGAACAAGCCGGTTTGCTGGACTTGATCTCGAACGTCCTCGTACCCATGGAAGAAATCGCGGAAATCAAGTCGGGCCAGAAGAAAGTCTCGAAGCGGAAGTTCTTCCCGGGCTACGTCCTCGTGCAGCTTCCCGAGCATCCCGAACGCAACGCCGAACTCTGGCACTTGATTAAGAACACGCCGGGCGTCACCGGCTTCATCGGCTCGCGCACCGTCCCCGTCCCTCTCGAAGACGCCGAAGTCAACGCGATTCTAGAAGAGATCCGCGGCGAACGCGAACGCCCCAAACCCAAGGTCAAGTTCGAGCACGGCGAGCGCGTCAAAATCATCGACGGCCCCTTCTCGAATTTCATGGGCAGCATCGACGAAATGAATCTCGAACGCGGCAAGCTCAAGGTCATGGTCGAGATTTTCGAACGCCTCACCAGTGTCGAGGTCGAATTCTGGCAGGTCGAGAAAGTGTAACGGTTGAAGAAGGGATGAACCCCATCCCCGGTTTGGAGAACTAGACAATGCCCCCCAAGAAGAAGCTCGTTACGAAAGTCAAGCTCCAGTGTCCCGCGGGCCAGGCAACCCCCGCGCCGCCGGTCGGACCGGCCTTGGGGCAGCATGGCGTCAACATCATGGACTTCTGCCGCCAGTTCAACGAACGGACCAAAGAGCAGCAGGGACTCACCATCCCCGTCGTGATATCGGTCTACGAAGACCGCAGCATCACCTTCATCACGAAGACCCCCCCGGCCCCCGTGCTTCTCAAGCGCGCGGCCAAGCTGGCCAAAGCCTCCGGCCAGCCCAACAAGAACAAGGTCGGCTCCGTTACCGAGGCGCAGGTCCGCGAAATCGCCCAACTCAAGATGCCGGATCTCAACGCCGCGTCCATCGAGTCCGCCTCCAGCATGATCAAAGGCACTGCCCGCAGCATGGGCATCCTCGTAACACAAGGATAGTCTCTGGTTCCCGGTTTCCGGTTGTCCGTCAACCAGAAACCATAGACTAGAAACCAGAAACCAACAGGTGGGAGAGCCTCGAGGCTCGTTCGAACCACGGGAGAACGAATCATGGCAGCACTCAGCAAACGTATGAAGGCCCTCAACGCCAATCTTACCCAGGGTAAAGTGTATGCCTTGGGCGAAGCCTCGCGCAGCGTCAAGGAATGCGCAACCGCGAAGTTTGACGAGACCGTCGAACTGGCCTTCTTCCTGGGCGTCGATCCCCGTCACGCCGAACAGATGGTCCGCGGCTCCGTGTCGCTGCCCCACGGCACCGGCAAGAAAGTCCGCGTAGTCGCCTTCTGCAAACAGGAAGATCAGATTCAAGCCGCGCGAGATGCCGGCGCACTCGAAGCGGGCGCCGAAGACCTCGTGAAGAAGGTCCAGGAAGGGTGGACGGATTTCGACGCCGCCGTCGCCACGCCGGACATGATGGGCCAAGTCGGCCGCCTCGGTAAGGTCCTCGGTCCGCGCGGGTTGATGCCCAGCCCCAAAGCCGGCACCGTGACTCCGAACGTCGCGCAGGCCGTTGCCGAAATTCAGAAAGGCAAGATCGAATTCCGCGTCGACAAGAACGCAAACATCCACGTGCCGGTCGGCAAAGCTTCTTTTACCGTCGAGCAGATTGAAGAAAACGCCTCGGCCGTTATCGAAGCCATCGTCAAAGCCCGTCCCGCGGCCTGCAAAGGCGCGTACCTGAAGACCTGCGCCATCAGCAGCACCATGGGCCCCGGCTTCAAGCTCGATCCGGCCGCATTGACCGCGCAGTACCGTACCGTCTAAGCTTACCCTTTGCAAAGACAACCGCATGCCCAATCGGCAAAGGAGCCTGAAGCATGAGCATCACCGGAAAGAGCATTCTGTTCACCTCTGAATCGGTTACCGAAGGCCACCCGGACAAGGTCGCGGACTACGTGTCGGACTCGATCCTTGACGCGATGCTCGCCCAAGATCCGATGAGCCGCGTAGCCTGCGAGACCTTGTTGACGACCGGCCTCTGCATCGTCGCCGGCGAAGTCACCACCAAAGCCGTCATCGACGCGCAGACCGTCGCGCGCGATGCCATCGCCGACATCGGCTACCTCGGCGGCGATTCCGGGTTCGACGCCCATTCCTGCGCCGTCCTTATCTCGCTGCACAAGCAGTCCCCCGATATCTCGCAAGGCGTCACCGCGACCGTCGGCCACGAGCAAGGCGCCGGCGACCAGGGCATGATGTTCGGCTACGCTTGCGACGAAACCCCCGAACTGATGCCGCTGCCGATATGGCTCGCGCACAAGCTGGGCCTTCAACTGGCCAAGCTGCGCAAGAGCGGCAAGATCGAGTGGCTGCAACCCGACGGCAAGTCGCAAGTCACCATCGAATACGTCGACGACAAGCCCGTCCGCATCGACACCATCGTCATCTCGAACCAGCACTCGCCGAAGGTCTCGCAGAAAGAGATCCGCAAGACCGTCATTGAGAAAGTGTGCAAACCCGTCCTGCCCAAGAAATACGTCAAGGGCGATATCACCTATCACGTCAACCCGACCGGCCGTTTCGTCGTCGGCGGGCCCTGCGGCGACACCGGCGTGACCGGCCGCAAGATCATCGTCGACACCTACGGCGGCATGGGCCGCCACGGCGGCGGCGCCTTCAGCGGCAAAGACCCCTCGAAGGTCGACCGGTCCGCGTCCTACATGGCGCGCTACATCGCCAAGAACGTCGTCGCGGCCAAGATTGCCGCCCGTTGCGAAGTCCAGCTTGCCTACGCCATCGGCGTTGCCAAGCCCGTGTCCATCAACGCCACGACCTTCGGCACCGGCAAGATCGACGACGCCAAACTGGCCAAGATCCTCATGGACCAGTTCGATTGCCGCCCGGCCGCGATCATCAAAACCCTCGGCCTGCGCAACCCGATCTTCCGCAAGACCACCAACTACGGCCATTTCGGCCGCGAAAACCAGGGCTTCCGCTGGGAAGAAACCGACCAGGCCGACGCCCTCCGCAAGAAAGCTGGCCTCTAGACCAAGTCAGTAATCGCCAATCTCCGCGCCCGGCCTAGCGCCGGGCGCGGTTGTCTTTCAAGCGCCTGTAGACGCAGTGGGTAGAGTGGCGTGCACTCCATGAAGTCCGCTCAGCTCATAGCGTCCACCTCGTCCACGTGCTGCGGTCGGAACGGCTTCCTTTGGGCCATGTCTCCTTCGTGCTCGGCGAATTGTAAAGTGTCTCTGACGCGCGTATCCTATCATTCAGGCAACTCATTACGTTGCGCAGGTATTAGGATTGAGACCATGCCGCCATCGTTTTCGCCTCACGCGATCGAGAGTATCGAAGAGCGGCAGATTCCACGAGAGTGGATCGAACAGATCATCGCCAGCCCGCAACAGATAGTGCCTGAACACGCTGGCAGGAACGCTTACCAGACCCAGTTCATTGACGAGACTTCTTCGCGCCCGTTCTTGGTTCGCGTTATTGTCGAGGAGCAAGGCGGCGGTCTTATCGTGGTCACCGCCTATCGAACCACGAAGATCGCGAAGTATTGGAGGTCAGAATGAAAGTCACGTACGATCCTCGAGTGGACGCCATGCGAATCCGATTCAACGATGCCGTTGTATTCGAGAGTGATGAGGACAAGCCCGGCATCATTCTTGACTACGATAAAGATGGCAATGTCGTCGCCATGGAGATTCTCGACGCCTCGCAACGGTTGAGCAACCCGCGGTCTGTAGAATACTCCGTTATGGCGTGACGCCTATCCGCATACGAAAGGGTGTGGAAATGAAAGTACAGGACTTCGCCTATCAAGTAGCGGCGCGCACGATCGCGCTGCTGGAAGAGACGCAGCATTACAGGATTCCCGAAGATCTCCGCAAGAGCGTGCTGGCCAAGATCCAGGACGAGCTGGACGACCTGATCAAGAAATCGAAGTAGCGCCGCCCGTTCTGGTCTTTGGTCTGCCGTCCGGACGTCTGTCTCGTTGGTTATCGAGGCGCGGAGACCTCGCGTGTCAGGGCGTTCCAGTCAAGCGCAAGCGAGTCGCCGTTGCAGTCGAATCGCAGGACATCGCTCGGGAACAAGGCCTGCGCATAGGGGTTGCCATAACGAGGGTAATCCGAAATCGTAACCGGACTGCCGTTCTGCCGCAGCGCGCCGATCCACCCGAATTCCAGCGTCCCTTGAGACGGCGATTCGTACGTCACGCGAAGACCCTTACAATCAATCCGCGCCTTCGCGACCTTGTCGACAAACGAAGCGAAATCCCCATCCACCGCGCGGCGGCCCATCTCGCAGATCCAGACATTCTCCCTGCCCGGCGCGATAAGCTCGCGATCTCGATCCTCGCCTTCCTTATCCTGCCAGTGACACGGCTCGCGCGACCACAACGCAACGAACCCGTCGCCCCGCCGGCCCATGACCCAGCCGTCGCGCTCGACGACCTCGTCGAACCGGTCCTTCGGAAACCACGCGTGCGTGAACATGAATCCATTCGGCACGTATAGCGTGGGTCGCTTCGAGATACGATAGACCGCGATAGCCACGTTCTTGATCTGCGCCACGCGCGGAAGCGTGCCGGAGCCGACCCAATAGCTCGGCGATTTCCCCGAGTAGCTAGACGGATGCGTCGTGAAGACCGTCGTTTCCGGGCCGAGCGTCGCCTGCCAGATGTGTTGCTGGTCCCCGCCGAATCCTTTGCGGTAATCCTGCGCGGCGCTCAGCATGTAATCCGGCGTCCGGTACGTGTAGATGTTGACCTCCTCGCGCGTGTTGCGCTGCACGTCATGCCGGAAAAGCCAGACCATCAGCGGAAGTAGCCCGCAGCGATGCGCCGTTTTGATTAGCGTTTCATGCTTCTTGAACGGCGCAAAGAAACTGTTGTCCCACCAGTCGTACGCGTCGAGCATCCGCGCGAACAAGTTCACGGTTCTGGGATGCGAGTACGCCTCCAGCGTCAGGAACGTCATGCCGTCTTCGAGCCGGTGCGTGTCCAGGCCCCATCGCCCGGCCTCTTTGATGCGGATTCCCATCCGCTGTTCATTGATCGTCTCGGGCCGGTCGAGATCCGTCGCGATGTCCTCCAGCACTTGCGGCATGCGGTAGTGCGGACTCAATGCCAGCGCGATTGCCGCCATATTGCCCACACGGAACGCGTTCATCCCGAACATCAGCCTTGCGATCGCGTCGGTGCTTTCCTTGTCGGGCCATTTCTTCTGGCGCTCGTACGTCCGCCCGTGCGTGCTGCCGAACGCGCCATGGAAACTGTTCAAGGCCATGTCCGCCAGCACGAGGTCTACGACGATCGTAGCCCGTTGCCGGATTTCCTCATCGGCGCAGAAATCCACCAGACTCATCAATGCCGCGAGATCTTCCTCGTAATAGCAGTTCGACAGCCACTCGCTGAATCCCGTCCGGTACCGCAAATCCAGCCATCGCAAAATGCGCGGACGGCACACCGCCATCTTCTCGCGCCCCGTTTGCCCCGAGTTCACAAACGTCGCGTCGGGGAAGCGCTGCCCGGCCAAATATCCCGCCGACGCAAACAGGATGAAATGGTTCTCCGACCACGAGCACATCGAGTCGACGCCCGGCTCGTCCGGCCAGTACTTGAACTCGAGGATGACCTTCTGCGCGCGCGCGCGAAACGCATCGCTCAACAGCACGCTGTCGCCGAACTGATACACCACCCGCAGGATGCCGTGCATCGCAAAATCCGCGCAATCGTGCCGCGCCGCGATCGTATCCAGCGCCCTGTTCAACTCGTCTTCATTGGGCGCAACGCCCATCGCGACATGAACGGCTTGCACATAAGGCCCCCCGCCGGGCTGCGCCGCAAGGAACTCCAAATACTCCTTCCGCCGGGCCTCGAAAGACCTTCCATCGGGAACTTCCCGATACGTTTCCGCCGAGGAGGCCGCAGAGTTCTCAACGGCTTTGACAGCCGGACTGGCCCACGAGGTCACGGACAAAACCATAACGACGCACACAAGAAATCGTGTCATGGTCCAGAAGGCTGTAGTCGCGGTGGCATCACGGCCGCCCTGTTGCGCAGTTGTCATGGACCTCACTCCGTTTGACCCGGCCACGCATCGATCCCTTGTACCGCCTTTCAGAGATCCAGTGCAACTTCCAGCGTTACTCGCGCCAGTATTTCCAGGAACTGGTGCACAAGCTTTTCGGCCACAAGCATGGATATTGAACTGGGGCCGAAAACAAGCCTTCATCTTTCATCCTCTTGTCGTGCACTTCAGGCGTTCACCCCTTCCCATATCCTCGGCTACGTCTTTGCCGCGCCGTGTGCGTCCGTGTCATTTGCCGCTCCAGGCGCGCCAACGCTTGTTGTGATTTCCCGTTCCTGGTGATACCCTAATGTTCTCGGAATCCGTACCTAACAACGAAGGGAGGACTGGGCAATGAAGGAAGCTCTGGCAGATGCAAAGTGCACGTGTTGTTCCATGTCGCGGCGGTGTTTCCTGGCATCCGTAGGCACGGCCGCCGCGGGCGCTGCGCTTGCCACGGCGGGCAGTGCCGCCTTTGCAGACAGCGACCTCGGCGAGTATATCGAGACCGCCAGCCTCCGTCCGAAACCCACGGTCCGGATCAAGAGCGTGGTCGCGCGCGTGCACCCGCCCTATTGGCTTGGCTGGCCCGGGACTTCCTATGACCTCGAAGGCCACCGCAAGGAGTACGCGCAGAAATTCGCCGAATCGGCGCAGCGCGTCGGGATCGAACTCGACGCGGTCGACGCGCCGCTCGAAAGCGACGAAGCTGTCGAGGCCTTCACAAAATCGATCCAGGCCGAGAAGCCGGACGCGGTCCTCGTGAGCATCCAGCACATGGATTCGTGGCGCTGGGCGGACCGCATTGCCAAAGTAGGCGTACCCACGATCATCTTCTCCCCCGTCGGCACCTGTTTCACGGGACACGTCGCCGAGATCTCGCGCCGTCCCGGCGTCTACGTCATCTCCTCGCTCGAAACGTCCGCGATGGATCAGGCGTTCCGCATGGTCCGCGCGAAGAAACAATTCGAGGCCACGCGCCTGCTCGTCGTCGCCGGCGACAAGCGCTCCGAGAACGTGATGGACCGCCTCGGCATGAAAGTGCGCTACGTGCCGCGGACGTCCATGCACGAACTCTTCGCGAAGATGAAGGAGAACGACGAAACGCACGAAGTCGCCAAGAAACGCTTCCAGGACGCCCAGAAGGTCGTCGAACCGTCCGAGCAAGACGGGCTGAACGCGGCCCGCTCGTTCCAGACCGCGAAGCGCCTCATGAAGGACGAAGAGGCAAACGCTATCACCACGGACTGCCTCGGCATGGTCACGCAGAAAGTCGTGCCGACTCCGCCGTGCATGGCCGCGTCGCTCTTCCAGGACGCCGGGGTTACCTACGGCTGCGAAGCCGACGTGTTCGGCGCCGTGTCGCTCATGCTGACGAGCTACCTCTTCGACAAACCCGGCTACATGAACGACCCCGTGCCCGAGACCGTCAAGAACCTGCTCATCGCGTCGCATTGCGTATCGGGGACGAAGATCCGCGGCCTCGACAAAGAACACGATCCGTTCATCCTGCGCAGCCACTCCGAATCCAGCATCGGCGTGTCCGTCCAACAGTTGTGGCCCGTCGGCGAGCCGTGCACCCTCGTGCGCTTCCAGAACCCGAACGAACTGATCCTCGACACCGGCGCCATCGCGGGCAACGTCGACACGCCGCCCGCGGGCGGATGCCGCACCAGCGTCGAGATCGCGATGGACCGAATTGAAGACGCCCGCGACGTGATGGGCTTCCACCAAGTCGTCTTCTGGGGCAACCACCGCCGCGACGTTCAGAACTTCTGTCAGATGTACGGCATCAAGGTCATCAGTTCGCCCGCGACGCCGCCCGTCAAAGCCTGAACCACACAGGACTTGATCGTCGCAAGGTCTAAGTGTGGGTAGTGTGCGTAGAGTTGACCCGCATGCGTTTGAGCATCGTGCTCTCACTTGGAAAGTGCGCACCAGAAGGCCGCAAAGCTAAGGTGATCACAATGGTGACTAAGGACGCCGACAGACGTGAGGCAAATTTCAAGAGCATTCTAAGTGGACAGCTTCCTGGAGGCGAGCTTGTTGTCGGGTTAGTTGGCCCCGTTGGGGCGGACTTGAGCATCGTTACGGAACTTCTCGCGAAGTGCCTTGAAGACTACGGCTATCTCGTAGAGAAGATCCGCGTTTCCGGGTTAATAGAAACTGTGACCGATGTACCTTTGCACGACCCCGATACACAATATGAACGTATTAGCGCGTTGATGAGCGCTGGTGACGAAGCGCGTCGGAAGACGAAGCAGAATGCGATACTGGCACTTGTTGCGGCCTTCCAAATCTATGGAATGCGCGTGCAGGACAAAGTCAAGGAGCCTAGGCCAAGGCACGCTTATGTCATAACCTCGCTGAAGCATCCTGACGAAGTCAATGCCTTACGCAGGATTTACGGCAACGGGTTCTTCCTCATCGGTGTCTTTGTGGACCGCGAGGGGCGAAAGCAGCACCTGATAGACAAGGATATGTCGCCTAGCCAAGCAGAGCAACTGATCGATCGGGACGAAGCAGAAGGTCCATCTCACGGTCAACGAACACGAGACACATTCCATTTGAGTGATTTCTTCGTTCTGCAGAAGGACAACGGACGGACAGAAGCGACTTTGCGGCGTTTCTTGAAGATCATATTCGCTGAACCATACCAAACGCCGTTATTTGACGAGTATGCCATGTTCATGGCATTCGCGGCGGCGACTCGTTCAGCCGATCTGTCTCGGCAGATCGGTGCGGTGATTGCTAAGGACGAGGAGATCCTTGCCACGGGGGCAAACGAATGTCCGCGCAAACAAGGAGGAACGTATTGGCCTTTCGTCGACGAGAGTGGCGGAGTTGAAGATATTGAAAACGGACGCGACTACATGCGCGAGTGTGACAGCAATGACGTCGAGAAACGTCGCATGATAGAAGGCGCTATCAAGGAGATTCAGCGTGTATGGAAGGAGGCAGGTCGAGACAACTCCCAGCTTGATTCCGCTCTGTTGAGCCGCGGCCTGGAATCAAGCGCCATTGACGATATCACGGAGTACGGACGTGTGGTGCACGCCGAAATGGAAGCCCTTTTGACATGCGCGCGAAACAATATAAGCTGTCGAGGAGCGACCATCTACACGACGACGTTTCCTTGTCATAACTGTGCAAAGCACATCATCGCGGCGGGCATCGATCGTGTCGTTTACATCGAGCCATATCCTAAGAGCAAGGCCCTGGACTTTCATCTTGATGCAGTCTTTTCGGGGTTTCGGAGCGAGAAGCCTGGCGATAAACGAGTTGCCTTCGAGCCATTCGTAGGTATTGGGCCGAGACGATTCTTTGATCTCTTCTCGATGAAGCAAGGCTCAGGTTTTCCACTGAAGCGGAAAGAGAAGTCGACCGGCAGGAAATTGCCTTGGGATCCCAAGGATGGCACAATACGAATACCGTTGTTGCCATGGAGCTATCTGGAAAGGGAAGAGTTCACCGCGCAGATAGTGGAACCATATCTGAAAGGAAAGGGAGGGGATCGTGCCCAATCAGCAGGAGAGTCATGTTAAGGAACTGAAGCTGACGCCACAGCAGACGCGGATGGCGCTGCAAAAGGCGTCGCAGAACGCGAAGTCATGGACGGTTTGGAAGGACACTAGGGAGCCTCAGCAGCGTATCGGAAATCTCCAGCCGAAATGATCGAGTAGCGCGTTCTTTACGCCAAGCGTTTGACGGTCCTTGCGAAGGTTCTCCGAATCGGATTTGCCATGTCTAGAGTATTCATTTCGGTTTGAAACGCGATCTCACGACAGCACTCGACAAAGGTTGGTTGCCTGGATTGATTCCTATGGCCTCGAGAGGTCCATCATGCCAGAGATCGAGTGTTAGGTGGATTGTCAGTCGAGTTCCAATGGAATTCGGAGCAGGTCCAATAACAACAGCCAGAAGTAGTACGGCGGCTGAGTAGGGTCTGGACGAATTAGGGTGGGGGGAGTGTTTCGCGCGTCAGGTGGCGCATTTCGCTGCACTTGTGTAAGAAAGGGACTTGATCATGGCTCGTAATTTGCTAATATCTATTCTGCTCGGGGCGCTCGGGGCGTCCGCCGATGTCCTGCTCGGCTCGCCCGAGATGACGCCCTCGTCAGTCGATCCTAATGGCGCGGTGCGCGAGGACTGGGGTGTGTTCGCGTTGCGGATCGAGACGCCTCCCGGAGCGCAGACTACCGGCCAGGACTATTCGGTCGCGCCGTCGCCGCAAACCTTAACGACCTCGGCCGCAGGCGCGGTGGCGCTTCGCCAGACCGCATATCGTTCTCCGATCGCGCCCGCGGGCGTGGATGTCGTCGAAGCCGTGATCGAGAACACGGGCGCTGAAGCAGCGCCGGTACGGTTGGCTGTGTCGCTACCGAAAGAGATGGGGCTGGGCGAGGCCGTGGGTGTGCTTGGCGGGCGTCCCGTGCTGGCGCTTCCGCAAAACGCCACGCCCGTCCGTAAAGCGAAAGAGTGGGGTTGCACGGGCGGTGTCGTGGCGATGCCGGGCTGGGCCGCGCCCGAAGGCGAATGCGATCCGGCGTTCAAGAACATCAGCGCGGGCATGGGCGGCGTACCGATCGAATACCGGTTCGCCGTACCGGCCCATGAACATCGTAAAGTCGTGCTCGGGTTCTGCGAGAGCTTTCATTCCCAGGCAGGCACGCGCCCGCTCGCGGTCGACGTGGAAGGAACCGAGAAGACCGAGTGCGATCCGCTGGCGGCATGGGGCCGCCACGTGCCCGGATGCCTGCTCTTCGATGCGGCGGACGCTGATGGCGATGGTTTCATTACCGTTCGCGTGAGTCCGGGATCTCACGCATCGGACACCAACCCGATTCTGAACGTCATCTGGGTATTCAAGCCGGACGCCGTGGTCGACCTCGAAGCCGTCAAGAAAGGCGTCTTGTCGAGTGCGGCCGAACGCTACGTCGATGTCGGCGGCACGAACGACCAGACGCTCTACGAAGACGGGCCGTTTGCCTACGAGCTGAATCTCGCGCCGGGCCAAAAACAGGAGTTGATGTTCCTGCTCGCCGCGCCCGAAAGCACCGTCCCCAATCCCAAGACGATGACATGGACGTCCGATTCCTTGCGCAAAGCCGCCGACGAGATCTGGCAAGACTGGTTCAAACCGAGCGCGACCTTGCGCCGCGACGACGCGCAAGAGCAGCGCAAAGCCGCCGTGCGGATCCTGTTGTGCCGCACGCAGGCCGGAGGCTTCTTCCTGGCCTTGCCCGAAGCGGGCCGCATCGACCAGTTCTCGCAGGAGAAGGCCGCCGCGATGATCGCCTCGCTCGACGATTGGGGCCTGTTCAAGGAAGCCGAGCGCTTGCTCATGATCGACTGGCGCAAGCCCGCGCCCGCGCCTTTTGCCGCGTTCGCACAGAAAGACGACGGCTCATGGGAAGACGCCGCGAAGGACCCCGCGGCCACGGCCTACGCGTTGCAGTCGCTGACGCGCCACGCGCTCGTGGCCAAAGGCAGCGACTGGATTGTGGACGCGTGGCCCGCGATCAAGGCCGGCGCGGCATACCTCGCCAAGCCCGAAGCGCAAGACGCGCTTTCGCCCGAGGCCAAGCAGGTTGCGAAGGAGGCCTTGGTCTACACCGAACAACTTGCCAACACCAGTCCCAATCTGGCCAATTGGCCGGCGCCATGAACGCGCCCCCATTCGAGTTCTACCAGCGCGACTATCCGCTCGCGCCCGAGACGTACTACAAGATCGGCGGACCGGCGCGGATGGCCTTGCTGCCGCGCAACATTGCCGAAGCGCGCGAAGCATACGCGTGGATGCGCGAGCAGGCCGAACGCGTCCTGATTCTCGGATTCGGATCGAACGTGCTGATCAGCGATAGAGGATTTCCCGGAATCGTCCTGTTCACGCACGGCCTGAAGAACATAACAGCGCTCGGCGAAGATCGATTTGAGATCGACGCGGGCGTCTCGCTCGACGACTTGGTGACCGAAACGATCTTACCCAATAACTACGAAGGCGCCGGCGCGCTGACCGGCATTCCGGGCTCGGTAGGCGGCGCCATCTTCATGAACGCAGGCACGGTTAACGGCTCGACCTGCGAGATGCTCGAATGCGTCCATCTCGCCACGCTGTCCGGTCCTGTGACGATGCCCATGGAACCCTCGATGTACGCCTACCGGACGCAACACTTCTGCGGACCCGACGACCTCATTCTCGGCGGCGTATTCCAGTTCCGGCGTTCCGCCGAGGACCAGCAGCGCATCTACGAACACTACATGCAGCGCCGCCTCGAAAAGCAGCCGCAGGGGTATTGTTGCGGCAGCGTGTTCAAGAATCCCGAGAACGATCACGCCGGACGCCTCATCGAAGCGTGCGGTCTGAAAGGCGTGCATCGCGGAGGCGCGGTGATCAGCGAGCGCCACGCGAACTTCATCATGAACGAGCACGACGCCACCTTCGAGGATATCCTGGGCCTGATTGCCCTGTGCAAGGTCCGCGTCCGCGAGCGGTTCGGCGTAGCGCTCGAAGAGGAAGTGAGGATCATCCGCTGAGGAGGTCTGTGGACGAAGTGGACTGAGTGGACGTTGTCCTGTCCACCTCGTCCACTCAGTCCACCTCGTCCACCAAGAACCTCCACCGATCATCCGCCGAACGCTTGAACCTCCGCGCCGTTTGCTGCACAATTCCTGTCATTACGTCTCCCGAATCGAGGTTCAACCGCCGTCATTATGAAGACACGCGAAACATGCCCCGCGAGGATTATCCTGGCTCGCATCGTCGAGCCGAATCGCGGTGATACCCTCAGCCGGTTCGGGCTGATCCAGGGCATCAACCAAGTGCTGGATCGTCCCGAAATGGCGGTCGTCACGCGGCGCAACACGGAAGAACTTCCTGCGAACTGCTCGCCCCTCGCCATTGGCTACCTGCGCAACCTGATTCCGACATGGCCCGAGTTGAAGCTGTTGTTGCGTGGCCGATGCGCGGTGCTGTGGACCTGTGGGCACGACTATACGGACGAAGGCAGCGCTTTCAAAGCGCTACATGTCCTCCTGCGCTGCGTAATCTCGCGTTGCCTCGGCGCAAAGTTCTTCGTCGTGGCGCAAGGCGCGGGACCCATCAAGCGATCCCTCACGCAATGGTCGATCCGCATGCTCGGCCGTTGCGCCAGCTACATTTCCATGCGCGACCCGGAGAGCTACGCGTTGGTCAAGGGGATGTTGCGCGAGAAGGACCGCGCGAAACTCCATCTCACAAGCGACAGCGCGCTTCTCGCATCGCTTGCCCTCAAGCCGCTTGACGAAATGCCGGAGCGCCCCGTCGTCGGTATGAACCTCCGCCAATGGTTCCATCTCCATTTCGCCGTGATGCCCTACGATTTCCTCTGGGGCACGCGCAAGAAAGACGGCGCGGCGCCCGAGCTTGGCGCGGAGATGCAGGCCATGCTGGCGAACTTCGCCGCGCTTGCCGACCATTGCGTCGAGCGGCACGGCGCGCGCGTGCTTTTCGTCCCGATGTATCCGCCCGGACGCCAGGACTGGGAGATCGACGACCGGCTTGCCAGGATGGTCATCGACCGCATGCGCCATCCCGAAGCGGCGTCGATCCACACGGACGACGACGCGCCGCAATCGTTCCTGCGCGTGTTTCAATCGCTCAGTGCGATGGTGGGCGTGCGGCTGCATTCGACCATCGTGGCGACGGTCTGCGGCGTGCCGTCGCTGCACGTGACCTACTCGCCCAAGGGCCGCTCCTATTACAAGCTGCTGGGCGAGGACCGCTACGTGCTCGACATCCGCGACGTGGCCTGTGAGGGCGGCGACGCAACGCTGATCGAACGGTTCGACGCGTTGTGGAACGAGCGTGACGCCTACGCGCAACGTCTGCGCGAGGCGATGCCGCGTCTGATCGATTCGGCGTTGGAACCGGTGCGGGCGCTGGAAGCAGCCCTGCGCGGCACGGATGCCGGAGGGGCCGCGCAGCCATGACTCCGACTCCGAATACGGACGCCTCGAACTATGCGTGGCGTGGCGACAGCTACTACGAGAAACAGCACGTGCGGCTGCGCGTCATCGCGGCGTCGTTGCGCCGCATGTATTCGGATGCCGGCCGTCCCGGCGTGCTCGATATCGGGTGTGGGGCGGGATTGCTCGGCGCGGCGCTGGGCGAAGGATTCGATTACTTTGGATGCGACGCAAGCGACGCGCTCTTCGCGGAAGGCGAAACGCCGGACGGCCACAAAGCGCATTGGGCCTATGACGAGGCCCGTCCGGCCCTCCCCTTCGACGATCGGCGTTTCGACATCGTGGTGTGTTCCGGTTTCCTCGAATACGTGTCGGACCGCGCCGGCTTCCTCAAGTGCGTCCGTGCGCGTTTGGCCGGCGACGGTTTGTTCGTAGCCAGTTTCATCAACTTCCACCGTTGGGACCGCCGTGTCGGACGAGGATTGCGGCGTCTCGGTATCCCATTGTCCAAGGTATATCACCCGTTGTGGCGAAACCCGCAGACCTTTGACCAATTGATCGCCACGTTGCAGTCCGAAGGACTTCCCGTGCGCGCGGCTATAGCGTTGCCGGGACGTTCCGTGGCCTCCGGAACCTTCCGCGTCCAGCCCATTCCGGGCGCGGCATTAACCGGGACAGACCGCGCCGCCGCAACAGCTTTCCAAAACCAGGCCGTCTTCTTCTGTTCGGCATCGAACCGGACCCTGGAAGACGCCTTCGAGGTGCCATGAAGAAGCGCGTGCTCTTTCTGCTCAAGTGCGTTATCGGGATAGGCCTGCTTGCGTTCGTGGTCAGCAAGATGGACTTCGCCGAATTGGCCCGTCTAGCCAAAGCGACCCGGCCCGAATACGTGGCGCTGGCCTTCCTGTGTCTGATGTGCGGCCAGGCAATTCAATCCACGCGCTGGAAAGTCATCCTCGACGCCTCGGGGTTCCGCGTGCCCATTCTCAGGCTGGTGGCTATCAACCTCGTCGGCATGTTCTTCAACAACTTCCTCCCGACCTCCGTGGGCGGCGACCTCTTCAAGGCGTTCTACGTGGCCGAGGTGCGCAGCTACGGGAAGGTCATGTCCGCCACATTGCTCAACCGGTTCATCGGCCTGATGACGGCCCTATGCTTCGGCCTGATGGCCATGCCTCTCGCCTCGGACGTGTTCCATCAACAGGCGTGGTGGCGGATGTGCGCGCTCGTGCTCACGGCTATCGCGGCGACCTGCGCGGCACTGCTCCTGCCTGGTGTAGAACGCCGCGTCGTTGGCGTGCTCCGTAGGCTCCGGCTCCCTGAGCGCATGGTCAACTTCCTGGATACGCTCGTCGAGCCGCTGAGGGCATGGCGGAGCGAAGGCAGGACCATCGCCATAACCATGGGACTCTCCCTGGTTTACATGTTCGTCGGGTTTGCCTTCGTGGGCAAATTCGCCGCGCTGGCCCTGAACGAGAATCTTTCCCTGCCCGATATCGCCGTCATCGCGGCCATCGCGAGCGTCGCCTTTGCCCTGCCCATTACCGTCAATGGCCTTGGCGTGGTCGAGGGGGCCTACATTTACCTCCTGTCACTCCTCGGCGTCGTCCCCGAAAAGGGGCTTCTCCTGGCCCTGTTGCTGCGCCTGCTCCTTGCCGTGCATGGCCTGATAGGCGGCGTCGTGTACCTCTTTCTCAAACGTTCCCTCGAACCGCAGCCTGACGGCCCGCCTCAAGTTTTCGAGTCTCCACGCCGAAACATAGAGTAGGAAAAAGGAGATCCCGACGCACGAAAGGAGGCCCAGTATGGCTGGTATAGCTTCTGTAGGCGGCGTCGGGGCCGGTCTGAGCCAGGCGCAATTCCAGGTGCAATATCAGGTGGCCGCGCTGAAGGATCAGCAGAGGGTCACCAAGGCGCTGGGAGCGGTAGCACTGGAGCTGATTCGTTCCGCGACGGCCGTTGCGGCCGACAACGGAGCGCAGAGGCACGACCTCGACGTGAAGGCCTAGCACTCAAGACACTCCTTTTCGGTAGGGCGCAAAGCACGGAGGCGATGCGCCCTATCGCCGTTTATCCTAGAAAAGACGCTAGGAATTCAGGAGTCAGGAGTCAGAATTCAGGATGGCAAGGGGTTACGATGTTCTTCAATCACGAAAGCGTTCACCTGCTGGGTTGACGCAAATGTCGCGGAGTCTCGTATTCAAATCCGGCAATGTCAACATTCCGAATCCTGTCTTCTGAATTCTGACTGCCTTATTTAGGTTTGTCGCGGAACTCCGCCCAGTGCGGCTCGTTGTCGAACACCCAATCGTAATACTCCCGCTGCTGCAAATGGACCGCCGCGTCGTCGTCCAGCACGACCGTGCAATGCGGGTGAAGCTGCAACGCCGTCGCCGAGATCATGGAGGTGATCGGCCCCTCGACCGCCTTCGCGATGATCTCAGCCTTCTCCAGGCCCGTGGCTAACAGCAGGCAGCGCCGGCACTCGAGAATCGTGCCCACGCCCATGGTGATCGCCCACCGCGGCATCTGCTCGGGGCTCTCGAACAACCCGGCATTCTGCTCGACGGTCCGCGGCGTCAGGGCCTTCTCGCGCGTGCGCGACTGCAACGCCGAGAGGGGTTCGTTGAACCCGATGTGGCCCGAGCGTCCAATGCCGAGCAACTGCAAGTCGATGCCGCCACAGTTCCGAATCCGCGCTTCGTATTGCCGGCATTCCGTCTCGACGTCCTTCGCCATCCCGTTAGGAAGATGCGTGCGGCGTGCGTCGATGTTGACGTGATGGAACAAGTGCGTGTTCATGTAGTGCCGGTACGACCCGGGATGCTCCGCGGGGATGCCGACATATTCGTCCAAGTTGAACGTCGTCGCGTGTGAGAAATCCAGGCCCTGCTCCCGGTGCATTCGCACAAGGAGCGTGTACACGGCTTCCATCGTGCGGCCCGTGGCAAGCCCAAGGACCAGATGCGGATTTGCCCGCAACGCCTTCGCAATTACAGACGCCGTCAAGTGCGCGGCCTCGTCCAGCGAGTTTCTGACAATGGCTTCCATGCAATGATTTCCTCCATTGAAACACGGGCGCATTCTGACACAGAGTCCTCACAACTGCCAACCTGGCAGACATTGAAACCCCAAATTTCCACAAAATCCGCCGCCATAACCACCACCGCAGCCTTCTGTCGGTGAAGCCCTTTTTCACAAGCGCGCGGGGTGGACAAAATGACCAAGTTTGGGGTAATCTAATAGTGTTGGCTGGTTTGGATGGTGGCCTAATATCGATAATCTAGCCTTGTCCCAACGCGTTTGGAGAGGATTCCGTCTAGCGTGACGCATACAGTCGGTATCTCGGAAATGAAGGTGTCCAAAGAAATGGACGACGTGCTCGTCACGTATTCTCTGGGCTCGTGCATAGGCCTTTCCCTCTACGACCCCGTGTCCCACGCGGGCGGCCTGATTCATTGCATGCTGCCGACATCCGATATTGATCCATCCAAAGCTAACTCCGTTCCCGAGATGTTTGCCGACACCGGCGTGCCCAAGTTGCTTCAGGAATTGCGCGCCGCAGGCGCCCAAAGCGGCCGGCTCGTTGCGAAAGTCGCTGGCGCCGCCAGCTTCCTGAACGCGCAAGGCGCGTTTCATATCGGCGAACGAAACTACGTCGCGCTACTCAAAGCGCTCGCCAAACACAACATCGCAGTGGCCGCCGAAGATATTGGTGGTACCGGCGCCCGCACGATGTATCTGTACCTGGACACCGGCAGGACGGTTGTCCGGTCGCGCGGCGAGCAAAAGGACCTCGCATGAAGACAATCAGCCGCCGTGAAACCATTCTCGATCAGGTGCGCACAATCCCCGCCTTGCCTACCGCGGCGACACGCATGGTGGTGCTCTTGCGCGATCCCGACGTGGAGATCGAGAATGTGCTTCGGGCGATCGAAGTCGATCAGTCCCTTACGTCGAATGTGCTTCGCCTAGCGAATTCGGCCTATTTCGCACCGCCGCGTTCTATCGATTCCGTCAAAGACGCGGTTATGCGCCTCGGGTTCAACAGGATCTTTCAACTCGTGATCACGTCCGCGATCGTGCCCGTGGCAAACCGGCGCGTCCAGGGCTACGACCTGCCACCCGGCGAACTTCTCGAACACTCGATTTCCGTGGCCGTCGGCGCCGAGATGCTGGGCAAGCAACTGAACCGAACCGTGCCTTCCTCGGCCTTCACGGCGGGACTGCTCCACGACCTCGGCAAACTCGTCCTCGGGACCTTTCTCGAAGTCGACTCCGCGCCCATAGCCAAGCTGGCGTTTGAAGAGAAAGTATCGTTCGAGATCGCCGAGACCAAGGTCCTCGGTATCAATCACGCCGAAGTCGGCGCGGCCCTGCTCGAACACTGGAATCTCCCCGAATCCCTCGTCGAGACCGTCCGCTGCCACCACGACCCCGACACCTACAAGGGCAACGACTTCTTCGTCCTCGACCTCGTTCATGTCGCCGACAACCTCAGTCTCGAAGCGGGGCTCGGCGCCGGTATTGACGGCCTCAATTACGTCCCTTCTCGCTCCGCTCTCCAGCGCCTCCAACTCAAGCCCGGCATGACCGAAACCGTCCTCTGCAAAATGATCGAAGCTGCCGCAGACCTCGCCAAGCTGCTCGGTATCAAGGACGCCCAATAGTCCCCCGCGTTGTTCCGAGCTCACACGGTTAACGCTAGTTTGAAAAGACCCTTCGTCCGATCACGTTCCCGCGCCGACCTCGACACCCGCGTCTTCGCGTGAGGCATCCGCGCCATCACCGTTGAACGGGAGGTCTTGTTCTTCGGGGAAGTGCTCCGGCTGGACGATGATCTCGCACTTGTCGCCGTCGCAGAAGATGTCCTGGGCTTCCTTGGTGTTCAGCGTGTTGAAGTCGAGCTTCTTCAGTTTGGCGGCGGCCAGGGCATAGGCCTCGGGCGTGATCTCCTGATACGGAGCCTGCGGATAATTGTGGTCCGTCAACGGCAGGAAGCTGATCGACTTGAGACGCGTCTCGTACAGTTCGAGGATGCGCGGGATATCGCGTGCCTCTTCGGGCATGAACGTGACCGTTGCGCTGACTTGGTTGTCGGCCCAGTAGAACTGCATCTGGGCGATGTTCTCAACCTGCTCCCAGATCGACACGTCCACCTTCGACCGGTCGAAATTCTCGTGCATCACGGGGAAGTACACGACCAGCGTGTTGTCGCCGTACACGGATTCCTCGATGCGGTATCCCGCGCGGCGGATCGACTCGACGAGCGGACTGGTCTTATCGATCCGGATCGTGCGGAAGTAGTACTTCGCATGAGGATAATGAATTCCGGGCGTGACGCCGGGCAGCAGCGACACGGTACCGCTCGGCTTGATGCTCGTCTTCTTGATGCTCTCGGGAATGCACAGCCACTGCGCGTAGATCTTGTCGAGCTTTCCGATGTACTGGTAGCCGCGGTCGCACCACTCGAAATGCGTGCGGCGCCCGTGCTTTTCGAACGACTCGACGATGCCCGATTGCGACAGCCCAATGCGGCGGTTGCGCAGCATGATCGCGTTGGTGCGTTCGTTGTGCGTCGGCACGAGCGTTACCGTCTTCGCGTACAGGTACGCGAACTTGAGCGTCCGCTGATACTCTTCAAACGTGTCGTGCAGCGACGGGAACGTCTCGACGAGGTTGCAGATCTCGTACGATTCGAGGCTCTGTTCCGCGCACGGGTTCGTCCCCGCGACTTTCGCGTCGGCCCACGTCTCGCCGTCCTTGAACCGCCCGAACGCGCGCGCGTTGTCGCGCCAGAAATATCCCGGCTCGCCGTTCTTCGCCGTCTGCATGCCGACTTGCATGTAATCCATGCCCGTCCGCGCCGAGATGCTGTTGTTCGACGCCCAGCGCCACAGCTTGAGTTGTTCCGGGAAGAGGTTCGGGTCCTTGAGTTTCAGATACGACTCGTCTTCGGGCGCTCCCAAGGCGAGTTCCGCGGTCCGGCGCACGCCGCCCGAAACCACGCACTTGCCGATGACGTTCATAAGATCGGTAATATCCGTCGACGAGATCCGCTCACCGCATCGCGGCGCGAGCACGCGATCGATGTTCGCGACGCAGTCTTTCAATGGCCCAGGTCCCGGCGCGATGCCGCCGAACGACTTGATCTCGGAACCCGCCGGACGAATCAACGAATAATCGATCTGCGCGGGGCGCTTGCCATGGCCCGCGTACGATTCGAGCACCACGCGAACCGCGTCGCACCAGCCTTCTTTCGAGTCCTCGACTACAAAGGTCTCGTCGGAATACTCCGGCTGGACGATTTCGATCTTACCCGCGCCTTTCGTGTCGAAGGCGACGCCCACGCCCAGCAGCGACATGTCCATCAAGAAACAGAACGGCTCGCTGAAGCTGACCTCGATCTCGTCCGTCGACACAAACGCGCAATTGTTCAGGGCCGCGGAGCCGCGGTCCCAGATGTAGTCCGTGCCCATCATCCATAGGCCGCGGCCCGGCGGGAGGAACTTGAAATCCCACATCAGCCGGAACATCTCCTGGGCCGAGCGCTGCGCTTTGGCGTCGTTCCACGGCAATTTAAGACTGCGGCAATGGTTCAACTGGATCGTGTAGCACCCCTCGACGACACGACGCAGCGTTTCCCAGTATTCCTCGGTGCGTCCTTCGCCATTAGGCACGACGCGCGCGTAGGTCCGCTTGTACGTGACATAGCCCAGTGGCCCCCACTTGGGCTGCTTGCCGCGATATAATGCAATGAAGCCATCCGCAAGCCGGAATCTGTCTGCCACCCGAAACATGCTCTCGTTCCTCCACTAGCCTTCAATCGCCAAACACGTATTATACCTTGTCGTGCTCCGTTTTCACCCAAGGCAGGCCATCCACCATCGTGACCGTGTAATCCGCGAATAGGTTGGGATACCTGTTCCTCGCCTGCTCGTACACCATCGCGAACACCGCCCGGATTTCTTCTTCCGCGGCCGGGTCCGTGCGCCGTTCGATCACATGCCGCAGCGTGCGGAAATTGCATGACCACCCGATGGTGGTCGCCACGCCGCATGGCGCCAAGCGCCGAAAGGCCGACGTGAGCTTCTTTTTCTCGTCGAACGATTTCGCCTCGTCGATGCCGTAGATTTCCGCGAGCGTCTTCTGGACCGTCTCCAGTTGTTCGAGGGTCTTCGCGAAGATCGTCATCGCCTGTTCGTTTTCTTCGATATGCATCGGCACATAGGCGCTGAGCCGGTCGAGCCGCACGAATCGCAACGACTCCTGCGAGATCGCGACCCCCGCGCGGTGCCGCACCAATTCGTGCGTGAAAACGCGGCTGACATCCGCGAAAATGAAGTTGAGCGATGCGTGTTCGAGCACGCTGCCATGGCCTACTTCGATTACATGGCCCACGTACTTCGCGTTGCCCTCGCGCACCTTGGTGACGTTCGGATTCAGTCCCGGCTCGAACGAACGATAACAAAGCCTGCCGAACACCTCGCTGAGCCGTTCGGCATCGCTGGGCGCGTCGGTTTTCCACTCGGGCACGCCGAGGAAATCGAGATACGACTGCAATCCCTCCTCGACGATGCGCGTTTCGCCCACCAGAAAGACCTTGGGCTTTACAAACTCCACCCCATGCTCCTTCCTGCGCTAGACCTGCCAATCGTCAAGATGCACTAAGCCCTTACCAAACAAGGATTTACGGACATGACGCAACTGCACATGCGCCCTTTCGCACCCACGATCCGTCGCTTTGCTGGCTCGTTTGGGGGGCGCATTATAGTAAGCGATCCCCCGTTTGTAAAGCACTTTCTTTCGACCCCAATTCGCTTCAGAAGCCTAGCATTCTGACTCAGCTTCCGAGGCGGGATGCGACATGGTTTTCGCTCTGAAGAAAGGACGGGGCCAATCTGGTCTTGGGCACGGGTGTCATTCGGATTATTGCGCCATATTCCGAAATAATTCTAGAATGACTTGAAATTCCCCTTGACATGGGTTCGAACCGTATGCTATGTAGCGACCATAAGGGAGGTCCGAGAGGTACGAGGACTAAGAACGGTCTTTAGGTTCAGAATCTTTGCGAGGGTACGTGATGATAATAATTGATGGGAAGAGTTATTTGACAATCGAGGATGCAGGTAAGAACCTGGGTAACGTCTGCGGTAAGACGGTGCGCGAATACATACGGAAGGGCATAATTGACCAACCTCCGAAGAAGAAGTGGGGACTGCGGGAAATACAGGTGTTTCCCAATGAGTACCTGAAGAAGGCCAAGAAGCAGATTGATGATCATCTCAGTAAGAAGAGGCCGAAATAGGAAAGGGTATTTCCATGGGCGCTCTGGAGCAAGCGAGAGCGAGGTTGTGTTTGGCGCTTGATGTGCCGACAGTCTCCGAGGCCGAGAAAGTTGTGGCTGAACTTAGGGAATCAGTCGGTATGTTCAAGGTGGGCCTGCAACTCTTTACGAGTGAGGGGCCGCAGGTGGTAAACCAGCTTCAAGCCCTTGGAGGCAAAATCTTTCTTGACCTGAAGTACCATGATATTCCAAACACGGTCGCAGAAGCTGCGAGAGTCGCGACGCGCCTGCGCGTCGCCATTTTCAACCTGCACGCGACTGGCGGGGAAGCTATGATGAAAGCTGCGGTGGAAGCCGCTTCTGACGAAGCTCAAAAGCTAGGAATTGAACGCCCCGCGGTACTTGCTGTAACTGTGCTGACCAGCCTATCGGCTGAGATGCTCCGAGATGAACTGGCGGTGGACCGCCCCCTTCCGGAACAGGTAGTCTCCCTAGCGGGGCTTGCTCAACGTGCTGGACTGGACGGTGTAGTCGCCTCGCCGCAAGAGATAGTGCCAATTCGGCAATCTTGCGGTGATGGTTTCATTATCCTTACGCCCGGCATTCGTCCGGCTGGTACCGCTCTTCAAGACCAGCAGCGTGTAATGACACCGCAAGAGGCGGTGGACGCTGGGGCAAATTATATCGTTATCGGCCGCCCGATTATGAAGGCGGCAGACCGCGTGTTGGCGTGCAGGCATATTGTGGATGAAATGGCAAGGTAGGCATGGCAGAACAGGATCTTAAGAGAGAAGACCTTGCAGGTGCCTTACAGGTCTGCGCGGTTGCTCTGGAAAGTGACGGAGGGCCAGATGAAGAAGCTCCATTGAGGCAACTTCAGTCAATAGCTGCTTCATTCATGTTTCTTCAGGGAACAGATCCGGGACCTCGCGCCCTCGCGTTTGTACTAGATGCATGGATAAGTGACTATTACCTCAATTTTGCTGGCGACCTTCTGTCGCCAGCATCTGAGGAAATTGATCGAATTCGTCAGAAGCTACTTCAAGATCATGTATCCAGAGCGTTGCAAGTATTATCTTCGGAGTTGGTCGAGGGCAAGCAAATCGCGTTCTCTATTGAGAAATTCTTGGTTCCCTATTTGGATGCCATTCAAGAAGCCAACAAATCCGTGGGGGAATGGTGATGGGTGATTGGGTGATTTCCTGCGGCGAGGCAGTAATACCGGCAGGAGTATATATACTTGGGGCAATAGCTATTTATTTTACATCTAACAACAGTGCTGACAGAAAATTGGGTGAGTTTCTGAGGATAGGTCCTGAACTCTGCAAGATTGCTATGGTAGTAGTTATATTGGCATTCGCACGGGATTTCAAAGAATCCGCCTTTAGCAAGACCATAGTTGGCACCAGTAAGCACCCTCCGCTATACTGTATGTTGCTGGTCGTACTCGCTTTCCTCATGTTCTTGGCGTCATCCTATTTACTGAACAAGACGCCAGAAAAGCGGCCTCGGTGCAGGCTCGTGAATAAGAAAAAGGCAAGATCGACCACAAATCCTGAATTCATAAAGTGGCTGCTTGCTGGAATTGCGGCGCAGATGGTAGGCGTTGGCGCGTGGTTTGCTATCGTCTATTTTGCTATATGGGAGCAGATACCATGATGGAAAGCAATCTTGTTATGGCGCTTACATGTGGACTAGCAGTGGCGTTTCTTGTTGCTTTTCCAGTGTTCGTGCTAGTGTGGTTGGATGAAAGGAAATTTCGTGCCTTGATAGGCAGGACGATTGATTACGCCTTGTGGTGTTCGCCCCATCAAGCAGTTCATGGGGGCAAATTGTCCGACTATTTTGATGCTGACCTTTTCTTGTCAGATCCCAAGAACATTGATCTGGTGCTCCGGTGGTTCGTACCGGAACTCGAAAGTCGAAGAAAGGCTGTGGGGCGAATCGATAGGCTCGTCTTTGTCGAGAAGGAAGAAGGGCCAGTAGGCGCGCTAACGCTCAAGGATATTTGCACTTGGAAGACAAGAATTCCGTCGGCGGTTGTACGCCCAAGCCGCCGTGGGCCAGCTATGCGTGTAAAGACTCTACATGATGAGCTTTGGCTGCGTCCGACAGCTAATTACAAGGCTAAGAAGTTGCCCTTTGAAGCCAATTTCGGACCCGAACGTGTCATTCTTGTAAGTGACGTTAGCACAACTGGAACGACTATTATTAACGCGGTGAAGCGGATAAAGAAGAGCGGCGGAGAAGTCGATGCTGCGTTTGTGCTCTATGATCGTCAAGATAAGTCCAAGGCGAAGAATGGCTCGATGCTGACTGCCGAGGAACGACTGGCCGAGGATTTTGGAGTAAAACTTGTTGCAATGGTTAGAGCCAACGAAATGCGACAGGAAATAGCTGCTGATAGTAGTCTTTGCAAGCGTGCTTCCGAAAAGGGCATAGCAATCAAGGATGCTGAGGAATCCAGCCTCACTTCCTGTGGAGCAGCGTAGGGTCAGTTCGTCAATGGAATCCGTAGCGCTAGTGTATTGAGTCACGCTGTTGGCAACTTAAGGCCGTGCTCGTGCTCGTTATCGTAATCGTAATCCTAATCGAAGGTTACAAATAAACACGCTCCCCTGTTGCTCCAACGATTGCTTCGATCTGTCGCTGAGGCGTCATCCTTGTCAGCAGCGCAAACCATCGACCCGATTACGATTACGAGCACGATTACGAGCACGAGCACGAAAACGCCTTAAGTGCCTGGGATTCTGATTCACTACACTAGGAGCCGGTGGATTGCCATGCCGAGCCAGCGTCCGGACTCTTCGCGGCTCCTCTGAGGAATTCCTTCGGCCACCTGTCGCATGCGGTCCAAGCTGGTCATGGGGGCCAGTGTGCAGTATCTAAGGGCTAGGTTAAGAGCGGTAACTCCATTGAGATCAAAGTCCTGCGCGACCCGTTTCTGGAGCGAAAAAACTCGTACTCCTACAACCTACAAGCTCGGGACCCGCATCTCGGCCATCTCCATTGCCGCCGCAGCGCCACTTGGTCGAGGTCGCTCAGATCCTCTTAGCCCAACGCCATGCCGTAAGAACTGATAGTGCCACCATACAGCGCCTTCGCGCCTGTGGCCGCCCTATGAGTTCTTGGAATTCCGTATGCTCAAGTGTACACTGTGTAGTCGTCAGGCAGTTCCATTGTGTATATTTAATCGTTTTCTCATGAACTACTCATATAATAATCAATAGATCGATGTTTCGCCTTTGTGAACAACTCGGTTTAGAATATAGTTGTGCAATGAATGGGAGCGTGCGCCTCCATAAACACAACGGAAGTGGGAGAACGTATATATGGCTAGGATTTCGACCTACACGGTCGTGCCGAAATTGCCGCCTCGAATCGACAAGCTGCTTGCGATCGCCAACAATCTCTGGTGGTGTTGGGACCCCGAGGCGATCGAGTTGTTTATCCGAATCGACCGCGATTTGTGGTCGAAGACCAATCAAAACCCGCGGCAGGTGCTTGGCCAAGTCAGCCAGTTGCGCCTCGAGACGCTGGCGAAGGACGACAGCTTCCTGGCCCATCTCGACCGCGTCGCGGAACGGTTGAAGAAATACATGGAGTCGGGTACCTGGCGGGAGAACAATCCCTCCGCGCCGAAAGACTTCAGTGTGGCCTATCTCTCGGCGGAGTTTGGGCTGCACGAATCGCTTTCGATCTACTCGGGTGGCCTCGGGCTGCTCGCCGGCGACCATCTCAAGTCCGCGAGCGATCTGGGCCTGCCGCTGGTCGGCGTCGGCCTGTTGTATCGCGAGGGCTATTTTCGGCAGTACCTGAACGCCGACGGCTGGCAGCAGGAACTGTATCCGCACAACGATTTCTACAACATGGAAATCAACCTCGAACGCGACGAGGCAGGCCAGCCGATCCTGATCGAAGTCGAGTACCCGGAGCGGACCGTCAAAGCGCGCATCTGGCGGTGCCAGGTCGGGCGCGTGCCGCTCTTTCTGCTCGATTGCGACTTCGACGGGAACCACGAGGACGACCGCGAAATCACGGCGCGGTTGTACCAGGGCGATCGCGACATGCGCATCCGCCAAGAGGTCATGCTTGGCGAAGGCGGCATCAAGGCCCTGCGCATGATGGGCATCCGCCCGACGACGCATCACATGAACGAGGGCCACTCGGCCTTCATGACTTTCGAACGCATCCGCGACCTCGTCCAGAAGGAAGGCCTCACCTTTTGGCAGGCGGCGGATGCTGTCAAGGCCGGCAGCGTCTTTACTACGCACACCCCTGTCCCGGCGGGCAACGACATGTTCGTGCCCGATATGATCGCCCGCTATTTCTCGAAGTACTGCCAGGAAGTCGGCGTGTCGATGGACGAACTGCTCGGCTTGGGGCGCCAGAACCCGAGCGACAGCCGCGAACCGTTCTGCATGACCGTGCTCGCGCTGAAACTCTCGACGTATGCCAACGGCGTCAGCAAGCTGCACGGCGAAGTCGCCCGCGCCATGTGGACGCGTACGTGGCCCGGCGTGCCGCTCGACGAGGTGCCGGTCACGTCCGTAACGAACGGCGTCCACGTGCCCTTCTGGATCTCGCACGATCTCGCCGGCCTCTACGACCGCTATATCGGCCCGGAATGGTCCTCCAATACCGACGCCCCGTCCGTCTGGCAGCGCATCGACGATGTGCCCGACGCGGAACTGTGGCGAACCCACGAGCGGCGCCGCGAGCGCCTGGTGAACTTCGCGCGGCGCAGACTGGTCACGCAGCTCCAGCACCGCGGCGTGCCGCACGCGGAGATCGCCGCGGCCAACGAAGCGCTCGATCCCGAGATGTTGACCATCGGTTTCGCGCGGCGCTTTGCGACGTACAAGCGGGCGACGCTGTTCCTGATGGACGAGAAACGCCTGACGCGTCTGTTGACGCGCGAGGATATGCCGATCCAGCTTATCATTGCGGGCAAAGCGCATCCCCAGGACACGCAGGCCAAGGAACTGATCCGGCGCATCATCCACTTCGCGCGCCAGCCGGAGATCCGCAACCGCATCATCTTCATCGAGGACTATGACATCAATGTGGCGCGCTACATGGTCCAGGGCGTCGACTGCTGGCTCAACACGCCGCGCCGGCCCCTCGAGGCCAGCGGCACCAGCGGCATGAAGGCCGCCGCCAACGGAGCGCTCAACATCAGCGTGCCTGACGGATGGTGGTGCGAGGCCGAGGGGCTGGGCGAGAACGGCTGGAGCATCGGGCGTGGCGAAAGCTATAACGACCCGAACGAGCAAGATCTGGTCGAAAGCGAAGCCCTCTACGAGATCCTCGATAAGGAAGTCGCCCCCTTGTTCTACGAGCGTGGACGCGACGGGCTTCCTAGGAACTGGGTCGCCAGGATGAAGACCGCGATCCGGACCATCTGCCCGGTGTTCAACACGAACCGGATGGTCGCGGAGTACGCGCGGCGGTTCTACATTCCGTGCACGCTCCGCAGGGAATCCTTGCGCGCGGCCAGCCGGAAACGTTCGCTGGCCTTGACGGCGTGGAAGGCCAAGGTGCAGCAGGCGTGGGGCCGAGTCCATTTCACGGACCTGCATTCCGGGCCGACGGAAAACCTGCCTTACGGATCGTCGTTATCGGTGGTCGCGGAGGTGTATCTCGACACCTTGGTGAACGACGACGTCATGGTCGAGTTGTTCTTCGGCGACGTCGATCCCTCGGGGACCATTCCGAAAGGCGAGACCGTCACCATGAAGTTCGTCGAGGACCTCGGCGGCAATGTCTACCGGTTCGAGGGCGCGATCCTGTGCGAGAACACCGGCCAGCAAGGGTTCATGGCGCGCATAGTTCCGGCGCATCCGGATTTGGCAAACAAACATGAAACAGGGCTGATTACCTGGGCGTAGACAGCGGGAAGGCGAGTGGAAGGAGTATCGGGCATGGCCAAGAAGATTCGTGTGGGTGTAGTCGGCACCGGAATGGGCCGGCATCATATGGAAGCCTTCGTCAAGCTGGACGATGTCGAGTTGGTGGCGATTTGCGACCTCAACGAACCCGAAGCCCGGCAGTTCGCCCATCTGCACAACGTCAAACAAGTCTTCACGGACTATCGCAAGATGTTCTCGCTGTCCGAACTCGATGCGGTGAGCATCGCCACGCCGAATTGCCTCCATGCGCCCATGACGATTGACGCGTTGAACAAAGGCAAGCACGTTCTGGTCGAAAAGCCGATGGCGCTCAATGCGAAGGAGGCCCGGCAGATGGTCGCCGCGGCCAAGAAGAACGGCAAACGCCTCATGGTCGAGCAAGCGATGCGGTTCAGCCGCGACGCGCAAATGCTGCGCGCTTACTATGAGCGAGGCGAATTCGGCAACGTCTATTACGCCCGCTCGACCTGGATTCGTCGAAAGGGATGGCCTCGGTTGAACTTCGAGCCGGGCGGTTCCATGGGCCGAGGCGAGTGGTTCATCCGCAAGGCCGAAGCCGGCTATGGCGCGCTGGGGGATATCGGCGTGCATTTGCTCGACCTGGCGTGGTACTTGATGGGCGCGCCCAAGCCGCTTGCCGTGTCCAGTAACCTCTGGAACAAAGTGGCCCAGCCCATCTTGCGCCGCAAGAAGATGCCCGTCGAGGTTGACGAAATGGCTTCGGGTTTCGTCCGTCTCGAAGGTGGGCGCGTGATCGTGGTGGAAGTCTGCTGGGATTCCCACAGCGCGCCCATCCAGGAAGCGCGCATTTATGGCGAGAAGGGCGGCTGCACGCTGTTCCCGGCGCGTGTGTACCGCGGCGAGGAAGTCCTCGAAACCGTGGACCTGTCTACACAGCACGGCGGCCTGCCGTTGACCGACGCCTACGCTCATTTCATTGACTGCATTCGCGATCCCAGGAAGCGCATGATTGCGTCCGGCGAGGAGATCGTCCAAGTCATGCGGATGCTCGACGGTATCGGAAAGTCGGCGGCGACCGGACGAGAAGTCATTCTGACCTGACCCGCATAGAGTCGATGGCCAGCCCAACGGCCGAGGCAATGGAGCGCGGATTGCGCGAGTGGGAGCAACCGCGCCTGAGAAGGCCACTTCACGCCGAGAGGCCAAGCCCTCCACGGAGCGCTAACGCGAAGGCAACACTTTCGAAAGATAGTGCATTCGTGACTGGACAACCATCCAGTTGGGATGCGGCGCGCAATAGGCGGCATGGGAGGAGTAACGTGACAAGAAGCAGTGGTTTTACGTTGATCGAACTCCTTGTTGTGATTGCCATCATAGGTATTTTGGCCGCGATCTTACTGCCGGCGCTGTCGCGCGCTCGCGAAGCGGCGCGGAGGGCGTCCTGCCAGAACAATCTCAAACAGTTGGGGCTAGTCCTAAAGATGTATTCGGGAGAGAACAAGGAGAAATTCCCCCAGATGAAAGTTCGCGAGTGCGACGGGACTCTGGTCGCCTGGAACCAGATCTTCGATGGACAGGCCGTTTATCCGGAGTACCTAGCCGATCTGAATGCGCTCATCTGCCCGAGCAACTCGGCCGGAAGCACAGCCCTGGAGACCTTCGACGAGGGCCACACTCGGTATCCCAGATGGAGGGAAATCGCCGGCTTCAGCAACGATGGCAAAGTGGAGCCCTGCGAGGTTAACTGCGATCCCTATCGCTACTACGGCTGGGCTATCCTTGCCGACCTGTTCGCGACGCAGACCGACCTGGACAACTGGGAAGACGAGGTCGAGGACCTGAGCGAGGACATGGTGGAGGACCAGGAGGCGGTCGACCGCGACTTGGAGCTGGACGACCCTGTCGGAGGTAAGATGTCCATCCCTCGTCTTCGGGAGGGGATAGAGCGGTTCTTCATTACAGATATCAACGATCCGGCTGCATCGGCCCAAGCTCAATCCAATATCGTCGTTATGCATGACACGGTTTCCGACGAGCCGAGCCACTTCAATCATATCCCCGGGGGCGCCAACATCCTGTACATGGATGGCCATGTCGAATATGTCCACTGGAATGGGGGCACGGGAAGATTCCCCATGAATGAGGCGGGTTTGGTCCTCTATGAGGGAAGCGAAACACGCTGACTGCGTGAACGCCGCTGGCCGGTAACCAGTATGTGCGGGCGAAACACACGGTTAGGCCAACAATGCCATGGGCAACGGCGTCGCTGTAAAAAAGTGTTCACCGTTGATTATTTCTAATAGTGACGTTTACCCTTGGTAAGTGAAAGGGATGCTCAAAGTGGACTTATTGATTGACTAGTCTGTCTACATTACTCATATTTAGCATTAAGATGGAATGGCACGAGCTATGCATGAATCATAGCCATCGAGAGGCAAGAGCCTCTAGGGCAAACAAGGGCGCGGTAATTCGTGCTTAGGGAAGAGAAGGAGATTACACGATGAGTTTCAAAGCAGCAGGATCGGTGGTAGCGTTAACGATGGTGCTGTCCGCGTCGGCGTTCGCTCTGACGGTGGACGGTGACCTGAGTGACTGGGGCGTCGCGTTCCCGGCCGCTCTGGATGGCAATGACTGGACCCCGTACGCGCTTCCGGGTGCGGCAGTGTGGACTGAAGACTGGGTCATCAACGATTCGTTCGGCGGATACGTCGGACCGGGTTACGGCGGCCAGATGGCGGACATCGAAGCCATGTACCTGTATCTGGACGGCAATACGCTGTACTTCGCCGCGGCGAGCGGCCTTCCCCCCTGGATGGCGGACGGCTATGTGCTCCCCGGCGACCTGTTCTTCGACCTGGGCAACAACGGTTCCTATGACCTTGCCGTGACGACGTTCAGCCCCGCTGGCGATGTCTGGACGGGGCCGGGCGTAGACCCTGGGTACATCAATCCGCCGGCGCCTCCGGGATTGTACACGGATCAAGGTCCCTACGCGGTAGACCAAGCCAATGCGACGGACCTCGGCCCGGCGGCCGGTTTCGCCTACAATGACTTCTTCTACGGCGCGGATCACTGGATCATCGAAGGCGCGCTGACCCTGTCGGCTGCCGATCTGGCTGCGATTGCGGGCGGCGGCGTGCGCCTGCACTGGACCGAAGCGTGCGGCAATGACACGGGCGAAGTCGAACTTCCGCCGGTGCCGGAGCCTGCGACGCTCGTGCTGCTTGGCCTGGGCATCCTGGGTGTTGCCAGCCGCCAGCGGTTCTTCGCGTAAGCCAAAGACAATTCGAGTAGATACTTCGAGGCTGGGAGCTTCAAGCTCCCAGCCTCTATCTTTTCAGTTCGTCTGGTCCACTTAATTCACTCGGTCCTCCAGCGTCTCGCTACCGCCGCCCGCCGTGCCGCCCATAGACCTCTGCGTGCACTCGCCGGGCGCCTTCGATCATCTCGGGGTAGGGGGTGTCGGTCACGTCGAGAAAGCCGATGTTGTAGTTTTCGCCATCGAACCAGCGGCCCGTAATCGGCTCGTCGACGTATTGGAACCAGTGGCAGCCCACGAACGAAGGACAGTCGAGCACGCTCTCGACATACTTCACGTACTGTGACGCGCGGTCCTTCTGGGATTCGGTCTTGACCAAGCCGGGATGAAACATGCCTCGATCCAGCGCGCCGAAATGGAATTCGCCGATGATCAGCGGCTTGCCAAGGCTGTTCGCACCGCACCACCGATCGCATTCAACGGTCCGATGATAAAGGTTAAAGCTCACCACATCGGCGACATCGGCGCACGCGCGTACCGCCATCGGCGGCGCGGACGAGAAACGGCACCCGAGATAGAGCTGATGCGGCGCATGGGCCTTCAGCGCCTTATCTACAATCTTGAAGTACTGGTATGCAAAAGAATACACAAACTTATCCAGATCCGCGTTGCATTCGGCGTTGGCCTTGTCCGGGACACGCAGCAGTTCCCATGTCTCGGCTTGCGTGGCCCATGCACGATTGAGTTTCTCCAGGGACCCATACTTCGCTTGAAGCTGTTCGACAAGTGCTTTGCGGCACGGCTGGTCTGGGGGACTTGCCAGCGTTCCCGCGCGTAGCGCTTCCCACGGCATCTCGTTATCGACAAAGAAGCCTATACAGAGCGGGTTAGCGGCAAACTTCTCCGCCGCGAGCGGGATACTCGCCTCGGCCGCCTTAGTGAAACTCGGGTCATAGACGTCGCGCATCCGGCCCCAATACCCGCGCGCCCCCTCGACCTCGCGTATCTCGCCTCCAATGCCGATGGTCGCGACGAAAGGCATGGGGCTTTGTTCGAGAACGTCCCCTTGCGACCAATTCGCAATGGTGTTGAACCCCCAGGACTTGAGGCGTGGGTACACACTTTCGCGCCAGCGTTCCGGCCATGCATCGCCGTACTTGCGCTGGAGGTTGGCGCGGTAGAAGCTGAAGGTCCGCCCCTTGCCCCCGATGATGTCGGCCATGCTGTGGGCGCCGCTGCCTTGGCCGAACATGGCCTTGTACGCCGGGTCTTCCGCATCGGGCAGCCACGCGAACCAAGGCTCACGCTGCGTGATAAACGTGTTCTCGCTCGTGGTCACGCAATCGATTCCGACCGAGAAGAACAAGTGGCCTTCCGGCGTCACCAGCCACCACGTCCCGTCGATCTGTTCGGTGCGGAACCATCCCGTGGCTTCCCGTTGCGGACCGTCCGCCCAGCCCCCGAACTTATCTCTTCCGGGAAGCGATGGCGAGGACGCAATGGCGCGCTTCTCTCTGCGCAGGCGCTTGGTGAACTCGCTCTCGTCCTTCAGTTTTCCCGGCCAGGTGTCGTGCATGTACTGCCCGAAACGGTCCACGAACGGGAAGGCTACCCGGTCGGCTTCCGCGCTGCCTTTGCCAAACAACCGAATGCCCGTTACGAGGAGCGTACGCGGCTCGGGCGGCTTCGGGAGAAAGATCTGAAACGCTACGATATGCGACGTGTCGATGATGGGTCCGTGGCCCATCGGGCCACGCTCCGGAAGGCCGCGCATGCCCCACAGCCGCTCGCCCGCCTTGGTGCTGAAACGGACCCGCAGTATCCCCGCGCGGCCCGCAACGATGCTTGCATCGCCTGTGTTGCAGTGCACGAGGCCGTTCGCGCCCGGATCGTCGTCCACGCGAATGCACACGTCCACCGGCTCGGTTCCCGGATTGAACACGTTCACCTGGATTCCGGCGTAATCGCTCATGTCCCACGGCTCGCCCGCCGGGGTGAACGTGACGTTCGGCCAGTCGGCGGCGGAGAAGTCCACGCGCATTGCCGGTCTTCCCTTACGCATCGCAGGCGACACCCGAGTGTCGTTCTGTTTCATGTGCTCGGGCGCCGTGTCGCGATCGAACGCAATGAGCGTCGTCATCGTCGAAGCGGCCGCGGCCAGTAAGGAACTCATGACGATCCCACACGCGAACATCATGGCGCAGATCCCCTTTCGGTTGATACGCCGCTTCCGCTGGAAGCGGCCGCGTTAACCGGAAGCGCAAGGGCGCGTACTTACGCCATGAACTTCCGGCCTTCGTCCACCATGGCAAGGTAGTTATCGAGAGGAATGTAATTGGCCACGCTGTTGCCGGTGCCGAGGCAATAGCCCGAGCCGGGCATGCAGACCTCAAGCGTATGCCGGACGCGGCGGCGCACGTCGTCCTCGGTCGAGCGGCAAAGGAAATCCACGTCGATGCCGCCGAGCAGCGCAATGCGCCGGCCATACGTGTGTTTGACCTCTGTGACCTGTTCGATCGTGTCTTCAAACGAGTGTTTCGCGTCGATGCGCACGTCGTCAATCAGGTCGTCCATGATCAGGCTGAGATTCCCGCAGGCATGCAGCAGATACGGCCGGCCCGCTTCGTGCGCCATCGTAGCCATGATCGTGTGTCCCGGAAGCACGAACGCACGCAGGTCGTCCGGTCCGATCATCGGCCCGCCGCGGTAGCCCATGTCGTCGCTGCCCCACACGATGCGGACGCAATTGAATTGAAGCAGGCGTTTCATGAACACGACATACATGTCGATCAGGCGCTGCGCGATCGCCGCCACGAGGTCGCGCTGCTCGCACAGGGCGATGCACAGCGTCTCATAGCCCATCAGCCACGTCACGTATTCGGCAAAGTGCGCGAACCCCCCGCTCCCAATCACGCACATGCCTTCGGGAAGGTGCTCCTCGTACCATTCAAGCGAGCGCGTCGACGCGGCAAGCGGGTCGGGCCACGGGTACCGCTCGAACTCCTCCCACGTCGTTACCGGCCCCCGGTGTTCGTCCACGTAACTCCGGCCGCCCGCACGCGAGAGCTTCGCCGTGTCCTCCGTGTTCATGTAATTCAGAGGCATCTCCATGCCCGCCATGCTCGCGCGCACATAGTCGTAGCCCAGAAAGGACTGCACGATGACCTGGCGTTTCTCCGCGTAATACGGGTCGCCGGGCTCCAAGCCCTCAAGCAGCCCGTACCGCTCGCAGATGGCATCCGAAACCTCGGCATCCAGGAACAACTCGATGTGATGCACTCGCGACGGGGTTCCCTGGCGCAGGATGGTGTCGCGCAACCCCCTCCAATCCGGAACGGCAGGTACGGCAAACGGGCTCTTCACAGTGGAACGACCTCCTCGACCAAGAAAAATGCCATCAGCACGGGCGTCACTCTAACAAAGCCACAATCGGCTGTCAAGAACGCGGAATACGTCCTCCAGAAACACCATATATTGTGGGTCATGTATATTGTTGACATCGAGGGGTGGGCGATTGAGCAGTCCCAGACAGCGACTCTAATCAACATACCATTGAATTCCGCGATTGGCGTAGAAATGCCGACTCAAGGAATAGTGCTGCAGAGCTTTCGGAACACAATATTTGGTTGCAATTTCGTAGAATGTCTGCTACGATAGCGTGCAGTCAATGGGTGGTAGTGTCGAAGGGGAGTTTACGATGGGCTTGATGTCCAAGTTTCCGCGAGACCGAGGTTGCGAAATCCTGGGTACTGCGTTACTTGCTTTAACTCTATTTTTGTTTTTTGCATTGGTGTCTACTGAATACCGAGGCGTCGTTCCCCTGGACGAGATGGGGAGCCAGTTCAACCTCTGCGGAAAGCCCGGCGCCTACGTCGCGGGGTTCCTCTATATCCTTTTGGGCAACGCCGCGCACTTCCTCTACTTCCTCACGTGCCTCTGGGCGCTGACCCTCTTCCGGCACAACGCGCTGGACCGGGTTCCCTTGCGTCTGCTCGGAATGCTCATGCTGGCCGCCTCGTTCGCCGGCTTGCTCCAAGTGCACTTTGAGCAAGGCGTCCCCGGCGGCGTCATCGGCGCCTACGTGGCCCACCTGTTGCTCCCGACGTTTCTGAAAACCGGATCGTATGTGATAACTGTTACATTGTGTATAGTAGGTGTTCTGCTCGCTACAGAGTTCCTGTTCGTGAGCGCCGCCGATTGGGTCTACAGAGCCGTGATGAACGCGGTCGGGGCCTGCTACACCTTCTATCGCACATGGCAGGTGCGCCGTTTCCAGAAGAGCCAGGACCGCGAGGAACGCCGGGCTCAACTCAGCGCGGCCGCGCAGGCCATTCGTGGCGTCGACCGTCTCGAACCGGCCCCTCGCTCGAAGAAAGCCGTCCCCATGAACGAGCCGGCGCTCTCCTCCGAGCCGCCGAGCGAACCCCCGCGGAAAGTGGCGAAACGCGATCCGAACAGCATTCGCATCGTGACGCAACTGCCCAAGCCGGAGCCGGTCCAGGACGAGATGCCGTTCGACGAAGCGCCGGAAGAAGAGCCGCTCGAGCCGCAAGCCGAGCCGATGCCCCCTCTTGAGTTGCCGTTCTCCATTGCCGCGCCGCCCGAACCCGAACTGCCACTTGGCGCGCTCCCTCCGGGAATCGTGCCGAGGTCCGTGGCTAAGGAGGCCGCCCCGCCGCCGCAGATTCATATCCAGCCATCGGCCGCGCGCCGGACCGCGCCCGCAAAACCGCCGATGCCGCGCCGCAAGAATGCCGAGATGGACGAACTGCCTCCGGACTATGTGTACCCGCGTCGTTTTCGGAAGCCGTCGCTGGACATGCTGGACGATCCCCCGCCCAGCCATGTTACCGAAGACCTGACGGAGACCCTGCGCGAGACGAGCGTGCTGCTCGAAAAGGCGCTCGAAACCTTCGGCATCGAAGCGCGTGTGACCGATGTCACGCGCGGCCCGACGATCACGCGGTTTGAACTCGAACCCGCGCCCGGCATCAAAGTAAACCGCTTCATCGCGCTGGCCGACGATCTCGCGCTCGCGCTCAAGGCGCACGGCGTGCGCGTCGAAGCGCCGATTCCCGGAAAGGGCCGTGTCGGCATCGAACTGCCCAACGTGGACCGCGAGCCGGTGATGATCCGCGAGTTGCTTGAGTCGCGTGTCATCCGCAAGCACAAAGGCAAGCTTGTCCTGGCGCTGGGCAAGGACATCGCGGGCGAGGTCATGGCCGCGGATCTGACGACCATGCCGCACCTGCTGATCGCCGGCGCGACGGGCACGGGCAAGACGGTGTGCGTAAAATCTATCTTAGGGAGTTTGCTGTTTACAAAGACCCCTGAAGAACTCCAGCTTATGCTCGTCGACCCGAAGATGGTCGAACTGTCGATCTTCAACGAGATTCCGCACCTGATCACGCCGGTTGTGACCGATCCCAAGAAAGCGGCCTCGGCGCTCAATTGGCTGATCGTCGAAATGGAAGAACGCTACCGGCTGTTCGCGCAGCTCCGCGTGCGCAATATCGAGGTGTACAACGACAGCGTCGAGAACGGCGAGATCGAAATGCCGGAGCAGGAAGACGGCACCGCCAGCGAATCGATGGACGCCGTGCGGAAACTGCCGTACATCGTCTGCGTGATCGACGAATTGGCCGACCTCATGATGCTGGCCCGCGCCGAAGTGGAAGACGCGATCATGCGCCTGGCGCAGCTCGCCCGCGCCGTCGGAATCCACCTGATCATCGCCACGCAACGCCCCTCCGTGAACGTGCTGACCGGCGTTATCAAGGCCAACTTCCCCGTGCGCATTTCCTTCCAGGTGTCGTCGCGGATCGACTCGCGCTGCATCCTCGACGAGATGGGCGCCGAACGCTTGATCGGGCGGGGCGATATGTTGTACCTTCCCGCTGGAAAAGCCACGCCGACGCGCATCCAGGGCGCGTTCGTCGGCGACCATGAGATGAACGCCCTGATCGCCTACTTGAAGACCCAGGCGCCGCCGCAGTACCGCGACGAAATCGCCAGCTACGGCAAGACCCCCGAACAACTCGAAGAACTGGTTAACGAAACCGACGAGCTGTTCGAGGACGCCGTGCGCGTGGTTTTGGAAACCGGGCAGGCCTCCATTTCTATGGTGCAAAGGAGGCTCCGGGTAGGGTATACTAGAGCTGCTCGACTGATTGACATGATGGAAGTGCGAGGGATTGTGGGACCACATCTGGGCAGCAAAGCCCGCGAGATCTTGGTGGACTTTGCGCCGGCGGATAGGAACGCATGAAGTCGACACCGACCTTTCCGGGACATACCCTGCGCGAGCGCCGCGAGGAACTCGGGTTCAGCGTGTATGAAGCGTTTCGCAAGACGCGCGTGCCCGTGAATTATATCGAAGCCCTCGAAGCGGGCGATGTGCTTGCCCTGCCCGCGACGTGCTATGCCGCCGCGTTCCTCAAATCCTATTGCGAATTCCTAGGACTCAATCCCGAACGCTACGTCGACACCTTCCGCGCCTGCGCGCGCCCCTCGGTAACGCGTTTCCTCCGCGGCAGCGAAGAAGAACGCTTCAAGGCCCCGGCATGGTTCCAGGACTTCGTGACCTGGGCCGTGATCACCGCCGTCATCCTGCTGAGCTGGATTACCTACAGCGTCGTGTTCAAACCCCAGTCCGACGCCCCGGACAAACGCGTCCAAGCCGGCACCATCGAACTTCCCCCGTCGATCGAAGACCTCGGCCGTTAATCGCAACTCGGCGGTCTTCCACCGCTCGATATCTTTCGGGAATTCTTCGTCCTTGCCTGGTGTATCTACGAATAAGCGATGACAAGAGTAGCTTGGACCCGGTGAGGGTACGAGAGACATCCTCGGATCGGGGCTTTGGGAAGGCCCGGCGTTGGCGTGGCGGCTCGAAGTAAGGGCTGCGGCAATTGGCTTCGTCACACGACGCGGGGCCTTTTGTGTATCAGTCGATCGGAACGGCCACAAAGGTACACGATGCGCATAGAGGCGGGTGTTTTCGCGGCGTGCGGTGTTGAGCGCTTCGGGCTTGTGTGGTATCATGCGTTATGCTTGGCTGGCGTGCACGATGATCAGCGCCGAGCCGATGGTCATGGGTTGGGAATTGTGAGTACGGTATGAACAATACGTTGAAAAACGTGTCGCTTTGGATAGTCCTGCTTATTATCGCGGTGCTGGCCTACACGCAGTTCTCGGGCACGCAACACGCGAATAAGAAGCTGACAGCCCGCGACTTCGAGCAGGCCCTTGCCGAGAATCACGTCAAGAAGGTCACGTACACGCTGCTCGGCGACAGCCGCTACGATTTCAAGGTCGAGCTGGACCCTCCGTACGAGGGCAATTCGAGTATGCGGTTCTACTATCACGAGTTCCCGGACTCGTGGATCAAACAACTCGACGAGAAGAAGATCCCGTACGAAGCGAAACTTGAAGACACGCTTTGGATGGGCCTGGTGTATCAGGTCGTCCCGCTGCTTATCGTGATCGGCCTGTTCTGGTTCCTGATGTTTCGGCAGATGCAGGGCGGCAGCAACAAGGCGCTGTCGTTCGGCAAGAGCCGCGCGCGGCTGGTCAACCAGAGCGACAAGGTCGTCACCTTCAACGACGTCGCGGGCGTCGACGAAGCGAAGGAGGAACTCCAGGAGATTATCGAGTTCCTTAAGGACCCGAAGAAGTTCAGCCGCCTCGGCGGCAAGATTCCGAAAGGCGTGCTGCTAATCGGTCCTCCGGGCTCCGGCAAGACGCTGCTGGCGCGCGCGGTGGCGGGCGAGGCGAACGTTCCCTTCTTCAGCATCAGCGGCTCGGACTTTGTCGAGATGTTCGTGGGCGTCGGCGCGAGCCGCGTACGCGACTTGTTCCAACAAGGGCAGAAGCACGCGCCTTGCATCATCTTCATCGACGAGATCGACGCGGTCGGACGCCAGCGCGGCGCGGGGCTTGGCGGCGGGCATGACGAGCGCGAGCAGACGTTGAATCAGTTGCTGGTCGAGATGGACGGGTTCAACACGAGCGAGGGCGTGATCTTGATGGCCGCCACGAACCGGCCCGACGTGCTCGACCGCGCGTTGTTGCGCCCAGGGCGATTCGACCGGCAGGTCGTGGTCACCAACCCGGATATCAATGGGCGCGAGGCGATCCTCCGCATCCATATCCGCAACAACGGGCTGCCGCTCGATCCCGAAGTCGATATCCGTCCGCTGGCTCGCGGTACGCCGGGGTTTTCGGGCGCCGACTTGGCCAACATGGTCAATGAAGCGGCCCTGCTTGCGGCGCGCCGAGGAAAAGACAAGGTCGACATGCAGGACTTCGAGGATGCAAAGGACCGTGTGATGATGGGTCCCGAGCGGCGGAGCCTTGCCATCACGCCCGAAGAGAAGAAGATCACGGCGTATCACGAGGCGGGCCACGTGCTCGTCGGCCGGCTGATGGCCAACGGCGATCCAATCCACAAGGCAACGATCATTCCGCGCGGGCCTTCGCTGGGCACGACAAGCTGGCTGCCCGAAGAGGACCGGCACAACCTGTCCAAATCGTATTGTCTCGCGCGGCTGCGCATGGCGATGGGCGGGCGCGCTGCCGAGGAAGTCGTGTTCAGCGAGTTTTCGAGCGGCGCTTCGGCGGACCTGCGTTCATCGACGGAACTGGCGCACGCGATGGTGTGCGAGTGGGGCATGAGCGAGATCGGACCGATTTCGTTCGGGTCGAACGCGGAGGTGTTTCTCGGCCGCGACTTCGTGCGCGAGCGCAACTTCAGCGAGGAAACGGCCTCCGCTGTGGACAACGAAATCCATCGTCTCTTGAAGGAAGCGTATGCCGACGCGAAGGACCTCGTCCTGAAGCACCGCGACGTGCTCGACGGGCTTGCGCTCGATCTCGTGGAGCGCGAGACGCTCGAAGCGGACGAGATCGACGACATCTTCCGCAAGAAAGGCGCGGGCGACGCGCTTCCGCCACGCGCGACGAAGGAAAAACGCAAGGAGCCGCTCGAACCGGTCCCGGTGGCCACGCCTGCGCCCGTTCCGGGATCTGGCGGCCCGGAAATCGGCAAGATCCAACCCCAGCCGGGCGACGTTGTACCCGGCACCGCCTGACGATCATGGCCGTTCCGGATCAGCTTCAACGCGCTGTTCCCAAGACCCTGATTATGGGTATCGTCAACGTGACTCCCGACTCGTTCTACGATGGCGGTATCGTCACCGATGCGGAAGCGGCTTGGGCGCGTGCCAAAGCGATGGCGGGCGATGGGGCCGATATCCTGGACGTGGGCGGCGAATCGTCGAGGCCGGGCGCCGCGCCGGTTTCCGTTGAAGAAGAGTGCAGGCGCGTGCTGCCGGCCATCGAGGCAATGCGTCCTTTGGGAATCCCGATTTCGATCGACACGTATCGTGCGGAGACGGCCCGGCGCGCGCTCGATTCCGGCGCGAGTATGATCAACGACATCACCGCGCTCCGGCACGATCCCGGCATGGTGGAAGTGGCCGCGTCAGCGAAATGCGCGTGCGTCCTGATGCACATGCTCGGAACACCGCAAACCATGCAGCGCGATCCGAAGTACGATGACGTGGTTGACGACCTCTGCTCGTTCTTCGACGAACGGATTCGGTTTGCGACAAGCCATGGTATTGCGGAGGATGCGTTGTGGATCGATCCCGGGTTCGGATTATTCGGCAAGACCGTCGCGCACAATCTGGCGATCCTGCGGCGGCTGAGCGAGTTTAAGAAGCTGGGCCGGCCCATCCTGGTGGGGACGTCGAACAAATCGACGATCGGCGCTGTGCTGGACGCGCCGGTGCATGATCGTATGGAAGGGACTGCGGCCACGGTCGCCATAGCCATCGCGAACGGGGCGGACGCCGTACGCGTGCACGATGTTAAGACCATGGCGCGCGTGGCCAAGATGGCGGACGCCGTTGTACACAGCTGAAGGAGAGCGAGGGACACCATGAGCGAGCGCCTGTTTGGAACGGATGGAATTCGCGGGATAGCTAATGCGCACCCGATGACGGCCGAAATGGCGCTGAAAGTCGGGCGCGCCGCGGGGTATCTCTTTCAGCGCGAGGAGCGGCTCCACACGATCCTCATCGGCAAGGACACGCGCCAGTCGGGCTACATGTTCGAGAACGCGCTGACCGCGGGGCTATGTTCGATGGGCGTACACGTGCTGCTGGTCGGGCCGCTGCCCACGCCGGGCGTCTCGTATATCATGCGGAGCCTGCGCGCCGATGGCGCGATCATGATCTCTGCGTCGCATAATCCGTTTCAGGACAACGGCATCAAGTTCTTCGACCGCGACGGATTCAAGATCCCCGACGAAGTCGAGGACGAGATCGAGCGCTTGATATCGAGCGAAGAGGTTGACCGCATTCGTCCGGTCGCGGATAAGATCGGAACGGCCCGCCGTATCGACGACGCGGTCGGGCGCTATATCGAATTCGTCAAGGCAACTTTCCCGAAGGGCATGCGGCTCGATGGACTTCGTATCGTGTGCGATTGCGCAAACGGGTCTTCGTACAAGGTCGGGCCGTTCACTTTGTCCGAACTTGGCGCGGACGTTATCCCGATCGCGAACCGGCCCGACGGGCGGAACATCAATCACAACTGCGGTTCGGTGAATCCCGAAGAAATGCGCGCGACCGTGATCCGCGAGAAGGCCGATCTGGGCATTGCGTTCGACGGCGATGGCGATCGCGTGGCGATGGCAGACGAGAACGGACGGCTGCTCGACGGCAACGCGCTGCTGGCCATCCTCGGCGTCGACCTGCTCGAACGGGACGAGTTGCCCCAGAAGACCGTCGTCACGACCATCATGGCGAACGCGGGGCTTGAACGCGCGTTGAAGGCCGTTGACGGCAAAGTGCTGCGGACGAAAGTCGGCGATCGGTACGTGGTCGAGCCGATGCGCGTGGAGGGGCTTAGGCTTGGGGGCGAGTCGTCAGGCCACATCATCATGCTGGAACACAATACCACCGGCGACGCGATGATTGCGGGGCTGCATGTCCTCGCCACGCTCATCCGCCGCGACCAGCCCATGTCAGCCCTCGGCGCGATCTACCAGCCCTTGCCCGAAGCCCACGTCAAGGTCCCGCTCGACGCGAAACCCCGCCCGAGTGAGGAACAACTGGACGCGCTGGTCCGCGATGCCGACGCCGAGCTTCACGGAGAGGGTTATGTCGTGATACGCCCTTCCGGCACCGAACCGGTTATCCGGGTCATGGTGCAGCACGAGGCCATCCGCAAGGCGGAGGCCATGGCCAAGACGCTCGCCGGCCGTATCAAGGCGCTCTGATCGAATCGGAGGTTGCTTTCACGCCAAAGACTCACTAGAGTGTGGCTGGGGACGCGCTGCCTACGTCCGAAGCATAAGGATCGAGACCATGATTGAACTTGGCGTGAACATCGACCATGTGGCCACGTTGCGCGAGGCGAGAAAAGGGCTTTGGCCCGACGTGATCGCCGCGGCCAAGATATGCGAGATGGCCGGCGCGCATCAGATCACGGTCCACCTGCGCGAGGACCGGCGTCACATCCAGGATCGTGACGTCGAGTTGCTTCGCCAAGTGCTGACGATCCGGCTCAACCTGGAAATGGGCGCCTCTGACGAAATCATCGGCATCGCCCACGGGATCAAACCGGATGTGGTGTGCCTTGTGCCGGAACGCAGGCAGGAAGTCACCACGGAGGGGGGGCTGGACGTGGCCGGGCAGCAGGCGCGGCTGACGGACGTGGTCCACGGGTTCAACGACGACGGTATCGAAGTGAGCATGTTCATCGACCCCGAATCGAGCCAGATCGAGGCCAGCGCGGCCGTCGGGGCGAAGTACATTGAAATCCACACCGGCGCGTACGCCAACGCCCCCAGGGCGCGCGTGGGGGACGAACTCGAACGCATCGAAGCCGCGGCGGAGCATGCCCAGAAGCTCGGTCTAATCTTCAACGCGGGCCACGGTCTGAGCGTCCGGAATCTCGCGCCGGTCGCTGCCATTCCAGGACTGCACGAGGTGAACATCGGACACGACATCATCGCCAGGGCGATCTTCATCGGCCTCGATAATGCCGTGCGCGAGATCTTGGATATCCTCGAAATGCACGCCCTGTAGAAGGTCTCTTTCCTCGACTTCCCGCTGCGGCAGTCTTTGCTTTTTCGGTTCCTCGCAAGAATCTGTGCACTGAGTAGTTGGACAAGCATGTGCTAACGCG
>CAYOCT010000057.1:0-45484 GCA_964402555.1 uncultured Nitrospiraceae bacterium | reverse complement strand
GTCGGCGAGGTCGTCTTTCGTCAGGCTATTGTTCGCGACTTCATCGCTGCCCACGGCGCCCGTCGCGATCTCGCCCGCCTCGACGGAGTTGTCGGCGAGGTCGTCTTTCGTCAGGCTATTGTTCGCGACTTCATCGCTGCCCACGGCGCCCGTCGCGATCTCGCCCGCCTCGACGGAGTTGTCGGCGAGGTCGTCTTTCGTCAGGCTATTGTTCGCGACTTCATCGCTGCCCACGACACCCGTCGCAATCTTGCCAGTTCCTACGGCGTCCTCCGCCAGTTGATCGGGCCCGACGGATCCAGCTTCGATCATGGAACCTTTGAGCTTGCCATCTTCCGTAGATAGGGCGACACCCTCGCCTTCACTGTCGACAAAGTAGAATTGGCCTTTCGTTAACAGGGCACCTATGCCAACTACCATATCCCCTATGACGAGAGCAGCGTCCTCGCCCGTGCCCGTCGCGGTAATATTACCATCGGTCTGGATACTTATGGTCGAACTTTGCGCGTAGATGCGCGAGACCGCAACAGCCATTACCCCCCCGCAAGTAGAGTGCCAATAAGCAGATACAGTGCCGTCGCGCGTGTGAATCGAGATTTCATTGACATATCCGTTCCCCTTTGCGTATATTGATACCCATTCCCTTGACTGGACGGCTCACGCGGAAGCGCGTTCTCCCACCCGTCTTTCCACCACAGTCCCACTGTACCACGAGTGTCTCTTCTTGTCAAGACCCTTTTTCCGGAAGATACAGAAGTCACAAGCGATTCGCAACTTGATCGCCGCAAAATGGGGACAGTCCCGTCTCGCTTCCTGTCGTCGCTCGCTTGGGACATATGGTCAAGCGCGCAAAATGGGGACAGTCCCGTCTCGCTCCCTGTGGTCGCTCGCTTGCGACAGTCCCCATTTTCCGGCTCGGTGTTGCAATAGATAGTTTCTCGCCCTTGCGGCGTGTGGTAGAATCGGGGTTTCTTGAGTGGAGTTACGGGAGGAACGTGTCATGCCGAAGCAACGCAAAACCATCCATGTCGTCAGCAACTCGCATTGGGATCGGGAATGGGATTACCCGTTCGAGAAGACGCGCCTGTTGTTGCTGGATTTCATGGATGAGTTGCTGGACTTGCTGGACAAGGACCGGGAATTCCATTCGTTCACGATGGACTCGCAGACGTTGTGCGTCGAGGACTATCTCGAGTTCCGGCCGGAGGAACGGGCGCGGGTCGAGAAGCATGTGAAGTCGGGACGGCTCATCGTCGGGCCGTGGTATTCGCTGCCGGAGGAATATCTGGTCAACGGCGAATCGCTGGTGCGGAATCTGGTCGTCGGGCATCGGGTAGCGCAGGCGCTGGGCAAGGTGTCGAAGATTGGATACACGCCGTTCAGCTATGGCCAGACGTCGCAAATGCCGCAGATCTACAACGGGTTCGGTATCGACACGATCATCTTCTATCGCGGCATCAACACGCCGCACAGCGAGTTTGTGCTCGAAGGACCGGACGGCTCGCGCTTGCTCGGGATGCGGTTCGGCTGCATGAGTCGGTTCAGTTATTACGTCTACGTGTATCGCGTCCTGCGCTACGGGTCGGACGACGTGTTCGCGCGTTACGACTGGGACCGCGGCTCCGCGCCGTTCCGCTTGTGTTCGGAGCGGCATCCGCGCTCGCATTACTTCATCCTGGACGACCAGAAGAAGCAGTGGAACGACGGGCCGATCCCGGATCAGTTGCGGAAACTCGTGCGGGACGAGTCGGAGCATTTCACGACAAGCCACATCTGCTGCATGCAGGGCTTCGACAGCAGCAACCCGGACCCGCGCGAGAGCGACATCATCCGGATGTGCCAGGAGATGATGCCGGAACACGACATCAAGCTGTCGAATCTCGAAGACTATATGAACGCGATGCGCAAGGAGGTCAAGAACCCGACGGTCCTCACGGGCGAGAGCCGCGACCCGGGTAACACGGGCAAGTGGACGTATCTCTGCGGGGACGTGATCAGCGCGCGCATCGCGCTCAAGCAGGGCAATCATCGCGCGGAGATCAGCTTGCAGCGCATGGCCGAACCGTGGAGCGCGATTGGCATGATGGCCGGCGCGCGGTACGAGAAGACGGCGCTGGACAGCGCGTGGCGCTATCTCTTGCAGAACCATCCGCACGACACGATCACCGGCGCGGGCATTGACCAGATGCAGAAGGACAGCCTGTTCCGGTTCGACCAGGTCCACATCATCGGCGAGAACCTCGCGCGGCGCGGCATGCAGGCGGTGCAGATCAACATCGACAACTCGGACCTGAGCCCGAAGGATTCGGTGTTGACGGTGTTTAACCCGTGTCCGTTCCCGCGCAGCGGCGTGGTGTCGTGCTATGTCGATCTGCCCGACGGCATGGGTTACGAGGCGTTCAGCGTCCGCGCGCCCGGAAGCAAGAAGACGCAACGCGTCCAACTCAAAGAACAGTTCGAGCCGGGCACGCTGGTCCGAAACCTCCAGGACATTTCGATCGAGCTGCGGTCCGTGCGGCACCTGTGCCACGTCGAGGTCGATGCCATTCCCGCATACGGGTACAAGACGTATCATCTCGAACGCGAATCGACGTTCGCTTACGTGCCGGGCACGCTCGCGCCGGAGACGAATGTCCTCGAAAACGAACACCTCCGCGTCGAGTTCAACAGCGACGGCACGCTCAATCTCCTTCACAAGGCCACAAAGCGTTCCTTCAAGAACATCCATTACATCGAGGACTCGGGCGAGACGGGCCACACGTGGGTGCACATGGTCCCGGATGAGAACGAGGTCATCACGTCGCACGGCAGCGCGGTGGCGATCGCGCTCGAAGAGGCCGGGCCGTTGCTCGCGCGCATGCGCGTCACGTATCGCATAATGATCCCATCGGGCCTGACGCAGGAGATGACCGGCGAATGGCGCACGGCGGAGATGAATCACACGAGCCGCACGAAGGACTACAAGGAGATGGTGGTCACGAGCCGGTTCACGTTGCGCGCGGGGTCGCAGCGCCTCGACATCCACACCGAGCTGGACAATCCCTGCAAGAACCATCGCGTCCGCGTCGTGTTCCCGACGTTGCTCAAGACGGACGCGACGCATTCGGAGGCGGGCTACGACGTCATCGCGCGCGACATTCACGTCAAGAAGGGCAACGCGTATTTCGGCCGCCCGAACCCGCAGTATCCGATGCACCGGTTCGTCGACATGTCGGACGGCAAGGTGGGGTTCGCCGTGTTGAACAGTTGCGGCATGCGCGAGTACGAAGCGATGGACACCGCGGACCGGCCGCTTGCCATCACGCTGTTCCGCGCGTTCACGTACCGCAACTGCCCGATCTTCGGCCGCTACGAAGTGTATCCCGAGATGGAACTCGCGCAATGCCCCGGACACATGGAATGGAGCTACGCGCTTTATCCGCATGAAGGTAATTGGACCAACGGCGTCTACGCGCAGGCCGAAGAAGCCAATCTTCCGCTCGAACCGGCGCAGGTCGGTCCGCACAAAGGCACGCTGCCGAAATCCATGAGCTTCCTCGAACTCGAAGGCGCGAACCTCCAACTCACCGTCTTCAAGCGCGCGGAAGACCGCCCGAGGAGCTATATCGTCCGCCTGTTCAATCCCACGGACAAACCCGTGAAAGGCGCCCTGAAACTCTTCAAGCCGGTCAAGCAAGCCTGGCTGACGAATCTGAACGAAGAGCGCGAGAAGGAACTGAAGCCCGTAAAGAACGCACTGCGCCTGACTATCGCTGCGAAGAGGATCGTGACGGTGGAATTCCTACTGTGACCTCGCCACGTGCTTCTCATATGACACCTGACAGCGCCATGACCTCCTTTAACAGATTCGAAAGGCTGATAGCCCACTTACACGTTCTCTCCGAGTGCCCAGAAGTCAAGGTGTCAACAAATGTTCGGGTGAGCGATCCGGACAATCCAGGGCAATCCAGAGAGATAGATGTTGTGATTCAACGCGATGGCTTAACAACCTACGTCGAATGCAGGTTACGAAAAGGAAAACAGGACGTCAAGTGGATTGAAGAGTTGATTGGAAGACGCACAAGCCTTCGAGTCGACCGCGTCTTGGGTGTTTCCGCATCTGGTTTTACGGAAGGAGCAATCAGGAAAGCAAGGGCATACGGGATAGCTATACGCGACCTACGGACTCTATCGAGAAGTGAGGTACTTAAATGGGGCAAACGTTCTGCGATCAGTATCAAGTGGCTCCACATGGAGCCACTGTCAATCTGCCTCTTGCTCAATCCCGAGGAAGCGTATCGCGTGACGTACCATCAGGTCTTTGCCGCCCTTCGCTCACCTGATACACTTTATGCGATTCTTGAGAGAATCAAGCATGCGTTGCCGGAAGACAGACTGATAATTGGCGAGACCGTCAGCTTTCATGATTTCATCAACGTCGAAGTAGCCGCAGGCTCGTGTCTTATACGACGCGCAGAGGTTATGTTAACGAGTTGGTTAAGCGAGGAACTGGTCGATTTCGTCTCGGTGAGAGCATACGGTGATGCTATTCAACATCTCGACGAAAGAGATGTTCAACTTGGTGACGCGCCACGCTTAGGCATCACGCTAGGGCGTGCAGCTGACAATTTCTCTATTCTGTTTCAGCAGAGGATGCAAGAACCGCCTACTAACGCCATGCTGTATCGTCTTAGTCTCAGCTTCGACCATCCCGTCGTTTTCAAGTGTATTACTTCTCTTAACAAAGGAGAAATCCTCCCTGACCTTCGTTTAGATTCCCTTCAACTGTTCGCACGGATGGACGATGATCTGTTGTTGCTGGATCGCCTGGGAGATTCAGGCTACGAGCTTGTAAATTATTCGCGCCCAACAAACATCTGATCTCGACGCCGTGAATAGTGCGTATCCTTCACCGCAAAGGTGCCGAGCAACTCACCTTCTTATGATATGATATAGAGGTACCTCGTTTTGTGTGTCTGTGAGTACTACTGGAGGGAATCTGTCCATCAAGTTCCGCTTGGTACCTCGTGCACGGTCGGACACGCTTCCTATGCACAATACGGACTTCTAACGAGGATGTGCGGATAAGTCGCGTGGGCATCTACACGCTGGGAGCATTTCTACCGTGTCCTTTAGGTTGCGTATATGGGTGTACGAGCACTATTCTTATAGACGCAGACAGGTACAGTGTTTGAGGCGAGAGGAGGTCCGGATGCAGGAGGCTGGCGGAATCATTGTCTTTGTCTCACTAGCAATTGCCTTCTTTTCCTGGGCAAGCAAGAAGAACGTAGACGAAATAGTTGAAAAGAAAGAACGAGAACTTGCCCAACTCAGTGCGGCGGCTGAACGGAAGCGTACATCAATGATACAGGACGCAGAACGACAGTGTGCCGTGCGGGTCAAGGTCCTCGATGACAGGGAACAGGCGATCGTACTCTTGTCAAAACAAAAAGCTGTGGGTTTCCCGTGGCTCGCGAATGCCTACGCCGAGTTCTACTACCTGAAGGAACTGGAGCTTGCTGATGAGTTGGAACTGAAGGATCGCCCAGCGCCCGTGGCGGCGGAGAGGGTGCGAGAGTCGGCAAAACGCCGTCGTGAAGCAGAGCGTGAGGCCCGAGTATGTCGATATCTCGTTGAGTACTATGAATCGCTATTTCCATGGCTGGAGGATCTGAAGGACGAGGCGATAGATGACGAGCGGATCCGAGTTCAAGGTGAAGATCAGGGCAGGACTGATAGCGAAGACAAGGCGAGACAATGGCTGACTCCGGAGGAGTATGGGCGACTGCAACCGCGGGAGAAATACCAACTTGCCCTGGACCGATACTCGAGGAGAAAGAACAAGTCGAACTGGGAAGTGGGCAGAGAGTATGAGCGATACATAGGGCACGTTTATGAGGATGCAGGGTGGGAGGTGCATTATCAAGGAATCGTCAAGGGGTATGACGATTTGGGCAGAGATCTCGTTTTGAGAAACGGTGACAGATTCCGCATAGCACAATGCAAGAATTGGTCAAGGGAGAAGACAATTCATGAAAAACACATCTTTCAATTATACGGAACTCTGACAGCTTACAGACTGGACCACCCGGGTCAGGATGTTGAAGGAGAATTCATCACATCCACCACTCTGTCAGATAGAGCTCGTCGATTTGCAGAGCATCTAGGCATAAGAGTGAGTGAATCCAAACCCCTCGTTGATTATCCGTGCGTGAAATGCAATGTGTCCAAGAGGACAGGTGAAAAGATTTATCATCTCCCGTTTGATCAGCAGTATGACACCATCAAGATCGAACTTGATCGAGGCGAATGTTACCTTTGGACAGTTGCAGAGGCTGAGGACCAAGGATTTTGGCGAGCGTTCAGGTACCGCGGCGAAACCGGCAATCGCTCTGGCTCGTAGGCACTTGCTTCTGGAGCATGCTGCGGTCTGAATACCCACTCGCAGGGCTCGGGGCCCTTGGGGTCGGGCGCTACCTTCGGGCCGCGCCCCAATAGAAGAGGCTTGCCAAGCGGTTCGTCGCTGCGTATAATCATTGTAGATACATCATGATGGAGGAAAGGTGATGAAAGGCCGCGTCCAGAAGTGGGGCAACAGCCTGGCAATTCGGATTCCGAAATCGTTTGCCGCGGAGGCCGGCATCGAGAAGGACTCGGCCGTGGACATTGCGCTCAAAGATCGGAAGATGATCGTCCAAGTCGTAGAGGACGAAGTTCCGAGCCTGGACGAACTCATCTCTCGGATCACAAGAAGGAACCGGCACGCGGAGGTTCGAACCGGGCCGCCAAGAGGGAATGAAGTCTGGTGACTCGGCGGCTTTACGTGCCAGATCGCGGCGACGTGGTCTGGATAGAGATGGATCCCCAAGCGGGCCACGAGCAAGCCGGGCGGCGCCCCGCAGTGGTCGTTTCACCCGAACGATACAACCGATCATCGGGCCTTGCCCTAGTTTGCCCGATTACAAGCCAAGTCAAGGGGTATCCGTTCGAGGTCGAGATTCCAGAGGGAGTGTCTGTCATTGGGGTCGCGCTTGCCGACCAGGTGAAGAGTCTCGATTGGCGAGCGCGAAGAGCGAAGTTCATCTGCCGCGTCCCGGACGCCTGCGTGCGCCGTATCGTCGGAACAACGGTTAGGTTGCTCGAGTAGATTCAAGCGGCCAGAAACGGTTTCGGTACGGCCTCAAGACACTGCGCTACGGCCTGAATACCCACTCGCAAGGCTCGGGGCCTTTGGAGCCGGGCACATCCGGCCAGCGGATCGAGGTGGCGGTGCAGTAGCAGGTGTGATGGCCGTCGGTGGCATCCTCCGGATCGATCTTCTTCCTCTTGAGCGCCCGTTTCAGGCGTTCGAGTTGGGCGGCAGGTAGATCGGCATACGATGGCCGGGTGCAGGTGTCTATCCATGCGAAGCTTCTTCCCTCGGAAAGAGCAGTCACTTGCTTGAGAAATGCCTCGAAGTCGCGGGTCGCGAAGTAGGTCTTGGCGACGTTGTCGAACACGTAGAACGCCTTGGGGTGTTCTTCTCGATAGACCACCGCAATTCCGTATTGCTCAGGGATAGCCTCGACTTCCTCACCGACGCGATGTCCTTCGCCTTTGCCGTTGTAGAGCAGGCGTGCGGCGATGACGTTTCCGTCTTGGTTAGTGGGCGCGGGTTGCCATCCGGGTTTCGGTGGCGAAGGGATCTTGAGGTCTTTCTCGTCGACCCCTGCCCAGGCTAGGGTTGTTGCGACACACATGGCACACACCAAGAACGCAACGGGCACTCGGATTCGCATACGCCAGCCTCCAGTTCCGCTCGTAACGATGCCACAAGAGATGGGCACTTTCAATAGGGAGCGAAGATGCGGAGTGGTTTGCAATGGACGAAGTGGACCTAGTGGACAGAGTGGACATCGCGCGGTGGCGAAAGCACCGATACCCCCACTGAGTCCACCTCGTCTATAGGCTGAAGCGCCATCTCGACCACCCGCGAAGGACTTGACAGAAGGGATATTCTGATGTATAATTGAAATGTTCAATTGAATTGAGTGATTCATACGAGGATTTGAAACAATGATCGACCAGAGGCGCGGGCAACGAACGAAAGACAAGATCCTGGAAGAGGCATGTAACGTGTTTGCCGCCAAAGGATATCGGGATGCCACGCTTGCGGAGATCTGCCGCCAGGCGGGGACGAATATCGCGGCCGTAAACTACTACTTCGAGTCGAAAGAAGCCCTGTACCGGTCGGTGTTCGAGCTTTTGACGGAGCGCGCCCAGTCGTTGTACCCAACGGATGGCGGCCTTCAGCCTACCGCGTCTCCGGAGGAGCGGCTGCGGGTCTTTGTCAGGGCGTTCCTCGGCAGGATGTTTGACACGGACGGACTCGCCGGGCTGCATCGGATTCGCATGGCGGAAATGTTCGATCCTACCGGGTTGCTCGAAGAACCATTACGACGCCGCCTGGCTCAGGACCGGGGGCTTATCCTCGGCCTGTTGCGCGAACTGATGGGGCCTGGCGTGGAGCAGCGCGATGTCGAGTGGTGCGAACTGAGCATCATCGGCCAGTGCATGATGGCGGCGCCCGGCCATGACGGAAAGGGACCGCGCGTGCTCTTCGGCCTGGGTGTCCAGGATGTGGACCGCTTGGCCGAACACATACTGACGTTTTCTCTCGCCGGCTTGGAAGCCATTCGCCGGAACCGTTTGGGCCGGACGGAAGATTCACCGGCCGCCAGCAACGCACCTAAAGAGTGAGGACCTATCATGGCACATCCCAACCACGAACAGACCAAGGACATCGCGAAAACCCTTGGCTTGGGTAAAGCCCGCGCGAGGCGGGCGCGCTTGGTTCGCATCCTATTGCTAATCGTCGCGGTCGCGGCGGTGGGCGCGGGCGGCAAGTTCTGGCTCACGCGCGACAAAGGCAGTTCGGTTACCTACGAGACGAAACCAGTAACGCGAGGCAATCTCGTGATCACAGTCAGCGCCACGGGCACGCTCGAGCCGACGAACGAAGTGGAAGTCGGCATCGAAGTATCGGGCACGATCAAATCCGTTGACGTGGATTACAACGACCGCGTCGAAGTGGGCCAGGTGCTGGCGCGGCTGGACACGTCTAAACTCGAGGCGCAGGCAACGCAGTCGCGGGCGGCCCTCGAAGCGGCGCGGGCGAGACTCCTGCAGGCGCAGGCCACCGTCAAAGAAGCAAACGCGCAAATGGAACGCTTGGACGAGGTCCGAACGTTGAGCGGCGGCAAGATGCCGTCGACTTCCGAGTTTGACGCGCAAAAGGCAACGCTGGCGCGGGCGAAGGCGGACGAGGCCAGCGCGAAGGCGTCAGTGGCGCAGGCACAGGCCACGCTCGACGCCAACGAATCGGACGTCGCGAAAGCGGTGGTCCATTCGCCCATCAACGGGATTGTGTTGAAGCGATCGATCGAGCCGGGGCAGACCGTGGCGGCGATGTTCCAATCGCCGGTCTTGTTCACGCTCGCCGAGGACCTGACCCAGATGGAACTGATGGTCGACGTTGACGAAGCGGACGTGGGCCAGGTGCGCCAGGACCAAGAGGCCACGTTTACGGTGGACGCGTATCCCGACGAAGTCTTCCCGGCACAGGTAACGCAGGTGCGCTACGGTTCGCAAACCGTCGATGGCGTGGTCACGTACAAGGCGGTGCTGAAGGTCGACAACTCGGGGCTCAAGCTGCGCCCCGGTATGACCGCGACCGCTTCGCTTACGGTAAACAAGCGCGACGACGCGTTGCTCGTGCCGAACGCCGCATTGCGGTTCACGCCGCCACAGACGCAGTCCAAACAGAAGCAAGGCGGAGGGAGTTTGCTGAGCGCAATCCTGCCCCATCCGCCGAGGCCGGAATCGACGCCGCGCGAGGAAACGAACACCAGGACTAAAGATCAGCAGGTGTGGATCGTGAAGGACGGGCAATTGGCGGCAATTCCGTTCGTCAAAGGACTGAGCGATGGGAGAAACACGGAGGTGGTCAGCGGCGCCATCGAGGCGGGCATGGAACTGGTCACCGACATGGCGACAGCATCATGATGGACGCAGATCCCCAAAGCGGCCGCGAAGGCCAGCCGATCATTGAACTGTCCGGCGTGACGAAGGTGTACGGCACCGGCACGGCGACGATGGAGGCATTGCGCGGCGTCGACCTGTGCATCTACCCGGGCGAGTTCGTCGCGGTGATGGGGCCGAGCGGTTCGGGCAAGAGCACGTGCATGAACATCCTCGGCTGCCTCGATACGCCGACCGACGGCGCGTATCGTTTCTGTGGAGTGGAAGTCGGCGCGCTCACGCGCAACCAGCGCGCGCTGCTACGGCGGCACTACCTTGGGTTCATCTTTCAGGGCTACAACCTGCTCAACCGGACTTCGGCGGTCGAGAATGTCGAACTGCCGCTGATCTATCGCGGCGAACACGTATGGACGCGCCGCCAGCGCGCGCGCGATGCGATCCACGCCGTCGGCCTGACCGGGTGGGAGCATCACACACCGGGCGAACTGTCCGGGGGCCAGCAGCAGCGCGTGGCGATTGCGCGCGCCATGGTGACCGAACCGCTCGTGCTGCTCGCGGACGAACCGACGGGCAACCTCGACTCGGCGCGCAGCGTCGAGATCATGGACCTGCTGACATCGTTCAATCGCGACCGCGGCATCACGGTGGTCATGGTCACGCACGAACCGGACATGGCCGCGTACGCCAAACGCATGGTGCATTTCAAAGACGGGCTGATCGAAACGGACCGCGTCAACGGAGGGGCGGCTCATGCTGGCTAATGCCTTACTGCTCGCGTTGCGCGAGTTGCGCCGGAACGTGATGCGTTCGTTCCTGACGATGCTCGGCATCATCATCGGCGTCGCCTCGGTCATTATTCTCGTGACGCTCGGCGGCGGCGCGACGAAACAAGTGACGGAGCAAATATCGAGCCTCGGCAGCAACCTGATGATGATCGCGCCGGGCAAACGCATGGGGCCGGGCCAAGGCGGCGGCGCTGCGCCGTTCAAGCTCGCCGACGCCGAAGCCATCGCACGGGACATCACGTCGTTGCGCGCCGTAGCGCCCGTTTCGTCGAGCGCGGTCACGGCCATCTACGGCAATGAGAACTGGTCGACGACGGTAACCGGGAGCACCGAGCAATACTTCAGCGTGCTCAACCGGGAAGTCAAAGAGGGCCGGACTTTCACCCAGTCGGAAGCCCGCTCGGGCGTCGCAGTCTGCGTCATCGGCGAAACGATCCGAAGCAATCTGTTCGGCAATCAGGACCCGATCGGCAGCAAGATTCGCCTCGGCAAGGTCGCGTGCGAAGTGATCGGGCTGCTGCAAGCCAAAGGGCAGTCGACGATGGGCACGGATCAGGACGACATCATCGTGCTGCCGTTGCGGACGTTCCAGCGCCGCATCGCAGGCAGGGATGACGTGGGCATGATCCAGGTCTCGGTCAAGGACAGCGTCTCGACCGACAAAGCCAAGGTCGAGATCGGCCGCCTGATGCGCGTCCGCAGGCATCTCTCGCAGACCGAGGACGACAACTTCAGCGTGATGGACCTGAAAGAGATCTCGACGATGTTGTCCGGCACGACGCGCGTGCTAACGGGCCTTCTTGGCGCGGTGGCCGCGGTGAGCTTGCTCGTCGGCGGCATCGGAATCATGAATATCATGCTCGTGTCGGTGACGGAGCGTACGCGTGAGATTGGCACGCGCCTGGCCATCGGCGCGCTCGAACGCGAAGTCCTGCTCCAATTCCTGGTCGAGGCGATCGTGCTGTCATCCTTCGGCGGATTAATTGGAATTACGTTTGCTCTAAGCGTATCCATCGCTCTTGCGGGCGCGTTGCAAGTCCCATTCGTGTTCAATGCGCCCATCGTGCTGGTAGGTTTCCTGTTCTCGGCCGCCATCGGCATTGTGTTCGGGTATTTCCCCGCACGCAAGGCCGCGCGGCTCGACCCCATCGAGGCATTACGCCATGAATAGTCTGCATTGGATCGGTAATGGATTCCGAGCGGCCTGCGCGCTCGCGCTGGCAGGTCTCGCGACATCGTGCGTCACGGGCCCGGAATACCAGCGCCCCGACACAAACACCCCGGACGGCTTCAAGAGCGCGACGGAAACGGAAAAGGCCCAGCCCGGCCTCGACCTCCAATGGTGGCATTTGTTCGACGACCCGCAACTCGACCAACTCGCGCAGGAAGCCCTCGACGCGAACCAGAACTTGAAAGCCGCCATGGCGCGCGTTGCGCAGTCCCGGGCCTCGGTAACGTCGGTGAAAAGCGCGTTCTATCCCGTGGTGACGCTCGACCCGGCGATGACGCGCTCGCGATCCCCCGGCGCGGGCACGTCGGCGATCTCGACGCCGGCCACGACAAGTTCTCGCGAGCAAATCCCGTTTGACGTCTCGTACGAGATCGACCTGTGGGGCCGCGTGCGGCGGTCGGTCGAATCGGCGCAGGCACAGGCCAAGGCGTCCGTGTACGCCCTCGAAGTCGTGCGGCAGACGTTGCTCGCTGACCTGGCGCGAAACTACTTCGCGGCCCGTTCGCTCGACGCACAATACGAGATCCTCGTGCGCAATCTCGAACTGTTCAAAGAGGAAGTCGATTTGACGGAGGACCAATACAAGGCCGGGCTGAGCAACGAAACGAATCTCCTCCAGGCGCGTGTGCAGCTCGAATCGACGCGCGCCCAGGCATCGGACACGCAACGGCAGCGCGCGGACCTCGAACACGCCATCGCGATCGCGCTGGGCAAAGCGCCCTCCGAGTTCTCGCTCGCGCCCACACCGCTCGCCGGGACGCCGCCCGTGATTCCCGCCGGCCTGCCGGTGGACTTGCTGCGGCGCAGGCCCGACGTGGCCGAGGCGGAACAGAATCTGAGAGGGGCTTGCGCCGACATCGGCGTGGCGCAGGCGGACTTCCTGCCGTCGGTGCGTCTCACCGGCTCGGCGGGATTCCAAAGCGCGGACCTCAAGAGCGTGCTCGACTGGAGCAACCGCGTGTGGTCGATCGGCCCGAGTGTTTCCGTGCCCATCTTCAAGGGCAAACAGCTTCGCGCGAATCTCGAAAAGGCCAAGGCTCGATACGACGAACTCGCGGCTAGCTATCGCCAAAGCGTGCTGACGGCGTTCGGCGAAGTCGAAGACTCGCTGACCGATCTCCATCTGCGCGCCGACACCGCCGATTCGCAGGCCAAGGCCGTCGCGGCGGCGCGCGAGTATCTCCGCCTGATACAGATCCAGCAACGAACGGGCCTGACGGACTACCTGCACGTTGTCAATGCCGAACAGACCCTGCTGACGAACGAACTCTCCGAAGCGCAAACGCTCAATCAACGCATGGCTTCGACGGTCCTGCTAATCAAGGCGCTCGGCGGCGGATGGGATGCCGAATCGGCACCGCAGATTCCTGCAGTAAATCAGAAGTAATGCATCGTACAAAACGAGAGGGCTAAGCGAAGAACGCGGACTGACTCGCCTTTCGGCAGTTTGAATGGCGTGTCTGTCGCCGCTTCTCGCGGCACGCGGGTCCGAGAGACTTGGCAGGACGATTGACGGCAAGACGATTTGAACGCGCGCTCGATGATACACGCAACGTCAAAGGCGGAGTTGTCGATTTCCCTCGCTCTTGTCCTCTCTCCTATCCGGTCCATCCTGTTATCCCGTCCAAAAGAGAAGTTCCCAACAGGATAAATCACTACATTGGCTCGCCCCGAGTATCGTCTTCCCGATCGCCCCTCGGCATAGTCTTCCAACTCCTCACGTCCTTCTCTTCTTCGCGTCTTTGCGTCGCCGCGTCCTTGCGTTCTTGTATCCACTCCAGGTCCCGCATGCCACAAAAATACCGCTTGCAAAACACCTATTCAGTGATATAATGGTCTCGTTGACCGTTGCTCATCTTGAGGCACATTTGGGTGGAGGGGAACCGCCATGACACGTCGCTACGGTTGCATCGTCCTTTCTTCGTTGTCCATGCTCTTCGCGCTCACGGGGTGCGATACCACACCGCCCGGCAACGTCGCCGACTTCGTCGCAGCGGCAACCGGGGACTCGATCGCGCTGACATGGGCTAACCCCGCAGACGCCGATTTCGCGGGCGTCCGCATTCAGCGCGCTACAGACCGTTTCCCCGCGTCGCCGTTCGAAGGCACGAACGTTTATGGGGGCGTGGACGCTTCTCGTACCGATGCCGATGTCAACCCCGGCCAAGTCTACCTTTACACAGCCTTCGCCTATGATCGCACGCTGAACTTCGCCACCGGCGTCCAAGCCTCTGCCGCAGTCCCGTCGACAGGCGAAGGCGAAGGAGAAGGCGAGGGGGAAGGCGAAGGCGAAGGCGAAGGTGAGGGCGAGGGCGAAGGTGAGGGTGAGGGCGAGGGTGAGGGTGAAGGAGAAGGAGAAGGTGAAGGTGAAGGTGAAGGTGAAGGTGAAGGCGAACCGCCGAGTTTTGTGGACGTAACCGTCGATGCGGCGCATGCCTTGTGGCAAGCCGGGATCTTCACGCTCGACGTACGCACTGCCGGCGAATTCGAGGCCGGACACATCCCCGGCGCCCACAACATCAACGTCAGCGAACTTCCTTCGCGCCTAGGCGAACTCTCCGGCAAGATCCACGACGATATCCTCGTGTATTGCGGCAGTGGAAGCCGAAGCCGCAGCGCGTCGACCTATCTCGCAGAACAAGGATTCACCGGCATCCACAACATGCTCAGTGGCTTCACGGCCTGGAAATCCGCCGGCTACGAAGTCGCAACGGGAACCGAAGGTGAAGGTGAAGGTGAAGGTGAAGGTGAAGGTGAGGGTGAGGGTGAGGGTGAGGGTGAAGGCGAGGGCGAAGGCGAGGGCGAAGGTGAGGGTGAAGGTGAAGGTGAAGGTGAGGGTGAAGGTGAAGGTGAAGGCGAAGGTGAGGGAGAGGTAGGAACTTCCGTCACGATCCCTGCCGTGCGTGTATCGGACTTTGAACCTGTGGGTAGTCTGGATATCGGCGCGATGTGTCCGCTCAACTCGGGCCTATGGCTGGCCGTGGTTAACCGTGGCTCGAACGGACAGGTGTGGTTCTCCGATGGGAGCGGCGCGGGGACGTCCTTCGTCAAAGAAATCATGCGCACCGAAGCCGGCGTGTTTGTGCAGAGCGCGCGTCAAGTGGGTGAAGTGGTCTTTCTTTCCGCGAGGCACAACTATGGCGATGCCGGACCTCAGTTGTGGCGAAGCGACGGCACAAGCGGCGGCACGTTTATGCTTACCGAGGTCCGCTCCTGGTTGTCCATGCTGACCGACATGGATGGCGTTCTGTACTTTGCGGGAAGCGTAACGGATGGCGGCACGAATGCGCTATGGCGGACCGACGGCACGTCGGCCGGAACGTTTACGCTTAGTGGCTGCGACGTGGCATCGAGTTACGGAACCGTTCAGGCGGGCGGCGTGGTCTATCTCCTAGCCGATGACGGAGGCCATGGACTCGAACTCTGGCGGACCGATGGCTCCGTCAAGGGCACGTACATGGTCCGCGACACCAATCCCGGCCCCGATGACGGCATCTCCGGGCTGCCTGTCGTATTCGGGGACTCGCTGTACTTCGCTGGGCGGGATGCGAGCTACGGGTCTGAACTGTTTCGTAGCGACGGCACGGACCCGGGGACTGTGCTTGTGAAAGACATTGTTCCGGGATCGGCCGGTTCATCTCCCTCGTCGCTGGCCGTTCTTAATGATTGCATTCTCTTCTTCGCCGACGATGGCACGCATGGCTCCGAGCTTTGGAAGAGTGATGGCACCGGCGAGGGGACTGTGCTGGTCAAAGACGTGTGTACGGGCCCCGTTGGTTGCGATGCCAAAGCCATCATGGTGATGCGCGACAAAGCCTATTTCATTGCCGATGACGGTGTACACGGACACGAACTCTGGGAGACCGACGGGACCGAAGCGGGGACCGCGCTTGTCGTCAACCTCGGGTCCGATTCCGAGAAGACGCCAAGGCTCGAGGCAGTGGTCGATGGGAACCTCTATTTCTGCCGGTTTTCATACAACGAACAGTGGCGCTACCAACTCTGGCGTACCGACGGGACGCCCGGCGGCACAGTCCGCCTGGTTGTATTGCCGACCGAGACCCAATCGCCACCCATGCAGGGGATATGGAGCATCGGCGGCTCCGTGTACTTTGGCAGCAACGACCGCCTCTGCCGAATCAAGAACGATGCGGTCGAATGGATAAACCTAGAAGACAACGATCTGGGACTTACCGCGCAAGCCGCTAGCTGGCCCAAGCCGGTCTTGCTCGGCTCTCGTATCTACGTTCGAGGTGGCTTGGGTGACCTCTGGTCGTTCGAAGCAGATGAGGGCGAGGGCGAAGAGGTCACGTTTGCGAACGCCAACCTTGAGGAAGCCGTGCGCGATGCGCTTGTGTTACCGACGGGCGAGATTACCGGTGCCGACCTGGCAACGATTGATTCCTTAGAGGTCGGCGGCGTGATGGGCACCGACGGCCAGGACTCGTTTTCGGGGATCGAGTTCTGCACCCATTTGACCTCGCTCTCAATCCATCTCGGCCAGTCTGGTCTGACGGGCACGCAGATCCACGATCGCCTGGCGGAGCTTGCCGCACTGACGTCGCTGGAATCGCTGGAGATGACGGGAGAAGCCGTGGCCGGAGGCTGTCTGGCATACGGTGTCGCGCACAGCGATCCGGTCGATATCACGCCGCTTGCCTCGTTGACGAATCTCGATACGTTGACTTTGTTCCTGGATGTGGCATCGTTCGTGCCGCTCCAGTCGCTGCCATCGCTCGAATCCCTAACCAGTTCGGCTGCCACTCCGGAAGCGATCGCCGAGATAGCAAGCTTGCCGCACCTGAAGACACTTGTGCTGCCGTTCTTCATTTGGAACGCGGCAAGCGACTTGCAGCCGCTAGAGGCGTCGAGCACCTTGCGGGAGTTGCGCTTCCGCCGAGTGGACACGGAACTGGCTCCGGGGAGTCTGCCTTCTCTCACGCAGATCGAGTCCCTGCAGGTCTTCGAAGGGGACGACGGGTTCGCCAGGCTGACGACAGGATTTCTGGCCGCGTTTCCAAACGTGCTCGACCTCACGCTCGGCCGCGATTGCCCGGAACAGACAAGCTGCCACTTCGCGGACTACAGCGCTATCGGCCAGCTTCTGTCGCTCGAACGCCTCACGTTCTACCTTGCGCCCTCGGTAGATCTGGCCTTCGTCCAAAGCCTTCCGCAGTTGGGCTACCTGGCGTTCATGAGAGGCGATTGGTTCAGTCAGTCCTCCGCAGGCGGACTCGATCTAGCACCCCTGGTCCAAGCGCTGTCCGCCTCGCCACGCGCATTCCAACTAGTGCTCGAAGGCAATGAGCTATCCTCGTCCGCATGCGCGGAACAAATCCCGGCCTTGCGAAACCTACCCGGCGTGACACTCGAGGGCACTAACGCAACGGCATGCGTAGGAGAAGGTGAAGGCGAGGGCGAAGGCGAAGGCAAGGTCGTGTTCGTCGACAAGGACAACGCGGCAGGCCCGTGGGATGGGAATTCGTGGGACACGGCGTTTAGCACGGTACAGGAGGGCATTGACGCCGCGGCAGCCCAAGGCGGTGGCAAGGTCTGGGTCGCGGAAGGCAACTACAACGAACCCCGAAGCAATCCCACTGGCTCGGTCGTGATGCGAACCGGCGTGCATGTGATGGGAGGTTTCATCGGTATCGGGAGCGGTGGTTATGAGACGTCGTCCGCCGCACGAGACTGGAAAGCGCACGCCACGATCCTCGATGGGACGACCTCGCGCGCAGGCGCGGCCGCGTACCATGTCGTGATAGGCGCCGACGACGCGACGTTAGACGGATTCACTGTTTCCGGCGGGAAGATCGGGGCAGGGTCGCCCGAGTGGACGGGTGCAGGGATGTCCAACGACCACGTGTCGCCACGTGTTCTCAACTGCGCCTTTCGGACCAACGTCATCTACTGCGACTGGGACGGCTGGAGGCCTTCTTCCGGTGAAGGAGAAGGCGAAGGAGAAGGTGAGCAGATTCCCTTGCCCCTCGTCGGCGGCGCCGGCATGTACAACTTTGGGGGATCGCCATGCGTGCGCAACTGCTCTTTTGAAGAAAACGTAACCCGGATAAACGTGAGTCTCTACTTCTGTGAGTGGTGCTATCCCGGGGATCCTTACGTCGGCGGAGGCGCCATGCTCAACCGGGAAGCGTCTCCCTCAATCGAGGACTGCAGTTTTGCCAATAACGTCGCTTCCGGGGCGTATTTCGGATCTTACACCGGGGGAGAGACCTCCCGCGGGGGAGGGATTCTTAACCTGGATTCGTGGGTTACGATTTCGGGCTGCACGCTGGAGGACAACCGGGCGAGCATTGCGGGTGGCGGGCTAGCCAGCAAAGGAGGAACGCTCTCGATCGAGTCCAGCGTCATCCGTGGCAATCTTGCCGGAAGACGGTACTCGGGAGGCCCGGAGTACGGGTCCGGCACCGGTGGTGGCATGGCCAATGCTTCAAACGTGTGTGACATCCGCAACTGTTTGTTTGAGGGCAATCTAGCCGGGTGCGGCGGCGGCGGAATCCATAACCGATCGGCCAACGTGACTATTGCGCAAAGCCGTTTCTCGGAGAATGGCGCCGTGGGCTCTGACGTTCCCCTGATAAGCAGCGGATACGGCGGCGCCCTATACAACTTCTCGGGCACGGTTGCCGTTGAGAGATCGGTCTTCATCGGCAACTCGGCCTTCGTGTGGGGTGGCGCCATGTTCAACACGGGCGGTGTACAAAGCCGGACGGCCAACTGCATCTTCTACGGGAACATAGCCGAGGGCCGGGATTTCCTGCTCGAAGCGTCCGGTATGGGCGGTGGCATCTGTTCGGGAGGGGGGTCGTCCAACGCAGTGGTCAACTGTACGCTCCACGGAAACGGCGCCCTGTTGGAAGGACCGGCCATCAGCGGCGGCTACGTCACGACTGTCGTCAACAGCATCCTGTGGGGCGCTGAACCGGCTCTGCCGCCCTTGGCGCGCGCGGAAGCCCGCTATTGCGACGTGCAGTTCGGGTATCCCGGTGAAGGCAATCTCGCGTTGAATCCTCAGTTCGTGGATCCGGCATCAGGCGATTTCCGGTTGTGGGCATCCTCGCCGTGTCTCAACGCGGGTACGAGCGAGGAAGCGCCGGACGATGACTTCGACGGATTGGCGCGTCCGCAGGACGGATACTTTGACATTGGAGCCTACGAGTCCTCCGTGCCCGGCACGGGAGAGGGCGAAGGCGAGGGTGAAGGGGAAGGCGAGGGCGAAGGAGATCTGTCGCTGTGTGACTACCTGCCGCTGGCAGTAGGCAACGTTTGGAGCCTTGACCGATGGGACGGCACGAACTGGCTGGACACTACCAGGCTGGTGATTGACCGCCATTTTGAGGCTGATGGCCACGATGCGTGGCGCCTGAATGTGTCGATGGAAGATGCCGGATACAAGTATTTCTACCTTGTATTCCTGGACGGTTGGTTGTACAAGACGACGCGGAGCGAAGACCTGGACCGTCTTCCCGTTATTCAAGGAGACCTGCGCAGGTGGCTCCCGGCCCACTTCTCCTGCGGGCAAACCCTCACGTCGGACTCGGTCAAGCTACGGCTTGCGATTGCGTGCGACGGCAACAGAATTTCGTTCACGCCCGAGGGCGAAACGACTCCCTACCTTATCTTGGAAACCGGTGTGGGATTCGTGCAGTACGGGTCGGCGCTGAGCGATGGATACCAGCACATCGTGGGCGGATGCGTGACGCCCGCCAAGCGCGCTGGGTAACACGAACGAGAGTGGACCTCGTGATTGCACTACGGGCTTTGGCGGGTGGACGCTGCGAATCTAACGCGAAGGAACGGAGGCGCGAAGACGCGGAGTCGCAAAGCGAACCTACTCTTCAAACGAGCGTGACTCCGTCCGCTAACCCGCATTGTTCACACTCCCACGGTGTCATTGCGAGGAGGGCGTCAGCCCGACGAAGCAATCCCCTGATCTCCCGCGCACAACAGGCCGGGGGATTGCTTCGTCGGGCTGACGCCCTCCTCGCAATGACACGATACGGATTGTTGTTGAGTTCACGCCAAGTTCGTAGACGGAAGCGTTTCTCCAATCAACTGTTAGCCCCTTCGCCTCACGGCATAGTGTGAACAATCCGGGCTAATGGAATCTCTTGGCGTCCTTGCGTCTTCGCGTCTTTGCGTTGATACCGCCATCTCTGGACCCCGCCCTGGGGACGCGGTATACTGCGGGAAACTTAGGAGGAACCGGTCATGGCGTATCACGATATGGACAGGCGGGATTTCTTGCGGCGGACGGGCGCGGGGGCGGCACTGGTTGGGCTGGGGCTGGCTGCGATGAATGCGGACGCGAAGTCGCGGCGGAAGGTCACGCCGGTCGACCCGCACGCGCCGAAGACAGGGCGGCTGCTCACGGATGACGAGGTCATCGGCATAGGCATGATCGGGGTCGGCGGGATGGGCGGCAGCCATTTCGAGGACCTGTGCTCGAAAGAGAAGGCTGGGGAGAAGATCCAGATCCGCGCGGTCGCGGACGTGTATACGAAGCGGCGCGAGTATCGCAAGAAATGGTGCAAGAGCAACGTCGGCCGCGATATCGACGCGTACAACGACTACAAGAAGCTGCTCGAACGCGACGACATCCACGCGGTCGTCATCGCGACGCCGGACCATTGGCACGCGCTGAACGCGATCCACGCGATGGAGGCCGGCAAGGACGTGTATTGCCAGAAGCCCGTCACGCTGACCGTCGAGGAATCGATCGAAGTACGCAACAAGGTGTACGAGACCGGCCGGATTTTCCAGTGCGGCGCGCAGGGCAGTTCGGACGACTGGTGGTGGCAGGCGCGGAAGTTCATCAAGAACGGCGGCATCGGCAAGGTGCTTTACGCGCAGGCGGATTACAGCCGCAATTCGGCGGGCGGCCCGGACGATCGCGGCGGCGAGTGGAACTGGCATATTCATCCCGAGGCCACGGACGACCCGAAGGGCGGCGAAGGCTACATCGATTGGCAGCAGTGGCTCGGCCCCGCGCCGAAGCGTCCGTTCTCGAAGGCGCGCTATTTCCAGTTCCGCAAGTTCTGGGATTACTCGGGCGGCATCGCAACGGACTTGTTGTATCACGTGCTTGCGCCGATGACGATCGCGCTGGACGCGCAGGCCCCGGAACGTGCCGTGGGCAATGGCGGCATTTATGTGCAGCATGACGACCGCGAAGTGCCGGACACGTTCATGATGAACCTCGACTACCCGGACGATTTCACGGTAGTCCTGACGTCGTCGATGGCGAACCGGCAGGCGAACCCGACGATAATCCGCGGGCACAAGGCGACGATCCGGCCGGATGACGAAGGCATGAAAGTGACCGCGGAAAACGAATTCAAGGAGTGGTTCAAGAAGGAATACGGCGCGGAAGAGATCGTCGTGAAACGCGAGCCGCGCCTCGGCCACATGGAGAAGTGGCTCGAATGCATCCGCACGCGAGGCGAGGTGCATCTCGATGCGGAGACGGCGTACCGCGCGATGGCCGGAATCAAGATGGGCGTCGATTCGTACCGTCAGGACAAGGTTGTCTTCTGGGACGGCCAGCGCGAGTGTTACGTGAAGAAGCATCCGCGCCCGAATCGCAGTTCCAAGTTCCCGGCGAAGGATGCGCCGGAAGTGTCCACGTGATCGCGTCCTTGAAGGCGGCGCGGAGGAATCGCTACACTTGGCCCGAATTCGATATTGGGGAGTTTCGCTCATGAGAATGCTTGCTGTCGTGATGGTAATGTCCGTGTTCGTGTGGGGTTGCGGTCCTGGCAACGCCCCTTCAACTCCTCCATCGACGGCTCCGAATGCCGCGAACGACACGGCGAAACCCGTGGCATCGGAGAAGCCGGTCAAGGTCGCGTTCGTCACCAACAATCCTTCCGACTTCTGGAAGATCGCGCAGGCCGGCACCGAGAAGGCCGCTAAGGAACTCGGCTGCGAGGTCTTGTTCCGCCTGCCCGCCACGGGCACGGCGCAAGAGCAGCAGACGATCGTTCAGGACATGATCACCACCGGCGTCTCGGGGATTGCCATCAGCCCGAAGGACCCGGCGAATCAGACGGACATGCTCAACAAGGCTGCCGCGGCGGTCAACCTGATCACGCAAGATTCGGACGCGCCACAGAGCAACCGCCTCTGCTACGTCGGCACGAACAACTACGACGCGGGCGTGGCCGCGGGCGAACTCATCAAGAAGACGCTGCCCAACGGCGGCAAGATTATGCTGTTCGTCGGCACGCTCGACGCGCAGAACGCGCAAGACCGGAAGAAGGGCATCGAGGACACGCTGAAGGGCACGTCGATTCAAATCATCGACACGCGGACAGACGAGACCGATCGCCTCAAGGCTAAGAACAACGCGCAGGACGCGCTCGTCGCTTATCCCGATTTGGCGTGTCTCGTCGGCTTATGGAGCTATAACGGCCCCGCGCTGCTCAACGGCGTGCGCGATTCGGGCAAGCTCGACCAGGTGAAGATCGTCTGCTTCGACGAAGAAGAGGAAGCGCTTCAGGGCGTGAAGGACGGACACATCGCCGGCACGATCGTGCAGCAGCCCTTCGAGTTCGGTTATCAGTCCGTCAAGGTGCTCGTGGCGCTGGACAAAGGCGACAAGTCCGTCATTCCCGCGAGCAAGCAACTGTATATTCCGGTGAAGACAATCACTAAAGAGAACGTCGACGAGTTCTGGACGCAACTGAAGAAACAGACCGGCAAGCTGTAATCTCAAATGGCATCTGGGGCGGTTTCGGAGAAGCCTCCTCCACTTCGGATTGAGGGTGGACTGTGCGGAAGGTTCTGGGTCTGGCCATATTGCTGGCCGCGTTGATCGGGCTGGCGTGCGTGTACGAGAGTTACGCCCATGAGACCATCCGTTTCCTCACGACCAACAACATCCGCAACATCCTTCCGCTGATCGGTTTCTTCGGCATCCTGAGCCTTGGAGAAGCGCTCGTCATTATCACGGGCGGGATCGACCTGTCGATCGGCAGCATCGTCGCGCTCGTCGGCATCGTGTGCGCCATCCTCCTGCGCGATAGGGGCTGGCATCCGATGGCAGCAATTCCGGTCAGTCTCGCCATCGCGACCGCCATCGGCGCGTGGCACGGAACGCTCGTTGCCAAGGCCCGCATGCAGCCCTTCGTCGTGACCCTGTGCGGCCTCTTCTTCTACCGCGGCATCGCGCGGCTCATCACCAAAGACGTGACCCGCGGATTCGGCATTGAGTTCCCCACGTTGAAATGGCTTGGCAGCGGCTTCATTCCCAACGTCGAATGGAGCTACCTCTCGGTGCCCTTCGTGATCATGCTCGGCATCGCGCTGATCGAGGGCTTGTACCTGCACTACACGGCGCAAGGCCGCCACATCCTCGCGCTCGGCGCGAACGAAGAGTCCGCGCGGTTCAGCGGCATCCCTGTCGCGCGCGTGAAGATCATTGCGTACACGCTGTGCGGACTGCTGAGCGGCATCGGCGGCCTGCTCGTCGCCTTCAACGTCAACAGCCTCGGCCCGAGCGACTTCGGCAGCTTCTACGAACTCTATGCGATCGCGGGCGTTGTGCTGGGCGGGTGCAGTCTGCGCGGCGGCTCGGGCAACGTTCCCGCTGTGGTCATCGGAGCGTCGCTAATCGTCGTGTTGAAGAACCTCGTCAACATCCTCCAAATTCCCAGCCAGCTCGAATACGTCGTCATCGGTGGCGCCATCCTCGCCGGCGTCTTTGCCGACGAGTTCTTTACTCGCCGCTCCTCCGCATCCGCCTAGCTGCAACGTCACTTCCCAATCGTACGCATGTGGGGGTACCCGTCCACCCGTTTGTGTCGCATTTCGACTGTTTCCGGCATCATTATGATAGCGGTCGAGTGGGCCGCCGATAGGAGAGTCGAGGCATGAGCGAAGCGGAACTCGTCACGCGGATCCTGGCTGGAGAGGATCGTCTATTCACGCAGATTGTCGAGCGGTACAGCGGCTGCGTGTGGGCGGTTTGTTCGAGCTACGTGCGGAATCCGAGCGAGTGCGAGGACGTGGCACAGGAGGTGTTTGTCCAGTGTTACCGGCAGTTGAACACCTTGCGCAATCCGCGGGCGCTGGGAAGATGGTTGTGCCAGATGGCGCGGCGGCATTGCCTGATGTGGCTGCGGTCGTCGTCGCGGCGCGAACAGCATCTGGCCCGGTATGAGGCGATGGGAGGTGTGCGTATGGAATCCACTTCGGACTCGGCCCGCGAGGAGTTGCACGAGACGATTCGCGAGACCATCGACCGGCTTCCCGCCGATTACCGAGAAGCGCTGTTGTTGCGCTTCGCAGAGGGCTATTCGGTCGAGGAGGCTTCGGCGCTGCTGGGTATTTCGCAAGCCGCGATGCGCAAACGTATCGAGCGCGCGCAGAACGCATTGAAGACGATGATGTGGGATCAGGTCGAACCGGCGCTGGCCTCGCGCAAGCACGACGCGAAGCTGGCGGGCGCGATCGTGGCCGCGATCCCGTTCGGCGCCGCGCCCTGGCTCGGAGCGGGCGTCTCGGGTGGAGCCGCGGCAGGCGCGGCAGGTACGGTGAAACTCATGGGAGGCACGACTGCGATGATCGCAAAATGGGTGGCAGCTTGCGTGGGGTTGTTGATCGTCGCTGGGGGCATTTACACCGCGGCACGCGTCTCGCGACCGTCAGGAACCGTTTCGGCCCCGATTGCTAGCACGGTGGTCTCAAGCGAATCATCGGCAGTGCCCGCGACGGATGGAACTCGCAGTTCGTCCATATCCGGGAGGGATGCCATGGCGTCGTCCCCCACTCCGCTTCAAACGACCGGCGCGCCGGCAAAGGCCGCGGAGCCATCGTGCGTGTCCGGGCGCGTTACGAACGAAGCCGGCATTCCCATCGACGGCGCCGAGGTAGTGCTTGATGTCGGGCGCGGGTTCGATCGGAACGATGTTGCGGCCGAGTTCACGGCAAAGACCGGACGCGACGGTTCGTATCGGATAGCGGGCGTGAATGCAGCAGGTCCCAGTGTCGCATATGCCGTGGCGGACGGGTTTGCGATGGCGTTCAACGCGTTGCGCATTTCGGCGGGACAAACCAAGAACGGCATCGATATCGCCCTCGAGCCCGCGGAATGGCACATCGCGGGAAAGGTCATCGACGAACACGGCTCCCCCGTCGTGGATGCGTCGGTCGATTGCCTGTATTACGCCTACGACAAACTCGGCCTTGCTGAGACCGCGATCACGGGCAGAACCACCGGGAACATCGGCGGCATACGGCTCGTATTCGCGCACACCGCGGGCGACGGCTCGTTCCAAATCGCGATCCCCTCGCCGGGGCTGGCCGATTTCCGCGTCGTCAAGCAAGGCTTCGGCACAGGGTTCTTTGCCCAAGTGCCCACCGGCAAGCAAGACGTAGCGTTTGTGTTGAAACCAGGTGGCGCGATCGCGGGCAAGGTCGTGGACTCGGACGGACGGCCTCGCCCTGGCGCCACGGTTCACGTGACGGGCGAAGTCAGGCCCGGTGGACTGCCCTTCTCGCTGGCTAAGATTCAACCGTTGCTCGCGCCGCCGGCCACAGTCATGACCGATGCCGCGGGAGTGTATCGCGTGGACGATCTGGGCGAGGCTTTTTCGTACACCGCCGAAATCCCTGGCGACGAAATTGCCGCCATTGATCGACTCCCGACGGAACGGGGCGTCCAGGTGCTGGCCCGCATGATGTGCGAGTTCGACCTGTCGACTTCGGGCGGCACTGCGCTCGCGAGAAAAGCAGGTCTTGCGGTGAAGCCAGGCCAAACGACGCCGGACGCGGACCTCGTCATCGGCGCAATACGGCAAGCGATCATCCATGGCAAAGTCACAAGCCGCGACTCGGGCGAACCGGCGTGTCCCGTCGTAATCGCCGCGGCGGACTTCGGAACCGTGACGTCGACCAAAGGCATGAACTACTTCTCGGCGAAAGCCGGGGCCTCGGCGGTGACGCTGCCTGACGGATCGTACACTATTCGAATCGCGAATCTGGCGCGGCCCACGCATTACAGTATCCGCCTGCTTTACATGACTGAAGGCGGCAGCGCGTGGGAGCAGCCGGAAGAGGAATTGACGGCGCTCGATATCAAGCCCGGCGACACTATCGAACGCGATTTCGCCGTCGATGCGGCGGTCACGGTGCCCGTCCGATACACAGGACCGAATGGCAGTCCCAGACAGGGCGTCGAGGCCGCGATGCGCACGGCCGGCGCGAGAGGCGGGTGCGGAGGCATCTTGGTCTCGGACGCCGAAGGCCGCGTCGAGTTTCACGGCGTCCGCCCTTTGGTTAGCCTGCAGGCCGCAGCGTGGATGCCCGTCGCTTCGCACGCCAACACCCTTGGAATCAGCGCGCCGTTTACGGGCTTGCCAGGAGAGACCGTAGCCGAAGTTCCAGTCGTGTGCCGATTGCCCGGCGGTATCGCGGGAGTCCTCACGAGTGCGGAAGGGCGGCCGGTATCGCAAGCCACCCTGGTGTGCGGCGGCCAGACGGCTGAAGGGACGCTCGAAAGAGGCAGCGATTCGGCGACCACGGACGCTTCCGGACACTTCCAGATTGCGGATGTTCTTCCCGAAGGAACCTATCAAGGCATCGTCGTGGGATTTCTCGACACGAATGACGGTATGCCGTATTCGGTAACCGCGCCGAACGTCGAAGTGGTTCCCGGGTCGGTGACGGATCTCGGCACACTCGTCGCAACGCCGGAGAAGGACCTGGTACGCGTCGTCGAGGCGGTAGGATATGACCACGCTTCGAATCGCGCGATCGCCGGTATCTACACGCTCGCGCAACTTGCGAACCTTCCGGACTCGCTGCTCCTCAAGACAGCCTTCGCGATCTACGACTTCGAGCGATACGACGAAGCGCTGGAAATTTTCCAGCGGCTGGCCAGCGTCTCGGAACGCGACCCCTTGGGGAAAGCGATTGCCCTTGTCTGGCAAGGCCACATGCTCGACCTTCTCGGCCGCCGCCAGGAAGCCATCGAAGCGTACACTGCCGCGGCAGCGATGAACGTCACGGACGAAATCCGCCACGACCAGTTCGGCTTGTCCTACGCTCCGGCCGAGGAAGCGCAACGCCGCCTCACAGAGCCCTTCGAGCGCGTCGAGAACAAGTCGTAGCGTGAACGTCCGTTCACACGTGTCCAGAGGTCGCGATCCCGGCACAGGTTGTGTTGGGATCGCGATTGCGTTTACGATGACGCGCACGGGAGCGAATGCGGAACTGCGAGGTGCGCGCCATGGCTTACGAATACTCCGGCTACCTGAAGACAATCCTCAAGGAGCCCGATCCGGCATTACGGGAAACGCTGGACGCGATCGTTTTCACGGCGAAAGATATCTCCGAGTGGGCATTGAAAGATCTCGCTCACGAGCCGGAGTGGCAGCACACACCCGCGACGTTCCGCCGGACGGAGCATGGCGTCCGGCTCGAAGGCCATTTCAACGAAATCCATCAGATTGACAATCTCTCCGCGGACGACCCGAGTTTTTGGGTCCCTCTGAGCACGCTGGGCAAAGACGATCCGCGGCTCCCCATCGACACGTTGCGTTATCCGATCGTCGAGATCACGTACCGGTGTACGTCGCCCAACGCGCATCCCGCCTGGATCTGGACCTATCCCGGCGGGCTGCACTGCGATGGGCTTGCGCAGACCCAGGAATGGCGGACGGTCGTGCGGCGCGTGTCGCACTACGGATTTCCGGCGCACGTGGACGGGATCATCCTGAGGCTCTACTCGACGGTGCGTGGCACCGAGTCCTTCGAGGTCGAATCGATCCGGTTTCGCGTCATGAGCCCCGAGGAAGAGGCCGCGTGCCGCGAGCACGAAATCGTGGTCGAACGCGAGTCGCAACTCAAGCACTATCCCATCATGGACGAGTTCCTGCCGATCGGCTGCCATATGGATGCGGGTTCGGCAAAGCGGCTGGCCGCGATGCTCGGCATTTCGTTCGAGGAGTACTGGGCGCTCGCCTTCGAAGACATCGCGAAGCACCACCACAATTGCGTCGTGCTCGAACGTATCTACCGGATGTCGGGCGACGAGTGGCGGGAACTGCTCAAACTGGCGGAGACGTATCAGATCAAGTTCCTTGCGGTGCATGACACGCCGCTCGGCTCGCCGCACGCGTACTATCGCGAGTTCATCGAGACGCATATCAAACCGTTCGCGGATTCCAATTCGATCTTCGCATGGAGCCTGCATGACGAGCCGCCCGAACGCGCCTTCGAAGAAGTCCGCCACGCGCGCGGCATCCTCGACGAAGTCGATGGGAATCATCCGCTGGCCGTGTTGTTGCGCGACCCCAATGCGGTCGCGTTATATGCCCGTTGCCTTCCCGCGGTAGGGTTCGCGCATTACGGCTCGCACGTGCCGTGGCGCGTGGCGGAGGCCGTGCGCACGCACCTGCCGTTGAGCCGGGGCCAGCAGTTCTGGGTGCTCGCGCCGGGATTCGTCTACGCGACCGACACGCCCGAATGGCACTCGTGTCCCGAGATTCGCATGATGATGAATCACGCCCTCGCGAATGGAGCACGCGGCTGGCTCTCGTTCGCGTATCACAACGATCCGATCTGGATCCGCGGGAGCTGCCAGCGCTCACTGACGGGGCCGTTCCTGACATTCAGCGATCTCTGGTCCGAAACGGGCCAGCGCGCGGAGCACTGCGGCGCCCTGGCCCCGCTGTGGCTCAGCGCCAAGCCCGAACCGTCGATTCCGCCGTGGTTCCACATCGACACCTCCGGCCGGAACAACACGCAACTCCCCGAAGGCATCCCAACCGCGAGCGTGACACGTCTGTGCGATGGCGATTTCGAAATGTTCTGCGTCGTCAGCAACGACATCCGCGAGATGGCCACGGTCAACATTTCGCTCGACGCCGAAGGTATTGCGGGACGGATGGTGTACGACTTGACCGATTACGTGCAGACGCGGCAATGGGTCCCAATGCAGACGGCGCGGCATTTGGAGATGTTCCCGGGCCAGATGCACGTCATCATGATCGCGGAGTCAAACGTGTGCGACGAACACCGGGTCCGCATCGCGAGGCGTTTGATTGAGAATGACCATCGATTCGTCTCGTTCGACCTCGCGCTCGTGCGCGCGTACGGCATTCCGATACCCGAGATCGAAGCCCTCCTCGACGGAGTGGGAACGGAATCGTCTTTGGACGATCTGGATAAGATGCAGCGCGCCCGCGACCTGCTGCTTGACCTCGTCTACGCATCGCCTCAGATCTGCGAGCCGCGCAGCAGGATCATCGAGGCGAGCGCGGCGGTATGCGCCTGCGACGGAAGCCTGTGCCGCCTGCTGGGGCGCGGCAAGGTCGAGGCCGCACGGCAATGGGGATTCAAGGTGATTCCGCTCGCGCGCGAGTTTACGAATCTGAGGCTCGAATTGCGGCGCGGGCGCGGCACCGAAATCCTGAGCCATTGCCTGGACCTCGCAAAGAGGACGACCTCGCTTCTGGCGGAAATCCGGGCGCTGTAGGGCGGCCGCGCCAACAAGGATGGTTCACAGCCCCGTGGTGTCATTGCGAGGAGGACTTCAGCCCGACGAAGCAATCTCCTGATCTCCCGCGCACAACAGGCCGGGGGATTGCTTCGTCGGGGTGAACCCCTCCTCGCAATGACACGAGACAGATGGTTGTTGTGTTCGCGCCGGGTTCCGAGGCACAAGCGTTCTTCGAATCAACTGTTAACCACTTCCCTTTAAGAATTAGTGTGAACAATCCGCGCTAATCCGCGGTCTTGAGGACGGCGCACTCGAACACGCCGCCGGCCATGGTGTTCTCGTGCGGCACGAATTTTACCGTAATCGTGTCCACGCTGTGCAACAGTTCTTGCGGCAACGGGTAATCCACGTCGAAATACTCGCCGGGCTTGTTCCGGTTGAGCGATTGCGTGCCGACAACCGTACCGTTGACCACGATGTCGAAATCGCGCGGCGGCACGTCGTCACCCCAATACGTGCAACGCAAGGTTATGGGCACGCCCGGTACGACCTTGAGATCCCAGCTCCACCAGCCGCCGGGATTCGCGTGCCGCCACGAGCGGCTCGCGTACGGGCCGCTCTGCGTATTTTCGCCCTGCAGGTTATGCGCCTTCTCGCAGGCCTCGTCGTTGGGAATGACGCGGTCTACGATGCGCGCCTCGAAAGCGCGGCGCGCTTCCTCCTCCGCGAGCAGCGCCTTGTGGCGGTCGCTGCCTTCCTGAACTACTTCCCAGTACACGCCATAGCGCTGATCGATGACTTGGTTGAGTGGGACGAACTCGATGTCGGCAGGCTGGCCGAAGGTGCGAAACGCGAGCGGCTTACCCTCGACGCTCTGTAGCCACGAGGCAAGATTCGCGGGGTCGCCGACGAAGAACATCCTGTGATCCGCTAGGCCCGCGAGCACAAGCGGCCCGTACATAGGGGCGACGAGGTTAGGGTCGTCGGGCATGGGAGCGGCGTGAAGCGTCATCGGAAGATGGACCTCGACGGTATCGTCGGTGCGCCACGAGCGGTTGATGCGCAGATACGAACCGGGTTCGACGTGCGCATTGATCGGCTTGCCGTTGACGGCGGCGGTAACGCCGTGCGTGGCCCAGTATGGAATGTGAAGGTGCAACGCGAACCGCGCGGGCTTGGCCATCTGAAAAACGAAAACCGCATTGTCATCTTCGGGAAAACGGGTCTTCTGCTCGACGCGAATGCCGTGTTCTTTCCAGTCGAGTTTCGACGCGACAAACAGGTTCACGTACAGGTCGCGGTCGTCGTGAAAGTAGATGCTGTCGCCAAGTTTCGCAAACGACTCGATCCCCGTTCCGTAACAACACCAGAACGAGTCGTTCGGCGTGCCGAACACCTTCACGTTGCCGGGGGCGAGGGGCGTGAAATACGCGAGCATGCCGTCGCTCGGGCGCTGTGTGCCGAGGATGCTGTTAAAGAACGTGCGCTCGTAGAAATCGGCGTAACGCGGCTCGCCGGTCCATTCGACGAGATGGCGCGTGACGCGCAGCATGTTGTACGACGTGCACGATTCTTGGTTCTGAATGCTGAGGGTATTGGCAAGCTTGCACGGGTCGGGCCAGTGCTCGCTGTTGCTTGTGCCGCCGGTCGCATACATGCGCTTGTCGGCAACGCAGTCCCAGAAGAACTCGACGGCGGTCCGATACGGCGTATCGCCGAGAAGTTCGTAGCGGCGCGCGGCGCCGACGATCTCGGGGATATGCGTGTTCGCGTGGATGCGGCTCAGGTTGTCATGCTGCAGCGCGAGCGGCCCAAGAAACGTCGCGCGGTCGAAGGCGTGCGCGAGAGCTAGGTGGCCGCCGTCATGCGTGACGCCGTACAGGTTGTACAGGACTTCGGCCATCCCGCCGAATTCGACCCCGAGCAATTGATCCCACTGATAGATAGAGAGGGCGTCGTAGCGTTTCTTGAAATACGAAGCCATGCCTTTGAGCACATCGAGGGCCTGCGCGTCGCCGCAGTACGTGTAGACATCGAAGAGGCCGGCCATGATTTTGTGGATGGTGTAGTACGGCGCCCAAGGCGGCTGCTGCATCTTTTCGAGGCGATCCCAGAAACTCTCGGGGTAGGCCGAGAGATACCCGTTGCCAAGCGCTTGCTGGCACTTCGCCAGTTCCGCCACCATACCTACGACTTTGGCCTTGAGTTCCTCATCCCCGGTGGCCGCGTACATCAACGCGCACGCGGACAGGTAGTGCCCCACAAAGTGCCCTCGCACCTCGCACGACGGCGCTTCCCACCCGCCAAGCGGTTCCGCGGACGACGGGAGTTTCGCGTTCTCGCGAAACGCATGGAGCAGGCGGTCCGCATCGAGTTCGTGAAGATACCGCCGGTTCGCTTCGAGCGCCGTGAGGCACGGCCCCTCCGCCAGGCGCACCTCGGTCAGATCGAACGGCTTCAGTACCATCGGAACGCCCTCCTCTTCCCCGGCCCACGCCGCGACCGAACACAGAATCACAACGACGAACAGGACCAAAACGCGCATAGCTACAACCTCCAGGCAATCGAATGGCGACAAGAACGGGGCTTGAGTGGACGTACTGCCGCCCCACTATCACACAGCGCGCAATCGCGCGCCGCCCCCCGTGGCTTTCCGAGGGGCGCGCGTCCTGACATCGCCCTCAATCTTGGCTTGCAGCCGTCCGGCGGCTCCATGCCAATACGCGAGTTGCTCGTCGAGCGTCTTGTCCTCGGCAAAGGATTGCGCCGCTTGCTGCGACGCATGCATCATCTCGACGCAATCGAACCGCTTGCGATTACTCTCCTTCTTCGGCATAGCCAATAACCTCCACGGGCGACCGAATCTCGATCGCGGCGTAACCGTGCGACACATTGACCGCATTGTACATCGGAATGCGCCGCAGATTGACGATATGTTTGAAATTCCAGCTTACGATAACAGGACAAGCGGCAACAGTGGCAATCGCAACATGGAGCGCGTCACGTTCCCACTTTGGCGATACGATCTTAGCCTCGACATAGGCGTGCTGAAGGTCCAGCGACTCTCTACTGACTTTCACATGCTCAACCGCATCGGTCCTGAGAGTTCGATACACACTCCGCACCAAGGCAGGCGCGTTTGCCAACTCGTCTTCAACGGCTTCGGACACAACCACACGCAGCCGTCCTTTGGACACGAGGTCAAAGAACATCCTGCTGGTCAAGTCAAAGGCATCGTCATGGACACCCCCGAAGACGGACGTGTCAGTGTAAACGCGCAGCATTCGAGGTTTCATGGTCGGCCTGCTCACAGTGCCTCTATCGAACGCTTCTAAGTGTAACACACTTGGCAGGAACGTCATGCCACGAGATTCCCGGAACCCGGATCCCGGAACCCTATCCCCTCCCCCACTGCCGCACAATCTCATACAACACGATGCCCAAGGCCGTCGCGACGTTGATGCTGTTCTTGTAGCCGTGCATGGGGATGCGCACGACGGCGTCGCAACGCTGCATGATCTTCTCGTTAATCCCGGTGACTTCATTGCCGAAGACGATCGCCACAGGCTTGGGCCATGCGTAGTCGAAATGCGGCACGGCGGCGGGCGCCACTTCGATCGCCACGGTCACGATGCCCTGTTCGCGAAGCGCGTCGAGGCAATCCGAAGTGCGCTCGTAGTACGTCCACGGCACGTACTCGAATGCGCCGAGCGAAGTCTTCTCGATCTTTCGGTGCGGGGGATGCGCCGACATCCCGCACAAATGAATGTGTTCGACGGCGCACGCGTCGGCCGTACGAAACGCCGAACCGACGTTGTAGGCGCTCCGGAAGTTATCGAGCACAAGATGCGCGGGATTACGCGGGATAGGAGGCAGTTCCGCCGCCGGTATGCTGGCGTAATGGGGTTCCGGCTCCGACATGGCGCGCCTTTACTCGACCGGAGCGACGCGCTGCGGCGGCTGAGGCTTGACCTCTTTCTCGGACACATCGAAAACGCGCATGTATCCGTCCACGGTGGCCTCCATGAAGTAGATGGGCGTTGTCCGCCACGGGACGGTCTTCTCGTCCTCGTTGTTCTCGCGATGGCGGTGGCCGAAAATGAGGTAATCGAGCGGATCGTCGACGAACAACACAAGCTGGCTTCGCACGCTCATGAACGGCTCGTAGCGATGCGTAATACCGACAGACCAGCGGCCGGGCTTGATCGCGTCGCGATAGCGCTGGAGTTCGCTGACCTCAGTCCCGAGATCGTCCGCGGGGATGAAGTCTTTGGTATCGAAGACGAGGTAGCCGTCCTTGCCGAAACGAAAGACGTAGTTCAGCGGCCCGAACACGGACTCGTAATGGAGCGCAAGGCGGTCGTGGTTGCCGGGACAGACGTACGTCGGCAGGGCGCACGTATCGAGCACTTCGAGAAAGCGCTGAAACTGCGGCATCTCGCCGCCTTCGGTCAAGTCGCCCGAAATGGCCACAAAGACTGCCTGCGTTTGGTTCGCGGCGTTAAGGGCATCCGCGAAGATCGCGTCCGCGGGCCGTGCGTGGCGATCCGAACCGACATGGGTATCCGTCAACTGCACAAAGGAGTACGCGGCCGGCATGTCCGCGCGCACGTAGACGGAACGCACGTTACGGTCGGCCGCGCCGCCGTCGGAGACTGCTTCGAGCGCGTAAACGCCGGGCGCGGCATCAGCCGCTACCGTGCAGTGCGCGGCAAACCGGTTGCCGGGAAGTTCACTCCATTCGATCGACATCGAGGGCGCCCCGCCGTCGCCGGCGAGACGAAGTTCGGCTTTTCGCGCGAGCATGGCATCGAAGGCCCCGCCGGGCGTCACGATGGCGGGCATGCCGTTATTCGGCGTCAGCAAGGTACCCAGCGTCCCATCAGGCTGGCGCGCCGCCGCAACGCCCGCGGCGAGAATCGCCATCCCAAGAACGATACGGTTCGCGGCGGTCATCGCTTGCCTTTCTTCGGCCGCCACGCGGGAGCGTAATCGCTTTCGGGACGATCAGTCAGTTGCTTCACGTCTTCGCCCGTGGCGCGCGCCACGAACAAATGAGGAACGCCGGTGCGGTCGGATACAAACGCGATCCACTCGGAATCGGGCGACCACGCGGGACTCCAACTGTCGGAAGAGGTATCCGCCGCGACTGCGGAGACGCGGGCCGTTTTGGGATACACGCGGTACACGCCGCGCCGTCCCGAACGGAACGACTCGAAGGCGATCCATTCGCTGTTAGGCGACCAGACCGGGTTCCAATCGGCGGCGCGATGGTTGGAAACGTCGACGCTGTCGAGCCGCGACAAGAAGAAGATCTCGCGGTCACCGCCGTCGTTGGATTCGTAGGCCACGCTCGAACCGTTGGGACTCGGCTCGACGGCCCATTCCGCGTAGCCGCCGACTTTCGCCGGCGCGGCGGCCTGGTCGCGGGTCACGACGTAGATGTCCGTGGCCGGTTTGCCCTGTCCCACGCTGAAACCGATGGCCAGCAGCGCGGCGTTGTCCTTGAGCCAGTCGACACCGATGGATTGGCTTTGCTCGTCGCCCCATTTCACTTGCGCGCCCGGACGAAGCGCGTACAGGATGCGCATGTTCGGCATCCACACGGGGCGCATGAGGCCGGTCTTCTCCCCACCCCACGTCTCCTCGACCCCCGTGCCGGTGTTGTAAACCATAATGCGCCGGTTCAGGTCGTCGCCCTCGTCGGAAACGTACGCCAGCGAAACGCCGTCGGGCGACCAGCGCGGCGACCGGTTCCATTTGTGCGCATGCGGGAGGCGCTGCACGTCCGATCCGTCAGCGTTGACAAGGCAGATGCCGATGCCGTCCGGAGCGCTGGTCTGAAAGGCGAGGCGCGAACCGTCGGGCGACCACACGGGGGCGCCGTCGCGCGCGCCAGGCCCGATTCGTTGGACCGCTCCCGACGCGAGATCGAGGACGCATACGCACTGGTCTTCCTGTTCGGTACCGGAGACAAAGGCGATCTGCCCGGAAGGGGCTGCAGCAAGAAGGCCCACGAGAAGCGGCGCACACCACAGGAAAGTGCGCAGGGCGTTTGGGTGAGTTCTTTCGGTGGACGCACCAAACATAGTGGACGTCACCTCACGGGCAGGCCGCAGACCGGTCCACTTCGTCCACGGCGTCCACCAAGTCCACACTCTCGGACATTGTCCTGATCACTACTTGCCAATAACCGTGTTGACGACGAACTGGATATCCGCCGAGTTCGTCGCGCCATCGCGGTTGACGTCGGTATCGCCCGCGCTCTTTTCGGCGGCGAGAATCGCATTGATAACCAACTGAACATCGAGGGCGTTCACCAAGCCGTCGCGGTTTACGTCGGCCTTCGAGATCGGTTCGCCGCTGTCGACGAAATTGAAGCCCTGCGGGTAGGTACCCGTTCCCGAGGCCGTCGTCACGACAACGTCTTCCGCCACTGGAACGTCTTGGACGATCGGGCTGGCCATATGGGCCGGGGTCACCGCTTCGATACGGAAGTCGCTCACCGCATGGATCGATTCCGCCTCAATGCCGCCGAAGGTCACGGAGACCGGGTGGCCGAGCCGTTTGCCAAGGATGACCACGGTAGTGCCGCCTTTAGACGTGCCCGCGGCCTTGGGAAGGCTCTCCAGCGCCACGCCGTCTTGAATTACAGCGGGCAGGTCTTGAGGCAACGCGACGTTGTAGAGCCGCGGCAGCGCGGCGATGGTCACCACGGGCGACCTGCGCGGCAAACCTTCGACGGGAAGGCCTTCGGGACCGGAGATCGTGCGCGGCGTGACGACGTAGAACCAGCGCTCGTTCGGCTTCGTGGCAACCGGCGTCACGACGTGCTGGTCGTTCAAGCCCGGAATGAGGCCGTTGTTCTTGAACCAGAGCACCTGGGTCGGCCCTTCCGCGAACCATTCGGGTAGGAGCGCTTCGCCCGGATGTGAATAGTCGTACGACGCAATCAATTGAACATCGTCATCCACGAGACGATCGCGCCGCGGGTCTTCGACGGGATCGTTGGTCTTAAGAACGACGCGGGTCGCATCCGGCAGCGGCGATGTCACGCCGACGTATACGGTCACATCCTGGTACGCCTCCATGGCGCCCAAGACCGCATGCAAGCGAACCGTGTGAACGCCGTAGTCCGTGTAGGTCGTCCGCCAGCGGAACACACCCGTGCCGTCGCGGCTGTCGGCGAACGGCACCAAGCCTGTGGCATCCCACTCAGCCGACAGCACCGGCGTTCCCGACCCCGCAGGCACGCGCGTCTTGGCGGTAAACGTCGCCTCGGCGCCAATATCCACGGTCTGCACGGCGACCGGCTCGAACGACAAGGCCGTCACGCTCTGGGGCATTGTCGAGAAGTCCGACTGCATCACGATGCCATCGAGTCCGGGGAAGAGCCGCGACTGTCCGGGGTCCATGGGCATGCCCTGGCCATCGGACAATCCCACGAGCGCGTTCTTAGCGTTTATGCCGAGGTACGTGAAGCGGATCTGGCCGCTGTAGAACAGTTCCACCTGCACCGTATTGGGTTCGCGCGATGGCGGCACGACTTCGTCATCCATTTCCGGCACGTCTTCGAACGTGAGCACGATCCGGTCTTCCAGTGCGCGCCCCCAAAGGACGCCACCGATATCCGGCGCAAGATCGGCGAACAGGAAGGCGATGCGCGGCATCGCGAAATGCGCGGGTTTCAGGGCCTCGGGAATGTTGTCGAATGTGCCCTCTTTCGGGGCCTTGAACGAGATATACCCGTTCGCCGCGAAGTAGACCGTGCTGTACGGAATGCCGAAGTACGGGAACGGCGCGGGCAACGAGAAGCCTTGGATGCCATCCTTCTTCAACGTCAACCGGAAAGAGCTTCCTTCGGCGTCGTCCCGCGGCACCGGCAACTCGAACACGTTTTTCGTAACCATCGCGGTGTACTGCGTGTAGTCCGCCAAGATCGGGTCGTCGCCGAAGGCCGCGGTCGGCGGTCCAACCGGTGAGAAGAGGATCTGCGAATAGGCCATGTCGAACGGAGAGGCCGGCGTGCTACCCGAAGCGGCGGATGTGAATTCCTCCGTGAGGAAGTTCGGCGGCTGCGTGCCGGCAATGGCGCGCGTCGAGCGTTGGTCCGGGAACCCGGCTGTCACCTGCGAGAAGATGGTGTAGTAATATTGCGTCCCGGGAACGACGGCTGCGTCCAAGGCTTCCTCTTCGAGGCCGCGATACACTTCGATCCCGTCGCTGGGCACCGCGGGGAAGGCCTTGGTGTCGCGCACAACGATCACGCGGCGCAGGGCCGCGGTCGTCGGATTCGTCCAGCTCAAATAGATCACGGGGCGGCTTGCGGCATCGACCGTCGGGATGGCGCGAAACGCGAGAATCTCCTCGTCGGAGGTGTCCGGAGCAATCTCGACCGCCTTCGCCGCGGCCTTGGCATTGAGCTGTTCGGCCAGCGAGTAGTTGAGGTTGATCGTGGCCTGTCCGAGCAGCATGTAAAGATCGGTGAAGTCGGACGCGGGCGTCAGCAAGTTGGTCTGGAGTTCGTAGAACAGCTTCGCGGTGGTCTCGATACCACGGCCCTTCACCGTCTGGCCGTTGAACGTGTCGCCGTCGGTCAAGAGGTAGCAGAACTTGTTGATAACGCCGCTGTTCCAGTGAACGCCGCCGTTGTCGTTAGAGCCTTTGTAGTAGTAAGGGCTGCCAACACGGTCGGGATCCCCAAACTCCGGAGGATTCTTCATGTTCCGGATGGCGCCCATAGAAGGAACGTCTTCTCCCATGAGCCACCGTACTTCGGGACTGTCGTTATCGAAACCGTTGGTGTAAGTAAGGTCGACGTATTCGCCCCAGATATCGGAAAAGGACTCGTTCATGGCGCCGGGTTGATAGGCGTAGATGAGCCCCGATTCGTTCTCCGTCACGCCATGCGTCAGCTCGTGGCCAACGACATCGTCCACCGCAAAGCCACTGCCGAAAATCATCTGTTGGAGGCTGCCAATCCATGCGGCGTTTTCGTAATTCTCCGTGCCAAAACCGATGCGCACCGTCGCGACCATCGCCATGCCGTGGTTGTCGATACTGTCGCGGCCGTGGACTCTCCAGTAGAAATCGTAGGTGGCGCCATAGTAATCGTAGGCCTGATTGACATCGAAGATATCGCTTTCCGGATCGCCTTCGGCGCGAATCAGCGTGCCGGGAATCGAGGTCGTCATGTGCGCGTCGTATATCTGGCGGTTCTTGGCATCATGAATTAGCGGGTAGTCAAAGATGACGATGCCGGAATGCCCGTCGACAAACACCACGTCTTTCACTTCCAGACCCGTGATATCCGCCACCTCGAGTTTCCATGCGATCGCCAACGAACCGCTCGCGCCGACGACACCCGGATCGAAAACGACACGTTCGGGATCCGTAACGACAAAGTCTGTGTCAGGCCGGGCATGGCGTCCGCCTTCCCACGACAGGGCGGTACGTTTGGCCGTGTCGAGACTCACGCTCGGCGTCAGCAGGATCGTGCCGTTGTCGAGCGCCGTCGTATCGCGGAGGATGTCGCTGAGCACGCAAACGATGCCGCCAAACGCATCCGTCTGCACCATCATCTGGGCGCCAAACACGGGAAGGCCGCTGTAGGTTTGTTGCAGCCTGACATTCGATTGATTCTTGCCGATCTTCACGCGCGCGGTATCGAGGCCAATGGGCGTGCTGGGCTGGCCGAACGCCGCAAAATGATCCGTCACGAACGCCTTTGCGGCCGCGTCGGGCGCGACCGACTTGCTGCCCGTCGCCGAACTGACGAAATACGTTCCAGGAGGCGCGCCGAGGAAGCGCACGTACCCGTCTTTCGCTTGGAGGGTACGCGGCGATTCGGTGGCATTCGGGGCGCGGAGCGTGCTGAACAGCTTGTCCAGGTCGGTCGGACTCGCCTGCGCGGGAGCCGCCGAGGCCGGTCCCATCGCACCGATCAACACCGCCACGCTTAGTACGACAACGTAAGCACGCATCCATCGTCTCCTACGTAATACCGCCACTCACAATTGTAGCTCGCCATACGTGACACCCGAGGATCGAAACACCCCGCCCTCGTACGTCGCGCATCGCCATGCTCAAAATTCAGATGATCTCGTGCAGGTGCTGGCCAACCTCCCCGCCATGATGCGTCCGGATCACGCCTGCATTGCATGAAGCGCAACGCTCGCGACATGCTCCCAAACGCATGACCCGATCACCTCTCCTTCTGCATCTTTAGCCGTTCTACACCAACCACATACGGGTTGTCAAGGGAAAACCTTCGACGCGATCTGTCCAATCTGCCAATTCTTTGAATACGGATACGAAATTCCCATATAGACAGCTGCGCTGACGCGCTTACTTGAGCTGGTCACGAACGTTCTGAGGAATCTCGCCGAAGGACTGGCCGTAGCGCCCGGCCTCCTCGCGAGCGGCCTTGAGGTCGCCCTTTGTGCAGAGCGCTTGGATCAGGTCGATCCGGATCTGAGCGGACTGAGGGTTCAGTTCGGCCGCTGCACGCAGAGCGGCGATCCCTTCGTCAACGCTCCCTTTCTTGACCAGGGCCATTCCCAGTTGCCACTTGGCCGCCGCATCGTGAGGATTCAGGGCGGCCGCCCCGCTGAAGGCCGCAACGGCGCCGTCAAGATCGCCGGAGCCGACAAGCGCAGTTCCCAACTGGAAACACGACGCGGAGTCGTCAGGATACATGGCAAGGGTCTTTCGGAATTGCGCAATGGCCTCGGCGGACTGTCCCATCTCTGCCAGAGCCATCCCGAGAGACCGGTTGGCATTACGCCGATAGGGATGCGCCTTGACAAACGCCTGGGCCAGCGCAAGGGCCTTCGGCGGTTCGAGCTGGCCCCAGGTTTCCATCAGGTAGCGCCCCGTTATCCACGCGTCCCGCGGGTTCCATTCCAGTGCCTTGCGGTACGCCTCGAGCGTCGAGTCGCATTTGTCCGCGCCGGGCTCCTGGCGGACTTTCTCGAGGACCGCCGTCCACCACGCGCACGTGTCGGCATCATCCACGCGTTCGATGCCATTGGGATTTCGCGCGGTAATATGGATGACTTCCTTCAAATGCCTGCATCGAACGAAGGGCGTATAGGCAAGCCGGGCGGCACACTCGTCTATCGACGGCGGCACGGCCTGCCCGGCGGCCTCACCGCGGAGGCTCGCGGGCAGCGCGGCCGCCACGCGTTCGAATACGCAACACGCGATCTCGTAGTTGCCCTCCCAAGTCGGATGCGCGTTGTCACAGAAGAACTCGCGGCCGGGAATCTCATGCGGGCTATTTCGCTTCAGCCGTTCCGCCACATCCGCGAGAAGCGCACCGCTTCGCTGCGCCGCGGTTTTGACGGCCGCATTGATACGAGTGGTGGCGCGGTCGGGATGGAAGTCGTTCTCGCACGCCTCGGCAAAATGCACGCGCGCGGCTTCGAAATCGCCTAAACCCCAACAGCAACGCCCCATACGAAATTGCAGTTCGGCATAGGTGGAGTCGAGAGCCGCTGCTTGGGCGTACGTCTGCAAGGCCTGCTGCGCCTGGCCGGCTCCCTCCAAGCCGGCCCCCTTCTCAAACAGGGCGTCCCATGCGGATCGGTCGGAATCCGTAAGCGCGGATGCATGCTCGGAGTGGCCCGGACCGCAGTTTCTCAGGTTAGCGCCCGGTGTGCACAAGATATTGACGGCGCCGCCGCGCGCCCCCGCCCGGCACATGTCCAGGAGGTTCTTCTGGAGGTAATCGAGCATGCGCGTGATTTTGGGATCGGACGGAGCAACGCTTGGAAAGAACAGTCCAATCTGGTCGCGCGAAACCAATTGCCTGCCGAGACGCGCCTTCAACCATTGAGATATCCTCAGGTCGGAAAACCAGGTCGTCGCGCGAATAAATGGGAGGCGCCACAGGACACTGTCTGCGATTTGGCTGCCCGCGCCGAAAGGCCCTGTCATCTCGTTATCGCCCATGTACGTAAGGAAGATGTCCGGCTGCATGTGGGCGCACGCTTGGGCGGCAGCCTGCATGACATGCGAATTCGCCATCGGACAGGCGACGCAATAGACTTCGAAGGAGACGTTCGGGAACGTTGCCGTCAGCATCGCGTCCAAGATGCGCCAGAACGAATAGGCGGCATCGGGAGGAGCGCCGTTTGCCGCGGAACCTCCAAACACGAAGATGCGGCACGCGTTGGCCGCCTTCTTCGCAGGCACGGCGAACTCGAGTTCGTCCCAGTTGGTGAAGCTCTCAACCGGCAGCGAAAAAAACTGCTGAAAGAATGCCTTGTTGCTGCGATAGAACGTCTCGCCGCCGTTGCGCTCGCCAATCAGGAACCGCGTGGAATGTCCATAGCCCGCCAGCCGGAATGCAGTCTCGATCCCCGCAAGGAGCAGTACCGGTACAATTGCCAGCACAAGGAGGACGGCTAAGCGCTTGCCCCAAAGCCGCCATTGGATTCTCGCAGGCCGGCCTTCAGATGGGTATTCCAAGGTCTGACTCTCCTCGACCACGGGTTCGCCGGCAAACTCGCCTTCTCGCTTCGCTTTCGGAGGCCCGTTGACACGGATTCGCCGGGTACCCAATAATACCATGTGGGCCAGGACATCACAATCGATGAATATCTCCTCTCGTTGCGAATATGCGTGCCGCGCGGTCGTGGAACTGGCGGCCCAGGGCCGGACGACCGAGCCGCTTGCCGTGGACCGCATAGCCGCACGGCGGCATATCCCGGAGAAGTTCCTGGTACACGTCCTGCTGCAACTCAAACGCGCGGGCGTCGTCCAAAGTGTCCGGGGCGCGCGCGGCGGTTACCTCCTGGCGAAAACGCCGGAGGATATCTCGCTCTTGGACATCATCCAAGCGGTCGACGGGCCGGTTATGGATCCGCTTCCGGTCAAGGATGCGGGTTCGTCGGACATGGCCCCGGCATGGCGCGAAGTGATCGCCGGCATCGAACAGGTCCTGAAAGCGACGACGGTCCGGCATATTCTGGACCGCGCGGACCGGACGAGTATGTATTACATCTAGTTTTCAGTTGTCAGTCTTCAGTTGTCAGTTGTCAGTCTTCAAGCTGTTCTTGATTGTCGTAACAAGAAAGGTTCTGGGATGTCACGTAGTATCGAGCATGCGAGTGAACCAAAGAGTAACGCCTTTCGCCGGCGTTTGGACAAGGTGGTAGGACTTGGACAGCGGACGTATACGCCGTCGCAATTGGTGGTGGAACGCGCCAAGGGGTCATGGCTGTGGACCGTCGATGGCAAGAAGCTGATCGACTTCACGTCGGGCGTGCTGGTGGTAAATCTTGGCCATGCCCACGCGGGATTCGAGCGGCTCTACAAGCAATACCTCGCGGGACTGCCCCGGAGTTCGTACAACATGGTCGCGCCCATCGAAGTCGAAGCGGCGGAACGGCTTCTCAAGAGCATGAAGTCGCCCAAGGCCCAGAAGATTCTCTGGGCGGCCAGCGGCTCCGAAGGGATTCAGAAGGCGATGTGGGCCGCGCTGCACAAACACCCGGACCGTCCCATCATGGTCGCCACGCGCGGCGGATTCCACGGCAAGAAGGGTCTCGCGGGCGACGTGACCGGCGAATCGAGCAAGAACCCGCACGTCCGATGGATTTCGTTTCCGATGTATGAGGAGAAACCGCCGGCCTTCTACCAGGCCGAACTCGACGCGCTGGCGAAAGCCCATCCCGGCAAGATCGCGTTATTGATAACGGAGCCGTATCTTGGGGCGAAAGGTTCGTTTCATCCGCCGAAGTGGTATCACCAGATGTTACAGGCCTGGTGTGCCAAGTACGACATCGCGTTGATCTTCGACGAGGTGCAGGCATGCCACGGACGGACCGGCAATATGTACGCGTTCCAGTCGTACGGCGTCCAGCCCGACCTCGTGGTCTTGGGCAAGGGACTCGGCAACGGCGAGCCGGTCGCGGCGGCGGTCGGACGCGCGGACCTGATCGACTCGCTGCAGTACGGCGAGGCCTCCGACACGTACAGCGGCAACCCGCACGCCTGCGCCGCCATCTGCGCGACCTTCGACATCTTCAAGCAAGAGCGAGTGGTCGAAAATTGCCGCGCAATGGCCAAGGTCATGCGGCGCGGCCTCGATGCGTTGATGCGCCGGTTCCCATTTGTCAAAGCCGTGCGCGGCGAGGGACTCGTCTACGGAGTCGAGATGTGCGACGACGTGACCGCCAACCGTTGCGTGCTCGAGGCGTACTATGGCACGGGCAAGCTAGGCGTTCATTTCCTCGGGCCGCTCGCGGGCAAAGTGCTCCGCGTCAGCCCGCCGTTGACGGTCACGCGTGAGGAACTCGCCACGGCCTTCGAAGTGATCGAGCGCGCGTGGTCGAGAGTAGAGGCTTAACTCATCACAGGAGCACCTGCCGAACATGAGCGTATCGCGCCCTTCGGATTCCGTTGAATGCATGGTCCACACGGTACGCGAACGCCGCGTAGTGCTCGATGTGGACGTGGCCGAACTCTTCGGCATCGAAGTGGCAAGCGTTGTCGATGCGGTGAAGAACAATCCATCGCGATTCCCGGAAGATTTCGCCTTTCTGCTCACGCGAGAGGAATGCAGCGAACTGAAACGCGATGCGGACGTATCCGGCAATGAAGAGGGTGGTGCGCCGCCATACGCGTTCACGGAACAAGGCATCGCTATGCTGGCGGGACTGCTGAACAGCGAGCGCGCCATTCGCGCGAGCGTCGAGATCGTGCGCACCTACGTCGGTATCCGCAAGGTGCTGTCAACTAACCATGACATCGTCCAACGGCTCGACGCGCGGGAGAAGGAACTCGACGAAGGATCGAGAGCAGTTCTCGACGCGATCCGCCAGATAATGACTCCGGTCGAATCCAAGCGGCGACGGATTGGCTTCGTACATAGCGAAGAGCGGGGGTCCAAATCGTGAACAAGAAGAAGACGGTGCTTGTAGTCGTAGCGCATGCGGACGACATGGAGTTCCTCGCCGGAGGGACGGTCGCGCGGTTCGTGCGCGAGAAGGGCTATGACGTTTACGAATACATCTTGACGGACAACTCGAAGGGGTCGTACCGGCTGTCCGCGGAGAAACTGATCGAAGTCTCGGCGCGGGAAGCGGTCGAGGCGGGCCAGGTCCTCGGACTCAAAGAGGTCCGGCTCGAAGGGTATCCCGACGGGGATCTCAACGAGGTCCATCCGAATGTGCTGCGCGGGAAGATCATGGCGATGATCCGCGAAGTGAAGGCGGATATCGTGATGAGCTGGGACCCGTTCGCGCCGTACGAAGACCACCCCGATCACCGCATGGTCGCGATGGCCACGCTCGAAGCCGCGTCGTTTAGTTCCAATCCGTTGTTCTACCCCGAGCACCCGTATCCGCCGCACATGCCGCTCGAAGCGTACTGGTTTGCGAAGTCGCCGTGGAACGCCGAGAAGTTTGTCGACATCGAGTCCACCATCGACCTCAAGATCGAGGCGCTGTTAAAGCACGATTGCCAGATGGTACTGACCGTGGATGGTCTCGTGCGCGAAGCCGAGGCGGCGGGCGTGGACGTGCCGCTCTTGCGCGACGTCAAGGGAGGCGGTTACCGGCAGGTCATCGAAATGGGCATCCGGAGCTTCTGCGCCGCCACGGGCGCGCGCGGCGGGATGGGCTGCGCCGAGCAATTTCGCTATCAGAAATTGGGCATGCTCGACGAACTACTCGGCACGGAGTTCATTCATCCCGATTTCTAGAGTACTGCTTAATTATTGATGCAGATTAAACATACATCTATAACTATATACAGAACAGAGCGAAAAACAGGGACAGACACGCTTTTCGGCAGTTTGAAAAGCGTGTCTGTCCCTGCTTTTCGCGGCCACAGCACACCGAGCCGTTCGTAACTTCGTATCAGAGCAGTTCGAGAAACTTGTGGTTCGCTTTGGGCAGCGGGTATTGCGTCAATTGGCTTCGGGGAATCCAGCGTAACGCGGCATGAACGTTCGGCCGGGGCGTGCCGCTCACCCACTCGCAACGATACACGTTC
>CAYOCT010000056.1:0-45971 GCA_964402555.1 uncultured Nitrospiraceae bacterium | reverse complement strand
AACACAAATGGCAAGACGATACTACCTCCGGTAAGATTTTAGATGGCGCGATTCGAGGATGAGACTTTCGATTGCTTGCCGAGTAAGCTGTGCCCTCGTGTTGTCTGCGATGTTCGCGTGCACCGTGAGTTGGGCGGACACCGATCAAGATTACATCGCCCGGTTCGAGAAGACCTACCCAAAGGCAGAGGCTTCGTCCGAATGGAATGACTACGTCTCGCCGGCGCGCTACGACGAGGAGTACTTGGGGGAGAGCTTGAAGAAGGCCCTCGATAAGGTGACCAACAACGGGGGCGGCATTGCGTGGGGGCTTGCCTACCGCATGATTTCGCTCAACGAGATGTTCCGGTACGCCCATGATACGAAATACCTCGACGCCAACCTCGATTGCATCCGCGCGGTGATGTCTGTACGCGACGACAAGACGGGCGTCAAGACGTGGACCGGTATCGCAGCGCCCGCCTGGAGCTCCGACAAGTACGCCAAACGGGGACGCGCGGTGTTCGGCGTCCATACAGGAATGATCACGTATCCGATGCTCGATTTCCTTCTGCTTGCCAAACAGAAACCGGAATGCTTGGCCAAGCTTGGCGCTGAATTTGAGGCCATTCTCACGTGCGCACAGGAGGCCCTCGCGTTTCATGACCGCCAATGGCATGACGGTCCGGCGGAGGGAGAGGGGCATTACATCATGATGGATCAGGAGGACGGGACCGACGGCAAGATCATGCCGGGCAACCGGCTCAGCGCGCTGGGACGGTCGCTATGGGTGTCGTGGAAGGTTTCCGGCAACACCGTGCATCGCGACCGCGCGCGCGCCATCGGCCTGTATATGAAGCACCGATTCACTCCCGCGCCCGACGGCGCCTACTACTGGAGCTATTGGCTTCCGATCGAACCAGTCAAGGAACCCGGGGCGCGCGAATCGGTCTCCGGCGAAGACACTTCGCACGCCGCGCTCACGCTCGCGCTGCCGATGGTCCTCGCCGCCGATAAGGAAGTCTACGATGCGGACGACATGAAACGGTTCGGCGCGACGGTCGTCCATGGGTTCGGGCGATTAGGCGGTGGAATCCTCTTCGGAGACATTACCGGGAATCCGAAGTCGAATCCTCAACTCGTGGCCAGCCCCGCCAAATGGCTCTCGCTGGCGAACTATGTGCCCGAGGCACGCCCGTTGATTGTGGACTTCTACCGAAAATACATCGCGAAGCCTGGCCCTCTCGACATGGCGCTGCTGCTCGAATACGGGAAAGCCGAGGCTGCGCACTGAATCGTCAAGGACGCGACGGTGTCTTTTGTAGCGGTTCGATTTCGACGCGCGCGACGCGCCATTGACCGTCGCGTTTCGCCCAGCGAATCAATACGGATTCCCATACTGCCCCGAGCGGCACCGAACGGTTCAGCACGCCGATGACCGGAATCTTGCGCCCGCTTCCGTCGTCTACGCGCGCCGTGAACCGCATCTCGAAACGCGTCAGCCCCTGTTGCTTGTCCGGCGAAAGCTCGATTGCGATCTTGCGCAGTTTTACCGAGATGTTCGACACCTCGCTCAAGTCATGGCGTTCGGCCTCGGCCCGGATGCGATCATATGTGTTGCCCTGATTGTCGGTGTACGATTCGTCGAGCAGCGCCAGCCCCGTGGCCTTGTCTTTCGCGAGGACGGCCTGGCGCGCGGTTTCGAGTGTGCGGCGCAACGCCCGCGCCTCAGGTTCCTCGTAAGAGCGCGTCAACAAGAACACCGCCAGCACCACCACGAGCGCGCCGCCGAGAAGAATGTAGTACAGCCGCCCGAACTTCGTGAAGTCGAGGTCTTGTTTGGAAGGTGCTTGCGGCGTCTTCCGGCGCTGCAGCGCGCTTCCCGATCCGGCCGTTCCGTATTTCAATCAGACGCCCGCCTTTGCCATGACGCCCGCGAGCGCTTTACCCGCGCGCCGGGCCGCTTCCTCGGGACCCGCCTTGCGCAAGGCTTCGTCAAACGTCTCCACCGACACGACGCCGTCGTATCCCGTCGCGTGCACCGCTTGGAGAAACGCGGCCAGGTCGATGACGCCCTCGCCGGGGAGTAGTCGTTCGAGGTCCATCTGCTCGTCGATCGGACCGGGGTGCGCGTCGTTAATGTGCACGTGCACGATCTGCTTCGCCTTGAGCTTGCGAATGTCCTCGACGGACGCGTGCGACGTGTACCAGTGGTAGCTGTCCAATAGCAGTCCGCAGAATTCTCCGTCGATCTCCGCGCCCAGTTCGAGCATGCCCGGCATGTCGAAGATGAACGGCGTGCCCTCGGCGCGCGCGGTCTTCGGCGCGACGAATTCCAGGCCCAGCATCAGCCCGTAGTCCTTCAAGATCGCGGCGACCTTCTTGAGCCTCCGCACGTGCATCTTACGATACTCGGCCGCGTCGCCCGGCGCCGTGGGGCGAATCCACGTCGCCATGCCGCGCGTCTTCAACGCCTTCATCGCGACGCAGCACGCGGGCAGCTTCGCAAGGTCTGCATCGAACGCCGCCTCGTCCTCGCGGAAATTCGCCGGAAGTCCGCCATGTCCCACAATGCACCCATGCTTCGCGCAGACTTCGTTCACGTGGTCGAGCGACGTTCGTTGAAGCCACGCCGCCCAATGGTCCGCTCCCGCGTCCACGGCTTTGAAGCCCGATTGGCTCGCAAGAGCGATGTACGCTTCCGGGTCGGGAAGCCACGCGGTTGCCGGATTCAGACAAGGTAACATGGGCGTTCTCCTCGTTGGTTACCCGGCGAGTATACTTCTGCGTCGCATCGCAACCAACTTGCTTTGATGGAGGTGCAAACCGCCCCCGAAGGCGTGTAGTATCAAGTCGTTTCCGCGTGCTGGAACTTGGAGTCTCGAAGTGAAGATCTTGAAGCTTGTCCTGAAGATTGTTGTAGCTATACTCATCCTGTCCGTGCTGGGATGGTTCTTCGTGACCCACGAAGGTGTCCAGTACACGCTGGCCGCGCTGGTGCGATCCTCCGGCAAGCCGTATTTCGATCCGGCGGTCTATGCCTCGGAACCCAACTGCTCCGGAACGACGCCGTGCGGTTCGGGCGTTATCAAGGTGCTCACCTTCAACGTCCTGTGCAACGGTTGCAACAAGCCGGACTTCGATCCTTGGGAAACGCGCCTGCCGCACCTTATCGAGCGGATCACGAAGTACGATCCGGATCTCTGGGGCTCGCAGGAACTCGGCGGTAACGGCGATATTGATACGTTCCTCCAGGCATTCCCTCAGTATGCCTGCGTGACGTATCGCGCCGGGCGTTTGGCATTCGCCGATTGCGCGTTGTTCTACCGCAAAGACCGCTTTGACCTGCTGGATTCCGGGCAGATGTGGCTCAGCCCGAAGCCGACGCTGCCGTTCTCGTTCGGATGGAAGCCGCTCGCGGTTCCTCGCTACACCAATTGGGCTTACTTGAAGCAGAAGAGCAACGGGTTCCGGTTCCTCTACGTGAACACCCACTTCGACAACAACTCGCCGAACAAAGAACCGTCGGCTGTATTATTCTCGAAGACTTACGGCGCGATTGCGAAGACGGTGCCCATGATCGTTACCGGAGATTTCAACACGGATTCGACGACGCAACGGTACAAGAACATCCAGGGCGGCACGGATGGCCTTGCCAAGTTCGAGGACACGATGAACTTGGCACCTAACAAGGAAGTGCTCAATACCATACCGCAGAACCACAAACTGGACGATATCGAAACCTACATCGATCCGGCCCGCTTGATTGATCACATCTTCCTCGCGGGTCCCGAGAAGAAAGAGGTCCTGCGCTGGGTGGTCGACGCGACCACCTACGGCAATACCAAGCGCCTTCCCGCGGATCACCCATCCGTCTATGCCGAGGTCCAACTGAGCCTCTAGCGCCACCACGGCGCGCGGAATCTTGGTAGCCCGTCCCGCATTTATAGAAGTAGGTAATAGGCTTAAGGAGAGTGCGATGATACGCGCCGCGTGGTTGTTGAGTGTGGCCGTGGTCCTTGGGGCGGCGGGAGTCCAGGAACCTTCAACCGGCATCACCTTCCCGAGTACATTGCAGCTCGACAAGGGCGCCGTGCAATGTACGGGGGCGGCCGTTCGAACGAAGTACTTAATGAAGATCTACGCCGTGGCGCACTATGGCGCGGCCGATGCGCCTTCCGTGCCGGCCAAACCTGAGGAGCGGCTCGCCTATTGGACGAAGGCCGACGCGCTCAAGGCGTTTGTGCTCGATTTCGTTTACGAGGTCTCGCAGAAGAAGATTCGCGGCGCGTGGGAGGAAGGGCTGGATAACGCCGGATATAAAGGCCCGAATCGCGAGGCGCTTGTGGCGGCGTTCACTTCGGACATCAAGAAGGGCGACGAGATCCGTTTCATCGCCGAGCCGGGCGGCACGCTGATCGCCGAACACAACAAGAAACAACTGGGGTCGTGGAAAGATCCCGATCTCGTCAAAGCGATCTGGGCCATCTGGATGGGGGAGAAGAGCCCGCTGGGAGACAAGACGGCTCTCGTCGGGTCGTGACGCGACTCCGTTCTTGAATCGCACCCCGTTCGCGTAGACAATCCAATGACACGCACAAAAGTAAGTATCCGTCCGTGTGAGTCCGTGTCAACCGAAGAATCAAGAAGGAGGTTTCCATGAGCGGCATTGCCCTTCAACTCTACACCATGCGGGATCCGGCGCGAGACGACCTCGCGGGAACGCTTAAGAAGATACGAGCGATCGGATGGGAGTACGTCCAATGGAGCGGCATGCCGGATATACCCGCGGATCAGATCCGCGAAGCGCTCGATGACGCAGGGCTCAAGGCCGTCGCCTGCCATTGTGCCATGGAACCTTTCGAGCAGGACTTCGATGCCGCCGTGCGTTTCTGGAAGACGGTCGGCGTAAGCGACGTTGCGCCCGGCGGGATGATGCAGGATTGCCGCGAGTCGAGCGAAGCGTGGCTGCGCGGGGCGAAGCGTCTGGATACGCTCGGCGCGAAACTCAACAGCGCCGGGATGCGCCTTTCGTATCACAATCATGACTCGGAATTCAGGACCTTTGAGGGCGACACGCAACGCGCGCTCGATGTGCTCTATGAAGCAACCGGCGCGAAGAATCTCTATGCCGAACTGGACTTGGCCTGGGTCAGAGTGGGAGGGGCGGACCCGGCGGCCTACATGCGCAAGTACGCCGGGCGTTGTCCGCTTATCCATGCGAAGGACCTCGCCCAGGAACGCCGTGACGGCCACGCGGTGTTCACGCCGCTCGGCGAAGGCGTTCTCGACTGGCCTTCTATATTCGATGCCGGACGCGAGGCGGGCGTCGAGTGGTATATCTACGAACAAGACACCTGCGACATCGATCCGTTCGAGTGCGCCCAGATCAGCTTCGAGTTCCTGAAGGCCAACGTTTAGGGCGTTCTCGCGGTTGTGATCTCGATTACGGGAGCGAGTTAATAGCGTCTTACCTCAGCCAAGCGTCGAGATGCGCGGCCACGAAAGCGTCGTCGTTGAGGTGGGGGTATGACGCGTAGACGCGATCGATTTCCTCGCGCTGGCCGGGGGAGAGGTCTTCGTTGGGGTCCAATGTCCATCGTCCCGCGAGCAGACCTTGCCGTACGAGGATCTCGTGGATGCCCGCGATACATCCCGCGAACCCGTTCGCCGTATCGAACGCGGCGGCGTTGCTGTCGGTGACCTCGACGGCGCGGGTGAGCAGGTTGTGGGGGATGCCCTCGGCAGCGCGCGCGTGGCGATGGCATTCCTCAAGAAGCTCGACAGCGCGTTGTGTCCAGAAGGCCCAATGCCCAAGCAGCCCGCCAACGATGTTTACGCGGACGGCCGCGCCATCGACCATGACGCGATACCTTGTCAAGAGGTCGCTCACAATGTTGTCGTCGTTGCCCGTGTAGAGCGCGATATCGCCCGCGCGGCCCGCTTCGGCCACACCGCGAATGACATCGAAGGTCTGATAGCGATTGAACGGGGCCATCTTGATCGCCACCACGTTTTCGATCTCAGCGAAGCGCCGCCAGAATGACGCAGGCAGAAGCCGGCCTCCTACCGCAGGCTGGAGATAGAACCCGAAAACCGGAATGATCCCGGACACGGCTTTGCAGTGGTCGATCAATTCGTCTTCGCCGGCCTCTTTCATCGCGCCGAGACTGAGCAGACCCGCGTGGTATCCGACGGAAGCCAGATACGCCGCTTCCTCGACTGCCTGCGCCGTCTTTCCGCACACCCCGCCGACCTTGATCAGTGGCTTGCCCAGGACAAGCGAGCATTCGTCGACGGTCTCGCCGGCCAGTTCGATCACAGGCCGGAACAGCCCGTGTTTCGGATCGCGGATCGCAAACTGCGTTGTGTGCACGCCCACAGCCACGCCGCCTGCGCCCGCCGCGCAGTAATAGCGCGTAAGGGCGCGCTGGCGGCGTTCATCCAATTTGCGTTCCGCGGTCAGGGCAAGCGGGTGCGCGGGAATCACCTGGCCCGCGCGCAGCGTTTCGAGGATGGCCCGGGGAGGCATCGGCGCGCTCATCTCAGAACCTCCCATCCCGCGTGGCATAGTGCGTGGGTTTGCCGAGGAGCTCTCCGCCTTGCATGATCCAATGCGCGGTCCATTCGACAAGCGTGTCCAGTGCGACATGCGGATACCCGAAGAGACGGAAACAGTCGGACGCATTGCTGAGCAACGCGGTGGGGGATTCGGTTCCCGTAAACACGGGCTTCTTGCCCATGAGTTCCCCGAGGCGCGTGGCGGCCCAGCAGACCGAGACCAGTTCAGGGCCGGTCAGGTTCAACCTACGCGGCGGCGAAGACGCGAGTGCGAAGGCTTCGATCGCCACGCTATTCGCGTACCCCTGCCAGACGCAGTTGAGGTGGCCCATGGTCAGATCGATAGGCGTATCGTTCCACACCTGCGACGCGATGTCGACCAGGACGCCGTACCGCAGTTCGATGGCGTAGTTGAGGCGCAGATGGACGATCTTCGAACCCGCGCGCTGCGAGACGTAGTCGAACATGCGTTCGCGGCCGAGGCACGTCATGGCGTACTCGCCGACCGGGCCGGGCGGCGTCGTTTCGGAGGCTCCTCCGCTTGAGACGGGCACGAAGGGATACACGTTGCCCGACGAGAATTCGACGATGCGCGCGTCCTTGAATCGTTCCGCGACAAGCCCGGGGAGATACACGTTCGTGGCCCAGGTCTGCGATTCCGCGCCGGTCGAGCCGAACTTTCGGCCAACCATGTACAGCACGTTGGCCGCATCGGGCAGCGCGGCGAGCGCGCCGGGTTCGAGCAGGTCCGCCTGGATGGTCTCGACGCCGAGACCATCGAGTTTCTTGCGAAGACCTTTGGCTGAGTAGGTCGAGACGGCCACCACGCGCCGTTGCACGCCGGACGCTTCGATAGCGCGCACGGCAAGCTGGGCAAGCGTCGGCCCCATCTTGCCGCCCACGCCCAGGATGAGCAGATCCCCGTCCATCCGCGACATCGCGTCGACGACCCCAGGCGTCGGTTCCGAGAGCTTGTCCTCAAGTTCGGCTACGGTGCGCAGCGGCTTGACCGTGAACGCCCCGCCCGCGTTTCGTTTGCGAAACATACCCTTCGCTCCTCTTTTCGATCCGCGTATCGTTCAAGCAACCCGATCGCAGTGTACAGATTTCGATCCGGGTTTCAAAGCCTCGAACGATGCGGTATAGTACTCCCCGCAACCCGAAAGGAGACTGCGCATGAACGGACAACCCATCATCGACGCATGGATGCAGCACCCCACGCCCGATTTCATTCGGCACCCCATGTTCGAGTCGCTGCGGCGATGGATGGGAGGGACGATTCCCGAGGAAGTGCCGAGCGAATTGACAATCGCCACGATGGATCAGACCGGCGTGAAGGTTGGCGTAGTGTGCGCATGGTGGGGGCCGCAAGGGCCGCTGATCTCGAATGACGAAGTCGCCGCGCTGTTGCGGAAACACCCGGACAGGCTAATCGGGCTGGCCTCGGTCAACCTGTATCGCCCGATGGAAGCGGTCCGCGAACTGCGCCATTGCGTCCGCGACCTCGGATTCAAAGGGTTACGTATTCTCCCGTGGCTGTGGAATCTTCCTCCGAACGACCGGCGCTATTACCCGCTGTTTGCCGAGTGCGTCGAACTGGGCGTGCCGTATTGCCTGCAAGTGGGACATACTGGGCCGTTGTGCCCCTCGGAGCCGGGCAGGCCGATCCCGTATCTCGACGAGGTGGCGCTCGACTTTCCCGAACTGAAGATCGTGGGCGGGCATGTCGGCTACCCGTGGACCGTCGAGATGATCGCGCTGGCCACGAAATACCCGAACGTCTACATCGACACGTCGGCCTATAAGGCAAAGCGCTATCCGCCGGAACTCGTGGCGTACATGAAACGAAACGGGAGGAGGAAGGTCCTGTTCGGCTCGAATTTCCCCATGCTCACCCCGCAGATGGCGCTTGAAGGGTTCGATGCGCTCGGACTTGACGAAGAGGCGCAACGGATGTTCCTGTACGACAATGCGCAACGCGTGTTTGGGATTGGCGAATAGCGGTGCGCTGAAATCTCGTGAACAAATGTGGAAGCCTCGTGCTTTCCTTCGTTGGCTCCGCCCTTTCTGTCATCCTGAGCGCAGCGAAGGATCTCATAAACAGTAGAGGCCTATGCTCATAGTGAGATCCTTCGCTGCGCTCAGAGCTTGTGAAGGAATTGCGAAACGCGGGCGCTTTGCCTCTTGACTGCGTATTGCCTGTCATCCTGAGCGCAGCGAAGGATCTCATAAACATCAGAGGCCTATGCACATAGCGAGATCCTTCGCTGCGCTCAGGATGACAGAAAGGGCGGAGCCGACAAACGAAAGCGCTAGACCTTGACATTTCTTCACAAGCTCTCAGGATGACAGGAGAAACGTGGTCGAGAAGCAAAGCCCCCGTGTTTTGTGATGTATTCACAAGCGCTTAGGTCAGGCGGAAGCGGCCTTCAGATTCAGACTCTCGATCAATTGGTTCAGGCGCTGTAGCGGGCTGGGCGTGCCAAGGTCGCCCAGGCTTTCTCGGATATGTACTATCTCGTCTTCGCGCGCCATGAAGGCATCGACCACGACTGGATCGAACTGGGTCCCTCGCCCTTCGAGCACCAGTTCGCGCGACTTTTCGTGCGAAAACGGCTCTTTGTATGGGCGCTTTGAGGTCAACGCATCGTACACGTCGCTGACGGCGACAATACGCGCCGCAAGCGGGATGTCGTTTTCCGCTAATCCGAGTGGGTACCCTTTCCCATCCCAACGCTCGTGATGGTGGTAGGCGATATCGCGACCCATGGCCAGGAAGGACTCCTGGCCCGCTTCGAGATCCGCCGCCCGGAGCGTGTCGCCGCCAATCAGCGTGTGGGTCTTCATGATGTCGAATTCTTGCGGCGTTAGCTTGCCGGGCTTGAGCAGGATGCTGTCGGGGATACCGACCTTGCCGATGTCGTGCAGCGGACTCGACATGAAGACCTGATCCGGAAAGTCCTTGCAGATCGTATCGAGATAGGCCTCTGTGCGCGCCAGTTCCCTCGCGATGACGCGAGCGTACGAGCGCATGCGTTCGAGATGGGCTCCCGTTTCCGTGTCGCGCGACTCCGCGAGTTTGGAGAGGCCAAACACGGTCGCCTGCTGGGTCCGAGCGAGCTGTGCCGTTCGTTCTTCGATCCGCTGTTCAAGGGTTTCGTTGGCTTCTTCAAGTTGGCGCTGATACTCGATGATCTGGTCCTGTAGCATTTTCGACTGTAACGAACTGCGGATACGCGCGCCCAGCAGCGCCACATCGAATGGCTTCACCAGGAAGTCGTCGGCTCCCGCTTCAAGCGCCTTGATATTGGCTTCGCGCTCTGTCAAGCCCGTGATGATGATCACGGGGATATGGTGTGTCTTTCGATCTTGCTTCAGGCGCTGGCACACCTCGAAGCCGTTCATTTCGGGCATCATCAGGTCGAGAAGGATGACGTCCGGGGGGGCCTGATCGACATAGCGGAGGGCCGCCTTGCCGCTGCTTACGGCCACGACCTTGTAGCCGTTGGGCTGAAGAATGCGCTGGAGTATTCGCGCATTCTGTTCTTGGTCGTCTACAATAAGGATAGTAGGGGACTCATCAGGCCCATTATCCATCATCGTCCCTTTCACCCCGAATCGAGGCATTCAGGCTATAATGCCCTTCTTCTGACAGACCGCTCCGGTAAAAGTCTATAGCCGGTTTTGCGGCTTATTCACTATCTGCGGGTATTGTACCACAAGTAATTCTAGTTTACAAGCGGAATTTACAGATTAATTGCGTCTGCGCCCGTTTCACACAATCAACAGTGATTCCCGGTTGCCGCATGGCGCCCGGCTTCTCCAAACGGCCATTGTCACGGTGCAAGGCGCAAGACTTTACCCGGTCTGGGGTTAGGGTGATAGGCGTCCCCTTCTACGGCATGAACACCGTTGATGAATACATGGTCGATGCCGGAGGGGAAGCGATCGGGCTCCATGAACGTAGCCGGGGTTGCGAGACGCTCGAAGTCGAAAACGAGCAGGTCGGCGAAGTTTCCTTCCGCGACGGTGCCGCGATGCTTGAGCCGGAACTGCTCCGCGGGGAGCGATGTGATCTTTCGGATGGCCGTCTCAAGGGACAGCAGTTTCATCTCGCGGACGTATCGCGCGATGAATTTTGGGTAGCATCCATAGAATAACTGGGCTGGCCTGCCGATCCCCATCAGAATCGTGTCCGTCGAGATGGCGACGCCCGGATGCTTCAACGGGGCGAACATGCTGCGCTCGGTCAGCCGGTCGTCCGGCTGCCCCATCGACTCGAACGCCAGCACGTGGCCCTCTTCTTCAAGGAGCAAGTCGCACGCGGCGTCCAGCGGGTGCTTGCGTTGTTCCCGCGCGATGTCGACCAGGGCCATGCCCTCGTAACGTTTGTTTTTCTGCGAAACGACGGCCATGATGCGGCAGCATTCCCAGCCCATCAGGTGGAACAAGTTCAACGACCACGAGTCGCCCTCGATATGGGGCCAACGCTGCTTTCCGCGCTCGATCGAATGTCGCATACGGCGGCGCTGCTCGGGGTCGCGCAACCTTCCTATGACTTCCTCGCGCGATCCCTCGACAGCCCACGGCGGGAAGAATGCGAGGATGTGCGTGAAGCCTGTTGTCGTCGGCATGACATCCATGCCGACTTCGACGCCCCGGTCGCGGGCTTGCATCACTTGCCCGACGCACTTACGCAACGGGCCGTCAATCGGCAGCGGGGGCGTCCAGAAGGCGGAGGCCTTTACCAGTTGCCGTATCAGCGCGCGCATCGGCGGACCGAACACGCCGAAATTGGGGATGGCAAAGAGGTGCGAGACCTGCGCGCGTATGCCGTTAGTCTCCGCCACCTCGATGACCTCATCAATAGCGTTGGGGAGCGTCGTTTCCGTATAGCTGCGCAAGTGGCAGGCAAAGAGGCCGCCGCGTTTCTTCAGAACGCGACCGAGTTCGACAACCTCCCGCGTCTCGCACTGGCTTCCGGGATAATACTGAAGCCCCGCCGACATCCCGACGGCGCCCTCTTCGAGCGCCTGATCGAGGTCGCGGCTCATGGCTTCAAGTTCATCGTCTGTTGCGAAGCGCCGCTGCGCTCCCACCACGTTCAGCCGCAACAATCCGTGCGGCGCCAGAACCGCGGTGTTCAACAGCACCCCGCGCGATTCGAGCGTATCGAGGAATTCGCCCATTGTCTGCCACGAACAGACGTGGTCGAGATCCAGGTTCGTGAACACTTCGACGTACTGTTTCAGCGCGGGCCGGTGCGTTACGCCGAGCGGGGCCATCGCCAGCCCGCAGTTGCCCCCGACGAAGGTCGTGATGCCCTGGCGCACGAGTGGTTCGAGCATTCGATCGTGATCGTCCCGAAAGATCGTCAGGTCGGCATGCGAATGCGGGTCCACGATGCCCGGGCAGACGATCTTCCCCGAAGCGTCAATTTCTTTTTGCGCTTTGGCCCCGTTCGCTTGCCCCACGAACGCGATGCGATCGCGCTCGATGCCGACATCGGCTACCCGTCCCGGCTTGCCCGTTCCGTCAACCACGGTTCCCCTGCGAATCAGCACATCCAACATGACCCTGTAACTCCTGAACCCAGCGAATGCCGCAAGCATACGCCCCGCAAACCGTTACGTCAACAAAGCCATGCGAGACCACTTAGGGATCCTACGGGCGCTCCCAACGGGGCAAGATCTAGCGGTTAGGATCGGGGATGCCACAACCTATTGCGTATGGGGCAAATGTATGCTACAATCCGCGCCGGAGGTGATAAAGGTGCGGTTTGGTAAACGAAATCGAACGCGGCCGATTGCCGCCCATCGCGACACGAATGACCTCGGCGAGGCCATGTTGGGCCCGGTAGCTACCGAAGAGCGTAGCGCACTCCTTTCCTATGAAAGCACTCGGGACGAGACCACGGTGCCGCCGGAAGGCGACGTGCCTACGGGAGCCGATCCTACGCAACGTCTCGTGACGGCGCTGGGACGCTTTCATCGCTACGTGGTCAAGGGGCAGACCGGCGCTCCCCAAACGTACTGGTCCGATGACTGCATGAACCAACTGGCGGCCGCGATCGAAATCGCGCTGTCCCAGAACTGGATGCACATCGTCGAGGCCCTGACGGATGTCGCGCGGATCCTGCAGTCGTATGAGAACGCGGGATGCGCAAGCCTGGGTGTGCCTTTCCTGAACGAGAGCTATGAAATGCTCTCGCTCATGGTGGGCGATCTGATTGTGAACAACGCCGGGCCGGGCATTATGGATCGGTGGCGCGAGCGCTACCAGCGCGCCGTGAACGATCTGGCCGCTTCGAATCTGACGCTCGTTCAGGACGAGGATGAAGCCGACGTGAAGTCCGCGATCATCTTGGATGAGCCTGAGCCTCCGTCGAAGATCGTGCCCTTCAACCGCAGCATGCCCGAGGCGCCAGCCCCGGAAGATGTCGTGCCCGAGTCCGAGTCCGAACCTGAACCCGAACCCGAACCCGAACCGGAACCGCTGGTCGAAGAGCCGGGCGAAGACGCTCCCGCAAGACCTGTCGACGAGTCCTTCCTTCCGTTTGTCCAAGCGAAAGAAGAGCTGGAGACGGCCGTTGATGAAACGGAAGACGTTCCCGAGGCCGAGGAACCGAAGGCGGTCCGTTCCGTCGCGGACGCTGAGATCGCGCACGTACTCGATACGCTGTGCGAGGATTTGGCGCGCTTGGAGCGACTCACAGGCGCGGAACATGCTTCCCAGTTCGAGGTTATCGCGCGGAACGTGGGCGTCCTCGAACTGTACGCGGAACAGTTGGACCTCGATGCCCCGCTCGAAGTTTGTCGGCGCATGGCGGATCTCTGCCGGCGCGCCGCGAACCTAGAGGGCGGTTCAGACGACCGGTTTGTCGATACCGCGTACGCGTTCTGCGAGGCGTACGTCGAGGCCAGCAAGGACCCGGACAGCGAGGTGGCCGCCACGTGGCTGAAGGAGACGGCGGTGACCGCCGAAGCTACCCAAGCCGAGGCCGTGCCGGCGGAGGCGCCTTCCGGGGAAGCCGTTGTTGAGGACACGCTGCCCGATCTTCCGGAAGACGTTACACCAGAAATCCTGCTCGAAACCGCCCAGCTTGCCGTGGCGCGCGGCGATGTGTCCGGCGCCAAGACGATCGCGTTGCGCGCCGTAGCCACGATGGCGAAAAGCGAGGCCGAGAAATCCGAAGCCCGCGTGCGCGAAGCCGAACTGCGGTTCCGCGAGAGCGGCGAGGCCATCGACCGGGCCAGGAATAACGTTAAGAAATCCGAGCAGGAAGTCCTTGTGGCGGAATCGCGCGTGGCTGAAGGCGACAGCGAACTGCGGGACGCGCGGGCGGCGGTCGATACTGCTAGCGAGAACGTGACGGCGATCGACAAACGCATGGACGAAATCGACGAGCAGATTCGCGCGTTGCAGGCCGCACGCGAGATCGAGTGCGAGCGCGCTGCCGAAGCCGCCGAGGCCCTGAATCGTGCGCGCGCGGACGAGCAAAGCGCGGAAGAGGATCTGCGGTCGTTGCAGGAAGCGGAGGACGGCGCACGGTTGCGGCTCGAAGATGCGCGGCAGCACGTGAAAGAAATGCAGCGGCGCCGGGCCGAAGCCGAGGCCACGTTGTCACGCTACCGCGACGCGCTCACGCGCAACCGAGCGTCATTGAACGACATCGAACGGACAGTATCCCAGTTTCAGTCTCCGCAGGAGGCCGCGCCGGCCACGAACGAAGACCTGTTGTTCTAAGACCGCAACCGGCGCGTTGCGGAGGGTGAAACCGCATCACTAGCGTTGCGGCGCGGGAAACGCGCCGGGCAGGACCAGTCCACGGGAGGAACCAGTGCGTAGGAAAGGCGAGATCGTCGGCGCGGTCGATTTTGGCTCGCGGGAAGTCCGCGTTCTGATTGCCCGGAAGGACCCCGGCGGTGCGATTCAGATCATCGGCCACGGCGCCGAACCCTCGCGCGGCTGTATCTATCAGGGCGTGATCCAGGACCTCAACGCGGCGCAGACCACGTTGAAGAAGGCCATTACCATGGCCGAGGCTGAGGCGCAGGTTTCGCTGCCTTCGGTGTTCAGCGCTATCAACGGCCGCAATGTCCAGACCTTCATTTGCGAAGGCAACGTCAAACTCGAACAGGGCGTGGTCGAAGTGGCCCACATGCGCGAGGCCGTCGACATTGCCTCGCGCGAAGTCCTCGCCGCCGGGCAGTACGTCGCGACGTCCGTCTCGGCCCAGGAATGGTACGTTGACGAACTGCCCGTCATGGACCCGCTCGGGATCCACGGCCAGGTGCTCAAGACCCGCGTGCATTTCGCGCGTATTCCTTCCGTCATTACCGATAACCTCGTCAACTGCATCGAGTCGCTCGGACGGCGCCTTGAAGACCTCATATTCACGCCGCTCGCCAGCGCGCAGGGCTGCCTCACCGCCGAAGAGATGGAACTCGGCGTCGCGACGCTGGATATTGGCCGCACCACCACCGGCTTAGCCATTTACCGGAATTACCGAATCCTGGCCACGCAGTGCTTCGAGTGGGGCGGGTACCACATCACCCGCGACCTGGCCGCCGGCCTGCATATTACCTTCGAGGAAGCCGACGACCTCATCATGTCCTACGGCATTTCCCAGCAACGCATCGACGAGGACGCGCGCGGCGAAACCGACTCGGCGCGCTCGCCCGAGCAGAGCGCCGGGACCCCCGTCAAGCTCAAGACCGCGGTTCAGGGCGCGCCGTCCGTCGTGGACCGCAAAGAAATCGAGCTGATCATCCATGCCCGAGCCAAAGAACTCCTGACCAAGGTGCGCCAATACCTCCATTCGCGTGGCCTTGCCAAGAACCTGGTGTGCGGAGCGGTGCTTACGGGGGGCGCTACCGAGATCCGCAATTGCGTCGAACTGGCGCAAGGCGTCTTCCAGGTGCCCTGCCGCAAAGGCACGCCTGACGCGGTCGAGATTCTCCCGCAGGCCGTGCGCGGCCCGGCGTACTCCGCGGCGGTGGGCGTCGTCCGTCACGCTTTTGTATTCCGCTCCGCGGCCCAGAGCGGCCGAATCGATGCGCTGGGTGCAGGCTCCTCGCTGATCCGGTCCATCTGGGATTGGTTCAAGAAGTACTTCCTCTGATACCTGAGTTTGTCGCGCCCCGTCTGTAGACATCCGTAAGTCTGGTAGAATCATTTGGTTCCGTCTGCCAAGCAGAAATGGCAATCGCCTAATTACAGCCAATCAACTCTCTAATGATATACGTCATATTCTCTGACATTAGGCTCCCATGGCTCGGATATCATCTTCGGCGTTTACTGTATGCAGGAAAAGACAACAGTGTGAAATGCGCGTTTTGCATAAAGTCGACATTGACTATTCTTGTTTTCGGTGGTAAACTTTATGTGTCAATCCTCTGGCCATCTCTGGCCCGAGGCCTATCGTGTGCTGATGGTATTATTGTGACGGGAGGTAGGGCGTCAATCACCGTGCGTTTCTGCGTGCAGTGACGCGCCCGCCAATAACAGAGGAGCTAGAAAGCGATGAAACGCGGTTTTACGCTAATTGAACTTCTAGTAGTCATCGCAATTATTGGGATCTTGGCGGCTATTCTGCTTCCGGCATTGGCTCGAGCGCGGGAATCGGCCCGCCGGGCAAGCTGCGCCAACAACCTCAAGCAATTCGGTCTCGTGTACAAGATGTACGCCAATGAGAGCAAGGGCCAGATGTATCCGCCGTTATTCGGCTGGACGATGCCCGGGGTGGACTGCAGCGTGGCTGGGCCTAACGATAGTTTCCCCGCCGACGGCGACGCTATGACGGCGTATGCGGCCTACCCGCCTTGCATCTATCCGGAGTACCTGACCGACCCGAACATCTATATCTGTCCGTCCGATTCCGACCCGCCGACCTTCAAGAACCCCACGACGGGCGAGAACATGTTGCAGGTTCCGTGCCACGACAACAGCGATGGGGGCATGTCGGCTGCCGACGAAAGCTATTTCTATCTGGGCTGGATTATGGACCGCCTGGATACGGAAGACTTCATGTATGAGAATGTTATGATACCGGGCCAGCCGTTCGCGCTCTTGGCCAATTTGCAGGGGTCGGAAATCACACGCGAAAAGTGTGAAAACGACGTGAATGTGGCGGACTTGGGCTTTGCCGGGTACGGCAATGCGGGCGGCGACATCGTCTATCGCCTTCGCGAAGGCATCGAGCGCTTCATGATTACTGACATCAACAATCCGGCGGCTACCGCGCAGGCCCAGAGCGAGATCGAGATCATGGCCGACCTGACGGCCACCAATGTTGAAGCCTTCAACCACATCCCGGGCGGCAGCAACGTCCTGTATCTCGATGGCCACGTGGCTTTCCAAAGATATCCCGGAACAGGCTTCGTTTCCAAGCCGTTCGCCCAATTGGTTGGCGCGGCAAGCTAATGACTTCGACATGCGGGACCGGCAACTGAGGTCTCGCGCTGCAACGGCACACGATACCGGCGTCTCTCGGTACGAGAGACGCCGGTTCTTATTAGGTAAGGTGCGTTGAGCGTCTGGACGTGCTACATTACTGACTGGTGAAAACGAAGGCAGGAGAACAGCGATGCGCACATGGACAGCTCTAGCGGTTTCGATTGCGATTTCAGTGGCAGCGTTCGCGGCAGAGAAGACCGAGCCGCCAAAGGAACTTAACGGGATGCCGCTGGTGTTCCAATCGGATTTTGCACAGGGCGCGGAAGGCTGGACGCCGACGGATGCCAAGGCGTGGAAGGTGATCGAGGAGGATGGCGAATCCGTCTATTCGTTATCTGGAGCGAGCGATTACGCGCCGCCGGTGCGTTCTCCCAAGAACATTTCCCTCCTTGACGGGCTGGATGTGTCCGATTTCGTTATCGAGGCTGACCTCAAGCAGACGGGGAAGGAATACGGGCACCGCGACCTGTGCATCTTCTTCGGCTATAACGATCCGTCTCATTTCTACTATGTCCACATCGCGACCAAGTCCGACCCGCACGCGAACTCGATCTTCTTGGTGAACGGCGCGCCGCGCGTCTCGATCGCCAAAGAGCGCACCGACGGTACGCAATGGGGCACGGGCTACCACAAAGTCCGCATCGTGCGCAAGGTCGAATCCGGCCTGATCCAGGTATTCTTCGACGCGATGGACAAACCTATCATGGTCGCTGAAGACAAAACGTTCACTGGCGGGAAGATTGGGTTTGGCTCGTTCGACGATACCGGGAACTTCAAGGACATCCGCATCTGGGGAAAGAAGAAGTGAACAGGATGGGGCTCCTCCATGTTGCATTTGGCATGCAGGCATCCAGCGATCAAGTGGGATCCGGTTGGCCGGACGAAATCTTGGCGACAGCCTGAGCGACGAACCTATACCGATTTGACGGCGTCTTCGCGGTAATTGGCAATGACGTACCGAATCTGTATCCCCCTGGATTGCTGGATTCATCGAAAGCCGACTTGCAGGCAGGGAGCGGTCATCCGCGGTCCAGAGGTGGGCTACCAAGGCCGGCGAGCCGGCATACAGGAAACTTCGCGTAATCATGCGCGAGCCGCAGCGAAGTCAGCATCGATTCGTCGAGACTCAGTTCGCCGCGACCGGCGAAGCGCAGGATGACATGCCGGGCCGCTTGCGGCTTGACGAGGCTCTCCGTGGCATTGTCGAAGGCGTAGACGTACTCGCGCGGCGAAACGCGAATTGCTTGGTCATGAACGGTGCGGATCTCTATGTTCTCTCTCGCCTGTTGGTGCACTCATCTTTCGCGATGACGCGGCGCTACAGCCATCTGGCGCCTGGGGTCATGCAAAGTGCCGTGAACAAGCTCGTTGAACCAGCAATACTGTATCCACAGAAGGCAAGACGGGCGCAACGTGAGATGAGCACCGTACGCATCAAACGGACGTGGTCGCATTTCTCGTGGAGGAGCCGGGCATGAAGACTTCAATGGTCTGCTTTTCGATTCTTGCGGCCCTTATATGCGGTCGAACTGCGTCCTCCTACGGTGAGTCGCCGCCTGCGCGGTTGGTGGGTGCGCTATGGTGGATGTCTGAGGCGGACGCACAACGTCCATCCGACTCCTGGAAAACGGAGCTCGACGAGGTCCAAACGCTGGGCATGGACTTGATGGTTATCTCAGGCGGGTTCATGCAATCCCATGAATCGGCAAGGTTGGATGCCGGCAAGGGACCCGAACCGCTGAAGGGATTCTTCGATGAAGCCGACCGCCGGGGCATGAAGATATTCATCAACACGCTGTCCATGGCAAACTGGTGGACCTCTGTGGACGCCGGGCCGGAGATTGCGCGAGCCGGGAAGACTGTCCAGAACATCGCCAAGCTGTATGGGGCACACAAGTCGTTCGCCGGATGGTACGTGCCTTATGAACTGTACGTGTTTTGGGACAAACAAGCGGAACTCATCAAGACGCTCTATCGGGAAGTGGCGAAGCTCTGCAAGGCGGAAACCGACAAACCTGTGATGATCTCTCCATTCTTCATTCTCGACCAGACGCACAATCTAGGCGATTTCCGGTGGGCGTCGCCGGAAGAATACCAGGCATTCTGGACCGGCGTGCTTCGCCAGGCCCCAATCGATATCGTAGCGCTGCAAGACAGCGGCGAGCATCTCTCGTACTACACGATGGATGATCGAAGGCCGTTCTTCGCGGCGATGAAAGCGGCGTGCGATGCAACGGACAAATCCTTCTGGGCCAACATCGAGACCGCGGAATTGGACGTCAAGTCGCCCGAGGATTACGTGACTCGGTTCGGCCTAAAGACCCACGTCAACGATCCGAAAACCGTGCCGTACTGGCGCGGCGTTCCCGCGGTAAAGCTCCAGGAGAAACTCCTGTTCGCAGGCGTATTCACGACGACCGCCATCACGTGGGGATATCAGGAGTATGTCCGGCCCGCTTCGAGACCCGAGGCCAAAGCGCTGTATGAAAGTTATCTCGCTCTGGGACTTGCAGCCGGTCGTAAGTGACCGACAGTCTGCAAAGGGCACTTGCACATTTCTGCCTCTCCGTGCGCTGGTTGAAGATTCTCGGCGTTTTTGACGCTTAGCCGGCGGATGATGTACGTTCATTGAGAGCCACTCATACGGGCACATGCAGACGACACCAGTGAGGGCGGCATGACCAGAGAAGAAGGCGAAACCGGGAACCTTATGGGAAGACGCGATGTGCTTCGCGGTGGCGCGGCAGCGGCCATAACCGCATTGGGAGTTACGAGCATGGCAAAGGCAGACGGGAAAACGGCTCCGCGTCCACTGAATATTCTCCTGCTCCATTGTCACGATTTGGGGACGTACCTTCACTGCAACGGCGTGAAAACGGTGCAGACTCCAAACCTCGACCGGTTGGCGGCGCAGGGCGTGCGATTCTCCAATGCGTATTGCACGGCGCCGCAGTGCAGCCCGTCCAGGGCATCCATTTTCACCGGCCGGTATCCCCACAACAACGGTGTCATGGGACTTTGCCATGCCGAGTTTGCCTGGGACCTCCATCCGGGCGAGCGGCATCTCGCTCAGATTCTGAAAGATGCCGGCTATGCCACCGAGTCTGTGGGCGTCATCCACGAAACGCACTCCGGCCCGAAGCGATGCGGCTACCAAATACACGCGGACAGAGCAAGGGCTTCTGACATGGCATCCGACGCAATCGCGCGTCTTGGCGAACTCGCGAAAGACGCCGGCCGGCCCTTCTTCCTGAGTGCGGGATGTATCGAACCCCACAGGCTCCGAATGGATGACGAGAAAGACTACATGGGTTTTCTGACGCCCGAGTTCGAGGCTGACGATTCCCTCGGGGTGGACGTTCCCGGCTACCTTCGCGACACACCGGGAACGCGGGCCGAACTGGCGGAGTTGCAGGGCGCCATCCGCCATATGGACAGCCAGATGGGCCGGGTCTTGTCCGCCTTATCCGAGTCGGGTCTTGAAGACGACACGCTTGTGCTGTTCACGACGGATCATGGCTATGCCATGCCGCGTGCGAAGTGTTCCCTGTACGATCCGGGGCTGGCGGTGTCGCTGATTCTGCGCCTGCCGGGGCGCAAGGGATGGTGCGGTGGTATCGTGCACGAGGAGTTGATCTCCAACATCGACCTGCTGCCTACGATCCTGGACCTCGCGGGCGTGCCCGTTCCGGCCAACGTACAGGGGCGTTCCTTCGCGCCGCTGCTCGACGGGCGCGGGTATCAGCCGCGCGAGGAGATATTCGGCGAAATCAGCCATCACGACTATTACGACCCGCGCCGATGCATCCGGACCGCAACGCACAAGCTCATCATGAATTTCTCCTCGGCGCCGTTCTTCATGGACCCATCGCAATCCTGGCGTCCGCGATCGGACACGGTCGTCCCAGAGAACCACGCGCTTGCCTATCACAAATGCTGCGAGTTGTACGACCTGCGCAACGATCCCTGGGAGCTGAATGACCTTTCCGAGTCGCCTGCCCATGCGGAGATGCGCGACGCGCTCATGGCCCGGCTGCGCGACCACCTGGCAGCCACGAAGGATCCCATACTCGATGGCGCGATCACCCCGCCGCAGCATCTGAAGTCCCTGCGGATGCTTGGACTGAGAAAGCAAGGGTAGTGTTGGCGCCGTCATGAATCTGTTTCTCATCAGACACGGCCAGTCCACGGGCAACTTGGGACGGCCCGGCGCTCCCCGCGATCCGGCGCTCACGCCGGTTGGCCACGAACAGGCGAAATGCGCTGCTCAGGCCCTTGCCTGCGAATCAATTATGGCGCTCTATGCCAGCCCCATGACGCGCGCCCTGCAGACGGCCCAGCCCATTTCGGAACTACTCGGACTGCCCGTTCGCGTCTGGCCCGAACTGGCGGAAACGCCCCGCGCCGAGTGGAACAACCCCGACGCAGGCGCCGGGCCGGCATACGAGGCGGGGCTTACGCCGGGAGAGGTGGGCGCGCTTCTCCCGAGCGCGGAATTCGACGAAAACCTGTCTGGTGACGCGGCGTGGTGGGAGGCGCAACGGGGCGAGAAACGCGCGGCGGCCTACGCCCGTGCGGAGAGAGTGATAGAGAGGCTTCGTGGTGTCCATTCGGCCGAGGAAGAGGGCGTCGCGGTTGTGACGCATGGGGCATTCGGCTCCGTTCTTCTTAGCGTGGCCCTCAGCGCTCCGCCAACAGACTACAACCGGTTCAGCCAGTACAACTGCGGCATCAGTCTGCTGCGGTGTACGAAAGACGGCGTGCGCTTGCGTTTTCTTAACCGGGCAGACCACCTCGCCGAAGCGCTACGAACGGACTTGACCTACTGAGTTAGCCGGGCGTCAACGAAGAACGATTAGACTATGGTGGGCGGTGCAGGATTCGAACCTGCGACCCCCTGCGTGTAAGACACCACATAGGCACATCATACAGATTCAATTACGGCCATTAACCCTTTACTAATCACAATGATACACCTCCTCTTCACATAGTGCAAGCGTTCTCTTTGTTGCATCGAATTGCGCCGCATTTCGGCGTGTTTCCTGTAGACTACAGGATGACTTGCGAGACATAGCGATGATGGAAAGCGCAGGCTGCCTCAGATTGATTTCAAGCGTGTCAGTACACGGCCCAATTACGTGAAGTCGCGAGCCGGCCTGTAACGCTCACGGGTACTGCCTCCGCGATAAGTGAGATATCTTCCAGCGGGGCAAGACAGGCGGTGAAGACAATGACTTGTGCCTTCGAGGGCGTGCGCCAACTGGTACCGCTCGCCGAAGGTCTACCGGATGCCGTAGCGGTGAGATTCTCGACCGCCAAGGCGGTAACGGACTCCGGGTAAGGGTTTCATACTACCCCGGCATCGTTCGTGTCTCTTTACGCCCGAGACGCGGCTCAATGGCACGCTCGGACCGTCTACAATCAAGATCACCCACCGCCTCGAACTATCGGGCGCGCCCATGGTAGCACTCGTGCCAGTCCAAGGGGGGGGCATGGGGGGAAACGTCGCACTCGTGCAGATGCGATCCCTCTCTGTTACATATGCACCGAATTTGCGGGCCGCCTTTTGATGGCAGAGGTGGTAGCGCTGGGTTAAGTAATCCCTCTACTTCGTGGCCTCGAGTTACGCCTGCCCGCTGCGGAGGTCCCGGGAAGGGAAGAACCCGAATATAGCCGGAATCGATAGGCGCTCTGAATCGGCCCAAGAGGCGATGCCATCCAAGGGCAGGCACAAAACACCCTACCTGTAGCGAGAGAATCGATTCTAAGCCCGTTTGACTACGTGTATCGCTACGACGACGCACGAGGAAAGGATGCCATCCGGTTGAGCGGTCCTGGGAGCGTGCATTCCGCGTGAAAGGACGTCAAGCCGCAGAATGCGCCGCATATACTGAGCGTGGCGACATTTTGTAGGAACACAGCGCCTGGTTCTCTATCGAGGTCTCTGCGGCCTTAAGTTCAGAGAGGCCGATTGTAAGCAGTGTGCTCGCCTACTTCTTTTTCGGGAGATCGTAGGTTAGCATGGATTCGAGGACCTATAGGTTGCTTGTGAGATATTTGGATACGCCCGCATGTCGTCAAGAAACTCGGAAGCCGGTTCGACGCCGGTAACCAAGAGATGGTCGCGGGCGCGGGTGCAGGCCACGTACAGCAGCTGACGTTCGGTGTCATACACTTCTTGCAGATCAGTGTCGTCACCGACCGTCTCAATTCGTTCCTGTAGCGGAACGACCTCATCATCACATGCCATCGCCACCACAGCACGAAACTCCAGACCCTTCGCAAGGTGCATCGTGCAGATCGAAACTTGCCCGCTGGCTGTTTCCACATGCTCGTCGAGCACCTTGAAGGTCAGTCCTGCCATTTCGACCGCCGCGCGCACCCTGTGAAGCTGCACGTCCGAGCGCACAGACACGCCGAACTCGTGCGGCAACACGCCGTCTTTGCTTCGTTCAGCCATGCACTGCGCAACGGCCTCGATTTCCGCCCGCTCATCATCGAACGAGCGCATGGTGGGCGGCCGACCGTTGAACACCGACACGGTGTCAGTCACTTCGATTACTTCTTGGAAAAGGATGCAACTGTGTCTTGCCAGTTACAAAGCCGCGACGAGCCTGCTGCTGGCCACGGTGGGACGTTTCAAAACGGGCATATTCGATGGAACCTTGATCGCTTCCTTGTGTGGGTTCCGTTCAAACGCCGCGAGTGCTATCGCCAAGCCGTCGCTTGCATGATGGATCACAAAGGTTCTCCGTAGCAGCTTGAGCAACTCGCCCTTGAGCGGATGGCGATTCTCCAATTCACTTCGCCACTGCCACGCTTGGAGCAATGCCGTGCGTGTTACCTCTTCCGCGTCTCGCGGATTCTTCGTAAGTTTGAGCGCCACGTGGTAGAGCGTCTCGACATGCTCAATGAGTTGCTGTTCGAAGGGGTCCATGCTTTGCTGTTCGTCCATGGTGACTATCTCCCATTTTGTCCGGTTCCCTGCCTTACCCAACCCGGCGTCTTCTCATCGCATGCCCGGAGCAAGGGTGTGTGTTTTGCGGACCGGACAGTGTTTCATTCGGTGAATCATGCTTGGGATCGACACGTGGACTCGTGATCCTGAGTTCGCCTCCTCTCAGACGCAGGTCCTGTTCGAGTACCAGGAGCACATCGACAAGAGAAGGTGGGGGTTCGCCGACTTCGGAAAGGTCCAGGACGACATTCTTGGCGCCCCCCAGATCGACAGAACAAGCCTGATGGATCTGCCATATGGCGTTCAATTGTTGCCGCGGCGAGGGTAACCGCGGCACTCTAACCCAAACCGCATCTGCCAGTTCCCAGACCGAGACATCTTCCGTGCTATGGGTTAGTGTCTGCGTGCCAGTTACTGAGTCCATCGCGACATGGCGTTCTTCCATCACGGCACTCATACCGCGGCTCTCTCTGCCAACGGCTCGTCGCACCGTCCAGTCGACATCGCCATTTCACCAGCCGCTTGTCCAACATGAAGCTCGACATACGCGGTCAAGCGGTCCAGTTCGCGCAGCAGACAAGCGGGATCGTTACAGCACCCGGTCTGCAAAGACATAATCCGCCGTTCCATCAAGTCGCACAGCGCTACAAGTTCTTTGTGCTCAGCCAGTTCGCCCTTGACTTGAAGCACGCGCAGATTCCATAGCGGCAAGGAGGGCGAGGTAGGCGAGCCCTGTTGGAAATCGCAAATGTACTTTCGGACGCACTGGATGCGGCGGCAGACTTCCGCCTCGCATACGCATGTCTTCGTTTCCGGAAGGGTCATAGTGCAAATTCCTTTTAGTTTGGATACTCACGCTCGAGTATCGCCTTTCTGACTTCGTCCACCGTCCCGCAGAATGCTTTGCATCCTGTCTCTCTATCGAAAACAGTAACCATCCCGTCAACGCCGCGCATACTCGCCAAAACGGCATCGAGGTTGTTTGCCTCCGCGTGCATCCGGTATCCCCGGATGTCAATTCCGAATCGCGCAGACGCTTCGATTGTCGTTGTCCTCGTCAAAGTTAGAACACTGCCCATAATGCCTCTTCCTGTTTTGGGTTGGCGTTTCAACGCAAGCCGAAACACGGTTTCCGCGCTTGTTGAACTCGACTGAGCTGCAGAGGTTACGGATGAGGATATAGCCTCGAGGCCCGATAGCCCGGAAGTCATCCGGGAGCGAAGTGTCCAGGCTGGCATAATCGAATCCTTCGCCTTCATCTTCGACGGTAATCCTGAATCCTTCGCTGCCCACGTGTTTGATTTCACATTGGACGGAACGCGCCGGGTCATTGTGGTTACCGTGAACGATGGCATTGGACAGCAACTCCCTCAAGACAACGGATACCTGCCACGCGTTCTCGGCGCCGTGTTCCCGTATGAACTCCTCCACCTTCTGGATTACCGCGTGAATGCACGCAAGGTCTGAAATAATCGTGAATGACATCACACCACCGTTTTCCGCGTTCATGCTGACCCTCTTTGGCTCCCACGCGGTATCTCCCTACGGTTAGCAAGCCGTGTGCCTTGCAATTGGTAATATTGTAAATTATTGTGGGGAAATGACTTAGGAGTTATCGGCGACTGAAGTTGCGATACTGAAGGGATGTGAGGATCGGAACACCCATTCCAGCTATCAAGCCAGGAATGAGCCAATATGCTCAATGAAGTCCGAGAATTGCCGGGGTGTTATACTGGCGGCACGTGTGCAGAAACTCACACCCGTTTGGCAGACACGATAGTCCCGAGCGGTACGATTCAGACGTTCTCGGTGCTGTGGTTCAGGCGCTTATTCAGACCGGTACGCGAGATACCCAGAAGACGTGCCGCAATGGTTTGGTTTCCATCGGCACGCCGCATGGCTTCGGCGATAAGCATTACATCCGATTCCTTCAGTGTAGGTAAACGGTCAAAGAAGGCATAGGGGCTGGCCGCTTCGGGCCTGTCGAGAGAAACGGGCGCACACGGCTCGCCCTGCGAGATTCGCGCCTCAAATATCGACATCGAAAGCACGCGTGATTCGTGATTACTTACCGCGTCAGAGATCATGCTTTCCAGTTCACGCACGTTTCCCGGGAAGCAATACGCCGCAAGGAGTGTAAACAACTCCTTGGGTGGTGACGGTTTCTTCTTTCCCAGGGTGCTAGAGGCTGCCTCAAGGAAATGGTCGACCAGGATCGGTATGTCGTCCAGCCGCTTGCGCAATGGCGGCAAGTGGATATGATGCGTTTTGAGCCGATGATACAGATCCTTTCGAAGCCGGCCCGAGGCGACATGCGTTTCCAGATCGGCATTGGTAGCGCATACGATTCGCGCGTCGGTTCGCTTTGCCACGTCGCTGCCCAACGGGTAGTACTCCCGTTCCTGCAGCACGCGGAGAAGCTTCACTTGGGACTCGTGCGCCAGGTCGCCGATTTCGTCGAGAAACAGCGTGCCCGCCGAAGCCTGCTCAATCAGGCCTTTGCGCAAGGTATCCGCCCCTGTGTACGCGCCCCGCACGTGGCCAAACAGCGTGTCGGAGAAGACATTGTCGTCCAGCCCAGCGGCGTTGACTGCCACGAAAGCGCCAGTCCGCCCACTCAAGGTGTGGATGGCGCGCGCCAGCAATTCCTTGCCTACGCCGGTCTCACCGGTAATCAATACGGGCCACCCGCTCCCCGCGATGCTCTCGCAATAACGAAAGATGAGGTACATGGAGGGGTTGTTGGTGACGATGTTCGAGAAGGCTTCGGGACATTTCACAACGTCCGAAAGCAGGCGTTCTCGCATTACCTCATTCTCGTGCCGCAGATCCCGCAGCTCAATCGCACGCTGTACCCCGGACAGCAACCGGCTGCGCTCGACAGGCTTGACCATGTAGTCGAAGGCCCCTTCTTTCATGCAGCGGACCGCTGTCTCGATCTCGTTTGCCCCGGTTACCACGATCACCGGTACTTCCGGGTAGGCCGTCACGATGGTGGTCAATAGCTGCTCCCCAGAAACGTGCGGCATGAAAAGGTCGAGCATTACGAGGGAAACCTCTTGCTTCGAGAGGATACCAATCGCCTGACGGGGATCATCGCATGGAATCACGTGGTTGATGCCCGCTGATGCCATCATGCGTTCGCTGCTTTGGAGAGCGTGGACCTCGTCATCTACCATCAGAACCGGCAGTCTCGGCAAAACGATGCGACTCATACTTTGCTCTCCCTCCCTTGTCTCTCATCTTCAAACGGCGGCTTCTGTTCAATTGCCGGAAGAGAGAATATGGCTCGCGTTCCCCGACCCTTCCCAGAGGAAAAAGTAAGGGACCCTCCGTGTTCGTGCACGATGTTGAATGAAACCCAAAGGCCCAGTCCTGTGCCGCTCGACGGACGTTTCGTGGTGAAGAACGGGTCTCCAAGGTGCCGCAAGTCCTCTTCCGAAATGCCACTGCCTTCATCACTCACTTCGATGACCACTGCGTCCGAATTCGGGTCGAAGGACGTTCTTACGGCTATACTATCCTCACGACAGCGTAACGACTGACACGCATTCTGGATCAGATTGATGACAACCTGCTCGATGCGCTGCCGGTTACCAATCACTGGCGGCAAGGGCAAAGTGTGCTCCACCGAAAAACGGTCCGTCGATTTGTGGATTAGATTTGATATCAGGACGACGGCAGATTCAACGACGGCGTCGATCTCGATTGGCGTCATCTTCTCTTTGGGGTCATAGCGCGCGAAATCCCGCAATTCAGTTACTATCAGCTCGATGCGTTGCGAACTGGCTAACGCGCTTCTAAACATATCGGGAAATGTGTCGCGCGATTCGGAATAGTCGTATCCTCCCAGGACGAAATCTCCAAAGTCCCGGTGAAATGCGTCGAGGATTGGCTGCACGTCCTCCCATACGCCCTTTAGGGCGCCTACATTGGCCATGATCGAATGGTTGGGGTTATTGATTTCGTGGGCAACGCCCGACACCAGAATGCCCAATGAAACCATCTTGTCCGCTTGAACGAGCTGTTGTTGACGCAACTTTGCTTCCTCTTCCGCGCGTACCCGCTCGGTGATATCCAAGACCGTTCCGAGCATGCGCACCGGCTTGCCCGAAGCGTTGAAGGTTATCTCGCCTTGAGCATGCACGATCTTCACCGTTTCGTCGGGCAACACGATCCGGTAGGTTAGGTCGTAGGCTTCGATTCCTTGAAGAGCCCGTTTCACAGATTCGTCCACACGCGCTTGATCCTCAGGGTGAACCCGCTCAAGGAAGAGTTCATAGGGTATTGTGACGGATTGGGGAGCAAGGCCGAAGATTCGGTACATCTCATCCGACCAGTCTATCTCGTTGGTTGTTATGTCCCAATCCCATCCTCCCAAATGGGCAATCCGTTGAGCTTCTGCCAGACGCGCCTGACTATTCCTCAATGCGTCTTCGAAACGTTTACGTTGCGTGTTATCGCGGGCCGCCGCGAACACGCCCTGTATTTCTCCCGCGTCGTTCGTATAGATTGTCGCATTGTAAAGCACATCCATTGTGCTTCCGGAGGTGTGGCACATGGTCAACGGATAGTCCCTCACTTGGCCCTCCGCCAACACCCGCCGGTACACCTCACGGGCTTTCTCGGGCTCCGTGAAGTAGTCGGCGAAATCACTCTCAATAAGGTCCAGCGATGAGACCCCCGTCGCTTCTTCCGTGGCTACGTTTACGTCCGTAATCTGGCCTTCCGGGCTAATGGTAACGAGCGGGTCGAGGCTGGCTTCGATGAGGCTTCGGGCGTAAAGCGAAACGCCACGAAGCTCCGCCGTCCGCTCTTCGACGCGCTGCTCCAATTCGTCATGTGCCCGGCGCAACTCACGCTCCGAATGGACGCGCTCCATGGCAACCGCCACGTGATCGGCGACGCTCTTCATGAGCGCGAGATCGTCGGCATTGAACGTCTCGCGGTTGCCTGCGCCAAACGAAAGGGTTCCTATGACCTTGTTATTCGGCCCGAGTAGCGGATGGCAAGCGTACGCTTTGATGCCGTACGATCGGACGAGGTCGGTACGCGGGTCAGGGGTCGTCGGTATGTGTTCCGCGACAATCCTACATCCCGACGCGGCCGCGCACCCGCATACGGCCACTCCGAAGTCCAGCCATTCAATCCTGATTGCTTCCTCCTCTGGGATGCCGGCATAGGCATTAAGGCGCAACCGCCCCCCCTCGTCATCGACAAGGAAATTGAAGAAAGCCTGGCAATCCAGGTACCGCATCACACGCCAGCACAGGTCCTGGACCAGTTCTTTGGGGTCACTTGATTGCAGCAACGCGCCTATCGTTTCCGCCAGAAGCTCGAAACGATCGCGGCTCCGCTTCAACGCTTCTTCCGCTCTCTTTCGCTCCGTAATATCACCGCCATAGACATTCTGGTAGCCGAATTCGGCAATGGGTGCGAACGCCATGAGGAGAGTTCTTTCCCCGACAGACAGTTCGGCCTCCGAGACCTCACCGTCAGCCATAGCCTTAGCGGCTATCTCCCCAATCTCCCGGGGTACCTGACTTCCAACCGTGCATCGCCAATGCGCAAGAATATGCTGCCCGGCGGGATTGCAGTAGAGTAGCGTGCCTTCCCTATCGATACGCATCACCGGGTTCGGGTTTTCGGCCGGAAAACGCGAGAGGATTTCAAGCTGCTTCTCGATTCGTTTGCGCTCTGTAACATCCATGAAGACCGCCGCGAACTGGCCCGGCGCCGGACGATACGAGAAGACCTCGTACCAACGATCCAGTGCGTCTGAATAGTCCTGGAAGTGGATCGGCTCGCCGGTGAGGGCGACCTTCCCATAGGTCGTAACCCAATCAGCCTTTTCGCCGTGCATCACCTCATTGAACGTCCGGCCCACAACAGAATCCGCCTTCATCCCTGTTAAGCGTTCAAAGGCAGGATTTACCTCGAGGAACCGGTAATCTCGTGGTTCGCCATGTTCGTTTGTGATGATTTCGTGAAGAGCGAAGCCCTCAGTCATTCCGTTGAACAGTGTCCGGTACCGTTCTTCCCCGCGCGCCAGAGAGGCCATCGCCTGCGTATGGGCCTCCCGGACTCTAAGGGATGCGATACCGAATGCAAGATCGTCGGCCAACTCAGAAAGCAATTGTATTTCATCTTCTGAGAAGGCATTGGGCTCTCGTGAGTATACGCAGATGGCGCCGAAGGGCTTGCCAGTGTTCATCAAGGGCAGAACGAGCGAAGATGCGTATCCTCGCCGCAAGGCGTTCTCGCGCCACGGGGCGAATTTCGGATCCGTGAGCATATTGGCGCACATGCTTGGTTTTCCTGTGCGGATCGCCGTGCCAGTCGGGCCACGCCCACGGTCCACATCCGCCCAAGTGATCTTCAAGGAGTCAAGGTATCCTTCCTCGAACCCCGCGCTCGCCACTGGCCGGACCGACTTGCCCTCGTCGTTTTCGGCCAGCCCTATCCATACCATGGCGTGGCCGCAGTCTTCTACGATGATCGTGCAGACTTCCTGCATGTATGCGGACTCCTCCATGGCCCGCATCTGCGCTTGGTTGCTGTGGCTGTGTGCGCGCAGCGTCCGATTTAGCTGAATGAGATTCCTTTCTCGCGCCTTACGCTCCGTGATGTCGGTGGAATAGGCGGCGACGCCATCGCCCAGCCGCACGGTCATGTATCGGTACCACCCGTGAATCCCGTCGGCGTCGTACGGCAACTCAAGGTCATCGGGTCTGCCGGTCTCAATCACACGTACATAGCTGTCGAATAACCCGCTCTCGAACTTGCTCCCGGGAAGCACATCAAGCAAGCGCCGACCAACGAGATACTCAGGCGAGCGCAGCAACATCCGTCCTGCCTCCGGATTCGCGTATTCCCAGCGGAAATCAACCACATTCGCCCTATCGTCCCGTACCGCGCTGAAAATGGCGAAGGCATCCAGGGAGAGATCTTGCGCGATGCGAAACCGTTCCTCGCTCTGACGCAATGCCTCTTCGGCCTGCTTTCGGGCGGTGATGTTATTCACAGCCAGGATCACATGCCGTTTACCGTCGAGGACTAGAGGATCGGCGTTGATCTCCAGCCAAAGGGCAACCTCCTTGCCATCGACGGATAGGCTGGCTTCGGCTTCCACGTCATGCAAGGGGCGCTGTGTGCTAAGCACTGTCTCGAAGGTATTGCGAATGCCACAAGAGGAGCAATGGACCGTCTGCCCACATCCCTCGGGGTCGGCCAGGGCGTGGATGCATCCCAGGAAATCGCCAGGCTGATTCCCCTCGTGCGCAGGCAGGGCGCCTTGGACCCATCGAGCGAGCGTGCTATTAACTCGGCGAACCGCTCCCGCTTCGTCAATCAGCAGCATCCCGACGTTCACCGCCTCAAATACGGCCTGAAGATTAGCGCGCTCTCTGGCCAGCCCCTCCTGGGCCGCCTTGCGTTCGGCAATTTCCGCCTGAAGCGCATCATTGACTTCCTCAAGCTTGAGTGTTCGCTCATCCACCAGCCTTTCGAGATCCTCGCGGTATACGCTCAGTTCCGCTTCAGCCTTCCTGCGTTCGGTAATATCGATACCCATCTCCAAGATGAGCGGAGTGCCATCCGTATCCGAGAAAGGAAAGTCGTGGACATCGTAGTTGCGGTTGTCCGGGCCGGTCCATTCCCAATGATGGGGCGCGTGGGTCTTGGCAACCGTAAACGATTCGCATGTCTCGCAAGGCTCCGTGCGGTTGAACAGGTACTCGTAGCAGCGCTTGCCGTTCGACGCTCCAAACCGATCCCTGAAAAGACGGTTTGCGAAAGGCACATGGTAATCCGTCGTTAGCAGAACGACATATGCTGGCAGCATATTCAGAACGTCCATAAAGCGCTGGCGTTCCGCCGCAGCCGCTTCAACCGTCTTTCTCAATTCGGTAGTTCGTTCTCTTACGCGCAGTTCAATCTCATCGTGAGCCCGCTGCAGAGCCTCCGTCAGATGCTTGCGTTCGATCGCATATCGTATGGCTTTCGAGATCCCCCCGGCGTCAACCTGGCTCTTAGTTAGGTAGTCTTGGGCGCCCTGCCGGAGGGCCTCCGCCCCCGTCTGAACATCGAGTTCGCCAGTCAAGACTACAACAGGGAGCTGCGGGCAGAACGACTGAATTTGCCCCAATCCTGAGAGTCCGTTGCAATCCGGCAGACTAAGGTCGAGCAGTGCTATGTCGAAGGTCTGTCTGCTAAGTAACGCCTCAGCCTCGGATACGCTCTTTGCCCGTGTCACGTCCAGGGACTGGCCCTCTGCGTCTCTTAAGGCAAGTTGGATCAGAGTGGCGTCTTCATGGTTGTTTCCCACCATCAAGAGGCGGATGCTCCCGTTAACCACAATCTCATTCGGTCCATATTTGGTCATGGGCGACTAACCTCAAACATTTCCTATCGAGCCTGCATCATACGCATCTTTGCATACTTGCTCAGGAGGTCGGCCATCGTGCTCGCATGCGCGAGCTCCGAATGCCGAATGAGAACGAAAGCCATACCGCTGTCGTTCTTCATACCACAAAGAACTTCTTGAGGGCATCGAAGCCGCCCACTGAAGCCCCAATTCCCACGGTGGGAAAGTCCAAGACCCGATGTGACGACGCTTCGTCCATGTCTGCCGCGGGTTCTATCGGCTGCGCGACGCCGTCCCCGACCGTCTTGGCGGCGTTCGATTTGGATCTCTTGCGTTCCATGTCGATACCTCATGCCTGAAAATGGCGGGGAGGCGGATTCGAACCGCCAACCTTATAGTCGCCACATTGGTTACCCTCATCCGATAGGGGCGGACCCGATTGTAGGGGTCCGCGTAGCCTGTTGCGTTGTGGATAACCAACCGGCATGCCGGGCAAGATATGGGGCTCGCACAAATCTTGGTTTGAGCAACGCCGACGACAGGGCCATCCTACCTGGCCCTTGGAAGGGTCTCCCAACGCTTGCCCTCCACCGCCGTGTCCCGATTCAGTCACCATCACATGCCGCAGTTCCGGCGCCGTCCTATGAGGCTTGACGGAGCGCCAACCGGAGCCCAAAGCTTAACCCGAAGCGGAAGTCAGTATGGACGAATCGGATGGCAAGAGGCAAGAACAACAACGGAGTTACACGGGTTTGGATTGAGGCAGCGAAGTCCATTGTAGCCCCGAGCCATTCAATCCGACCGGCGATTGGGTCATGCAACAAACCCGGAACGCCGGCATGTGGCTCGACGACATGGGTGTCAAACCACGATTCATGATCCATGACCGGGATGGAAAATACCCCCCGCGAAATCATGTCGTTCTGGAAGTCTTAAGGCGTACGCGACCTCCTATTGCCCATCAAGGCCCCACGCGCAGATTTCTTCTTTGCAACCTGGATCAAGGGACATAAGCGAGAATGTCTCAAGTACTTCATCTGTTTTAGCCTGGAGCAACTTGACTACATCACAAGGACCTGGTGCTCACATTACAATATCGCCACTGACAGCGGCCTGGGCATTGTGCCTGACCTTCGAGAGGCGATAATAGTAGTTTAATGTTGTAATCTATTGTAATAGAATATTTTAGGTGGTGGGCGGTGCAGGATTCGAACCTGCGACCCCCTGCGTGTAAGGCAGATGCTCTAGCCAGCTGAGCTAACCGCCCTTGCACGCGGGCTGCGTTGCCCGCGATTGAAGGTGATGGACTTTACCACAGCGGGCCGGAATGGCGCAAGTTTGCTGCGGATTCGAGCGTCGTTTCGGGCCAGGTCAGGCGCGCTTGGCGTCGGCCTGGGATGCGAGGAGGTCGCGTTTTTGCGCGGCGGTTTCTGTCAGGAATGCGAGCGCGCGATCGGAGGTCAAACGATACGGATCGAATTTGCCGCTCTCGCTAAACTTGCGAACGGTGGCGGGGTCCATGTCCGCGGGGGCTAAGAAAGCCATTGACCAATCGCCGAAATGGCGTTGCTCGGCGTCGCGATACTCGAGCAGAGTCACGCGGGCGTGGCGGTCGTCTCGGGCGATGTTGGCGTAAAGTTCGTTGACGGCGGCCTGCGGGCCTTCGAGGCATTGCAGAAAGTACTGGGGGTCGTAGCACAGGATGCCGGTGATGTCGTTCTGCACGTTCTTCTCGCGCGAAATCTCGAGTATCTTGTGCAGCGCGACGGTATCGCACGCTTCCGTCATTCTGCTCACATATATCAACCGTACTATGGACATGGCGTCAACCTTTCGTTTGATGTGGCCGCGGTTTGGGTATTCTTGGCGGAGGACCATTGCGTCGCCGGCCTCGTGGCCCCCGTATATTGCCTCTTCGATGGGAGTAACAGCGGCGCGGGGACGATCATTCCCGCGCGCCGATGGACGAAGTGGACGGGGTGGACACAGCGCGGCTTCTGACCTCAACCAAAGGGAGAATTGGCTTCTCGATTTTGGATTTTAGATTTTCGATTTTGGATTGAGCTTTCTTGCTCTTGCTCGTTATCGTGTTCGTGGTCGAGGTTCTCACCGACAACGAAGAAAATCAGTGGGTGGTCTGCGCGCGCCGAGGCTATTTGTCGCAACCTGGGATCAGGCCCTCGGGACGTGGCGGGCCGTTGTAGGGCGCGGCGCCGTGCGGTTCCGCCGATGAAGGCTCTATGCCAACGAGCGCGGGGTCGGTGGTGCGCGGCGCTTCGATGAACCCGTAGTAGCGGCCCATCCAGTAGTCTTCAAGCCAGCCGATGGGCGGCGTGGCTACGTGTCCCTGTCCATGGCCATCGTATTGAATCGCGGAGCGGCTGCCCCATTCGCCTTGCGTTTCGCGCGGGGAGATGGCGCGGGTGCCGCCGGAATAGGCGACGTATCCGGGCTGCGGCGCGAGGTCGGCGCGATGGGAGTTTTGAAAGCTGTAGTTGACGGGGTCCACGGGGTATTCGCGCAGATGCTTGGCGGCCTGCGCCGCCTCGCAGTCGTTGTTGGTCAGCGCGCCGTAAATGAAGTTGAAGAACGGCAATTGCTGCATACGCATGACTTCCCAGCTACGTTCGAGGCTGCGCAGGTAAATCGAACGCAATGTGGGGTCCGTCGTGTAGGTGAGCAGCGGATGGTAGCAGCGAAAGGCGAGTTCGTCGTCCCACGGCACGATGAGGTCCGGGGGGAAAGTTTGCTTTTGCCGCACGGTAAACGTTTGGTAGCGCCATTTGAGGAGTTGCTGAAACGCCGTTTCGAATTTCGCGTCGCCGGTTAGGGCGAACGCCGTGCGCATGTAGGTCTGCACTTCCATGCCGTTGAGGCCGCGCGCCTCGAATCCGTAGGGTTTGAGCAGGTAGTCCGGGTCCCACCGTCCCCAGCGCGTGGGTTTGCCGTCCATGTCGCGCAAGACGAATCCGTTGTCGACGATGTGGGCCGCGATGCGCGCGATGTGCTGCGTGGCGCGATCGACTTCGGGGCCTTTCGCGGCGAGGTCGTGGAACAGCGACACGGAATACATGTGGCCGTTCACCTCGTCGCTCGAGGTATCGCCTTTCCAGAGCCACAGCCCGTCGTCGGTGGGATACCATTTCGCGGGCAGGCCCCCAGAACCATGGGCCGCGCGTTTGCCTTCGTCGCCTTGGACGGACCAGATGGCACGCGCGATGAAGCCGCTGTTCTTGGTGATGGCTTCGAGCCAGATCATTGCTTTGAACGCGTCGAGGGCCTGTTGGCGGGCCGACTCGTCTTCGGTTGCCGCGTATTTGAAGGACATCGCGGCCAGGTAATGCGCCGTGTGGCCGCCGTCGTTGTCGCTGATCTCGCGCAGCCAGCATTCCTTCTTTGGATTCCATTCGAGCTTGTGGATGAATCCCAGACGTTTGTAACCCCACGTGTCCAGGTCTCGCTCGAATAGCGCCGCTTTCTTTGCCAGCGTGAATGGTTCGTAACGGACGATGCCAAGCCCGGCATCGGTGGCGATGTAGACCGTGTGGCCGTCGACCGCGATGTCGTGGACCCGGTTATTGGGGAGCCAGCGGTCCGCCGCGAAGTAGTGGAACTCGTTTCCGGTCTTGCGAATGGCGCCGCGCGTCGTCCCGATCCACACGTCACCGTCGAATCCTTTTGCGAGGCACGTCGTGTCTTCGTACGGAAGCCCCTGTTCGCCGCGCAACACGGTCAAGGCCATGCCGCGAACTACGGCGAGGCCGCGGTCGGTCGTTATGTAGAGACAACTGCCTTGGGGGAGCATCTCGCGTACGGTTCGCGAGGGCATCATGCCCCAATCGATGGGACTGGGCATGAAGGTGTTGCCGTCGATCAGCGCGAGGCGACCGCCGGTGAGCATGTACAGGGTTCCGCTATATGAGGCGATACGCTCGACGGGGCCAATTTCCACCGGGTCGGCGAGTACTTGGGAGTAGTCTTCCATGACCATCGTCGAATCGCTCGACAGGTAGCCGGCCTCGGGCTCGGCGCTGGCCAGCGTGCCATTCTCGAAGCGAAACAGATGCTTGCGTGTCGCGGCGTAAACGACGCCGAGGTGCAGGCAGACGTCCACGAACTCGTCCGACGCCACCTGGGTCCAACCATCAGCGGTCATGCGATACAGGCTATCCTTCGCGATGGCCCACAGGGCGTTGTCGAGAGAACGCAAGCGGTGAACGCCTGCCGGGCTGCCGGGCACGTCTTGAAAGGACCTTTCACGGAGTTGCTTGACTTGACCGTCTACGACGCTGTAGAGGGCGCCCTGCAACACGGCCAGTGAGGTGACCGGCAAATCCATTTGCAGTTTGTCGCCGAACTCTTGCAAGTAGGGTTCGTCCGGCACAGGTTTCCACAAGCGTTCCGCCGATGCGGCCGGCGCCGCCATGGCGCTCGATGCTGCGAGCAACGCGGCGATTCCCACGCACAACCCAAGAAAACCATCCATCGACATCGAAGCACTCCTCCCGCGTTACGCTGTTTCGACGTTAGCGCCCCGAAGGGCTATACTCGTGCCCAGTAGCCGTATCGTACACTTAGACCGCGCGGACGGCAATCTGGTGCCGCGTCAACGTTGGGGAGGCACACGTCGATGTTGGGATGGGCAGTTCTTGTGTTGGCGCAGACGGTGATATCGGCAGGGGGGGATCCTACGGCCATGAAACCTGAACACGTTGTGTATGTGTACCAACCCGCGGCGTCGGAGAAATCCGAGGCCTACGACGAGGCCATGGCGGCGGCGTGCTTGCAGGGCATCATCAACGAAGACGGGCCGCGCCTGTATGCGCTTTCGAATCGCAGCGAACGCCCCAAGTATTGGCTCGATCTCTTTTCGGGCGAGGGACAGTGGCTTGCGGGGCGCGAACACGTGAGAGTCGATGGCCTGGACGGGCTGTTGGCACTGGCCGGCGACCGCGTCAAAGGCGTGGTGATCTGGGCCCCGGAGGTCCCCGCGTCCGTCAATGTTGCCACGACGATTGCGGGCGTGAAACGAGGTGTCGTGCTCAGCCCAGAACTTGCATCGAAATGCCTGGCCAAGTGGAAGCTGCCGGTGCTCGATGATCTTCGCGGGCGCTTCACGGGGGGCGAGTCGGGCAGCAAGAAGAACGACGCCTACCGCTGGGCCGTGCGTGAATTTTTGGCGAAGGGACTCTGTTCGTCGCACTTGTTCTGCCTGTTTGAAGACGCGTGCGTGGCGCGGGCCTCGGGCGATCTCTCGTATGTGGTTACACGCGACTGGGCCATCAAGAATCGTGGATTCGTGTTCGATCTGTCGCCGTGGGGCGATGAGATCCCGAAAGACGATCCCGGGCAGTCACTGGGCACCGACCTGGAAACGTACAAGTTGATCCTCGACGAGCTGCTGCGCCAGTCGGCGGGTCGTCACATGACCGAGATGACGGGCTTCTTCTCGTTTTGGAAGTACAGCAACATTCCCGGGCACGAAAGCAAGCACGAGCCGGTTCCGACCGAGTGGGAGACCGTGTATCTGATCTCGCCGTACAATTGCTATCAGAACACGGTATCGAGCGATTGCTACAATCAGTCGTTCCATAGCCAGGCCCCGTTCAAGAAACTCCACCAGGCCAGGCCCAAGCCGGTTGCGCCCGGCAACGTCAAGGCGCATTTCTGTTTCCTGATGGCGGATTACGACTCGGCCACGCCGCTGTACGATTTCCTGCCCAAGCATTGGGGCGACCCGAACCGCGGCAAGCTTCCCCTGATGTGGGGCATCAATCCGAACCTGATCGAAACCTATCCGGATGTCATCCAATACGTCTACGCGACCGCAACGCCGAACGACCATTTCGCGAGCGACGCCAGCGCGGCGGGCTATTTCAACCCGAACCGCGTGCGGCCGGAATACTTGGACCTCTTCGTGAAGCACAATCGGCATTTCTTCAAGGCAACGGACATGACGATTGCGCCGATGGTCCTCGATTGGGATCAGCCGACGGCGGCGGTCAAGGATGCGTTCAGGAAGTTCGCGCCGGACGGGTTCGCGACCATCGTCATGGACCTGCATAACACCGGCGGCGTGGCCCCCAAACCGCACGTCTGGAAGGGCATGCCCGTGACGGAGTTGCTGAATAACACCTGCAATTTCAGCAGTCCGAAGCAAACCGCCGATGCCATCTTCCAAGTCGTCAAGGAGCGCGAAGGTTCAGGAATGCCGTACTACCTCTTTCGGATTGTCTGGGTTCCGCCGTCGGCGGTGATCGATTCGCTCAAGGTGCTGCGCGAGGAGCATCCCGGCCTGACGTTCGACGTGCTCGATCCGTACAGCTTCTTCGCTTCGTTGAAGAAGGCGTGCGAGTAAGGGGAATGCTTCACGTGTCGCGGGGGTTCCCGCTAATGACTGAGAACAGATAGATTCAACGCACAAGGGAGGGCGCTAGGATGAGGTGCTACACGGTCGACGGGAGCGGGTTGGATTCGTTGAAGATGGTGGAACGCCCTGACCTTGGCGAGCCAGGTCCGGGGCAAGTCGTGGTGGATGTCCACGCGGTGTCGCTGAACTATCGCGATCTGATGGTGGCCGACGGGCGTTATTCCGGCAAGCAGGACCCGCCCATTATCCCCTGTGCGGACATGGCTGGGACGGTTGTCGCAGTGGGGCCGAACGTGACCGAGTTGAACGTGGGCGACCGGGTGCTCAACGCGCCGTTCCAATTCTGGCCTGGGGGGTCGTTGCGCTCCGAATGGATACGAACCTTCGTCGGCGGCTCGGGGGTGGACGGCGTCCTTAGCGAACAGATCGTGTACCCCGCCGTATCGCTGCTGAAGGTGCCCGACTACATGACGTTCCAGGAAGGGTCGACGCTGACGATCGCCGGGTTGACCGCGTGGGCCGCCGTGATGACGCATGGGCATCTCAAGCCGGGCCAGTGGATGCTCGCTCACGGTACCGGCGGCGTCTCGATCTATGCCGCGCAGATCGCGAAGAAGATCGGCGCGCACGTCATCCTGAGCACGTCGAGCGAAGAGAAGGGGAAGATCGTCCAGGAGAAGTTCGGCGTCGACGCCGTGATCGATTACCGCGAACCCGAATGGCACAAGACGGTCAAGAAGATCACTGGCGGCAAGGGCGTCAACGTGGTCGTCGAAGTCGGCGGCGGCTCGACATTCAGTAACTCGCTGCAAGCCTGCGCGCTCAACGGGCGCGTGTCGTTGATCGGCGTGCTCGGCGGCGCTGGCACGACCTTCAACGTCCTGCACCTGTTCATGCGCCAGCTCACCGTCCGCGGCATCATGATGGAATCCACCGAAGAGCTCCGCCGTCTGGCCCGCGCCCTCGAAGCCTGGGAGGTCCACCCGTGCATCGACCGCGTCTTCCCCTTCGGGCAGGCGCGCGAAGCCTACGAGCATCTCCAGTCCCAGAAGCATATCGGAAAAGTGGTTATTGAAGTGAAAGCATAGAGCGCTAGGCGGTTCACAGACTCGACGTGGGATCGATCACGCTGCGATAAAGAGGAAGTACGTTTGGGGATGCAGCTTGGATATGTGTGGCTGGATCTGCATAAAGGCCGAATCCAACGCAGAGGCGCAGAGCGGCGCGGAGAGATGCGGAGGGAGTTCTGAATGCCGTACTCCGGAGTTAGGCATCGATCAGGGGAAGCAATAGGAAACATGTTAAGAACGCCATACGGAAGACTCTTGTTCGCGACGGATTGAAGACCCTAGCCTAGCGAATCTATGCGTCCTCCTCGAAGGGGTGGCGGGCTACGGAGATTCAACGGTGAGATATTGGCCGTGCTCGAGCCAGTGCCGCTTCGCGATCTCGCTACTTGGAAACGCCTTTTCTATCTCCGCATCAGCCTCTTTGAGGAATTCGCTTATAGCTGGGGTCCACGTCAACTTCGATTCCGACATGAGCGCCGTGAGGGCTTTCATGATGGGTCCGACAAAGCCATTCGGATACCGCTTAGCATAATCGGAGAAGATCGCGAAGTCTTCATCGCTTGCCTTGTATTCGGAAGGCTCTCGGTCCGACCGGAAGGTATTGCAGAAGACAGGCGAGTTGCTTTGGCCCCCGGTAAACGATGAAAAGTACCATTTGAAGAGGCTCTGTGCGTTTTCTCTAAGCGGAGACGCGGGATAGTCCTCGATATAGCATTCCCACTTCCTTACGCGCGCCGCGAGTTCACGGCGGCTAATTCCTATCTCCCCGTCGCCGCACCAAGGCTCCTTGAGCTCTGGGCCTCGGAACTCGAGAAACTCCGATAGGGGTGGCGAAACGAAATCGACGAACCGGGTCAGGACATACTCCGGTATCTGGTCAACCCTCGCACCTTCGTTTAGGTCCAAGACAGCATGCATGCCGTTCTCATTCAATGTCCGCTCGAACGCGGGAGAACAGAACAAGGTGTTGAGGTCCAACTTCCATCGCTCTTCGCTTGGAAAGTGCGAAATCTCAGCATCAAACCGTTCGCTGAGCTTTGCGCAGATCGCGCTGCAGACCCCCGTGTAGAACGTCAGGAATTCGAGGAAGGCCATATCCCGCGAGGCCCTGTCGAGCGTGGGGATGTCGCGCAGATACGCCTCTGTGGCCTTCTTGATCGAATAGGGGTCGGCCTTGTCGAGCGAGTCAAGAAACCGAGAGTAGTTCTTGAGCGGGTCGATGGTGTGTGGGGCGGGTTCGGAAGAAAGGGATTGAGCCTGCGCCGAGGCGGCTGTGTGCAGCAGAGTGAAGATGACTATGATTGCTGTAGCCATACTCAAGCAGATCCTCACATACACTTAGTATCACGAGAAGCCGGGCGACTTCAATGGAGAAGACGTGTGTTCTGGTGGTGTGTTTGCACGGACGGTCACGGACATACACGGACGATGGGGTTGTCATTCTTGGCGCTGCTCGAAAGGAGAGGAAGGACGAGAGAGCGCGCAGTGCTTCACGTGTTCTCGGGATGGCCCTTGGGCAGGAAGAGGGCTCCGACGGCGCCCAGTAGGGCGACTGCTGCCGCGAGGAGCATGGCGGGGAGAAGGGAGTGCATGCGGTCCGCTACGGCGCCGGCGACGCTTGGGCCGAGGGCCTGGCCGATGCCGAAAAAGAGGGTCACGAAGCCGAGTCCGGCGGGGGAGAGGCGGGGGCCGAGGAGGTCGCCGCAGGTCGCGGCCATAATGGCGGGAATGCTCCACGCGGTCAGGCCGAATAGGATGGCGGAGATGGTGAAGCCGACAGGCTCGGCCCACAGCGCGAACAGGGCGAACGCGGCGGCTTGGATCAGGTAGACGATGAGCAGGGCGTATTTGCGGCCGATGACATCGGATAACGAACCCCAAATCAGGCCGCAGGAGAGGCTGAACCAGCCCATGATCATAAAGAGATTGCCCGCGGCTTCCTTGGTGTAGTGGCCTTCGGCCATGAGCGCTTTGACGAAGAAGGTCATGTAGATGATGTAGGAGAAGCCGAACGCGACGTAGATGAGACCGACTAGCCACATGGCGCTGGAGCGATAGACCAGGCCCCAACGAAGCGCACCTTCGGCTTTGGGCGCGGGCGGGTTGGCTGCGGCGTCGGCGCCTACGGGCTTCAAGCCCATCTCGGACGGATGATTGCGCAGCAGCATATACGCGGCTACCGCGAGAGCGAGCGTCAACGCGCCGAATGTGTACCAGCAAACGCGCCATCCGGCGTCGCCGTAGGCGGTGAGGATGGGTGGAACGAGGCGTCCGGTCACGATGAGGGCAATCGAGGAACCCGCGACACCGATACCGGTTGCCAGACCGCGCCGCCGTGGCGCGAACCATGCCGGGAGCAGGCCCATCACGGGGACGTTGCTGGCTCCGCTGCCGAACCCGGTTACCACGCGCCAGATCGCCGCGGCAAAAAATCCTTGAGCGAGGCCGGTTAGCAGCATGCCGAGTCCGACGATTGTCAGGCCGATCGCGATCACGATGCGCGGACCGAATCGCGCGGCCAACGCGCCGCCTATTAGCGACAGGGCGAGATAGCCCGCGAGGTTGGCCGAGGCCAGCGCGCCTGCGTGGGTGTTGTCCATGCCGAGGCCGGCGGCCATCGAGGGGAGGACGACCGAGTAGCCGAAGCGGGCCAGGCCGAGCGCGCCGAACACTACGAGCGTGGCCATCGCGAGCACCACCCAGCCGTAGTGAAAACGCGCTGGGCGCTCAGGCATCGCGTTTGACTCCCATCTTGCCGAACAAGACGCCGGGGATCGCCGCGGCGATGGCCCACACGACGAGCGCAACGAGTCCGAAGCGATCGGACCATGGAAACGCCGCAGTCGCTCCGGGAAAGAGATAGGCCCATACGCTCGACGCCTGGCAGACGAGGCAGCCGGCGCACACGGTGGTCAACCCGAGGTGGCACGACCTGCGCCAGACCTCACCGAGCGCGGCGCTCAGCAGGATAGCCATCGCCAGGGCGAGCAGTCCGTTGCGTAGCGGCGCGTCGCCGGAGTTGTTGAGCATGAGCGGCATGAAACTGAGGCCCCACGCGACGCCGACGATACCGTAGGCTGGCCAGCGTCCGAGCGGCATCAGGCGCGGCAGGAGATATCCGCGCCATCCATATTCGTTGCCGACGAGCATCAGCGCATACACGGTCGGGCCGAGGATGACGCTCAACACGATGCCGCTGACGAGATAGACTTGCGGCAGGCGCGCAGCGAGCGCTTCGGGGAGTTGATATTGTTCGGCGAAGGGGAGCCTCGCCATCAGTTCTGACAGCGACCAATCGGGCTTGAGCAGACCGGCGGCGGCGGGAATCGCATAGGCGGCCGCGAAGAGGATCGGTATGACGACCGCCATGCGCAAGGCTGCGAGTTTCGGGATGGGCCACAGCGCGCCGCGCGCGTAGCCGGGCGTCTTGGAGACGCGCGCGGCGATGGCCGCGGTCAAGGCTGGCACGAACGGAACGAGAAAGGTCAACGCGACTAGGCTGCCGACGCGCATGACGATCGCTTGCAGCGCATAAGAGAGTACGAACGTCGCGATGAGGAACGTAAAGATGCCTTTGCGGTCTAATCGGTCGCCGGCGATTTGCTTGCTCACGGGTGTAGGGTCTCCGAGTTGAAATTCCGTCGGCACAATGCGTTAGCCGTTGCAGGCGCAGGCTTGCGCTTCGATCTTGGGAATCGTGGTGACGACGAGGCGCTTGACGTTGTCCGCGTTCTGTTTCATCCGGCGGACGATGATTTCCCAGGTGACGGGTTCTTCGTCTTCTTTCCAGCAGTCGTAGTCGGTCGACATTGCGATGGACTGGTAGCAGATGCCGAGTTCGCGCGCGAGGACGACCTCGGGCACGGTGGACATGTTAATCACGTCCGCGCCCCAGTTGATGAACATGCGCGATTCGGCGCGGGTCGAGAAGCGCGGGCCTTCGATGGTGATGACGGTGCCTTGCGGGTGGTAACGCAGGCCCAGTTCTTCGGCGGTCTGGGCGAGCAGCGCGCGCAAGGGTCCACAGAACGGGTCGGCCATCGGCGTGTGGATGACCTTGTCTTCGTGGAAGGTCAGCAGGCGGTGCTTTGTGTTGTCGATGAACTGATCGGGAAAGACCAGATCGCCCGGACGGATTGCCTCGCGTAACGATCCGCATGCGGTTGTGGCGACGATATGCGTGCAGCCGAGTTCCTTGAGCGCCCAGATATTGGCGCGGAACGGGACCTTGGTCGGCATGATGGAATGGTCTTTGCCGTGGCGCGCGAGGATCGCGACGGGGATGCCCGCGAGGAGTCCCGTAGTGAGATTCGACGACGGTACTCCGAACGGCGTGGCGATTTCGATGTCCTCGTATTGGTCGAGCAGCTTCGGGTCGTCGAGGCCCGAACCTCCGATGATACCGACTTTGACTCCAGGCGTTGCCATGCGATGTCCTCCCGAAAGCGATGTTCAGTGTTTCGACGAGGCCGGCGCGAGGCGTTCGGGCAGCGGCCCGGCCTTCGGCACGATCTCGAATCGCATCAAGCCGGGGCTTGCGGCGAGAGTCCGAATGGTCGCTCCGGGAGTCTCCTGCCTGCCGCCAACCGACATGAGGCCGTAAGGATAGCATAACGCGTCGAGCGGGCGCGTGCCTTCGAGCGCGACCACACCCAGCGCGGGCGTCCATGCTTCGACGGTAATATGCGCCGGGGGAGCGTAGTGCATGGGCAGCAGCGACGCCGCCCGCACGGCCTTGCCAAAGGGCGTGTCGTACTTGATCGACTCGGACAGGCACATTGGCGCTCCTTGGAAGTATTGATAGTCCGGCATGATTCCCACATCCGGCGCTGACGCTACCTCAGTTTGAAACGTCTTGACGCGCGCGGAGGCATAACGCCATGCCATTACGGATCGGAACTCCATTACGAAGAAGACAACGCACAGCAAGGCCGTGACGATGACGACCGGCCGGTGCCACTTCGGGTGTTGCATGATGCTGCGGCAGAGACCGACAAAGGCGATATAGAAGAACACCGTGGCCGTAAGCAGTTGTCCGCCGCCGACCATGTGGACGGGGTCGACTGGGGCGCCGCCCTGAAACAATCGGATGGCAACCATGGCAAACACCCCGAAGAGAATCGCGGGACGGCGCGCCTTGCGACAGATGAGATACGTCACCGCAACTGCCGCGCCAGCCGAGACCCAGCCGAGCCAGGGATGGCGGACGAAGGCATGGGCGTTCTCGGGCAGGAATCCAATCGGATAGGCGATGAAGTAGAGCGGCGCGAACATGCGTCCGGGATGAAGATTCGTCCACGCAAAGAGGTCCGCGTGCAGATACCACGCGACGATGCTGATTGCCAGAGGCGGCAATAGACGCGGCACGGCGCGGCGTTTGTCCTCGATGGTGAACATCTCGCAGCCCAGCGCGACGAGCCACAGCATGGCGTTTGCGCGGAAGGGCAGCACGGCGCATGCGAAGACCATCGGGGCCAGGACGCTCTTCCACGCGCGCGGGTGTTCTGCCGATTCGGCGTACAGGGTGATTGCGGCGAGGGCCATTAGGCAGGGGAGAAGGTCGAGCACGCCGCAGAGATTGAGGACGGCTTCGCTGTGAACGGGGTTGGCCATGAACAACGTCGCCGCCAGCGTGCCGAGCCAGACCGGGCCTTTCACGGTGAGCTTGACCAGCCGGTACGCGCACGCCATACAGGCGTACAGAACTGCGAGATTGACGAGATGATAGCCGGCCACGCGCGCGCCGAACGTGCGGACTTCCCAGCCCCAGATGTGGTTCATGGGAAACGCAAGGCTGCGGCCCGCGTCCGCTAGGTGCGCGTAGTCGCGCCCGAGCGGGTACAGGGACACGCTTGCCCAGTACACGATTGTCGTGTAGACGAGCATCGCGAGCGCATCGATCACGAGCCGCTGCCGGTCGGTCGGCGCCTGGGGTGGTTGTTTCAGAAGATCCATCCGCATCGCGGCAAAGTCTAATCATTCCAGACAAAGATGTCCACTGGCAGGGGCGCATACTCAGTTATCCCCAGTTTCTATGTAGCGTCGTCATGAAACGCGGCCTCACTCGGGAGGATGAAAGTGCAGCGCGTCGTGTGTGACTCCGATGCATAGAGGAACGCTGGACCTCCTGTCATTCTGAGAGCCTGTGAAGAAACATCAAAGTCTTGCGCTTTCCTTTGTCGGCTCCGTCCTTTCTGTCATCCTGAGCGC